>JABCYW010000056.1 GCA_013289985.1 Betaproteobacteria bacterium | reverse complement strand
CCTCGAAGCGCAGCACCAGCACCGGTGTCGTGTTGGACGCGCGGATCAGGCCGAAGCCGTCCGGGTACTCGGCGCGCAGGCCGTCGATGGTGAGGATCTCGGCGCCGGGAAACTTCGCCTCGGCCAGCAGGCGCTCGATGATCTTCGGCGGCTCGCCCTCGGCGCAGGCCACGTTGAGCTCGGGCGTGCTGAAGCTGGTGGGCAGTTCGTCGAGCACCGCGCTCGGGTCGGCGCTCCGCGACAGGATCTCCAGCAGGCGCGCGGCCGTGTAGGTGGCGTCGTCGAAGCCGTACCAGCGCTCCGAGAAGAAGATGTGGCCGCTCATCTCGCCGGCGATCGGCGCGCCGGTTTCCTTCAGCTTGGCCTTGACCAGCGAGTGGCCCGTCTTCCACATCAGCGGCACGCCGCCGGCGTCGCGGATGGCGATGGGCAGGCGCTGCGAGCACTTGACGTCGTAGATGATGGGCGCGCCCTTCACGCGGGCGAGGATGTCGCGCGCGAACAGCATCAGCTGGCGGTCGGGGTAGATGATGTTGCCGCCGCGCGTGACCACGCCCAGGCGGTCGCCGTCGCCGTCGAAGGCCAGGCCCAGTTCGGCCTCGGTGGCGTGCACCGTGCGGATCAGGTCGACCAGGTTCTCGGGCTTGGACGGATCGGGATGGTGGTTGGGGAAGTCGCCGTCGACGCGGCTGTACAGGGCTATCACGTCGCAGCCGAGGGCGCGCAGGATGCCCGGTGCCGAGGCGCCGGGGATGCCGTTGCCCGAGTCGACGACGATCTTCATGGGCCGCGCGAGCTTGCAGTCGCCGACGATGCGCTGCGTGTACTCGGCCAGGATGTCCATCTTCGCGACGCGGCCCGGGCCCGCCACGTAGGTCTCGCTCTCCATCAGGCGGCGCAGCTTCTGGATGTCCTCGCCGTAGATCGCGCGGCCGGCCAGCACCATCTTGAAGCCGTTGTAGTTCTTCGGGTTGTGGCTGCCGGTGACCTGGATGCCCGAGTGGCAGCCGTGCTTGCCGCGCGTGGCGGCCACGTAGTAGAGCATCGGGGTGGTGACGGCGCCGATGTCGACGACGTTCAGGCCCGTGGAGGCCAGGCCCTTGATCAGCGCGTTCACGAGGCGCGGACCCGACACGCGGCCGTCGCGGCCCACCGCCACGGCCTTCTCGCCCAGGCGCACCGCCTCGCTGCCGAAGGCTCGGCCCAGGTGCTCGGCGAAGGCGTCGTCGAGGGCCTCGTCGACGATGCCGCGGATGTCGTAGGCCTTGAAGGCGGATGCTTTGACTTGCATGGAAGGCTTCAGTTGTTTGCGCTGGGGAGTTGGCTGGCGATTCTACGGGGGGCCGCTCGCGCCGGCCGCCGTCGATTCGTCGGCCCGGCCGGCGATCCGTCCCGGGGCGTCGGGCCGGCGCGGGGCCGCTGCCTACACTGCCTGCATGACGAACACCACCGCACCCAAGCCCTTCATCGCCGCCATGGGCGCGTCCTGGCGCAGCTGGATGGACGCCGAGGCGCCGCCACCGGCGATAGTCTGGCAGCTGTTCTGGGGTGCCGTGTGGGCCGGCGGCTTCGCCCTCGCGTTCACGCTGATCGGCTTCGTCGCCACCGCGCGCACCATCGGCGACTGGCTGGACCCGCATTCCTGGGCGATCTGGCTCGGGCGCAACTATGTCGTCGCCGCCGTCATCACCTTCATGATCCAGGGCCTGTTCAAGCTGTGCTTCGCCGTGTTCGGCACGGCGTGGCTCCCCAAGCTCCGCGGCTGGCAGCGCACCCTCTTCTTCAGCGGCATCCCGTTGCTGGGCACGGCCATCGGCTGGCCCATCGGCATGAGGATCCTCTACGGCGGCGTGCCGTTCGAGGTGGCGATGACTTCCGGGACCGTCGTCTCCATGGTGGTGGTCGCGTTGATGATCAGCCTGTTGTTCCACCTCTACTTCTCGATGCGCCACAAGGCCACGCGGGCCCGCGAGCGCGCCAACGAGGCCCAGCTGCGCCTGCTGCAGGGCCAGATGGAGCCGCACTTCCTGTTCAACACGCTGGCCAACGTGATCAGCCTGGTCGACGCCGACGCGCCGCGCGCCAGGCACATGCTGGAGGCGCTCACCGACTACCTGCGCGCCTCGCTCGGCGGCCTGCGCCACGACGACAGCACGCTGGCCGTCGAACTGGACCTGGCGCGCCGCTACCTCGAGCTGATGCGCACGCGCATGGGCGAGCGGCTGCGCTTCGAGATCGACGTGGACGACGACCTGGGCGGCTGCCACCTGATGCCGCTGGTGTTGCAGCCGCTGATCGAGAACGCGGTCAAGCACGGCCTGGAGCCGCAGGTCGACGGCGGCATCGTGCGGGTGAAGGCGGCGCGCGTGAAGGTCGCCGGGCGGGACGCGCTTCAGGTCTGCGTCGAGGACGACGGCGCCGGCCTGGAAGTGGTCGCGCGCCGTCCGCGCCACACCGTGGCCGGCGGCCCGGACGGCCACGGCATCGCCCTGGCCAACCTGCGCGAGCGCCTGCAGGCCCGCTTCGGCGCCTCGGCGCAGCTGACCCTGGCAGAACTCGGATCCGGCGCCGGCACCCGCGCCTGCCTCGTCATTCCCTGGCAGCCTGCCGTCGCCGCCTGACAATCGCCCCGTCCACCGCCCTTTTCGCCACCATGACCCGTGCCCTGATCGCCGACGACGAAGCCCACCTGGCCACCTACCTGCGCGACCAGCTGCTCAAGCTCTGGCCCGAGCTGGAGATCGTGGCCATCGCGCGCAACGGCCCCGAGGCCGCCGAGCGGATCGCCGAGCTTCAGCCCGACATCGCCTTCCTGGACATCCAGATGCCCGGCCTCACCGGCCTGGACGTGGCCGCGGGCATCGAGGGCCTGACACGCGTCGTGTTCGTCACCGCCTACGACGAGTACGCGCTCAGCGCCTTCGACGCCGAGGCCGTCGACTACGTGCTCAAACCGGTGACGGCCGAGCGCCTCGCGCGCACGGTCGACCGCGTGCGCCGCGCGCTCGCGCCGCGCGAGGACGCCGCCGCGGAACCGCCCGACGACGCGCGCCTGGCCCGCGCGCTGCGCCGGCTGCAGGCGCCGGCCACGCAGGCCGCCGCGCCGCTGCGCTGGATCCGCGCCAGCCAGGGCGAGCTGACGCACCAGGTGGCGGTGTCCGACGTGATGTTCTTCCACGCCGACGACAAGTACACCTGCGTGCGCACCGCACAGGCCGAACACCTGATCCGCACGCCCATCGCCGAACTCGCGGCGCAGCTCGATGGCCAGCAGTTCTGGCAGATCCACCGCTCGACCATCGTGAACCTGGCGCACCTGGCCGGCACGCGGCGCGACGAGGCGAGCCGGCTGTTCGTGCGCGTCACGGGATGGAAGGACGAGCTGCCCGTGAGCCGGGCCTACGTGCACCTGTTCAAGCCGATGTGACTCTCAACCTCTCAGGTCTTGCGCAGCGCCGTCTCGCGTTGCCCCGCCGTCAACGCCCCGGCGCAATCGGCCGCGAAGAACGCCCAGTTGTCGGCGTTGCGGACGGCCTCGGCGCTCGGGTAGCCGGCGTGCGGGCCGATGCCCGCCCACGCGTAGCGCGACTGGCCATCGTTGACGTCGTGCGTGCCGCAGACCAGGTGCGACAGCTCGTGCACGAGGATGCGGGTCCAGTTCGCCTGGCCGCGCAGCACGTTGCCGGCGATCTCCTTGAAGAACGCGCCCTCCACATAGACGACGTCCATGCCCTCGCTGCGGGCGCGAAAGGCGAACGCCTCGGTGCGCAGGAAGTCGGCCTCCACGGCGCTCGTCGCCCCGCGGAAAGGCACCCAGTCGGTGATGACGAAGCGTCCGCGGTTGAGCGTGGCGACGATGTCCTTGAATCCGCGCGCCAGGGTGGCGACGACGCGGTCGACCTGCGCCTCGGCCGCGTCCGCCTCGACGAACCAGCGTCGCACCAGCGTGCGTGCGCGATCGCGCTGCGCCGAGGCGCCCGCCTGCGCGCGGCGCGCGTCGGCCAGCACGGCGGCCGCACGCTGGCACCAGGACAGCCCTTGCAGCGTGGCCGCGCCGAGGTAGCGGCGCTGGCGGCCGTCGAAGTGTTCGCCACGGCCAGCCAGCAGCAGGCGCACGCCGGCCAGGTTGGCCGCCGTGTCGGTCAGTTGCTGGCTAGGCCAGTCGGTGAACTCCGGGGGCAGCGCCACGATCCAGACGCCGCGGCTGCCCGACCGGCTCTCCAGGTGCACGTGGCGCAGCAGCTTGAGCGCCGCGGCGCGACGGCGGGCGTCCTCCGGCACGAGGCCGCCCTCGCCCTGCGGCGCGACCGCATGCAGCAGGCCGTCGGCCTCGTCCACGCGCATCGACTCGGGGCCGTGGGTGGCGCGCCGGCGCAGCTCGTCGAGCGCGTCCGCGCGCGCGACATCGAAGCCGTCCTCGCCCATCAGGCGCGCGAGATCCGCCACCACCGGCTGCCAGCCGGCGTCGAACGCCTCGGTGGCCGCCAGCGCCTGGCGCGCGGCGTCGTACTCGCTCCTGAACTTGCGGTTCCAGTCGACCATGGCCCGTCCTGCTCAGGCCGATGCCACGTCGCTCAGGACGTGCGCACGAACGAGCCCGCCGTCTTGTAGCCCAGCTTGGCCAGTGCCCGGCTCTTGACGGACGAGAAGAACGTGGGCTGCGCGAACGTGCCCTTGTTGGTGGACAGGCCGTCGAGCTGCAGCCGCGACGACGTGATGTTCTTCGTGGCGATCTTGAGCAGCGGATCGAGCTGCGTCCGCTTCATCGCCTCGACGCGATTCATCCACCCGGGACTGCCGATGTCCTCCACCAGCAGGTTGACGATGTTGGAGGTGTCGGTGCAGGTGAGCAGGTAGCAGCCGAGGATGGGACATTCGCTGAACACGGTGCTGTCCAGGCCGTTGGGCTTGGCCAGTCGCGCGTTGCCGGCGCGCATGTCCTTGATGTCCAGGCCGAGGTAGAACAGCTGCAGGCCCAGCGAGGCCGCGGCGTTGGCCAGCCCGATGGCCACGGTGGTGCCCGTGCCGCCGTCGCCCAGGATGCCGGCGAGCTTGCCGCCGGTGGCCGCGGCCTGCTGCGCCACCTGGATGGAATGCTTGCCCAGATCGCGCTTGATGAGGCTCTTGACCGCCTCGCAAGCGGCCACCGGGTCGCCCGGCAGCGCGCCTTCCGTCCACTCGGCGCTCTTGTACAGCGAGTGGGCATCGTCGACCACATGCGCCGTGGCGGTCGCGAGCTTGCGGGCGCTGTTGACGATGCTGACGAACGGGATCACTTCCGCAACGAGATTCTCCATCGCCTCGGTGCCGATGGCCTCGGCCACCGCATGCAGGCCCGGCACGTCGGCGCAGCCGGAGATGAAGTCGTTGACCATGGAGATGGTGCTGGACGAGTTGGTCGCGGCGCCGGCCCCGGAGCTGCCGCCCTTGGCCAGCTTCTTGGCATTGCTCGCGATGGTGCGGCCGCTGTTGGCCATGCCGGCGACGGCCGAGATCGCGCCCTTCGCACCGAACTTCAGCTTGGTGCCGGTGAACATGGCGTTGAGCGCCTGCAGGCGCGCCATGGTGAGCATCTCCCGCGCCGCGGCGTCGGAAGAAGAAGAGACGTGGGACGGCATGGAAGATCCTCCTCGAGTTGTTGCTGGCAGCGGCTTCGAGCCGCCATCTTTTCACCCGCTCGGCGTGCGACGCCCTCCGCGCCGCCGCCTGCGCTCGCGCTTCAGTCGAACGAGTACGAGAACTCGCCGTCCGTCACGCCCACCTTCACCCCCAGGATGGGCGTGCCCTGCATCGTGCGCGTGAGGAACTCGCGCGAGATCTCGGGCAGCATGGTGTTGGTGAGGATGGCGTCGATCATGCGGCCGCCCGATTCGCTCTCGGTGCAGCGGCTGACCACCAGCTTGACGACCTCGTCGTCGTAGTTGAACGGCATCTTGTAGCGCGCCTCGATGCGCTTCTTGATGCGGTTCAGCTGCAGCGCCACGATCTTGCCCAGCATCTCGTCGGACAGCGGGTAGTACGGGATCGTGACAAGGCGGCCCAGCAACGCCGGCGGGAAGATCTTGAGCAGCGGCTCGCGGATCGCCTTGGCCATGCCTTCGGGATCGGGCATCAGGTCCGGATCCTTGCAGAGGTTGGCGATCATGTCGGTGCCGGCGTTGGTGGTGAGCAGGATCAGGGTGTTGCGGAAGTCGATGGAGCGGCCCTCGCCGTCCTCCATCCAGCCCTTGTCGAACACCTGGAAGAACAGCTCGTGCACGTCGGAGTGCGCCTTCTCCACTTCGTCGAGCAGCACCACGCTGTAGGGCTTGCGGCGCACGGCCTCGGTGAGGACGCCGCCTTCGCCGTAGCCCACATACCCCGGGGGGGCACCCTTGAGCGACGAGACCGTGTGGGCCTCCTGGTACTCGCTCATGTTGATGACGATCAGGTTCTGCTCGCCGCCGTACAGCGACTCGGCCAGCGCGATCGCGGTCTCGGTCTTGCCGACGCCGGAGGTGCCGGCCAGCATGAACACGCCGATCGGCTTGCTCGGGTTGTCGAGGCCCGCGCGCGAGGTCTGGATGCGCTTGGAGATCATCTCCATCGCGTGATCCTGGCCGATGACGCGCTTGCCCAGCAGTTGGGGCAGCTTCAGGACGGTGTCGATCTCGTTGGCGGCCATGCGGCCCACGGGGATGCCCGTCCAGTCGCCGACCACGCTGGCCACTGCCTGGAAGTCCACCGTCGGCAGCATCAGCGGGCTCTCGCCCTGCAGCTTCGCGAGCTCGTCCTGTACGCCGCGCAGCTCGGTCATCACGTCGGCGCGCTCGCCCTCGGTGAGGGCCGCCTTCACTTCGGGCGCCTTCTCGGCGCTCGCCTCCAGCGCGCTGCCCGTGCCCTCCACCGGCTTCAGGCCGTCGCGCAGCCTGGAGCGCAGCGAGAGGAGACGGTCGACCAGTGTCTTCTCGTCGTTCCAGCGCTTGGTGAGCGTGGCCAGGCGATCCTTCTCGAGGGCCAGCAACTCGGTGACGCTGGCATCGCGTTCCGCCGTGGGAATGCCGATGGCGGCCTCGCGGGCGATGATGCCGATCTCGGTCTCCAGGGCCTCGATGCGGCGCTGCGAGTCATCGACCTCGGCCGGCACCGCATGCAGGCTGATCGCCACGCGCGCGGACGCGGTGTCGAGCAGGCTCACCGACTTGTCGGGCAGCTGGCGCGCGGGGATGTAGCGGTGCGACAGCTTGACCGCAGCCTCGAGCGCCTCGTCGAGGATCTGCACCTTGTGATGCTTCTCCATCGTGCTGGCGACGCCGCGCATCATCAGGATGGCCTTGGTCTCGTCCGGCTCGTCGACCTGGATGTTCTGGAAGCGGCGGGTGAGCGCCGGATCCTTCTCGATGTACTTCTTGTACTCGGCCCAGGTGGTGGCGCCGATCGTGCGCAGCTGGCCGCGGGCGAGCGCCGGCTTGAGCAGGTTGGCCGCGTCGCCGGTGCCGGCGGCGCCGCCGGCGCCCACCAGCGTGTGCGTCTCGTCGATGAACAGGATGATGGGCTTGGGGCTGGCCTGCACTTCGTCGATGACCGAGCGCAGGCGCTGCTCGAACTCGCCCTTCATGCTGGCGCCCGCCTGCAGCAGGCCGACGTCCAGCGTGAGCAGCGACACTTCCTTCAGGCTGGGCGGCACGTCGCCGCGCACGATGCGCTGGGCGAAGCCCTCGACCACGGCCGTCTTGCCCACGCCGGCCTCGCCGACGAGGATAGGGTTGTTCTGGCGCCGGCGCATCAGGACGTCGACCACCTGGCGGATCTCGTCGTCGCGGCCGACGATCGGGTCCATCTTGCCGCTCCTTGCCTGCGCGGTGAGGTCGACGGTGAACTTCTTGAGCGCCTCCTGCTTGCCGAGCTGGGCCGGGGCGATCGCGCCGCTGGCCTCGCCGGGCGCGGCGCCGCCGCCGACGTTGGAGCCGTCGCGCGCGGCAAGCGTGTCTTCCGGCGACCCGGAGACGATCTTGGCGAAGTCGTCGAACAGGTCGTCGGGCCTGATCTTGCGGAACTCGGCCGAGATCGCGTACAGCGCGTTGCGCAGCGTCTGGGTCTTGACAGCACCCACGACGAGCAGGCCCGTGCGCACGGCGCTCTCGCCGTACTGCAACGTGCCGTACAGCCAGCCCTCCTGCACGGCCTTCTCGATGGTGGGCGAGAAGTCGGAGATGGACGTGGCGCCGCGCGGCAGCGCGTCGAGCGCGGTGGTGATGTCGCTGGCCAGGCGCGAGGCGTCCAGCGCGAAGTGCTTGAAGATGCGATGCAGGTCGGAGTCGCTCGCCTGGATCAGCTGGTGCAGCCAGTGCACCAGCTCCACGTACGGGTTGCCCCGGAGCTTGCAGAAGACCGTTGCGCCCTCGATGCCCTTGTATGCGACAGGATTGAGCTTGCCGAACAGCGCGACACGACTGATTTCACTCACGGTGACTCCTCATGTGGGCCTCATCGTGCCCGTTGGATAGTTGGTCTGATTGGAGCGTTGTTCGAGGGGGTTTTCAATCCCCGCTAGCGGGGGGTTGCCCGGCGCTCAGGTGATGCCCAGGCGCATGTCGCCCGCTGGCTCCGGCGACGGCCGCTTGCCCAGCCACGAGGTCCATCCCAGCGCGCCGGCGGCGCCCAGGCGGACCTCGGGCACCTCGTCCGTCTTCAGCACGAGGTGCATCTCGCACGAGAGCTCGTAGCCGACGTAGTTGAGGACCCAGTCCTTGAGCCGCTTCAGGCTCTCGCCCCCCGGCAGGAAGCGCTTGTACTGTGCCAGCGTGAGCGGGCCGATCTCGATGCGGAAGCGGTTCTGGCAGTCCCACACCTTCGCGCCCACCACGGCGCTCTGCCCGAGGGCCACCGGCGCGTTGCGCAGGCCGATGCGCGTGTGCACGTCGTCGGGCAGGCGCATCCAGTACGCCTGCCACTGGTGCACCCGCACGGGCACGCGGAAGAAGTCGTTGAGGATGCGCTCCAGGCCTTCGGCGCCGTGCACCGAGCGGCCCAGGATGCCCGCCACGGCCAGACGCGCGCCGTCGGGCACGGCGTCGCGGCCGGCCAGCGTGGTCTGGCCATAGCCGGCGAGCGAGCCCACCCAGCGGCTGAACGGATCGTTGTCGGGCCGGTCGAGGCTCACCGCCGGCGAGGCCTCGGCCCACGCGCGATACAACAGCGACAGCAGCCGGTGGTGGAACATGTCGAGGAAGCGCACCAGCGCGCGATCGGACGGCATGCGTCGCGAGCGTTCGCGCGCGTACTCGGTGATGTGCAGGGGCAGCGGCCCATTGGCGCCGAACAGGCCGAAGAAGCGCTGGTGCAGCGTGGGCGGCTTGTCGCCGTCGGCCGGGATGAAGCGGGCCAGCGCGGATGGCGCGAACGACAGCGACGGCGACTGCGCGAAGCGGATCGGGTCGTCGCGCAGCCGCAGCGAGGTGCCGATGCGCGGCAGGCCGGGGTGGGCGTTCTCGAGCAGGCGCACGGCCTGGAAGAAGCCGAACTTGTGCGGCTCCTCCTCGAGCTGGCGCAGCAGTTCCTTGCGCGCCTCGTAGCGCGCGGCCGTCGCGGCCTCCTTCTGCGCCAGCAGCTCGGCCACCGCCGCGGCGTGGCCGCCCGCCCCGCCCTTGAGCGCATCGAGCGCGCCCAGCACGTCGCTGACGGTGAGGATGCGGGTGCCTTCCGCATCGTCCTCGTCATCAGCCGGCGGTGCGGACGCGAATTCGGTCATGCTGGCGTTCTCAGAGAACCGACCGCGTGCCGATGCGCGGCGGCCAGGTCTTGATCAGGCCGCGCGTCTGCGACGAGATCGCCAGCTGGGTGAAGCTGTTCATGCTGGCGTAGCGCGCGAGGAAGCGGTCGAGCACCGCGCCCAGCACGAGGATGCCGGTGCCTTCGAACGCGCGCTCGTCCAGCGACAGCCACACCTTGGTGCCGCGCCCGAAGACGATGGGGCCCTTGACCGGCACGCGGCTGATGGCGGCCTCGCTGCGCACCGAGACCAGCCCTTCGAGCTGCTTGTGCAGCGGCGAGAGCTCGTCCAGGCCGTACAGCGACAGCAGCTCGCGCAGCGAGGCCGCGCCGCCCTTGCCTTCACTGTCGATCAACGACAGGTAGTTCAGCGACAGATGGCTCAGCGCGCGCCACGGCCCCTTGCCCTCGCCCACCGGCGTGACGGGACGCGTGGGGCCGCGGATGCAGCGCACGCCCTTGACCGGCGTGTTCTCTTCCAGGTAAAAGTCGTTGGCGCTGCCCACCGACAGCGTCAGCGGCAGGTCGCGATTGGTGCTGAGCGTGTCGATCGCCAGCTGCACCACCGAGGCCGGCCACGGCGCCGCCTGCGGGTCGGCCAGCGTGACGTAGACCTCGGTGCCCACGTAGCCGCTGCGCGGCCCGCGCTGGCGCGCCGCCTCCGACACGACTCGCTGCAGGCGCCGCGTGGAGAAGAACGCGTACGAATCGGAGCTCGCGTCGTCGTAGCGCGCATAGAGCGGCTTGAACTCGCGCACTTGCTGCACGCCCGACTTGTCGATGCCCGCCACCGACAGCAGCGAGAACACCTCGTAGTCCATCGGCCGCGCGCGGTCGCTGATCACGTGGAACTCGTGGTCGCGCGTGTTCACCTCCACGCGGTCGGCGCGCTTCTGGAACAGGTTGATGGCCGGCGTGCAATGCAACGCGAAGTTGCCCGGATCGAGCGACTTCTCCAGCGTGACGTCGCTGCGGTCGGTGATGAACAGCAGCTCGAATTCCGACGAGCCGATCTTGGCGATCAGTTCGCGGAGGCCCTTGATGCGTGCGAACAGGTAGCGCGCCGGGAACGCGCCGTATTCCTTGAGCAGGCGATAGCCGGAGAGCGCCCGATCCTGGATCGGCAACAGGGCCTCGTCGTCCTCGAAGCCGCCGGGCGCGAGCGCGTCGGCGCCGAGGACGCCGGCCAGCGCGTGGCGGCGCAGCGGATCGACGACCGCGATCGCCTGGCAGCGCGCGAACAGCTGTTCGTAGACCCGGTGCGCGATGCCGTCGTCGCCGGCCATGTGCAGCACGAGCTCGTCGAGCTCCAGCTGGTTGGCCAGCAGCGAGGCACCCACGCGCAGGCGCACGCGCAGGCACGCGTTGGGCGAGACGAGGCCGGCCAGCGCCGCGGGCGGCACGTCGGTGACGTGCGACTGGAAGCGCGCCTGCGCGATGCGCAGCGGCCACAGGCGCACGCCCTGGCCGGTGGTGAAGCGGCACGCGGTGCGCTCGCCCGGCTGCAGGCGCGAGCTCATCACGCTGCCGCGCGGCACCAGCGGGCCGGTCGCCAGCGCGGGATCGTCGAGGTCGGCCTCGAACTGCGCGATCAGCATCGACGGCGTGGGCGCAAGGTAGCCCGGATAGACCAGCTCGAGCAGGTGCTGCGTGAAGCGCGCGTACTCGGCGTCCTGCTGGTAGTGCACGCGGCCGGCGAGGAACGCGAAGCCTTCCAGCAGGCGCTCCACGTAGGGGTCGACGCATTCGCCGCCGGACGTGGTCTGCTCCAGCGCGAGCCTGGCGGCGATCTTCGGATGCTCGCGCGCGAACTCCGACGCGGCGTCGCGGATGTGCAGCAGTTCCTGGCGGTAGTAGCCGAGTAGGCGCGGATCCATCGTGGCGTGGAGGGGATGCTAGGGTGCTTTGGACTCGATGACCTGGGTCATGCCGCTCTCGAGGTCGATCTCGGTGCGCATGTAGATCTCGAGCGGGATCGGTTGCGACCAGAGCTGGCCCTCGATGCGAAAGCCCAGCACGTTGTGGCTGTCGCCCTTGGGGCGCTCGGCGCTCACCTTGAGCGTGTGCGCGATGATGCGCGGCTCGAATCGCAGGATCACCTCGCGCAGCGCGCGCGAGAGCTCGCTCGTGTCGTACTGCGAGGCCGGACGGCCCGCCAGCGGCGGCATGCCGTAGTTGATGACGGAGCCGACGAGTACCGGATCGTCTTCGAGATCGATGCTGGACTGCGTGGCGTTGAACAGCCAGTTCAGGTCGCGCAACACGTTCTCGCGCAGCCTCTGCAGCGAGGCCGCACGGTTTTCGCGCGCCTCCGTGGCGCGGCCCGGATCCTCGTCGATCAGCCGGTCGAGCAGCGACGGGTACAGCCGGTCGCGCGAGAGCGCTTCAGCCATTGGATTGCGCCGCCGCGGCGGCGTCCGCCTCGGCCGGCGGCGGCGATTCGACCAGCGGGGTATCGAGCGCGATCACGCGCGCATCGAGCAGCGCGACCTCGGCCTGGTCGGTGGTGAGCATGCGCTGGCCCACGCCATGCCAGGCGCCGCCCGGCCTCTCGCGCCAGTCGGTGGCGCGGGCAAGGCGCAAAGCCGGCTCGGATTCGCGCTCGGTGCCGGGGTAGCGCGTGGGGATCAGTGCCACGTTCGCGGCGCCGTTCTCCAGCGTCAGCGTGGCAGGGGCCCACACGAAGTCGCGCAGGTCGGCCGGCTTCTCGATCTCGATGCGGATCAGCCGCGACACCGGCACCCAGTAGTACTTGCCGTTGATGATGGCCTCGACGACCGGGCCCAGGCGGCTGTCGGCGTCGGCCAGCCACGCGAACGGCGCGTCGTCGAGCTTGCCCGAGGTGGCGGGCGCGGCCTCGAGGGCCTTGGTGCGCAACTCGGCGGCGGCATCGGGACGGCCTTCGGCGTCCACGCGGAGCGCCTCGATCATCATCGCCAGCCAGTCGTCCGGCTTGCCCAGCACCAGCGGCGAGCGCTTGCCGTCGAAGACCTCGCGGCGCAGCGCCTCGCAGCGCAGGGCCTCGCGGTAGGTCTCCACCATCGGCTTGGAGGACGGGTCGAGCTCCAGCAGCACGTCGAGCTGCGTCGCGGCCTTGATCCATTCGCCCTGCACGCAGTAGAGCTGGAACAGGAAGATCCGCAGGTCGGCGCGCTGCGGCTGCTTCTGGATCATCTTGCGCAGCTCGTCGAAGTGCGCCAGCGGGTCGGCGGAGGAAAACTGCATTGCGAGATCAATGGACGCCATGGACACTCACCCCGGGGAAAAATGGCGACGCCGGCCAACTGACCGGCGCCTTCAGGAATTCGAGCCTTCCTTCGCAGCGGATCTCGCCACGGGTCTCGCAACCGCATGACGAGGCGCGCGAGGAAGGCGACCGGTCTGCGAGCAGACCGGTCCTGCCTGGAATTACAGCTTCACGTTTTCCGAGATGTTCCAGCCCATCGACGGCGTGGCGCCCTTGCCGCCCTTGGCAGCCTGCTCGACGTACTCGACCTTCACCTTGGCGAAATTCAGCGTGACGTTCTCGGTCAGGCGGTCTTCGCCACCCGAGCCGCCTTCCGAAACGCTGGTGACCAGCACTTCGCTCATCGTGATCTTCAGGTACTCGAGCGGGGTCTCGCCGGCCTTGCGGACGACCAGGACCGCTTGATCCCAGTGCTTGCCGTTGCAGGTGGACAGCAGCAGGTCGGGGGTCGATTTGTCGAGGTACTTCGTGAAGGACAGATCCTGCACGTTGACCTTGCCGGCGCCAGCGCCGCCGCCAACGTGGGCCGAACCGGAGTTGGACGCACCCCAGCTCCACGCCAGGACGTCGATCTCGCCCTTGTGGGTGGAATCCTTCGATTCGCCAGCCAGCGAATCGATCTTGATGAACATGTCCATTGCCATTTTTATGCTCCTTGTAACCATCCCAGCCCGTCAGGCCGGAATTCGCCCCTGTTGGGACTACGCCCCGAAGGGCTTAGGCCGCCTTGCTCGAAGGCAGTTTGGAAACCAGGCGGAGGGAGATGCTCATCCCTTCCAGCTGGTAATGAGGCTTGAGGAAGAACTTCGAGGTGTAGTAGCCGGGGTTGCCCTCGACCTCCTCGACGATGACTTCCGCGGCGGACAGCGGCTTCTGGGCCTGGATGGTCTGGCCGGCGCTCTCCGGATTGGAGACCACGAAGTTGCTGATCCAGTCGCTGAGGTAGCGCTGCATGGAGGCGGCGCTCGAGAACGAGCCCACCTTGTCGCGCACCATGCACTTCAGATAGTGTGCGAAGCGCGATGACGCGAACAGGTACGGCAGGCGCGCGGCCAGGTTGGCGTTGGCGGTGGCGTCCGGATCGTCGTATTCGGACGGCTTCTGCAGCGACTGGGCGCCGATGAACGCGGCGAAGTCGCTGTTCTTGCGGTGCACCAGCGGCATGAAGCCGTTCTTGGCGAGTTCGGCCTCGCGGCGGTCGGAGATCGCGATCTCGGTGGGGCACTTCATGTCCACGCCGCCGTCGTCGGTGGGGAACGAGTGCACCGGCAGGTTGGGCACCGAACCGCCGGACTCGACGCCGCGGATCGTGGTGCACCAGCCGTACAGCTTGAAGGCGCGCGTGATGTTGGTGGCCATCGCGTAGGCGGAGTTGGCCCACACGTAGCGATTGTGGTCGGCACCCTCGACGTCTTCCTCGAAGTCGAACGCGTCGACCGGGTTGGTCTTCGCGCCATAGGGCAGGCGCGCCAGGAAACGCGGCATGGCCAGGCCGATGTAGCGGGAATCTTCCGAATCGCGCAGCGAGCGCCACGCGGCGTACTCGGAGTTCTCGAAGATCTTGGTGAGGTCGCGCGGGTTCGACAGCTCGCGCCACGAATCCATCTGCAGCGTGGTGGGCGAGGCGCCGGCGATGAACGGGGCGTGCGCGGCGGAGGCGACCTTGGCCATCTCGGCCAGCAGTTCGACGTCGACCGGGCTGTGGTCGAAGTGGTAGTCGCCGACCAGGCAGCCGTAGGGGTTGCCACCCAGCTGGCCGAATTCCTCTTCGTAGACCTTCTTGAAGATCGGGCTCTGATCCCAGGCCGTGCCCTTGTAGCGCTTGAGCGTCTTGTGCAGCTCGCCCTTGGAGATGTTCATCACGCGGATCTTCAGCATCTCGTCGGTCTCGGTGTTGTTGACGAGGTGATGGAGACCGCGCCACGCGCCTTCGAGCTTCGTGAAGTCGGCGTGGTGAAGGATGATGTTGACCTGCTCGGACAGCTTCTTGTCGAGCGCGGCGATCAGTCCTTCGATGGTGTTGTAGACGTCGCTGGACACCAGCGTGGTGTCGGCGAGCGCCTGCTGGGCCAGCGTGTGGACGGCGTTCTCGACCGCCGACTTCGCCTGGTCCGTCTTTGGCTTGAATTCCTTCTGCAGCAGCGCGGCGAAATCGTCGAATTCGGCCATCGCGCCAGCGGCGGCGGTCGATTCTTGTTGGGTGGTCATCGGTGGACTCCTAGGGATCTCTGACTTGACTGGGGGCGAACGCGCGCTGCGCTCACTCGGCCGGTGCGTCGGTGGGCTTGGGCGCGGCGGCCAGCGACTTCAGCAGCTCGGGGTTCTTCAGAACGTTGCCCAGGAGTTCCTCGGCGCCGACCTTGCCGTCCATGTAGGTGAGCAGATCCTTCAGCTGGGTGCGGGCTTCCAGCAGGTTGTTCAGCGCGCCCACCTTCTTCGCGACCACTTCCGGCGAGAAGTCGGACATGCTCTCGAAGGTGATGTCGACGCTGAGGTTGCCTTCGCCGGTGAGCGTGTTGGGCACGGCGAACGCCACGCGCGGCTTCATCGACTTCAGGCGCTCGTCGAAGTTGTCGACGTCGATCTCCAGGAACTTGCGGTCGGCCACCGGCGCGAGCGGCTCGGCGGGCTTGCCCGACAGATCGGCCATGACGCCCATCACGAACGGGATCTGCATCTTCTTGCTGGAACCGTACAGCTCGACGTCGTATTCGATCTGGACGCGCGGCGCACGGTTGCGGGCGATGAACTTCTGGCTGCTACCTGACATGACGTAACTCTCCTGGAAAATTCGGTCGATCCTGAGGATCAGGAGTCGGATTCTTCATCTTCGAGCGAAATGCCTCCCAGCATCTCGATGCGATCCTTCGAGTCGGGCATCAACTCCTTGACGATCGCCGTGAAGTCCATCTGAAGAAGCTTGATGGCGCGGTCCACGAACATCGGGGCCGGGCTGCTGGGCTCGGCCTTGCGCAGGAACGTAGCGATCTGTTGCAACATTCTCACCGCATCTGCCCGAGACGCCAAGCCACCCGAACGGGGGGTTTTCCCAGCGCCTCCGCCAGCACCCCCTATTTCGTCGCCCTCGCCCCCGTCCCCGCCCTCGGCATCGCCGTTCTCGGCGGCGGCTTCGGCGTCCTGCTCGGTGTAGAACTCGCCCACGCGGCGCAGGGTCTGCTGGAGCAGGTCGAGGCTGGGGCGCTGGCCGCTGTGGTCTGAGAACAGCTTGGTGAGCGCCTGGATCGCCGCCTGGCCGATCGCGATGCCGTCGCGCTTCTCCTGGTTGGCGGCAGGGTCGCCGGTCTTCCAGGCGGCCGCCAGCAAACCGGCGGCGGGCGCCGTCTGGCCCGCGGGCGGCGCCATGCGCCCGAGCACGTAGTCGAGGTCGCGCACCGTGAAGCGCCCCACCTCGCGCGATTCGCAGATGACCGAGCCGCGCAGCGAGCGCAGCATCGCCTCGGCGCTGGGCGAGCCGTACGACTGCACCGGGTCGGGCGAGAGATTGGCGAGCACGTTCAGGCGCTCGATGGGGTCGTCGCCCTCGTCGCGATCGAGCGGCGGGTAGACCGTCTCCCAGAAGTTCTCGACGAGCGTGGCGATCAGCTTGAGGCCGTCGGACAGGCCGGGCAGCCCGCGATTGGCCAGTTCGGCGCGCGTGAGCCAGGCGGCCACGCGCAGATCCTTGGTCTTGCCCAGGATCTCGGTGGCCTGTTCGGCGACCTTGCGCCAGTTCGGCTCCTCGGCGCCCACCAGTTCCTGCGTGGACGGATCGATCGTGCCCGGGGTGCCGGACGAGAAGCGCTCCAGCTCGGCGACCTCGGCGTATTCCAGGTCCGGGCCGGACGGCTCGTCGTCGCTGATGGGACGCGACAGGGCGTCGATGTCAATCACGTTGGAATCTCTCCGAGGCTGAGCGTCGACCGGGCTTTTCCGGATGCGACAAGAGTTAGTGTATGTGCGCGCGGTCGCGGGAACCATTACGACGGGTTACGTCCGAGGGTATGCCCTCAGTACACGAAGACGTCACGCGGGTCGGGCAATCACAGCAGGTCGGCGAGCGACGTCTCCGACGGCGCCGCGCCGGGCGCGATCAGGTCGGTGAACGAGGCGGCCGGCGGCAGTTCGGCGAAGCTCATGCCGCGCGCGGGCACCTCCTCGGAACCGCCGGTATAGAGGCACACGCGCGGCCGCGCCGGATCGGCGGCGGCGGCGGCCGGCAGCGCCAGCCCCTCGGTCAGGCGGTCGAAATCGGCGATGGGCAGCGTGGGCGCCAGCCCCGAGAGCGCGGCGTCTTCCAGCGCGATCCAGGCCTGCGTGTCGGCGCTGAGCGAGGCCAGCGCCGGCGCAGCGGCGTCGGCGAAGGCGAGCGTGAGCGGGAAGTAGCGCCCCACCCGGTCGACGCTGGCGAAGAACAGGCCGCGCCAGCCGATGGGCCCGCAGACGCCGGGCGCGACCTGGAAGCGCCAGATGGGCGCCGACAGGTACAGGGCCAGCCAGCCCGCGCCCAGAGTGTCGCGCGAGGCCTGCATGCCCTGCTGCAGCCAGTCGTCCCAGACCGACGTGAATTCCCACGGGAGACGACGCGTGACGAAGTCGCCCTCGCTGGGGAGCTTGCCGTAGAAGCCGCCGCCGGACATCTCGGGCTCTCAACCAGGGCAACGAAACTGCGCCAGCTCCGGCAGGCGCATCGGGTTGCGCACGCTGCCCGAACGCAGCTCGAAGTACACGCGCTTGCCGCCTTCTTCGTAGCTCACGCTCTGGCGCTCGGGCGTGCCGCCTTCCACCTTGCCGGCGTCGACGAAGCGGAACAGTGCCCACGGGCCGTCGAAGATCAGCGGGGTGGTGGAGGGCTTGCCCCCGATGACCAGCGTCAGCTTGATCTGGCTGGCCGGGCTCAGGCTGGGCCAGCTCAGGCGCGCGGCGCCGTTGCCGCCCGGCTTCATGGCCGTGACCTGGCCGTCGATGGACAGTTGCACCTCGGTGACGCCGTCCTCGGCGCGTTGCAGCAGCAGATCGAGCTGGGCCGTCGGATTGGCGGTGCCGCCCGGGAAGAACGCGTCGCGGATCGCCGCGGCCCGCTGGAAGTTGGCGATGGATGCCGGCGGCAGCGCGTTGACGCCCTCGGCCAGCTGGATCGGCTTCCACACCGGGCCGTTCATGTCGACCATGCCCACCAGCTTGGTCTTGGCGAAGCCGTCGATGACGCCGTTGGGGGCGAACAGCTTGGCAAAGTCACCCAGCGGCACTTCCTTGGGCACGCCCTTGACGAACGGGTAGCGGCCCTCGACGGCCGCCTTGCAGAAGCCGCCCACCTCGCCGGCCGCCGCGGCCTTGACCGCGGCCTGGCCGGCGCTGGCCGACTGCGCGCCGCTGCGCGAGATCAGGCCGTTGAGCAGGTTGCTGATCGGCGGCGGCATGCGGTCGGCCTCGCTCTTGATGCGCGCCACGATGAGCGCGTCGGACGTGGCCGGCGCGCCGCGCTTGATGGCCTCGTCGGTGGCCCGCAGCTGCACCTCGTATTCCTTGAGCACGCCCAGCGTGGCATCGAGCGGCACCGGCTGGCCCGCCGGCCCGGCGACGACGCGCTGCAACTGCTCGAAGTGCGCGTCGACCACGGCCTCGGGCTTGGCCGTCGCGCCCGCCGCCGCGGCCGGCGCGCCCATCAGCTTGTCGACGGTGCTGCGCATCGCGTTGGTAGCCTTGTCCAGCACGCCCGCGGCCACGGCCTCGGCCGACTTGTCGTTGCCGGTGGCGAGCTTGGTTTCCTTGGCCACGCCATTGAGCAGCAGCTTGAGCGGGGAATCGCCGGCCGACAGCAGCGTGATGGTCTGGATGCTGCCCTGCAGGCTGGTGGACGGGATCAGGCGCAGGTCGCCCAGCATGTCGTCCCAGGTCTTGATGTACTCGTTGAGGTACAGCTGCTGCACCGCGGTGAGCGTGGTGGCCATGCGCGCCACGCCACCCGAGTCGGACTGCGTGCCCAGCACCCAGCCCTCTTCCTCGCTCAGCTGCTTGACCAGCAGCGGCGCCTGCGCGCGGAAGCCCTTGTCGTAGCCGGCCACCGTGAACAGCGCCGGCAGCCCTTGCGACAGCGGCGCACCCGAGGCGCGCGTGAACACGAGCGCGGCCTGCGGCCCGCCGGCCTCGGTGACCCGGAAATCGGCGCCGGCATCGGCCACGCGCTTCAGGCGGGAATACACGCGCTCGGCGAGCGAGGCGGCGGCGAGCTGCTTGCGCACCTCGCCCACCAGGGCCTGGTCTTCCGGCAGCACCATCTCCAGCGGCAACTGGTCGAGCGCCGCGTCGAGGTGCGACGACAGCGCCGTGCGCTGCAGCTGCGTGACGTCGCGCGGCAGCGTGCGATCCCAGTCGGCGCCGATCCAGTTGCGCACGTCGGCGGCCTTCAGGTGCGCCGGGTCGTACAGCATGATGTAGGTCTTGAGGGCCTCGTAGCGCACCTCGGGCGAATCGGCGTCGCGGATCTGCTGCTCCAGGCGCAGCGCCACGCGCGGCATGAACACGTCGCGCAGCAGGTTCAGGTAGGCGCGGTTGGCCTGCGTGCCCAGCTTGCCGCTCTGGCTCAGGCCGAAGGCGCGCGACAGCGGCACGCCGGCGTCGCGTTCGGCGTAGCCGGTGGGCATGTTGCGCGCCGCGTCCAGCACCGGCAGCATCGCCACCACGTCGCCGGCGGGCAGCGGCGGCACCGCCGCCACCCGCTTCTGCACCTCCGCGGTGGCGTCGGCCACCTCGTGGATCAGGGCCTGGTTGCGCACGAAGCTGATCGTCCAGCCTGCGATGAGCAGCAGCGACAGCAGCGCGAGCAGCGAGTAGGCCGCCAGCGCGATGCGGCCGCGGCGCTTCTCGATGACGGCGCTGCGCCCGCTGATGTCGGACTCGGCGAAGATGACGCCGCGCAGCAGGTGCGTGAGGAAGTAGCTGCGCCCCGACGCGGCGGCCGGCGGCAGCACCTGGCGTTCGAGGCCGTAGGCGCGCGAGATGTTGCCCAGCACGCGGTCGAACGGGCTGCCTTCCTGGGTGCCGCTGGTGAAGTACACGCCGCGCACCATCGGCTCCTCGCCGAACGCGGAGCTGAGGAAGGCCTCGTCGAGGAATGACTTGAGTATCTCGCGCAGCGCCGCGAACTGCTGCGGGAACGCGAACAGCGTGGCCCGGCGCTGCGGGTCGCGCTCTTCCTCCATGCGCGTGGTCAGGCGAGCGTTCAGGCGCGCGACCAGCGCGTCGAACTCGGTGGCGAACGTGGCGCCCAGGCCGGCGCCGGCGGGCATCGGGAAGTCGAAGGTGGTCCCCCACACCTGCGCGCGCGCCTCGCGGCCGAGATCGCCGAAGAACTCGGAGAAGCCGGCCAGCAGGTCGGTCTTGGTGACGACCACGTAGACCGGGAAGCGCACGCCCAGCGTGCCATAAAGCTCCTGCACGCGTGCGCGGATCGAGCGTGCGTACTCGTCGCGCTGCGCGGCCGACCACGTGAACAGGTCGGACAGGCTCACCGTGACGATGGCGCCGTTGAGCGGCTGGGCCGGACGGAACTTCTTCAGCAGCGTGAGGAAGCCCGTCCACGCGGCGGCATCGACCTCGCGGTTGCTGCTCTGCGTGGTGTAGCGGCCGGCGGTGTCGAGCAGCACGGCCTCGTCGGTGAACCACCAGTCGCAGTTGCGCGTGCCGCCGATACCCTTGACGGCATCCTTGCCCATCTTGCCCTCGAGCGGGAAGCGCAGGCCCGAGTTCATCAGCGCCGTGGTCTTGCCCGAGCCCGGCGCGCCGATGAACATGTACCAGGGCAGCTGGTACAGGTAGTTGCGGCCGCTGCCCGACTTGTCGTCGAAGCGCGCCTTGCGCAGCGTGCCCATCGCGTCGTCGAAGCGCTTCTTGAGCTCGGCCACCTCGCGCTGCGACATCGCGGTGTTGCTGGAGGCGCCCTCGCCCATCGCCGAGAGCATCGCCTTGTTGGCGCGCCATGCCCGGTACTGCTTGACGCCCTCGATGATCGCGAAGACCAGGATGACGAGGATGATCAGGCCGAGACGCGCGCCGGCGGAGCCGAGCGGTCGATGGTCATAGAACGCGATGGCGTCGCCGACGAACCAGATCAGCAGCGACACGACCAGCAGGCCGATGAACGCCAGCACCCATCGATTGGCGAAGAAGCGCTTGAGCTTTGCCCACATGTTTTTTCTATCCCAGACTTCTTATGCGCCGGTGCGCAGGGTGATTTCGACGCGGCGATTGCGAGCGCGGCCGTCCGGCGTGGTGTTGGGCGCCAGCGGCTTGCTGTCGGCCAGGCCCTCGGCCTTGATCGCGTGGTTCTGCACCGTCTGCTCCAGCAACGCGGCGACGCCGCGCGCGCGCTCCAGCGAGAGCTCGTAGTTGGACGGGAAGCGCAGCGATCGCTTGGTGGGCTGGTTGTCGGTGTGGCCGCTGACCAGGACGACGCCCGGCACCTGGTTGATGGCAGCGGCGATGCGCTGGATCACCGGCACCAGGTCGGGCTTGATCTCGGCGCTGCCCGGGTCGTAGAACTTGTCGCCGTGGATGATCACGTGGCTGGATGTGGCGTCCTCGTTGACCTCCAGCTCGTCGGCCAGGATCTCCGCGGCAAGCAGGGGCTTCAGCCGCGGCGCGGCCGGCGGCGGCGGTGGCGGCGGCGCGCGCTTGAGGTCACCCACGTCAACGCGAATGGCCGCCAGCGAATTGAAGACCGGATCGGACTTGGCCGCCAGCACCAGCGCGAAGACCAGGTACAGCACGAACAGCAGCAGGGCCACGGCGGCCAGCACCAGCCACACGGACAGGCGGCGAACCAGCGGCTTGGCAACGCGCTGCACGCCCTTCCACTTGCCGGAGAGGTCGCGCTCGAACTCGCCGCGCTCGCGCCGGATCACGCCGTGCAGGCGGTCGCGCACCACGTCGAGCTGCTGACGGCCGTTCTCGATGACGCTGTAGCGCCCCTCGAAGCCGAGCGCGATGCACACGTACATCAGCTCCAGCAGGTCGATGTTGCGGCGCGGATCCTCCATCGCCTTCTCGAGCAGCTGGAAGAACTTCTCGCCGCCGAATCCTTCGCGGTGCAGCGTGACCAGCAGGCTCTGCTGCACCCACTCGGGGCTGGCGCCCCAGGGCATGTTGGCCACGGCCTCGTCGATGACCGTGCACAGCGCGTAGCGGCTGATCAGCACGTGCTCCGGGCTCGCGCCGGCCGCGCGCGCCCGGCTCTCGAATTCGGTGATGGCCCGCAGCAGGTAGTCGCGCAGGCCCGCCGGGTCGGCGTGGTGCAGCGAGCGCCGGATCGTGGGCACCGTGTTGAGCAGCACCGCCGCGTTGGCCACCAGCGGGTTCAGGCCGACGGGGCCGCTGGCCTCCTCCACGTCGGACAGCACCGCCGAGGCGTCCAGCGTCATCGCCTGCCCGGCGGCCGGGACCGGCGCCGCCGCGCGGCGACCGCCCGGCTTGGGGATCATGATCGTGGATTCCGAATCGTCGGGCGGCGGGGCACCGGGGAAGTTGGGGTCGCTCATGATGAATCTCGGATCAGGGCTTCAGGGCCCACAGTTCCAGCTGCAGGCCGGGGAAATCGCCGGCGATGTGCAGCGCGATGACCTTGGTCACGTCGAGCTGCTTCCACAGGTCGCCGCTCCGATCGAGCTGGAAGTAGGTGAAGCCGGCGTAGTACGGCATGCGCGGCGGCGCCATCGGCAGCGGCTCGACGGCGATGGCCGGTAGGTGCAGGCGCACCAGGTCGCGGATCTTGTCGGGCGGGCCGATCTTGACCTGCGACGGGAAGCGGCTGCGCACGAACTCGCCCGGCTTGTCGGCGTTGACGGCCAGCACGAACTGCGCGTTGCGCAGCAGCTCGGGGTCGGGGATCATGCCCGTGTACAGGCCCGCGGCGCGCTCCTGCAGCGGGATGGGCACCGCGTTCGGGTTGATCACCTCGGTGAGCAGCTCGCGGATGTCGAACATCAGCGGCTCGAAGGTGTTCTTCAGGTCCTCGTGGCGATAGACCGGCTGCACGCGGGCGCGGCGCTTGCGCCGATCGCTGAACGTGGCGAACTCGCCGGCGGCCTGCACCAGCACGGTGTACAGCGCCTCGGGATGGAGCGTCTCGCGCTCGCCGAGATGGGTCAGCCACGGGTCGTAGCGGTTGGCCACCTGCAGCATCATGAAGTCGCCGATCTCGCCGACGCCCTTCTGCTGCGACTGGTTCAGGCGCGCGGCCAGGGTATCGGCGCGATGGCGCACCAGGTTGCGCGCCTCCGTGACGAAGTCCTGGAGGCGCGCGGAGCCGCGGCAGTCGAGCGCGGGCGCGATGAAGCTTTCGTCGAGCACCAGCTGGCCCGTGCTGCGACGCTCGATGATGCGCGCCACCGCGATGCTGCAGAAGCCCGAGCGCGGATCTTCGTCGAGCATGAGGCGCAGGTTGATCTGGCCCAGCTTCATCTCGGCAGGGTCGCCCACGCCCAGCACGTTGTCCTCGACGCGTTGGTCCTGGCCCACGTAGCGCGCCAGCGCGGTGGTGGGACCCGCGTCGACCGCGAACTCCGGCATGCCCGCGCGCACCAGCGGCAACGCGAGGTGCACGAGGCTCTCCTTGACCTCGGTGCCCACCTCGAGCGCGAGCGGCGCCGCGTATTCCTCGGGGATGGAGAAGGGCGTGCCGTCCGGCATCACGCCGCGCGCGGACTTGATCGACAGCCGCCCGATCTTGAGCGCCTCCTCGTCGATGCGCAGCGCGCTCAGGCCCCAACCCGGGGAGAACATCCCGGCAGCGCGGGACTCCACGAGCATCTCTACCGAGCGCTCGAGTTGCTGGAAATGCTGCGGCCGCAGGAACAATCCCTCCGACCAGATGACGCGCTTTCGGCTCATGCTCTTCTTGTCGTGAGAACCGGCGCTCTCGAGGCCCGCGGGTTCATGTTGGCGGCCCCGCAACGTTGCGGGGCCGCAGCAAATGTACACGTATTCACGGGGCTCGCCGAGGGTATGAAACCCGACTTTTGTGCCTCGTGGACGCCAGCCGCAGGATTGACTTTTCGCACCCTCTCCGCCTCACGCTCCCTGGCGCGGCATGCGAGCGCGCGAGGGCAAGGAAAGCCCGGGCCTGAGGCATCCATCGGACGGCGCGCGATGCTGCCGAAGCAGGCGCAGCTAGCGCCAGCTGCCCCGCAGGTCGGCGTGGCCCGCGGCGATCGATTGCCATCCGGACACGCGCGCGCTCGGCACGCGGCGATCGCTCTGCAGCGTGATGAATCCCGCCGCCTGCAGCAGGCTCGCCTCGCGTTCGCCCAGGTACGCCTCGGCCACGGCCTGCAGCCGCGGCTCGTCGCCGCCGCGGTCGATGAAGGCCGGCAGGTCGTCCAGTTGTATCACCGACTCGACGCCGCCCTGGCCGTGGCCCTGGGCCAGCAGCAGCGCGGCATCGAGCGCGGCGCTGCGCCAGACCAGGTGGTCGTGCAGCGTGCCGGGCGTCGCGTCGGCCAGCTCGTCGAACGGAAAGGCGGCCACCGGATCGGTGCGCGGGCCGTAGGGCAGGCGCGCCAGCAGCCGCGGGAACGCGAGGCCCACGTGCGGCGCGAGCGCGCTCTCGCGCAGCGCGCGCCAGACGCGCGCCTCGTTGGAGGCCAGGACCCGCGCATCCTCGCTGGCGGCCACAGCGGCGAGCGCCGGCGCGGCGCCCGCAAGCAGCACGCCGCCTTGTGCGGAGGCGGCGGCGGCCAGGCCGCCCAGCAGGGACAGCTCAGCCAGGCTGGGGCCGAACTCCTCCAGGCTCACGACGAGGTCACAGCCGCGTCCGTCGCCCTTGAGCACGGGCGCGATCGCCGCGCGCACGGGATCGCCGGCCGTCGCGGCGAGGTCGGCCAGCAGTTCGTCGGCGCGGCAATCGAGCAGTTCCAGGCGCACGTCGCCGTCGGCCATGTCGAGTTCGCGCACGAAGCGATCCACCGCGCGCCAGGCGCCTTCCAGGTGACGCCAGGCCGGATCGCGCAGCACGTGGCGCAGCAAGGCCGCGGCCGTCTCGTTCGAGCCGTGCGACGGCGCCGCCGGCGCGGGCGCCGGCGACGCGGCGTCGGCGCCGACCAGCTGGCGGATGAAGCGATCGATGGCCGCGTCGGGCCTGGGCGACGACGGCGCGGGCGCGGCCAGCGCGGGCGCCCCCGCGGGCAGGCTGCCTCCGAGCAGGCGCTGCATCAGCGCGGCCGCGTCCTCGCCCTCGCGCGCGTTCGCAGCCGCGGGCGCGGGCGCCGTCGCGACAGGCGCGCTCGGGCGGGCGAGCGCCTGCGCGGGCAATCGCGCGAGCACGGCGTCGGCGGAGAACTCTTCCATCGTGTCAAGCTCGATGCGCAGCGCCACGCCCAGCGTGTCCTGCAGGCCTGCGATCTCGGCAATGGGCGCCAGTCGCGCGAACACCGCCTCGAAGTTGTCGATGTCCACGCGCACCGCGCGCCGCTCGGCCAGCGCGCCGCGCCCGGCGCGCGGGCGGCCGGAGAAATCGCCCAGCACCACCACGCGGAACGGCGCGACGCCATCGCCGTCGTCGGGACGCTGGCGGCGCGGCGACGGCACATGGCCGACGTTCAGTTCAATCGATGACGGCATGGCGGGCTTTCTTCGGAGTGGCCGCTGGCGCGCCGGCCTGGCGGCGGATGGAGGTCAGCGCAGGCCCTGGGCCACGAGCTTGCCGTTGGCGAGCGACCACGCATGCGCACGGGCGGGCTCCTCGGCTTCGGCGATGTAGAAATCCACCGGTCCGAAGAAATCGGCGATCTGCTCGGGCGGGCACGTGGGCAGGTAGTTGCGCATGACGCGAGGGTCGTAGAAGCGGAAGAACAGCGACTCCAGGTTCGGTCCGTAGACGTGCACCTGCTGGCGCACGTGCCGCCACAGCGCGGGCAATGCCAGCTGGCTCGTGAGGAACACGCCCCAGTTCTGGCCCCAGCCTTCGGCCAGCAGCCGGCGCGCGAACGCGGCGCTGGGCTCGAGCTCGACGAGATAGGGTGCGACCACCGCCATGTCGGGCTCGAGCTGGCCGGTGAACAGGCAGCGCCAGCGCGGCGCGTGGTCGGCGTACAGCGCGTCGAGGAGGCGCGGATTCTGCGCGCCGTCGAGGATCGCGTAGGCCGGCATGTCGCCGGCCTCTTGCCACAGGCGGGCCTGGACGGCCGGGGGCATTGGAAGGGAGCGTTCTGACATGGGTTCCTGTTCAGGGAATCGCGTGCGTCATCTGGCCTTCGACCGTGACGGATATCTGCCCGGCCCAGTTGCACATGAGCATCGAGCTCTTGTTCAGGGCGGGCTGGTTGGCCAGCATGACGGTCGGCGAGCCCGGGACCCACGGCGACGGCGTCATCGGGATGCACGGCATCGGCGTGAGCACCCCCATGGCCGCCGCCGTGGCCGCGGCCACCTGCGGGTTGGCCGGTGACTTGCACATGCCGAACGGCATGATGTTGACCATCGGAATGTGATCCATGATGTTGGCCGCCGGCACGTTGGACGTGTTGACCATGTTGAGCGGCAGCACCGCCAGGGTGCCGGGGGCCAGGCCCATGGTGCACTGGAGCGTCGCACCGTGGCAGACGTGATTGGGCATTTGCTGTTCCTCCTCGATGGCGGGGGCGGGTGATGGCGCCGGGCGCCGAAGATCAACCCGGGCAGGACGACGACACGAACGGCGCCCCGGTCACCGCAGCCAGCTTGAAGCTGCTGGCCTTGGGCGAGAACGCGGCCGGCGCCGGCGGCGCGGCCGGCACGGCGGTCGCCGAGCCGCCCTCGCTGGTCATGGCGTCCTTGGCGTCCTTGGGCGCCTGCGGGCTGATCGCGCTGCCCGAGCCCTTGCTGCCACCGCTGTTGACGTTGACCATGATGCCCTTGATGTCGACGCCCGACGGGCCGACGGTGACGAAGTTGCCGCCGCACACCAGCGACACCATCATCGGCGACTCCAGCACGATCTTGGAACTGGCCTTCAGGTGCACCTCCTGGCCGCCGTCGACGACGAACATCGTGCCGCTCTTGACGTGGATGTCGGAGGTGACATCCATCGACAGCTTGCCGCCGACCTTCTCGTTGTGGTCGCCGGTGGTCTTGACGTGGTGGTCGGCGTCGTACTTGGCGAAGGCGTCGGACTTGACGTAGAGATGGGACTCGTTGCCGATCCAGGTCTTGTCGTCGTTGAGCACGCGCCTGTCGAAGTTGTTCTGCGCCTGCAGGTAGATCTGCTCGGCGCCGTCGGTGTCGTCGAAGCGCAGTTCGTTCCACTTGCCGGCCACGCTCTTGCCGCTGGGGTCGATGCTCAAGGTCTTCAGGCCCGTGTAGGGCGCGGCCGCCGGCAGCTTGAACGGGGGCATGTTCTCGGCGTTGTGCACGCGGCCGATGACCACCGGGCGATCCGGGTCGCCCTCGAGGAACTGCACCAGTACCTCATCGCCGACGCGAGGCATGTTCTGGAAGCCATAACCCTTGCCGGCCCAGGGCGTGGACACGCGCGCCCAGCACGACTGCTTGCCGTAGCGGTCCCAGAAGAACTGCACCTTGACGCGACCCAGGTTGGCGCCGATGGGATCGGCGCCGCCGCTGGTGTCGGTGTCGGTGCGGAAGTCGGCCACCACCAGGGCCGTCTGGGTGCCCGAGATCGCCGGGCGCGGCGTCGTGCGCATCGGCCGGAACTGCGTCGCCGCGGGGATGGCCTCGAAGTGGCAGTCCCAGTTGGCGTCGCCGCTGGCGCCATCAACGTTGTTGACGGCTTCGAACGTGTGGCCGATCACCAGATATTCCTGGTTCAACGCATCGACGGCGTGATCCTTGAGCGTCACCCTGAAGCCGACCTGGATGTTGCGGTCGACGCCGACGCCATGGCCCACCTGGTAGCCGCAAGCGTTCTCCTCGGAGCGTATCTTGGCGTAGGTCTGCGCGAACGACGAGGTGGTGGTGTCGGCCGGGTAGTCGAACATCTCGAAGCCGGCGTTGTCGTGCGACCTCGGCTGGGAGCTGACCGACGCGATGCGCGTGTTGGGCGTGACGTAGTTGTAGTCGGCGACGGCATAGGCGCCCGACTGCACCTCGGAGACCATCACGAAAGAGCTCAGCGTGGTGTTGGTGCGGCCCTCGCCCGCGAAGGTCAGCTGCGGCAGGTTGGGCGTGGCGAGGTGCTTCGACGCCTGGTCCACGATCACCATCTTGTGCGTGCCGTTGTCGTGCGTGTGATAGTAGTAGAGGCCCGCATGCTCCATCATGCGGCTGACGAAGGTGAAGTCCGTCTCGCGGTACTGCACGACGAAGTCGCGCTTCTCGGTGTCGCCGACCTGGTTGTCCACCGTGACCAGCGCGTTGGCGCCGAGCTTCTTCATCACGATGTCGTTGATCGACATCGCGTTGTGGATGCAGTTGTTGGCAGCTCGCGTGAGGAACCACAGGCCCGGGCTGACCGTCATGAGGTACAGATAGCCGACGTTGGTCTTGAAGGCCGTCGTGCGCACGCTGCCCTGCACCGTGAAGCGCGTGACGTAGCCGTTGAAATAGCGATGCGACGAGCCGTCATGCAGCTCGAGCGAGATGGTCGCGTTGGTGCCCAGCAGGCTCTCGGCCGTGATGTCGGCGCGATCGGACAGAAGCTCCAGGCGGTACTCGTAGAGCCTGCCGAGGTCTTCACGCCCGCTGAACTTCTGGACGACGAAGACGCCGTCGCCGGCCTTCGTCGAGATCTCTAGCATTCGTCCCATGATGGCGTCTCCGCACTTCCAACGCACGCACTGGCCGTAGCCGCGCAGCGCCGCCGTTGCCTTGCATCAGCGCGAGCGGGGGCTCGCATGCACACAGGTCGAACGACTAATCCGCGTGTCGAGGCGCACGCATCGCCGATTTCACTCTTCCTCGTACTCTAGCGCAGGGGAAACGAAAAATCCGCCGGCCTGACTCCCTCTTTGTGGGCCTTGCGCCCATCGATGGAATGCAGGCGGCTTTCTCACGGATACGCCTTGGCGGGGATCGGATACAGGCGATCGATCGAATTCGTGTAGTCGCCGATCTCCAGCAGCTTGGTGTGCGACTTGCTAGTGTCCGTGCTGTCGCCGAACTCCACAAGGTCGGTCGAGAAGATGTCCACCGCGTCGGCATCGCGCTGGCACCTGGCGTTGGACAGCAGGCGCTGGCCGCGCAACACGGCCAGGCCCGCGTCGTAGGGGCAGTCGCCGCCCTCGCAGGTGTGCAGCAGGTAGCGAAATTCACCGCGATCGAACCAGACCTCCGAGACCTTCGCCCGCGGACTGTCGGGCTCGACGGTGGCCATGAAGTGCGGCGCGCTCGCCGAGGTGGCGGCGAACTCCAGCTCGACCTTGCCCGGCTTGCCGTATCGATAGGTGAGCTTGCTGATGCCGCCTGCCGATACCGCGCCGCACAGCGACACGGTCTTCTTGCCCGCCACGCAGGAGAAATAGGGCCTCTCGTCGGCCTGGCAGTGCGTGGCGGACGCGGCGGCGGCCAGCGCGGGAACGAACGCGGCGCAGGCCGTTGCCAGCAGGTGCCACGTCACCGGGAAACTACTTGAAAACGGCATAGGCCTCCACGAAGTGCGCCTTGCGCTTGTCGCGCGTGTCGGTCAGGGAATTGAGCTTGCTGCCGGTCGCCACCGGCGGCTTCCCCGGCGCCTGGGCCCCGGCGCCGCCCAGCATGTGGTGCAGCCAGTCGTCGAGTTCGTGCAGGGAGTGGTCGGCCCAGTCGCGCACTCCGGTCAGGGAGCTGGTGATGCCGAGCCAGGTCGTGTGGTTGGGATCGGCGTGATCCTTGCTGCCGTTGACGCCGGGCGTCCTGGCGGGCAACGGCTGCTTCTCCGGCACCGTCGTCGTCGGCGGGTGGTGGCGATGATGAGAACGCCCATGGTGCTTGGTGGGACCGGGCTTGGCGGATTGAACCATCGTTCGACCTCGGATCGGAACGTTAGGGTGAGGCAGCAAGCATACCTGCGCAACGACAGGAAAGCGGCGCCGGGCGGACATCCGGCGCGGCCTGGCGCCTGGCGATTCATGGGGTCGTGGCCGCTCGAAACGGGGCGCGGGCCGCGTCCCGCGATTCAGCCGCCCTGCAGCCGGCGCACCAGGCGCGCGGCCCAGCCCGGCGACTGCGGCGTGCCGACCTGCACCAGCAAGGCCGAGACGTTGTCGCGCCCCCCGGCCTCGTTGGCCGCGTCGACCAGCAGCGAGGCCGTTTCGTTGAGGGGCTTGCCGGCGACGAAGTGCGCGGTGATCGCGGCGTCGTCCAGCATGTCGGTGAGGCCGTCGGAGCAGAGCAGGAAGATGTCGCCCACCTGCGCGTCGTGGTCGTGCACCTCGAGGTCGATCTCGTCCTCGATGCCCAGCGCGCGCGTGACGATGTTGCGATAGCGCGTGTCGAGGATCGCGTCGACCGACAGCGCGCCCATCGCGATCTGCTCGTCCACCCAGCAGTGGTCGCGCGTGACCTGTTCCAGCGTGCCGGCGCGGAAGCGGTAGCAGCGCGAGTCGCCCAGGTGCGCCACGGTCATGCGATCGTGCATCAGCACCGCGACGACCAGCGTGGAGCCCATGCCCTCGTAGTCGGGCTCGCGGCGAGCCGCGGCGATGATGCTGGAGTTGGCGCGCGCGGCGGCGAAGCGCATGTCCTCGTGCAGGCCGGCACGGTCCGGCGACTCGGGCTCCGCGTGCAGGTGCGGCAACGCGGAGGCGAGCTCGTCGAAGATCTCGTCGACGGCCATGCGACTGGCCACCTCGCCGGCCGCGTAGCCGCCCATGCCGTCGGCCAGGATCGCGAGGCCGAGGTTCGCGTCGAAGCGGACCGCGTCCTCGTTGGCGGACCGCACGCGGCCCGCATCGGTGCGCGACGCCATCTCGCAGTGGGGCGCCGTGGTGCTCAGGGTGGACATCGGGCTCTCAGCGCCGCCAGACGGGGTCGAAGTTGGCCCCTTGCTGCACGGCACGCTCCTTGAAGAAAACAGCGACGCGATAGTCGCGGGCGACGCCGGGGGCGCCGTCGGCATAGAGTTCCATCAGTCGCTGCGACGACGGGGCATGGCCGCGCTGGCTCGCCTCGCGGTACAGGCCGATCGCGGCGGCCACCTGCAGTTGCAGTTCGAGGTCGCGCGCCCGCGCATACAACTCGTCGACGGGCATGTGCGACTCGGGCATGCGCGACATCGGCGTGCGGGTGGGCCCGGCGACCGTGGCCGCGCCGGTGTACGCCGTGGCCGGCAACGGCACCGCGTCCGCCGCCCGCGGCGGCAGCGCCGTGGCGCCGGCGAAGGGTTCGACGTCGGGCGCCGGCGTGATCACCGGTGGCCCTTGCCTGGCGATCGCGGCCTGCCGTGCCGCCGCCGCGGAGGCGGCGCGCGCCTGGGCCTTGGTCGGGTGCGCGGGCCTGGACGGCGCGGAGGCCGCAGCCACGACGGCGGGCGCGGCCGGCGGCGCGGCCTTGGTCGGCACGGTGGACGCGGCCACGCCGGCCGTGGCGGCGCCCGTCGGGATAGCCGCGGTGGTGCCCGCCGCGACGACCGCGCGCGCGCGCTTCTCGCGCTGCTCGCGCAAGGTGCGCTCCAGCGACGCGATGACGTCGTCGGAGGCCGGTTCGGATTGACGCTGCAGCGCGTCGAGGCGCGCGTTGAGATCTGCCGCCAGGGCCTTGGGATCGTTGGCCGGCGCGGCCGCGTGCGTCGGCGCCGTGTCGGCGGCGCAGCCCGCAAGGCCGGCCAGGAGCAGCAACGCCGCCAGCAGCGCGGCACCGCGCGCATGAAGCCCGCCGGGAGCAAGTGCGGATCGCGAACTGATCGTCATGAGTCACCCTGCTGCGCCCGCGGCGCGCGTGATCCATCTTCCGGCGAGGCCCGTCGCGTCGCCGGCATGCTCATTTCTTGCGCCGCAGCTTCTTGCCCTGCTCCGCGTAGGCGCGCGCGAATTCCTGGTTGAGAAGGCGGTCGAAGTGATCCTCGGCTTCCTTCTCGAGCTCGCCATACATGGCCAGGAAACTCTCCCACAGCTTGGCCCGGTGCAGCGCGGGCATCACGCTGTCGAGGGCGCCGCTCTTCTTGATGCGCTTCTCCACGGTCTCGGGCGAGAACATCTTCAGCGCGGCCAGCAGCGCGGCGCGCGTGCCGGCCATCACCGCCATCTCGTGGGCGCAGACGTCGTTGACGGCATCACCGATGGCCTTGGACGGCTGCAGGAACAGCTTGTTGCCGTGCTGGCGCACGTCGACCAGGTAGCGCAACGCGTCGCGCGCCGAATCGGAGTGCTTGAGCGGATTGTTCTCGCGCGACGCGATCATCGTGCGGTCCTCGATGCGCAGTTCGTTCTTCAGCTGCGCCCGCATCTCCAGCATCTGGTACAGGCCGCTGACGGTGAGGTTCAGCAGCTCGCCGACGATGCGGATCGTCTCCATCGGATGCGCGGTGTCGAGGTCGCCCGGATCGAGCTCCAGCGCCTGGGCGAGCACCGCCAGCGCCTGCCCGCCGTCGACGCTCGCACCCGCCGGCGGCGCGGCCACGGGCGCGGGGGCCGGCTGCGCGGCGGCATGCGGCGGCGCGGCGACCTGTGCGCGCACCGGAGCGGCGGTGTCGGGCATGAGGTCGACGTCCAGCGGATCGATCGCGGGCGCCGCGATGGGCGCACGGGCGGGCGCGGCCGGGGCCGGGGCCGGCGGCGCGCCGCGGGCCGGGCCGAAGTCCTTGTCGAGGGCCGAGAAGATGTCGTCGTCGAATGCGTCGGGCAGCGTGTTGTGCCCCTGCGCGGGCATCGCCACGTTGACGTCCTGCTGCCGGTACAGGCCCTGCGCCTGGTCGCTCATGGGCGCGGCGGCGGGCTTGCCCATGAGGCCGCCGTCCAGCCCAAGGAACGCGTCGAGCGCGCTGGCGCCGTTGTCGTCGCGGCCGAACGCCGGGGCGCGGCTGGCCGGCGTGTCGGCCGGACGGGTGCGCGAGGCCGACGGCGCGGCGTCGAGCATCTGGCCCAGGGCGGTGGCGCTCGGGTCGGTCTCGATCTGGTGGGCCAGCGGCGCGGGGGCGACCCGGCGCACCGGCGGCGGCGTGACGGGCTGGGCCCAGTTGGGCGAGGTGTCGAACTGCGAGTCGCGCGCGCCGCTGGCGGCCGGCGTGGGCGCCAGCGAGGCCATCATGTCGAGGCTGTCGGCGCGGCTGCTGGCGGAGTAGCCGAACGCGGCCAGCGGATCCTTGGCGCCGGTGGTCTGCTGCAGCTCGGCGATCAGCAGGTAGTCGCCCAGCTGGATCTTGTCGCCATGCGAGAGCTCGACGGCGGCGCCCGGGGGCACGGCGTTGTCGTTGACGCTGCAGCCGTTGACCTTGGAGATGACCTTCAGCGAATACTTGCCGTCGCGGCAGCGGATCTCGAGGTGCTCGCGCGAGATGTAGCGATCAGGGCTCGGCAGCGGCAGCGCGCAGGTGTTGCTGCGGCCGATGCGACCGCCGTTCGCGCCGAAGCGCGCGTTGATGGCGTTCGGCTGATCGGGCGGTGGGCAACGCAGGGCGCGGACGACGAGTTCCATGGCAGTTCGATAAGAAGACGATTCGATTATCGCCGTCTGGATCCATCGCGCACGCGCGGCACCCGAAATGGGGGGTGCCCGCGCATCCTTGCGCAGCCCCGGCACGACAGGCCCAGGGTTATCCCGGAAAATACGGTCGCGGGTGTGTGCGATTGCGCAGGAAACCACCTGGATGGCGCGAGCCCAGCGCCTAGTCGACGCCCTTGCACTTGTTGGCTTCCTTGAGGAAGTCCTTGCCTTCGGCGGCGGTCGGCTTGCGATAGATGGCGCACAGGCGGGCGCGCGCGCCCGGGGCGCCCATCGCGTCGGCGCGCTCCATCATGCGGATGCCCTCGGGCACGCGTCCGGCGAGGTAGGCCTCGTAGCCCTTGCGGAAGGCGTCGGCGGCGTCCGCCTTGGCGTCCGCGGGCTTGGCGTCGGGTTGCTTGGGCGTGTTCCTGGCCAGCGCGGCGTCGGCGTCCGCCTTGGCCTTGGCATCGGCCTTCGCCTTCGCATCCGCATCGGCGGCCGCCGCCTTGGAATCCGCATCGGCCTTGGCCCTGGCGGCATCCGCATCGGCCTTGAGCCTGGCCTCGGCATCGGACTTCGCCTTTGCCCGCGCTTCCAGGTCGGCCTTGGCCTTGGCGTCGGCGTCGGCCTTGCGCTGCTTCGCCGCGGCGTCGTCCGCCGGATTGGCCTTCGCGGTGTTGTCGGCGGGCGTTGCCGGCGCGGGTGCGGGTGCGGGTGCGGGTGCGGGTG
>JABCYW010000055.1 GCA_013289985.1 Betaproteobacteria bacterium | reverse complement strand
TGCGCGCCGCGCCGTCGATGCCTTGCCGAACCGCCCCGATGCCTGGACGCTGCTGGGCATCGTGCAGCAGCGCCTGGGCCAGCCGCGGGCCGCGGAGGCCGCGTACCGCGAGGCGATCCGCGCGCAGCCCCACTATGCCGACGCGTGGACGAACCTGGGCAGCCTGCTGCGCGATCGCAACGACCGGCACGGCGCGCTGCTGGCGTTCCAGCAGGCCCTTCGTCACGCGCCGCGTTCGCCGGAACCGGCCTACAACCTGGGCGTGGCGCTGGAGCGCTTCGGGCTGTGGGAGGGTGCGCTCGCCGCGTTCCAGGCGGCTGTCGAATGCGATCCTCAGCACGTCGATGCGCACTGGAACAGCGCGCTGGGCCTGCTGCGCGCGGGCCGGTTCGAGGAAGGTTTCCGCGAGTACGAATGGCGATTCCGGCGCGGCGAGCCCGCACCACGAAACTGCGCGCAACCCGTGTGGGACGGACGTCCGCTGCAATACCGCACGATCCTCGTCTGGGCCGAGCAGGGCTTCGGCGACGCCCTGCAGTTCCTGCGCTTCGTGCCCGCGGTGGCCCGCCTCGGGGGCCGCGTGGTGCTGGAGGTCCCGGACGGCCTGCAGGGGCTGGCGGCGCGCATCCCGGGCGTGGCGTCGGTGAGCGTGCGCGGCGCCACGCCACCGACGTTCGACACCCACGTGGCGTTGATGAGCCTGCCCCATGTGCTGGGCCTCGCGCCCGCGCACGCGGACGCGCCGTACCTGCACGCACACGAGGCGCTCGCCTGGCAATGGCGCGACCGCCTCGCCGCATCGGGCCGCTCGCCCGGCCGCGACCTGGCGTTCGGCCTGGTGTGGGCCGGCAATCCCGCGCTGCGCAACAGCCACGAGCGGTCGCCCGGATTCGACGCCGTCCGGCCCCTGCTCGACGTGCCCGGCACGCGCTGCTTCTCGCTCCAGAAGGGCTCGGGCTGCGAGCAGCTCGTCGGCCGCGCGCAACTGCCTCGATTCGTGGACCTGCAACGCGAGATCGCCCATTTCGACGACACCGCGGCCATCATCTCCAACCTGGACGTGGTGGTGACCTGCGACACCGCGGTGGCCCACCTGGCCGGCGCGCTCGGCAAGCCCACGTTCGTGATGCTGCCTCACGCGCCCGACTGGCGCTATGGCCTGGATCCGCAGGCGAGCGCCTGGTATCCATCGATGCGGCTGTTCCGGCAAGCCACGCACGACGACTGGGCGGACGTCGTGGCGCGCGTGGGCCAGGCCCTGGAGAAGGCAGTCGCATCACTGCCGTCGCGGGCTCTGGTCGCGGCGCATGCTTGAGGCCCGAAGCAAGCCTGAAAGGCGTCCGGCGAACGCCTGTCGGGCAAGCCGATTGCTCATGTGAAACCCGCCGGGACCGTGAAATCGATCCGCGAACGACCGCTTGCAAGGGTGCGCGGGCGTGCCGGCTGCCACCCGGCGCGCCACACTGGCCTGGAGGTGATGCCGCCCCGCTGGCCGGCGCCTCGCAGCGCAGCGTTACCGTCAGAACAATCATGAACCGATTCGATCCGCTCCGTAAATTGATGCACGTGGACGAGGCCGTGGGCCGCTTCGCGATGCAGCCCGGCACGGTCTTCACCAACGGCGTCTTCGACCTGCTGCACCGCGGCCACATCGCGTACCTGGCCGAGGCCCGGCAGCTCGGCGACTCGCTAGTGGTGGCCATCAACAGCGACGCGTCCGCCCGCATCCTCGACAAGGGCCCCGGCCGGCCGATGAACCGCGAGGGCGATCGCGCCTTCCAGGTCGCCGCGCTGGAAAGCGTGGACGCGGTGGTGATCTTCAACGAGCCGACGCCCATCGCGTTGCTGTCTCGACTGCGACCGTCCGTCTACGTGAAGGGCGGCGATTACGACATGAACAAGCTCGCCGAGGCCGCGCTGGTGCGCAGCTGGGGTGGTCACGCGCTGTCGCTGCCTTTCGTCGACGGCTTCTCCACCACGTCGCTGATGGATCGCATCCGCGCCGGCTCGCGACTCGCGCCGGCCGACGCGTCATGAGCGCCGCTCGGCCGCCCGAAGGCGCTCGCACCGCAGCCGATGGGCGGAGGGTAGCCTTATGAGCGCCGCTCGGCCGCTCCGAAGGCGCTCGCACCGCAGCCGTCAGGCGGAGGGCTAGCGGATGGCCGCCCTGCGCAGGGCCGTGTTCCTGGACCGCGACGGCGTGTTGAACCACGATCGCGGCTACGTGAGCCGGCCCGAGGACTTCGAATGGCTGCCCGGTGTGATGCATGCGTTGCGCGCGTTGCAGCGCGCAGACTGGGCGCTGGTGGTCGCCACGAATCAATCGGGCATCGCGCGCGGCCTGTACGGGCCGGCCGAATATGCCAACCTCACCGCGTGGATGCACAGCGAACTCGCGCGGCACGGCATCACGCTGGACGCCGTGTACCACTGCCCGCACCTGCCCGACGCACCGCTGGCCGCCTGGCGCCGCCAGTGCGACTGCCGCAAGCCCGCGCCGGGCATGCTGCGGCGTGCGGCGCGCGACCTCGAGCTGGACCTGTCCGCCTGCGTGATGGTGGGCGACAAGCCGTCCGACATCGCGGCCGGCCGGGCCGCCGGCGTGGCCGCGTGCATCCGCATCGCCGACGCCATCGACCACGTGTCCTGCGACATCGCCGACCCGCCCGCCGACTTCACCTGCGCCAACCTAGCCGAGGGCGCGCGCTGGCTGCTGGAGCACGAGCAGAGGCGTCACGCCTGAGGCGCTTGTCCACGCGCATCGTCGAACGCGGCGATCAAGTCCTCACGCGCCAGCACCGCGGTGCCGAAGGTCTGCACCGCCAGGCCCGCGGCCACGTTGGCCCAGCGCATCGCGCGCCGGACGTCGTCGCCCTCGGCCAGGCGCCAGGCCAGCGTCGCGAGCACGGTGTCGCCCGCGCCCGTCACGTCATGCACCTCGCGCACCCGCGCACGCTCGTGCGTGACGCCCGCGTCGTCGAACAGCGTCATGCCGCCCTCGCCTTGCGTGAGCAGCACGTGGCGCCAGCCGAAGCGCTCGCGCAGCGCGCCGACGAGCCGCTCGCGTTCGTCGTCGCCGTCGCCGTCATTCGCCCTGGGCCCCAGCATCGCGTCGAGCGCCGCGAGATTGGGCTTGACGAGGGTGGCGCCGGCGTAGCGCGATGCATCGCGGCCCTTCGGGTCCACCAGCACAGGCTTGCCCGCGGCACGCGCGGCCCGCACCAGCGACGCACAGTCGTCCAGCGCGCCCTTGGCGTAGTCCGACAGCACCACCAGGTCGTGCACCGGCAACGCCCGCCCGAAGCGCTCGGCCAGGCGCGCGCGCATCGCGGGTGGCGGTGGCGTCTCGAAGTCGGCGCGCAACATCTGGTGCCGGCGCGCCACGCAACGGATCTTGGCGATGGTGGCCCAGTCCGGATCCACCACCCGGTCGAAGCCGACGCCGGCCTCGTCCATCAGGTCACCAAGACGCGCGCCGTCGGCGTCGTCGCCCACCAGCGCGATCAGGCTCACCGCGGCGCCCAGGCCGGCCAGGTTGGCCGCCACGTTGGCCGCGCCGCCGGGTCGCTCGAAACGGCGCGTCACGCGCAGCACAGGCACTGGCGCCTCCGGCGAGATGCGGTCGACGACACCGTCCCAATAACGGTCGAGCATCGCGTCGCCGACGACGAGGATTCGGGGAGGATTCACGGCGCCATCGTCGCACCGCGGAGCGGCCCTGTCAGCCCGGGAGCACGCCCGTGCCCCGGGCGCCACGGCCGAAATCGCGTCACGATTGCCAGGCCAGAATTTCTTGCGCTAGAATGGCAGGCTTCGCGGTATCCCACTTGTGGGGCATTGCTGAAACGCCGGTGTAGCTCAGTTGGTAGAGCAGCTCATTCGTAATGAGAAGGTCGAGGGTTCGACTCCTTTCTCCGGCACCAAGATAAGACGGGCGTTAGACGGTGAGCAGCCGCTAACGCCCGTCGTCGTTTCCAGGCTCCGCTCTTGGTCATGTAGCCACCATGTAGCCACCGGTACATGCGAACCGGCACCAGAAACGACAAACCCGGCGCAGTGGCAAGGCTTCGACTGACAGGAGGTGATGTCCCGCGGAGTGGTGTAAGTCGGCAGCCCGGACAGGCTGAGGATTCACATACTCAGCGTGCCACTGCCGACACCGAACAGGCGCTGCGCCAACTGCTTGCGGAGCGTTCAGCGCTGGGTCACCCAGCGGTCAAGGTGTATCGAGCTCGCATGCACCCATGGGCCTACAAGGTCACGCTTTCAGCGGCGTGAATGGCGACCAAAGCTAGGCCGTGCGTCAGCGCCACTCGCTGAAATCGAGATACGGCGCGAACACTAGGCGGCATCCGCCATCGTATTCGTCGCTGAACCACCGAACGAGTTCAGTGTCGCGTGCAATGTCCTCAGGCCTCACCATCCCTTGATTCCCTGCGGCGCGGAGTCCGATGGTGACGAGATCGACGCGATTCTTCAGCGCGAGCTTCATGTACGCCTCGACCTCCGACTCGAAGAGAAACGAGGCTTCGGCGAACAGATTGATGAAGTCCGTTTTGTCCTGGGGCGCGCCAGGGAATGAGTTCATCAAGAACTGCTCCGTCGCCTGAAAAATCTTCAGCCGTCGATCGAATAGATCGAGATTTAGCTTCGCAGTCGCGACGCGCCTTTGCTCCGCGGCCACGATGAGTTGTCGCCGCGCGATGGTCGCCGCGATCCAGCCGATCACGAGGGTGACGAAGGCTGCTGGTAGCCCTTTCGCCATTTCGAAGCTGAGGCTTCCGCTCTCGAACCACCCCGGCGCGGTCGCAACGACTGCCGCGGCGCCGTGGACGGCGCTCGACGCCGCCGAGGCGACTCCGTGAATTGTGCTGATCGCCGATGCGGCCGTCGGCGTCATCGTCATCGCGTCAACCGTTCCGCCGCTTCAGCAGCCAAAGAGGCCGGAGCCGGCCGGTCAATGCCCATCGCACCGCGTAGAAGATGGCGGTCACGCACACGAAGACGGTGAGCGCGACCCAGGGCGCGTTCTCTGCCCGCTGAACCATGTCGTCCCGATAGGCGATCGACGCATCGAGGCCCTGACCCCATCCAGGCGTTGAGCGATCCGAACACGGGTCGGTCTGCTCGCGGCACGCCCGCTGCGACTGGGCGTCGCTCTGCCTGCACGCCGGCGTCCGCCCCGATGCCTCTTTGCGGCACAACGAAATCTCGTTCGAGAACATCGTCACGTCGCCCTGCGATCGCACCGCCTCGACGTGTGCGTAGACGCCATAGGCAAGGATCAACAGCGCGCCGATCCACACGAGCACGAGGAAGCGAAAGGCGATGAGCTCTCTCGACACGTTCGGCGATTCCATCGCTGCTTCCCCTTCGTCGCTTGGCTGTAAAGGAGTCGAGGTAGTCGACGCTTGCGCATTGTCGTGCCAATCGAGGGGCATGCCGGGGGACTCGACCCGGGGTCGATCTAGAGCGAGCACCCATGCGGGTTGGGACGGACTCCGCCCGCCGGCCGTCGGCTATGCAGCGGGAGGCAGCCGGCCGAGGCTCGACGCCGGGCGACAGCTCCCGCTGCAAAGGAGTCATGCGCATAGCGGGAGGTGCAAGTCGGCTGCTTGCCCGGATCGTCCTGCGGTGCCCGCCTCGCCCTTCTCATTTGGAACGTGTGGGCCACGTCGACTTCGGGACAAGTCAGGGTCTTCACCATTTGCGCGATGACCATGGCCGTCGCCCAGATCGCCACAAACGGTATCGATGGCCGGAACCCACCTTCGAGCTGGATGCCCAGTTGCATATTCCAGCCCATCGTGGACGGCATTTCAGCGTGATCGTGGACGCTGTTTCAGCGTCATCGTGGACGATGGGTGTAGTGCTACTCAATTTCGTCTTGAACGTCGAGTTCGGGACTCCAAAAAACTAGGGGATACCTAACAAAGCATGGGTTTCCATTAGACGAAGCATTGTCGACCGAGGCATCCCCTCTTTCTTGATAATATTTGCCTGCCTCGAGTATCGATTCGAGCACCACGCGTGGGGTGCGAAAATGCGCCGTCTATTAGAGCGCCTCTCCTCCACGTCACGCCCGAACCCGGAAAGCCTTTGCAGCAGCGAAGGCTTCCGTCGGCACGCTGTCATATATTTTAATTTGCCGCATCGCGGCTGATCTTCCTGCGCGGATGTGGGTTCCGGGCGGTAGGTCGGTGCATCTGCTGCAATACGAATCAAAAAGAGTTACTCCTTTAGCAACAAATCGGCTTCGCCGAACAAGACCGTCATTCGAATGGCACAGGGATCGCCCTGGGCTGGCTCAGTCACGATAGTCAGATATTGCTGGCTTGTCGGGGAGGCAATTTTCCGAGTGGGTGATATGGCCGGGCCGTAAATACCAAGCAACGCAGATTTCGATGAATATTTTTCTGAATTTAAAGCCCAGGTGTACCTTGCCCAAGGTGGTGCTGATGCTGGCCGGCGCCATGCTGGCTTGCGCGGTGCATGCCGACAGCGAGGTCACGCTGTATGGCGTGGCCGATGCCTACGGCGCGTGGCAGAAGGGCGACCGCAGTGAACTCAAGGTGGATTCGGGGGGGCTGTCGGGCAGCAACGTGGGAGTCAGGGCCAGCCATGATCTGCCCCACGGGCTCAAGGCCGTGGCCGTGGTCGAGGCCGGGATCGACCTGAAGAACGGCACCTCGGGCGCGGACGGCCGCACGTGGGGACGCCAGGCGTATGTGGGCCTGTCCGGCGAGTTGGGCAAGTTGACGCTGGGCCGCCAGTACACGCCGACCTTCAACGCGCTGGACTGCGACGACGCCTTCCAGACCGGCGCCGGCAGCGCCATCTCGAGCGCCATCGTCACGACGGTCGGCGGCACGCGCATCGACAACGCCATCGCCTACGAACTGCCCGACATGGGTGACTACCACGCGAACCTGATGGCGGCGGCGGCGGAGTCGGGGCTCGGCAGCGACAGGAACGGATCGTTTGTGAGCGGCAGCGTGCGCTACGCCCCCGGAAAGCTGGGCGTGAGCCTGACCTGGGGGCGCATCAACAGGCTCGCTCCGGCGGACATGGCCGTCGAATCCTTGCTGCTCGCCGGCATCTACGACTTTGGCTCGTTCAGCCTCAGCGGCGGCGTGCAGGGCGTGCGCCACCTGGCGAGCGGCGACGGCACGTATGTCAACCGGACCGAGGCGTATGCCGGCGTGCACGTGCCCATGGGCTCGGGCACGGTCTGGCTGGGCGGGGGCACGGGGGCGAGCAACGGCGTCCACGATTCCCGCGCCACGCAGGCCAGCGCCGCCTATCTGTACGCGCTGGACGGCAACACCACGCTGTACGGCGTGCTCACCCGCCTCGACAACGGCCGGAGGACGGCCTACACCGTCGACACCGCCACCGGCACCGGGCCCAGCGTGTCGCCGGGCATCGCGGCCAGCGCATTGCAGCTCGGTGGCCACTACCGGTTCTGACGCGGCGCCCGTCGCGGGTGCGGCGTGACGGCCGCGCCGCCTTCGAGCCCCGCCTTGTTTCCTGCATCGCCTCCATGCGGATGGGGGGCGGGCGTCCGCTCGCCTTCCGACCACCTTGTTCAACGCAGCAAGCCAATCATCAACAGGAATCCGATGAATATCCAGCGCGCCAGATCCGCTCACGCCAAATACGAGTACGGCTGTGATTTGCGGCGACTTTATCCGTGGGCGGGCGTCGCCAATCCATTCTGGGGAGCGGCCATCGCGAGCGTCCGGGTTGGTGAAAAGACCTCACTGCATGGGCATGACGAAAGCGAGACGTTCCTGGTGCTGAGCGGGCAAGGGCGCCTGACCATCGACGGCGAAAGCGAAGTGCTCGAGCAGGGCGACATCGTCTTCATCCCGAAAGGGGCGCAGCACGAATTCGAGAACCTCTCGCCCACCGCGACGCTGGATTTCCTGACGATCTTCTGGGATTCCCCCGAAGCTCGCCAGGCCATCGCCACCAAGCTCGCGAACAACGAACACGACCTCTGAACAGACCATGGCACGTTATCTCATCATCGCACCGCCGCCGACCCCCAACGGCGGCTTCCACCTGGGACATGTCTCCGGGCCGTATCTCGGGGCCGACATCTGCAAGCGCATGCTCGGCCTGAATGGCCGCGCGGCCGCCTACGTCATCAGCACCGACAACAACCAGTCCTACGTCAACACGACCGCCGCGCGCCTGGGCGTGGACGCCGACAAGCTGGTGGCCCAGGCGCGCTCCGACATCTCGAGCACGCTGGCCGACTACCAACTCGGGGTCGACCTCTTCGGCGACCAGGACGAGGCCTACGACGCGTACGTCAAGAAAGGCTTCTCGCGCCTGTTCGATGCGAAGCATCTCCGCTGGTGCGCCACCGACGTGCTGTACGACAAGGCGACGTCGAGCTACCCGGTGGAAAGCTATATCAGCGGTTCCTGCCCGCATTGCTTCGCGCCCACCTGCGGCGGCATCTGCGAGGCCTGCGGACACGCCAATGACGCCATAGACATCGTCGACAACAGCAGCGGCCGCTATGAAGTGCGGCACGAGCAGCGCCTGGTCTTCGATATCGAGAAGTTCCGCGCCGCCATGGCGGTCGAACTGGGTAAGTGCAGTCTCCGGCCGTACCTGAAGAATCTGGTGGGCCACTACCTGGCCGCCCCGATTCCACCCTTTGTCATGTCGTACAAGATCGGGCGCGGCATCGATACGGCGTTCTGCGGCGAGCCGGGGCAGCAGCTGAACGTGTGGGGTGAGATGCTGTTCGGCCACCGATATTTCCTCGAGAAGAATGTCGGGGAAGTGCGCGCGGACGACCGGTATGTCCAGTTCTTCGGCTATGACAACTCCTATTTCTACGTCATCCTGCACACGGCGATGTCGCTGGCGCTGAAGGAGACGGGCTGCCACTGGCCGCTGCCCGCCGCATTCGTCACCAACCAGTTCTACAACCTCGAGGCGGCGAAGTTCTCCACCAGCAAGGGGCACCTGATCTGGGCGAACGACTTCTCGCAGCGTCACAACCCCGACCTGATCAGGCTGTACCTGGCCCTCAACGGTCCGGAACTGCAGGAGGCCGATTTCGTGGAGGCCATCTTCGAGCGCGAGAGCACCCGTCTGCTGGCCAAGATCAACCGCTTGAGCGAGATCTACAACGAGCACGGCGACGCGGTTCGCGGCCCCGTTCCGGATACGCTGAAGAAGGCGTTGGCGCCTTATTCGTTCGATCTCGAGCGCCTCGCCGACTTCATGATCGGCGGCGCCGCGCGCAAGGCGGTCAACGTCATGGATCTCATCATCCGCCAGGTTGAACTCGGACACCTGGAAGCCGTCGCCGCCATTCCCGCGTTCATCCAGAACCTGCTGTCGCCGTTCTGCCCCGGCCATGCGCAGATTTGCGGGGAGGCGACCGGCTCGGCGCCTCACAAGAAGCAGATTCTTCCGCGGATGGAGAAATAACATGATCCATGATGCGATCGGCATCGGTTTCGGTCCGTCCAATATCGCGGTGGCGATCGCGATGGAGGAAGGCGGCTATGACGGAAAAGCGATCTTCATCGAGAAATCGGATTCCGCACGCTGGCAGGACGAGATGCTGCTGGACGGTTCCGATATCCAGAACAATCCCATTCGCGACTTGATCACCCCGGTCAATCCGCGCAGCCGCTACGGGTTCATCAACTACCTGTTCGTCACCGGGCAGCTGCTCAAGTACCTGAACGTAGGCATGCATTACCCTCTGCGCAAGCTCTACGCGAAATACATCGAGTGGGTCGGCTCCCAGTTCGAGAACGTGCGCTACGGCGAGGCGGTGTGCGACATCCGGCTGCGCGACGTCGACGGGGAGTTGCTGTGGGAGGTCCGCACCTCGCGCCACGCGACGTTCCTGGGGCGCAACCTGGTCTTCGCGACCGGGCGCAACCTCAACATTCCGCCGTCGCTGGCGGGCTCGGGGCGCATCCGCCACCTGACCAGCTATCACAGCGCCACGAAGGATCTTCCCGAAGGCGCGTCGGTGGCGGTGCTGGGATCGTCCCAGAGCGCGGTCGAACTGCTGCTGGACCTTCACGGCAAGGGTTGCAACGAGATCCATGCGGTCCACCGCAGCTTCTCGTTCCGCTTGAAGGACACCAGCCAGTTCAGCGACGAGGTGTATTTCCCGGAGTTCATCGACTATTACCACGCCCTCGGCAGCGAGAAGCGGGCCCAGCTGGATCGGCAGGTACGCCAGACCAACTATTCCGCGGCGGACGGCGACGTCATCGCCAGTCTCTATGCCAAATGCTACGAAGACGAACTCGATGGCAAGCGACGCGTCCGGATCCACCGGAATACCGAGATCGTCGGACACGAGGATCACGACGGCTCGCTGACCCTGCACCTGCAGGACATCTACACCAGGCAGACCAGCAGCGTCACGGTCGACCTGCTGCTCCTGGCGACCGGCTTTCTCGATGTCGGACGCGATGGCAAGGCCGGGCTGCCGGAACTGCTGCAGGATTTCTCGGAAATCGTCGAGTGGGATGGCAGCTATCTCAATGTGCTGCGGGACTATCGAGTGAAGTATGTCGAGGAACGATATCCGCCCCTGTACATGAACGGCCTGTGCGAGTCCTCGCACGGCCTCGGCGATGCGGGATCGTTCAGCCTGCTGTCCTATCGGGCGCGCGACATCGTGACCAGCCTGAAACTGAATCAATCAGCAACCATCAACGCGTGAAAGTCATGATGCCAGAATTCGCTGTATTCGAAGATTCGGAATCCAATGTCCGCAGCTATTGCCGCTCCTTCCCGGCCAAGTTCGAGAAGGCCGCCGGGAGCAAGCTGTTCGACGTCGGCGGCAAGGAGTGGCTCGATTTCCTGAGCGGCGCCGGCTCGCTCAACTATGGCCACAACCATCCGGCGATGCGTAAGAAGCTGCTCGAATACATCGACGGCGGCGGAATCGTGAATTCCCTCGACTTCTATACGACGGCGAAGGAAGAGTTCATCCGCCTGTTCAAGGAGTGCATCCTGGTTCCGCGCGGGCTGGACTACAAGATGCAGTTCTGCGGGCCGACCGGAACCAATTCGGTCGAAGCCGCCGTCAAGCTCGCCAAGAAGGTGACCGGCCGCAAAGGGGTTGTCTCGTTCAGCAATTCCTATCACGGCATGAGCGCGGGCTCGATGTCGGTCTCGGCGTCGTTCAAGAAGCGCAACGAGGAATACCTGAATCCGAACTGGGTGACGTTTCTGCCCTTCAGCGGCTTCAGCGGCCTGGACAACGAATTCGAGTTCATCCGCACCATGCTGACGAGTCCCGGCAGCGGCATTGCCAAGCCCGCGGCCTTCATCGTCGAACTCGTCCAGGGCGAAGGCGGCATCAACGTCGCGGCACCGGAATGGGTGAAGGCCATCTGCGGCCTGGCGAAGGAACTCGGCGCGCTCGTGATCGTGGACGAGATCCAGTCCGGCTGCGGGCGCACGGGCAAGTTCTTCAGCTTCGAGCACTACGGCATTCAGCCGGACCTGGTCTGCCTGTCCAAGTCGATCAGCGGCTACGGCATCCCGATGAGCCTGCTGCTGATGAAAGCCGATCTCGACCAATGGGATCCGGGCGAGCACAACGGCACCTTCCGGGGCTTCAACTACGGCTTCATCACCGGCGCGGAGACCCTGCGCCTGTTCTGGTGCGGCCGCGCGTTCGAGGAGGACCTGAAGGACGTCGCCGGTATCCTGGGCAACCGGCTGCAGGGGTTCTGCCGGACCTACCCGGGCGTCGTCGCCGGCTATCGCGCGCTCGGCATGTTCGCGGGCCTGGTGATGAACGACGCGTCGACGGCCAGGAAGGTGCAGGAGGCCTGCTTCGACAGCGGACTCATCCTGGAGACCTGCGGTCCTGATGGCAACGTCGTGAAATTCCTGCCGCCGATCAACATCAGCCACGAGGACCTGAGCGCGGGCCTCAACCTGCTGGATCGCGTGCTCGCTCGCGTTGGCTGACATGTTCGACTATGGGGTAGTCGGCAACGGCCTGCTGGGGGCCGCCGCCGCCGCGGAGCTCGCGGGCAAGGGATTCTCGGTCTGCGTGGCAGGCGCGCGGTACGCGGCGTCCGACCGATATTTCTCCAGTCATGAGGATGACAGCCGGATCCACCGGACCTGGCATCGCGACGACTATTGGGAAACCTTGAGCGCGGTCAATCACCCCGCCTTGCTGGCCCTGGAGCGTGAAACCGGCACGGCCATCTTCACGCCCAGCCCCGTCTATTACGATTTCCAGGAACTGTCGTTCGTCCCGGCGCCTGAAGGCGATGCCTACCTGGACGCCAACGGATTCGCATACCTGGACAAGTGCGGCGGCATCATCGATCCCCGGCGATACATCGCGGCGCTGAACGCCAGCGCCGTGCGCCGGGGGGCGAGCATCAGGCAGGGCGTTGTGGAACGGGTGGATCCCGTGAGCGGGGGCTACAGAATCTCGGTACCGGCGCAACCTTTCGACTGCCGCAAGGTGATGGACACGCGGGGCGTCCACGCACCCGCGGATGCCGGCGTGCGCGTCCAGGCGAAGATCCTGCTGTTCTTCACGCACGAGCGCGGCCCGGAGCGTCATTGCTTCCTGAAGACCGGCGCGGATTCCTCGCCGTTCAGGGATGTCTATGCATGCGTGGACATCGGGCGGGCGAATGGACGCTCCCTCTCGAAGTTCGGCTTCTCGGAGAGGCGCCCCGTGTTCCTGGAGCCGGGCGACGCCGTCACCCACTGGTTCAGGACGGGATACCGGGACTATCCGCATCTCGACGAGGCGCTCGAGCAGGTCGGCGCGGCCGGCCTCGGGCGAGCCCATGATGTCGTCGTCCGGCCCTGTGCGTTCACGGTCACCGAGGACGCGAGGCCGCGTGTCCGCATTGACGGCGACCGCCTGACCCTTGGCGGCTGCAACGGCATGGCTGCGAAATGTTGCCAGGCCCTGGTGTCCCGCGTCCTCGAGGACCATGGCTTTTGACGAGGGCCCGATGATTTCACATAGCACTGCCTACCAGGTGTTCAGCGAGGATCCGCTGCTGGCTGGCCATACCGAGGTCCACGAGGTCGCCGAATGGCCCTCGGACGGCGCGTTGGCCGACGTGGCAGCGCAGGCCGGTTGCCATGAGACGACGTTCCTGCGCCGCTGCGCGTCCGGCGTGGAACTGCGCTGGTTCGCGCGCCGGATCGAGGTACCGCTCTGCGGACACGGCGCGCTCGCGGCGGCGCACCACCTGGGCGAGTCGCTGCGCGAGGGCGACGTCGTGGAGGTCTTGAACAAGCGCGGGCGGCTGCGGCTCTCCAGGATGCACGGCGAGGCGGGACTGATATGGCCCGAGCTGACGCTCGAAGTCGCGGACGTGCTGCTGCCCTCGGCGTCCTTCCCTTGCACGGCCTATGCGGCCGGTCGGGACTATCTGTTCTTCACGGCCGACCGCGACGCATTCCGGCGTTATGCCCCGCCGACAGCGGAACTGCAGGCCCTGGACAGGATCGGCGTGATCCTAGCCACGACCAGCGAATCGGCGGATCTCAACTTCAGGTTTTTTGCGCCCAGCGTCGGCATCGACGAGGACGCGGTCTCGGTCTCCGTCATCCCCGCGCTCGTGGCGCTGGCGGGCTCTGTCGATCGCAAGGACTACTGCTTCACGCAAGGCGTTGACGAGCCGGTTCGCATGGAGGCCTCGGCGCATCGAGGAGATATATGGGTCACCGGCCGCGTGCAGCCGGCCTGCGGGTGTGACAAGAGTGCGGGCTAGACTGGCCGCGACCTGATCCACGCGCTCATGCGAGGCCGGATCGGTTTTGCGTTGCGCTTGAATTTGAATCCAACTGGAGAACCATGATGAAAGTCGAAATTGCCGATATTTTCGATCTCGACACCGCCGCCGGATTGTTCGATCAATACCGCGTGTTCTACGGCAAACCCTCGGATCCGGAGGGTGCGAAGCGCTTCCTGTCCGAGCGCCTGATCCACCAGCAATCCGTGGTTCTCCTGGCGCGCGACCAGGCCGGCGCCGCTGTCGGCTTCGTGCAGTTGTATCCCACCTATTCGTCGGTCTCGATGCGCAAGAAATTCATCCTGAACGACCTGTTCGTCGCGCCAGCGGCGCGCAAGTCCGGCGTCGGGGCGGCCCTGCTGGAGGAAGCCAAGCGGGTCGCGAAGCGGTACGGCGCATTGGCGCTGACGCTTTCCACGGCGGTCGACAACCACACGGCCCAACATCTCTACAAGTCGAATGGTTGGGAATTGGATGCCGACTACCTCAATTTCGATTTTTCCCTCTGAGACGCGATCGATGAACGAATACCTCTTGCTCCTGGGCGCGGATTCCTATTTGCGCGAACGTGCCCTGGCGGGCGCCCGCCAGGCTTCGCGCCTGCCGATCTGGAACGTCGTCGCGGACCCGCTGCGGGTCAACAACCGCTTCTTCGACGGCTGCATCCATGCCGACCCGCAGGACAAGGAAGGAATCCTGGAGGCCATCCGGTGCACCATGGCACAGCGGCAGCTCGCTCCGCGTGCGATCGTCCCCGTCAACGACTGGTCGCTCAGGCAGGCCACCTTCCTCAATCGCGAGCTGGGGCTGACGGGCCTGTCGGACGAGGTCACCGCGCAGACCCGCGACAAGTTCCTGATGAAGCAGAAGCTGCGCGAGCGCGGCGTGCCGACGGCGGCCGGACGCGTCATCGGCGGCCCGGCCGAGCTCGATGACGCCTTGCGTGAGATCGCGCTGCCCGTGGTCATCAAGCCGATCGATTTCGGCGGCAGCGGCGGGGTGTCGCTGGCGCGGACTCCGGCCCAGGCGCACGAGGCGCTGAAGTTCGCCATGGACATGATGGACGAATACGCGGAGGCCTACCAGGTCGACGCCACCCGGTTCCTCGTCGAGGAGTTCATCGACAGCGAGGAGGAGGTGTCCGTCGAGGTGCTCTGCCACGGCGAACAGTTCCAGGCGATCGCGGTGACCGAGAAGTACCTCTCGTCCCTGCCGTACTTCGCGGAGATCGGCCACCTCGTGCCCAGCCACCGGTCCGACGACGCGCGGCTGAAGGAGATCGCGTGCCAAGCGTGCCATGCCCTGGGCATCAACCTCGGCATCGCGCATGTCGAGATCAAGGTACGGGGCGGCCAGTACTGGGTCATCGAACTGGCGGCGCGTCCAGGCGGGGACGCCATCATGGATCTCGTGGAGAACGCGTATGGCGAGAACATGTACAAGCGGCACGTCCTGTCCTATCTCGGCTGCGACCCGCTGTTCGAGTCGCTGCCGGTCGCCAGGAAGACGGCGGCCATCTCGTTCCTGAAGGCCAGGGAGGGCGAAATCGCGCAGATCCGCCAGGACGTGGACATCCCGGCGGCGATGACCAACCTCGAGATCATCGTCAAGCCGGGGCACGTCTCGGAGGCGTCGAAGTGCTGGCGCTCGCGCGAAGGGATCGCGCAGTTCGAGTGGGACGAGATCCGGGCGACACGGCGAACGGATTTCATCGACTCCAGCCAGGCGCTGGCGGACGCGATCTTCGTCATGCGCTCCTGAGCCATGTGGGCCTACATTTCCTTCTGCGCGCTGTACCGGATGTCGACCGGCGCGCTGCTGCTGGTCGTCGGCTGGAGCCTGGCGACGGGCCGGAGCAACAACGCCGAGTCGCTGGCGCTTGCCACCTTCGTGTCGTTCATCCCGGCGCCGATCGTGCCTGTCCTCTACCGATGGCTGCCGCGGCGGTTCGCGGGCCGGCCGACGGCGGTCGCCTGCTTCGCGGCACTGCCCGTGCTGACCTGGCTATCGGCCGCCTGCCTGCAGGGCCGGACCGCGCTGATCGGCCTCGTCTTCTGCCTATGGCTGGGCTTCTTCCTGCTCGAGCCGTTGCTGGAGGCTTGGTTCACCGAGCTGGCACAGGGCCTGGCTGCCGATCGGATCAACCGGTTCAGCGCCTTGTCGATGACCATCAACCAGTGCTGCCTGATGGTGGGCCCGGTCATCGCCTACGCGGTGGTCAGCCGCATCGGCGCGACGTCGTTCGTCCAGGTCCTGGCTGGGCTGTTCGCGGCGATGGCGCTCGTCGCCCTGGCGATCATGCCCCGGCTCGAGCATGAGGCCCGGCCTGCGGTGAACGCCGCCGGCGAGCGCACGAGCCGGCAGTCACTGCTGCCGCTGGCCCTGATCTGGCCGGTGCTCGGGACGTTCAATTTCATGGTGCCCGTGTATTTCTCGATGCAGGCCGGCGGCAACATGGCCCAGGCCGGCATCGTCGACGGGGCGATGGGCATCGGCATGGCCGTGGCGGGGTTCATCTCCCTGAATGGCTTTCTGGCGCTGGAGAAATGGCGGAATGGCCTGTCCATGCTCTGGGTCGGCCTCGGTGCCGTCGTGTGGTGGGCGAGCGCCGGCCGCACGGTCGGCCATGCGCTGGCAGCGGCCATGCTGGGCTGCGGCTTCGGCGCCATGCGCATCGGTTGCCGAAGCTACCTGGCGTCGCATTTCTCCGCGCAGGAGGTCGCAGGCCTGGTGTCGAAGGCCAATGCGCTGTCGCTGCTCGTCCTGCTGGCGAGCCTGATGGTGTGCAAGATCGATTTCGCCTGGTCCTGGGCCATGCCGTTCGTGCTGTCGGCGTCCCTGGTGCTCGCGGCATCGCTGCTCCTGGTCGAGCGGCGCGGCGGCGTGCCATCCGCACGGACGCTCGAATCCGCAACAAGCAGTTCATCCTGAGAAAAGGCATTCGATGCGTGGCTTGAAGATTTCACTGCTGCTGGCCGCCCTGGCCGCACCGCAACTGGCGAGCGCGCTCGTCTTCTGTTCGGAAGGCAACCCGGCCGGATTCGATCCGGCGCTGTACACGACGTCGACTGTGTTCGACGCCTCCGCCGAGACCCTGTTCAACCGGCTGGTGGAGTTCAGGAAGGGCAGCACGGAAGTGCAGCCGGGCCTGGCCAAATCCTGGGACGTCGCGGACGATGGCAAGGTCTACACCTTCCATCTGCGACGCGGCGTCGCCTTCCATTCGACGGACTACTTCCACCCGTCTCGGCCGCTCGAGGCCTCGGACGTGGTCTTCACCTTCGCGCGGATGCTCGACAAGTCGCTACCGTTCAACAAGGCCTTTCCCGCCACGTTCCCGTATTTCGACAGCATGGGCATGCGCGAGGACATCCTCGGCGTGCGCGCGGTCGATGCGCAGACTGTGGAGTTCAGGCTGCGCCGCCGCAATGCGCCGTTCCTGCAGAACCTGGCGATGAGCTTCGCCTCGATCCAGTCGGCGGAGTACGCCGCCGCGTTGCTGGCCCGCGGCGCCGCGACCGAACTCGACACGCGGCCGATCGGCACTGGCCCATTCCAGTTCGTTGGCTACGAGAGGGACCGCTCCATCACTTACAAGGCCTTCGGCGGTTACTGGAACCGCGGGGAGATCAAGATCGACACGCTGGTCTTCCTGATCGAGTCCGATCCGGACCAGCGCCTCGACGCCATCCGCACCGGCAAGTGCGACGTCTCGGCGTTCCTTCGCCCGCAGGATGTCGACGCCCTTGCGCGGCAGAAGGCGCAGCTGGTGGTAAGCCAGGTGGGCTCGAACTTGGGCTACATCGCCTACAACGTGGAGCGCCAGCCGCTGAACAACGTGCTGTTCCGCAAGGCCCTCGACGCGGCCCTCGACAAGCCGGCACTGGTCCAGGCCGTGTACGGCGGAAAGGCCAGGGTGGCCGACAACGGGCTGCCGCCGACCCAGTGGGGCTACGTGCCGCGGGCAGAGCACCCGGCCGCCGGCATCGCACAGGCCAAGGCCTTGCTCGCGAAATCGGGCGTGAAGGCCGGGACCACGATCGTCCTGTGGCAACTGCCGGTGCAGCGCGCCTACAACCCCAATCCGTCCATCATGGCTCAGATGATCAAGGCGGACTGGGCGAAGATCGGCGTCCGAACGGAAATTCGCAGCTTCGAGTGGGCGGAATACAACCGGCGTGCCTCCCTCGGCCAGCAGCAGGCCATGCTGATCGGCTGGACAGGCGACAACGGAGATCCCGACAACTGGCTGGGGACGCTGTTCACCTGCGACGGCATCGGCGGCAACAACGACACCCGATGGTGCAACAAACGCTACACCGCGCTGATCGGCAACGCGAAGTCGACTGTCAGCAGGACCGAACGGCTGGCGCTGTATGCCGAGGCCCAGGACATCCTGATGCGTGAACTGCCGTTCTCGCCGATCGCGAACGCGGAGATCTACCAGTCGGTGAAGACCACTGTGCACGGCTTCGTCGTGAGTCCCTTCGGACTGAACTCGTTCCGCGACGTGTCGATCGACGAGGCGAAGAATGGCTTATATGTGGGCCTCCCGCATCACAAGTGGGTGTTCGGTGATGTGAGCCGGCGGTAGTGCTGCACACATATCCGCCCGTACGCCACCTTGTCCGCAATGGTCAGCTTGCGCCAGCGGAAATCCACGTCGTCCCACTTCAGCGCGACCATTTCCTCCCGGCGTGCACCCGTCAACGGCAAGGCGCGCAAGTAGGCCGATGCCGTCCGATTCGGCAAGGTCGAAACTTCGCCCCACCAGCCCGACACCTGCGCGAACTCCAGGGAGTCAGTACGGCGCGTCATCCCGGGCAATGATTCCATGATGGCCGGCGCCTTGCCGGCGTCGCGGTGCACCAGCGCGCGGAACTCGGTTTGTATCGAGCACCAGCGCAGGAAACCCCGGAACATCATCAGCGCGCGGGTTGCCTGGTGCTTGCTGCGAAGGCTTTCCAGCGCGAACCAAGCCGCTAGCGTGTCCTCGGTGACGCCGGCCAACGGTAAGGCCATCAGCGCATACAGGCTTCCCGGAACGGTCTTGCCCTTGCCTCGCTTCTTGGCGACGCCTCCGGGCGCGGCCAAGGTTCGCTGCATGCCAAGCCCTTGCCTGATCGACCAAGGATGGCTCCAAGCACGAGAGCCGTAAACTCATCGACAACCAACGGATCGGGTACGAGGGGAGAAGTGCATTCATTGCGTCGAATCCGGCCTTGGCTGCAACCACCTCGTCCCGACTGCGGATGTCTTCTTCAGTGGGCGTGAAGGCGACCAACGTACCGTCAGAGGTTGCATACGTACTCGATGTTCGTCGCGAAAGATGGGACACACCATAGTCGAGCGACTCGTACCCTTGATGGCAATGCGGCTTGCAGCGGGAGGCATCCAAGATTTGGTGAACTGCTCCCCTAGAACCCGCTACAGAGATCACGGGACACGTCGCAGAAGAATCCTCGCGTAGGCGACGCCCCCGCCTGCGCCTAGGCGCGCGATACACTGGCCTCCCCACTCAGCGACGGGACGCCATGGCACCGACGCCCTCCGACGAAGACGTCGCCGGCACGCCAATCGAACCGAAGGCGGCGCAGGCCGGCACGTCTCCCGAGCCGCGCCGCGCCGGCGCCACGGCCCGGCGCGCCTCGATGTACGCGCTCCCGGTCGGTCACCAGTTGCACGAGTTCGAGCTGACCGAGCACATTGGCGAAGGCGGCTTCAGCATCGTCTACCGCGCGCTGGACCGCTCGCTCGAGCGCATCGTGGCGCTCAAGGAGTACATGCCGGGCTCCCTGGCGACGCGCGACGAGGACACGACCGTGCACGTTCGCAACGAGTCGATGCAGTCGACCTTCGATGCGGGCCTGCGCAGCTTCGTCAACGAGAGCAAGCTGCTGGCGTCGTTCGACCATCCGTCGCTCGTGAAGGTATACAGGTTCTGGGAGGCCAACGGCACCGCCTACATGGTGATGCCGTTCTACGCCGGATTGACGCTGAAGGACACCGTGCTCAGGCTGCCCGGGCGCCCCGGCCAGGCCTGGATCGAGGATGTGCTGGCGCCGCTCACGGAGGCGTTGACCTACATCCACCAGCGCCAGTGCTACCACCGCGACATCGCGCCGGACAACATCCTCATGCTCGCCGACAGCGGCCGCCCGTTGCTGCTCGACTTCGGCGCGGCTCGCCGGGTGATCAACGACATGACGCAGGCGCTGACGGTCATCGTCAAGGCCGGCTATGCACCTATCGAGCAGTACGCCGCGATGCCCGACATGGCGCAGGGGCCGTGGACCGACGTGCACGCGCTGGCCGCGGTCGTCTACTGGATGATCACCGGCGACAAGCCCCCAGCCGCGATCTCGCGCGTGCTCAAGGACACCTATGTGCCGCTGGCCGAGCAGCAGCCGCCCGGCTATTCGCTAGACTTCCTGCGTGCCGTGGACCGCGGGCTGGCGCTCCGGCCCGAGAATCGCACGCAGAGCATCGAGGCGTTCTCGGACGAACTCGGGCTGCGGCCGGTCGGTTCCGGCTTCGCCACGTCGTTGCGGATCGACGTGGCGCTTGCCCAGTCCGCACGGCCACCGCTCGATGCGCCCGACCGCACCACCACGCATCCCGCAACGCAGGTCCAACCGCGCGCCCAGGACGACGCGATCGACGACTCGGCGGCGGACGACAATGCGACGCTCGTCCAGCCGAACGTCGGCGCATCGATCCCGCAGCCGAGCGCGCCCACCGCGCCGGCACCTCAACATCGACCGACGCTTGTCGACAGCGCCATCGCGCGTCCGGCGCATTCACGCGTCGCGCGCCGGTTGGTGCTTGGAGGCGGCGCCCTGGCGGCCGTGATCGTGGCATTCGGCGCCTGGCTGGCATGGCGCCGTCCAGCACCATTGGCGCCGGTGACGCCCCCCGTGACGGCGTCCCCCGCTCGGGCGCCAGTCGTGATCCAGGCCGCGCCCGTGGCCGCGGTGCCGGACGCCGCGTCTGCCCAGGCCGGTGCGGCGAACGCCATGCCGGCCGCGCCCGCGCCCCCGACTCTCGCGCCTGCTCCCACCCACCCGGACAGGCCGACGGCGACGTCCGCGCACGAACGTGCCGCGCCCCCGACGGCGCGGCGTGCCTCGATGTCGACCGAGGCGAATGCCGCCGAATGCGCGCGCATCCTGCAACGCCTGTCGCTGGGCGACGCCTCGCAGGAATTGCTGGAACGCACGGCCACGCTGCACTGCAAGTAGGCAATCCCCGATTCGAAGCCTCCATGCCCCCCTGTCTGAGCATTGACGCCAGTCAGTGCGCGGCGTTGAATCGCTCAGCATTCCGCGAGGCTCGTCCTGGCATGCCGAGGACGCCCGCGAACCATGCGACGGGTCACCGTCCAACCGGCAATCGATGACGCCGGGCCCCTCCACGGCCCGCGCCGAATGCAAGGAGCCGCCATGCACGACAGGGGGAAGCTCGGACGATGGGGTATCGCGGCCGGATCCGCGTGCCTGTTTCTCCTGTCCGTGCTGCTACATGGCTGCGGCGGCGGTGCCACCGGTACTTCGCGAGACGCGGGGCCATCGAAGACCACGCTGACGGTCGATGCCTCCGACGCGGACGGGGACGCGCTGCAATACCAGTGGCGCGTCAACGGCGGCACGGTGCTCAACGCGAATGCAAGCACCACCACCTGGACGCTGCCGGATGGCCCCGGCCTGCACTTCGCGTACGTGACGGTGTCCGACGGCAAGGGCGGTTATGCCCAACAGCAGTACGCGGTCTCCAGCGATTCGCTGGGGACGGCGGCGCCGGTGCCGGTGCCTCGCCCCTACACGGCGGCGAGCGTCGCGGACTTCGATGGCTTCACCGTGCGGCTGCGCTTGCAGATCAGCCCCGGCGACCACCTCCTGTTCACGCCCACGGGCGGAGGCGCGCCGGCGGAGCGCGTCGTCTACGTGCCGGACGTGCTGGTGCAGTTGTACGACCAGGCCATCCCGCCGAACCTGGTCTATTCGGGCACGACCGACGTCAGCGGCGAACTGGACCTGCCCAAGCTCGCGGCCGGCTCCTACGCCGTGCAATGCGCCACCTCCCAGAGCGCGCCGATAAACCCGTGCGGCTCGGCAATCGTGGGCGGCACCGCCACCGTGGCACCGATCTATCCCGTGATCAAGCCCGATCGCAACCTGCGCCTGCACGGCCACGTCGCCGACGCCGACGGCGCCGTCTGCGGCATCCAGGACGAATTCTTCGGCATCCACAGCGCGGCAACGGCGCAGCTCCAGCAGTCCGACGGCACGGCGCTCGGCTCGGCAGTGCGGGTCAACCGTTTCGGCGACTACGCCCTCGACGCGCCGGTGCCCGTCAACGGCAGCCTGCAGCTCGCGGTCGCCTGCGAAGGCCTGCAGGTGACGGCCGGCGTTCCGGCGCCGTCGTCGCCGGCCGGCTACGTGAGCACCCAGCCGGTCGAGCTCTCCGTCACGTTGGCCAATCACCGCCCGACCATCGCGGCCATGGTCGCCAACGGGCTGGATGGCAACGTGCGCGGCACGATGGTGCTGCCGGAGACCGGCGTGGTGTCGAACAGCCTGCCCGGGGCGCTGCAGTTCCTCAGCTACAAGGCCATCGACACGCGCCTGAGCGGCTGCATGTACTACCGCGCGCTGGGGGCGGTCGACAGCTGCGACGCGCAGGGAACTCCCAGTGGCGCGATCACTTTCGACGACTGGAAGCGCGCGATGCGATTCGCGCCCTACACGCAGGCCAACACCGAGGTCAGTGCCACGTACATCAACAAGATGGACCTGAACCTCGTGCGCCAGATGGTGGCCACGAAGGTCGACGCGACGCACATCGCGTTCTATGTCTGCAACCATCCGGGGCCGCAGACGCAGGACCAGGCCGACGTCGATGCGGTGCTGGGCGTGGCGCTCGCCAGCCAGAAGGAGGTGGCCTGCGTGGCGATGGAATCGACGCCCAGCGGCGGCGTCAACGGCGGCGCGCCGCTGACGAAGTTCTTCGTCTTCGGGCCCGATGGCGGCCTGCTGACCTCGGTCAACCTCGACGGCCGCGGCGAGAAGTACGTGCCGGGCGCCTGCGTCGCCTGCCATGGCGGCAGCGTGCACAACGGCAGGTTTCCCGAACAAGGCACGCCGTCGCCCTATCTCGGGGCCAACTTCCTGGCCTTCGATACCGGCAACTACCTGTTCGGCTCCGCCAGCCAGCTCACCGAGGCGGCCCAGTCCGAGTCGCTGTACCAGCTCAACCAACTGGTGCTTGCAACCCAGCCGTCGCCGACCAACGCCACCAGCGCGTTGATCCAGGGGTGGTACGCGAGCGGCGCGCATGTGCTGGACAAGACCTACGTCCCATCGGCCTGGCAACAGGCGGCGAGCCAGCCGCAGGCCGCCAACTTCTACCGCGAGGTGGTCGCAACCTCCTGCCGGACCTGCCACGCCGCGCTCGCATCGACCTACGACTGGAACGCCGGCCCCCAAGTGCTCAACCCCGCGCGCGCCCAGACCCAGTTTTGCGGCGGCACCGCCGACCTGGCCTTGAACGCGTCCATGCCCAACGCCTTGATCTCGCGCGACCGCCTGATGCAGCGCGCGCAGGCGGACGCCAATCTCCAGGGCTTGCTGCAGACGTTCCTGGGTTGTTCGGCGCCTTCGCCCGACCCCGTCTTCCCGCGTCGCTGATCGCGATCCACCCTCAACGAGGAATTGCCCATGTCGTCCACACTGTCCGGCCATCGCCGCGGCCTCGTCGTGACGGCCTGCCTCGCCGTCGCGGCCTGCGCGTCGCCAGGTCCTTCGGCCGTCGTCTCCGTGCCCGCCGGCACACCGGCCGTCGCGTCGGCGGCGCCCGCGCCCTCGACCCAGGGCCGCGCGGCTCTCGCGAGCGACCTGGTGCCGCCGGCGCCCGTCCGCTTCGAGGACGCGGTCAGCCGCGCCGGAGATGGCCTGCTGGACCAGGTCGCGCCCACGCTCGCCGCGGCGCACCGCCCGCTGATCATCGATCCGCTGATCGACGCCAACACCGGCGCGCAGACCGTCAGCACGGCCCGCATGGGCGTCAAGCTGGCGGCCATCGTGCAGTCGCGGCTGCCGAACTGGAAGGTCGAGCCTTTCACCCGTCGCAGCCTCGACGACGCGCCGATGCTGCTGATCGGCACGCTGACGCCGGTCAATGTCGAACGCGCGGTGGACACGCCACCCGATGCGTTCCGCGTCTGGCTGACCCTGATCGACCTTCGGACGGGGCAGGTGGTGGCCAAGCAGATCGACCGCGCCACCGTCGACTCGGTCAACCCGGAGCCGCTCAAGTACTACAGCGACAGTCCCACCTGGCACAAGGACAAGACGGTGCTGGGCTACATCAACTCGTGCCAGGTCAACACCAACGTGGGCGACCCCGCCGACCCCGGCTACCTGTCGCGCCTGCCGGCCGAGGCCACCGTCAACGAGGCCAACATGGCCTACTCCGACGGCAAGGTCGCCGAGGCGCACCAGCTGTACGAGCAGGCGCGCCCGCTGGCCGACGAAGGCGACCTGCGCGTGCTCAACGGCCTGTACCTGACCAACTGGCAGCTGGGCAACCGCGACGCGGCGCGCAAGGCGTTCGACAAGCTGGTGGACTCCGGCCTGGAGCAGAAGCGGCTACCGCTGAAACTGCTGTTCCAACCGGGCAAGACCGCGTTCAACCAGGTGGGCGACCTGCCGGAGCAGTACCGCATCTGGCTGTCCTCGCTGGCGCAGGAGGGGTCGCAGAGCAGCGTCTGCATCAAGGTGGTGGGCCACACCAGCCGCACGGGCAGCGCGCGGCTGAACGAGGCACTCTCGCGCCAGCGCGCGGAGGTCGTCATGCGGATGCTGGCCCAGGACAAGCGCGCGCTCGCTGGCCGCATGACCGCCACCGGCATGGGCTCGAAAGAAGCGTTGATCGGACTGGGAACCGACGACCTGCGCGACGCGCTGGATCGGCGAGTGGAGTTCCGCGTGGTGGATTGCATCTGACGCGGCGCACGGTGGATCCCGGATCACGCAGGCGCAAGGCGGCAACGGAGGGGGCCATGCCAGACATTCGCAACGCACGGTGGCGGTTCACGCTGCGCGACATGCTCGCAGGGTTCGTCTGCACGCTGTTCCTGGCGCTCGGCAGCACGCGGGCCTGCGCCGATCAATTCTCGGACGCGGTCGCCGGCCAGGCCCTGTGGACCGGCGCTCCCGGCTGCTCCGGCTGCCATCTCTCGCCGATCTGGCTGTCCGGATCCGACCGAACCGGCGGCACGCAGTCGCTGCATGACTACATCGCGAACGTTCCCTCGGACAGCACTTTCCAGCAGTTCCTGCACAACGCCGGCGCCCAGATGAAGGCATGGGGGGATGCCGCATTGCCAACCCCGCTGACGCAGATGCAGGCCTTCCTGCTCGGCACGCGCGACGCCATCGTCACCCCGTCGCTGACCTTCAGCTCGACCGTCGTCAACCCGCCGCTGCCGCTGCCGTCGCAGAACGTGCAGGTTCAGAACCTGCGCTTCTACGACATCAGCTATGCGTCGCTCACGTTGTCGAACACGACGGACTTCGAACTGGGCATCCAGTCGTGCCAGTCGAATGGCAACACGGTGTCCGCGGGAGGCGGTTTCTGCACCATCGAGATTCGGTTCCAGCCCCAGAGCGTCGGTACCAAGACCGCCACGTTGAGCTTCACGCTGAGCGGGGACTCGCGGGAGCCCGCACTGCAGGCGCGGACGGGCTCGTCGGCAGTTCAGATCTCGGGCACCGGGGTACTGGCACCGGTGGCCAGCATCACGGCGCCACCCGCCACGCCGGCGGTGACGGTGGTGGCCACGGGCAGCACCATCGCGCTGGCCGGCACGTCCACGGACCCGAACTCCGCGGGCATCAACCTGCACTACGGCTGGACCATCACCAAGGATGGCGCGGCCTTCACGACGCTGTCCGGGGCCTCGGCCTCGTTCCAGGCCACCGGCCATGGCACCTACGTCGTGCAGTTGGTCACGAGCGACTCCTACGGCTCCTCGGCACCGGTGACCCGCACGGTGCTCGCCGTCGACCGGCCCACCGCAGCCATCGCGGTCACCTCGCCCGCCAACGGCCACTACTACTCGGGCGACTCGATCACCGTCGACGGCGGCGGCAGCACGCACCAGGCCGGCGACACCCTCAACTATGCGTGGACCGTGACCTCCGGCGGCAGCAACGTGGCGTTCACGACCTCCGGCTCCAGCGCGACCTTCACTGCGGCCGGCACGCAGAGCTACATCGTGACCCTCGACGTCGACGACCAGGGCATCCATGCGACTTCGCCGGCCTCGGTCACGATTTCGTCCGGCCCGGCGCCGGCGCCGACGGCCCACATCGCCAACGCGGGCACCGTCCTCGTGAACCAGCAGGTCGCGCTCAGCAGCGCAGGCAGCCAGGCGGGTGACGGTGGGGGTACGTTCACCTGCAGTTGGGTCGTCACCCAGCACGGTGGTGCCGCGCAGACGGTGAGCAACCCCCTCACATGCGGCTCCGCGGCCTTCACGCCGACAGCGACCGGCGACTACAACGTGACGCTCACTGTCACGGACGGTCACGGCAGCGCACAGGCGACGGCCACGATCACGGCGTCGAACGTGCAGGTCACCATCACGGCTGGCGCGCAGCAGACCGCCCTGCTTGGCTCGACCGTGTCGCTGACGGGCGTGGCCGCGCCCATCGCGGGCGACTCGTTCACCTATGCCTGGACGCTCACCAGCGCGCCGGCCGGCAGCACGAGCACGATCGCCAGCCCCACCTCGAGCACGGGCGCCAGCCTGGTGGTGGACCAGGCCGGCACCTTCGTCGCCAGGCTCACCGCCACGGCCACCGACTCACAGCACCCGAGCGGCTTCGCCGAGACCACCATCGCCGTCAGCCCCCCGCTGACGGCCAACATGCAGTCTCTGCCATTCACGACGGCGCTGGGCTCGTCCATCGTCGCGACCGCCGTCGTCACGAACAACAGCGGCTCGCCCATCGCGCCGCAGTCGCTGGGGTTCGGCGGCGCAGTGCCGGGCGACTTCGCGCTTGACGCCTCGAACGCGTGCGTCCAGGGTGTTCCCATCGCGGTCGGCTCCACCTGCAACCTGGCCGTCCGCTTCACGCCCACGGACGTCGGCGCCCGCAACGCGACCCTCACGCTGGCCTATGCGGCCACGGGCAGTCCGCTGTCCGTCACGCTGCTGGGCACGGCCACGCCGCGGCCGCAGGGCGTGATCTCCTCGACGACCTGGTCGCAGGTCTTCGACGATACGGCGGTGGGCTCGACCAACGCCAAGACGATCACCCTGACGAACACGAGTTCCGGCGCGAGCGCCGCGCCCATCGTGTTCTCGAGCTTCACGCTGGCGGGCGGCGCGAGCGGCGACTACCAGCTCGGCGGCACCTGCAGCGTTTCGGCGCCGCTGGCGTCCCAGGCAAACTGTACGCTGCTGCTCACGTTCGCGCCCTCGACAACGGGCACGCGCGCCGCCTCGCTGCAGATCGCCTCCAACGCCAGCAACCCGCTGGCCAGCATCGGGTTGACCGGCAACGGCCTGCCCGCGCCGGTGCCCGCGCTCACGATCACGCCATCCCCTCTGAACTTCGGCTCGCAGACGCTGGGAGGGGCCTATCCGTCGCAGGTCGCGACGCTGACCAACACCGGCACGGCGCCGCTGGCGATTTCCACGATCGGCATCACGGGCGCCGACTTCACGATCGTGGACGCGAGCGCCTGCACGGGTGCCACGCTGGCCATCAACGCCAGCTGCGCGGCGCGCGTGAGCTTTGCGCCGTCATCGGTACAGGCCGACATCCGCGGCGCCCTGACGATCGCCAGCAACGCGCCGGGTTCGCCCGCCACGCTGACGCTGGTGGGTACGGGCACCGCAGCGGCCGCCCCCGTGCTCGCCTGGTCGCCAGCGGTTTCCACGCTGGATTTCGGCACCGTGCAGGCTGGCGCGGTCTCCGCGACGCAGTCCGTGGTGCTGACCAACCAGGGCCCCGGTGGCGCAACCGTGGGCCTCGTCAACGCGGTGGGCATCGGCTCGTCTGCGTTCTCGATCAAGTACAGCGCGTGCAGTGCCATGCAGCCGATGTACGCAGGCGACTCCTGCCGCATCGATATCGCGTTCGCACCTGCGGCAGGCGGCGCGCGCTCGGCCACGCTGCAGGTCGTCTCCAACGGCAGCGCGCCGGCGCCCGTCACGCTGAGCGGCACCGGGTCGGGTGGCCCGGCACTGACGCTCGCGCTGTCGACCACTGCGCTGGACTTCGGCGCCGTCCAGCTCGGCACGCGCTCGCAGCCGTCGATGCTTCGCCTGTCCAACAGCGGCTCTGGCGCACTGCAGATCGCGGCGATCAATGCCACGGGCGCCTTCAGGGTGCAGGGCGCAAGCTGCCCGGCCGCGCCGTTCACCTTGCAGTCGGGCGCCGAGTGCAGCGTGGCGGTGATGTTCCAGCCGACGTCGGCCGGGGCTGCCTCGGGGACGCTGTCGGTGCAGTCGGACGCGCAGGCGCAGCCGGGCGATGTCGCGCTGACCGGTCAAGCGGACGCCGCGCCGGACCTGTCCAGCGGTGGCTGCTCCGCCAGCCGCGGCGGCGGCCGCTTCGATCCGATGCTGTGGGGCCTGGCGGGGGCGGCGCTGCTGGCACTGGCATGGCGACGCCGCCAACGTCGGCGGGATGCTCGGCGCGAGACGGAGATCGCACGATGACACGGCGCCGAATCGTGACGCGTCTGCAGGCAGGAGAGCCGCCATGCAGGGATTGACGGGGGAGCGCATCGCCGTGCTGCTGATGTTGTCGCCGTTGGTCGAGGAAGCGGTGTTCCGCGCCGGCCTGCAGGAGTGGCTGCTGCGGCGCGGGCTGCCCGCGGCGCGCGCCAACGTGTCCACGGCCCTGGCGTTCGGCGCCGTGCACGTGCTGGCCCGGCTGCAATGGGCCGCGTTCGCCGTGGCGCTGCCCGCGCTGCTGATCGGCGGCATCTACGGACGCTGGCGCCTGCTGCGCTGGTGCGTCCTCGCCCACGCCGCGATGAACGGAACATGGCTGGTCTGGCGATCGATGTCGGGAGGAACATGAACATGAAACAACCCGGGGCGACCGGCATCACCGGATGGCAGGTGGCAAGGGCACTGGCGATCGCAGCGCTGCTGGCCTGCCCGCTGCTGGCCCATTCACAGGTGGACTACAACGTCTATGGCGTGGCCGACCTCTCCTGGGGGCGGTTCGAGCCGAGCGGGAGCATCAAGGACGATCGCTTCAACAGCAACTCGCTGTCGGCCACGTTCATCGGCGTCAACGCCAAGGACAGCCTCGATGGCGGATGGACGCCGGGCATCACGCTCGAGACCTTCTTCCGGTTCCAGGACTTCGCCACGGGCCGCAAGCCGAACGACCCCCTGCTCTCGCGCAACGCCTTCGTGTCGCTCGGCAGCAGCTACGGCAGCGTGCGCGCCGGGCGCCTGCAGACCTACCTGTTCGACACCACCGTGCGCTTCAACGCCCTGGGCAATTCGATCGCCTTCTCGCCCGCGGTGCGGGATGTCTTCCAGAGTGGAAACATCGAAGGCGTCCAGGGCGACTTCTACTGGGATCGCGCCGTCTCGTACAGCACGCCCAACCTGGACGGCCTGACGGTCAACACGATGTACGCGAAGGGCGCGGCCGCGCATCGCGGAGACTATGGCGCCACCAGCGTCGTGTGGGCCCACGGCCTGTTCGCCGGCGCCCTCTCCCTTCAGCGGGTGCACCTGAACGACGGCATCAACGTTCCCACGATCGAGAACACGCTGCAGGCGGGCGCCACCTACGATTTCGGCGTCGCCCGTGTGTTCGGAGAGGGCACCTGGATCAACGACATTGGCTTCGGCATCCGCAGCCACGTCCTCACGGCGGGCGCCTCCCTCCCGCTGGGCCCGGGAACGCTCGAGGTGCAGGGGGCCGTCGCGACCGCCACCGGCTTGGCCGTCGACCGCAGGCATTCCACCGGATCGGCGGCGTACCTCTATTCCTACGACAGCCTGACCGACCTCTACATCGCGGCGATGAACGACCGCGTCCGCGGCCAGACGCGCGGCGTGTCCGCGGCGATCGGGATCCGGCGCAGGTTCGACTGACCGGCATCCCCACCGGAGTGATCTGGCGCCGCGCGCGACAGGTGGATGAAATCGCGAAGCCGTCGGCCGGGGCCGATGCGCTATCTTCAGGGGGTCATCCACACCGCGAGCCGCCGCTCCACTGCCATGCAATCGATCTGGGACAGTACCCTCTCCGCCTATTGGTCGGTGACCGAGATCCGCGCCAACCTGGCGATGTTCCTCACGCTTGCCGGCGCGCTGCTGCTGGGCCTGGCCGTCGGCTACGAACGCACGTTCCACGGCCGCGCGATCGGCATGCGCACCTATGGCCTGGTCTGCATGGCGTCGGCCGCGCTGACGACGTTCGTGGGCTATCCGACGCTGTGGTACGGCGGGCTGCATGCCGGCACGGTGACGAGCGTCGACCCCACGCGCGTGGTGCAGGGCATCGTGACCGGCGTCGGCTTCCTGGGCGCGGGCGTGATCATGAAGGACGGGCTCAACATCCGCGGGCTCACGACGGCCGCGTCGATCTGGTCGGCCAGCGTGATCGGCGTTCTCGTGGGCGTGGGCTTCTACGGGGCGGCGATCCTGCTGGCCGCGCTGTCCATCCTGTGCATGCTGTGGGTGCAGCGCATCGAGTCGTGGCTGCCGGCGCTCGCGTCGCTGTCGGTGACCGTGCAGTTCAAGCCCGGCGTGGCGCCCCATGAGCAGGAATTCCGCGAGGCGGTGGCCCAGCACGGCTTCGAGATGGTGGACGGCTCGCTGGCGATCCACGCGACGCGCGGCGTGGCCGAGTGGCACTTCATCGCCACGGCGCGCAACAACCGCCGGCACACATCGATGACCGAGCTCGCGCACGCGATGGGCAGCAACGAGCTCGTGGAGAGCTTCCAGCTTTCGCATTGCCGCAACTGAATCGGCGCTGGCGGCCCGGATGCACGGAAAGCGGGTTTTCGGTGCAGGCGCGCGCAAAAAAAGATTGCGCCCCGCCCTGCCCAATCCCGCAGCACATCGCTTGACAACGAGCATTGGCGCGGCCTGGCGGGCACTCCCCCGGGTCGGCCCACAGAGTTGTCCACAGTTTCGGTGGACAGAATCGCGCGCCGCCCGGTCGGGCAGGCGCGGAGGCGAACTGGCCGGGAATACCCTTTACTTCGGCCGGACAGGAGGCGTCACCCGGCGTACCTTTCGGATCATCGGAGGGAACCGCCATGAACACCGCTTTCAAGATCTCGCCCGCGCCGGGCAGGCGCACGCCGGACATGTCGATCGACTGGGAATTCCAGCCGTCGCTGCAGCACCTCGTGGTGCGCACGGACGACGCGCCCGGCTGGGCCGAGACGATGCCGGTGGACTTCGACTCGCTCGAGCAGCCCGCGAAGTTCCGCGAGGCGCTGGAAGGCCTGGCGGTGCGCGACATCGACGAGCCGGAGATCTTCCGCGTCTTCTTCGGCCAGCCCGGGGCCACGCCGGCGAGCGCCTGAGCCGCCGCTACGTCAACCGCGGATCGAGCACGTCGCGCAACGCGTCGCCGATCGCACTCAACGAGTAGATCAGCAGGAACATCGCCGTCACGGTTCCCGCCAGCGGCCCCCAGATCTCGTTCGTGAGATCCTGCGACGCGCCCGCGATCAGCAGGCCCCAGCTGGCGCCGTCCTGCACACCCAGCCCCAGGTAGGTGAGGATCACCTCGCCCTTGACCGCCGCCAGCAGCACCAGCGACGACGTGACGATGGCCACGTGGATCACGTTGGGCAGGATCTCCGAGAACATGATGCGGCGCGCGCCGGCGCCCAGGCTGCGCGCCGCGAGCACGTAGTCGCTGCCCTTGTGGCGCAGCACCTCGCCGCGCACCAGCCGCATGATGCTGACCCAGCTCGTGGCGGCGATGGCCACGCACATCGACGAGAGGCCCTTGCCCAGCGTGTAGGAGATCGCGGTGATCAGCAGGATGTCGGGCACGGACACCACCACCGAGTAGACCCAGTTGATGACCGCATCCACCCAGCCGCCGAAGTAGCCCGCGGCCAGGCCCAGCGCGGTGCCGAAGGGCACGGCCAGGGCGGTGGTGACCAGCCCGATCGTGACGGCCGTCTGCGCGCCGGCGAGCACGCGCCACAGCACGGAGCGGCCCAGGATGTCGGTGCCCAGCAGCGTGGCCAGGTGCCAGTCGGGCGGCTGCTGCGCGTCGCCCACCGCCGCCTCGTGGTCGGGCAGCAGGTGCGCGTAGCCGGCCACGGCCACCAGCAGGTACGCGAGCACGACGAGCATGCAGGCACGGATGTGCGGCCGGCGCCAGAGCGCGGCCAGGGCCTCCATGGCCGCGGAGCGCGGCTTCAGGTGGACGGCGGTGGGCACGCTGCTCATGACAGCCTCACGCGCGGATCGGCCACCGCGTAAAGCAGGTCGTTGACCAGGTTGAACAGCACCAGCGCCAGCGCGCCCAGCACCGTCACGGCCTTGAGCACGGGCAGGTCGCCGCGCGACAGCGCATCGATGGTGAGGTTGCCGATGCCCGGGATCGAGAAGAAGCGCTCCATCAGGAACGAGCCCAGGATCAGGAACGGGATCGTGGTGACGTTCTGCGTGATGATGGGGATCCACGCGTTGGGCAGCACGTGGCGGAACAGCACCCGGCCCTCGCCCGCGCCCTTGGAACGCGCGGTGCGCACCCAGTCGGCGTTGATGTCGGCCAGGAACAGCGTGCGGTAGAGACGGATGTCGGGCCCCATCAGCAGCAGCAGCTGGATCAGCCACGGCAGCGCCAGGTACTTCGCCGCGGCCCAGCCGCCCTCGTAGCCGTTGATGGGGAACCAGTCGAGCTTGAACGCCAGCAGGTACTGCAGCGCCAGCACGTAGACCAGCGCCGACACGCTCATCGCCGCGATGAACAGCGCGCGCGCGGCGCGGTCGACGATGCCGTCGCGGTGGCGCGTGATGAACAGCGCGATGGACACGTTGACGATCGCGCCGAACACGAACGGCGGCACCGTCACCGACAGGCTCACCAGCGCGCCCGACTTCAGCTGCGTGCCCAGGTCGTCGCCGGTGACGTAGGACTTGCCATAGTCGAAGGTGGCGATCTGGCGCAGGAAGTCGGCGAACTGCATGGGCAGCGATTGATCCAGCCCCCACTGGTGGCGCAGGTTGGCGATCGCCTCCGGCGTCGCATGGTTGCCGAGCGCCGCGCGTACCGGGTCGGGCCCGAACGCGTTGAACAGCAGGAAGGTGAGCAGCGCCACGCCGAACACGGTGGGGATGGCCTGCAGCAGCCGGCGGACGATGTATGTACCCATCAGCGGGCTCCCCATGGCGTCATTGCGTGCCCTTCTTCCTGGCCACGGGATCGACGCGCAGGTAGATGTTCTCGCTGGTCAGCGGGTTGCGCTTGAAGTTGCTCACCCACTTCTGGTGGATGCCGAACAGCAGCGGATCGTAGAGGGCGATCATCGGCGTCTCGTCGTCGATCACGGCATTCATCGTCTTGAAGTACGCATAGCGGGCCGGCCCGTTCTGCATCAGTCGCGAGGCCTCGTAGGCGCTGTCGTAGGCCGCATTCGCCCAGGCACCGGTGTTGGGGCCCGGCGCCAGGTTCTTGCTGTAGAGAAGCTGGTAGAAGTCCTCGGCATCCGGGTAGTCGGCCCCCCAGTTGGCATAGGCGATCTGGAAGTTGCCGCCATTGGTGGCCTTGATGAACGCCGGCAGGTCCGAGAACGATCCCTTGAGCTGCACCCCGATCGCCGCGAGCTGCGCGCGCATCAGGTCGAAGAAATTGTGCATCTCGGCGTCGGTGAGGTAGAAGCTCATCGTGAGCGGCGGCAGGCCGGCGCCGCCCGGATAGCCCGCATCCGCCAGCAGCTTCTTCGCGAGTGCCAGGTCGGGCTTGCGCACCGTGGCGCCGGTGTCGCGGTCGCTGCCCGGAAGCTCGGCGGGCACGATGCCGCCGAGCCGGCGTCCGCGTCCGTTGAGCAGCACGTCGATCACCGCCTGCCCGTCGATCGCCGCCGCCAGCGCCTGGCGCAGTGCCTTGTTCCTGCCGAGGATCGGGTCCTTCATGTTCAGCACCAGGTACACGAGTCCGGGCGCCGGGGCGTAGGAAATGCCGAACCGGGCCGCATAGTCGTCCGCGACGCGGAACCCGCCATCCGGCGTGCGACGGATCAACTTGGAGAAGTTGGCGCGATCGAGCAGCCGCCAGTCGATCTCGCCGCGCAGGAACTTCAGCGCGGCCGGCTGGGCTTCCTCGATCAGGGGCAACTCCAGCACGTCCACGAGCGGCAGGCGCTTGCCAGCGTCCTTCAGCAGGCCCTTGGCGGCGTCGCCCGGCTCGCCCACGCTCGGATAGACGCCGTAGTAGTCCGGGTTCTTCAGGAGCCGGATCACGCCCTTGCGATCGAGCTCGCGGTCGACGTGGAACGGCCCTGTGCCCACCGGGTTCAGGCCGAAGCGATCCTTGTAGAAGCGCACGGCCTC
>JABCYW010000054.1 GCA_013289985.1 Betaproteobacteria bacterium | reverse complement strand
CCGAAGGCGGCATGTGGGCCGCCAGCACCACCGGGCTGGTGCATGTGCACGCCAACGGCGCGGTCGAGGACGCCTGGCCGCATGCGGGCAACAAGCCCGATGCGCTGCCCGAGTCCAGCATCACGGCCGTGCTCCAGGATCGCGCCGGCGCCGTCTGGGTGGGCTCGGCCTCCGGCGTGGTGCTGCGCTTTCCCGACGGCCGGCCCGGCCGGCGCATCGAGCTGCCGGGCGTGACCGACGCCAGCCCCGCCACCATCGACGCGCTCTACGAGGACGCGCGCGGCCAGGTGTGGATCGGCACCAGCGGGCACGGCGTGTTCGTGCGCGATCCGGCCAGCGGCCTCGTGGCACCGCTGCGGCCGGCCGGCGCGTCCGACGCGGCGCTGCTGTCCGACAGCATCACGTCGTTCTGCGAATCGGGCGGCGGCGAGATCTGGATCGGCACGCAGACCCGCGGCCTCGTGATCGCCGACACGGACAGCCTGCTGGCGCGCCGCGTGATGCGCGACCGCAGCGTGCCGAGCAACCTGCAGGCGAGCTGGATCTGGGGCCTGCACCGCGACCGCGGCGGCGAGATGTGGGTGGCCTCCACGGCGGGCCTGAGCCGCACCCGTCCGCAGCAGGACGCGATCCTGTCGCTGTTCTCGTCGGACGGCTCCGAGTGGACCGATCCCTACGTGTTCGCGGTGGACGCCGACGACCGCGGCGTGGTGACGCTGGGGCAGAAGACCAGCATCGAGGTCATCGACCCGGCGGTGCGGCGGATGACGGCGCTGCGCCTGGCCGACGGCAAGGACATGAACAACGTCACGGCCATCGTCCATGCCGCCGACGGCACGCGCTACATCGGCACGCGCGACGGGCTGCTCGCGCTGGCCCCCGGCGGCGGACAGATCCGGCCCGTGCCCACGCCCCGGCGCGGCGCGATCAAGTCCGTCACGGCGCTCGCGCTCGACGGCCGCCTGCTGTGGATCGGCGGCAAGGGCGACGGCATCTGGACGATGGATCTCGGCGCGCCCGGGCATCCGCTGTCCCAGCCGGTGCCCACCGGCGCGCTGACCGACCCCGAGGTGACGGCGATCCTGCCCGGCCCGGGCGACGCGATGTGGGTGGCGACGTACAACGGGTTGAACCTGGTGCGTCCCGGCCAACCCGTCGACCGCATCGTGCCCGTGGCGGGCGATCCCACCAGCCTGGCCGCGGCCGTCATCAACACGCTGCTCACCGACCGCCAGGGCCGGCTCTGGGTGGGCAACAACGCCGGCGTGCAGATCCTGGAGCGGCGCGACGCCGACGGCCGCGCGCGCTTCCACCACATCGGCAAGGCCGAGGGCCTCACCAGCGAGAACATCGACACCATGTTGATGGACAGCACCGGTCGCGTGTGGGTGAGCACCGACGACGGGGTGGCGGTGATCGACCCGGCCACGTACGCGCTGCGCGTGCTGCATCAGGCCGACGGCGCGGCCATCTCCACCTACTGGGTCAATTCCGGCGCGGTGGGGCCGACGGGCGAGCTGCTCTTCGGCGGCCTGGGCGGCCTCACGGTGATCCGCCCCGAGCGCCTGACGCAGCACGTCTATTCGGCGCCCATCGTCGTCACCGACGTCGAGGTGGGCGGCAAGCCGGCCGTGCTCGCGGAGGCCGGCGGACGCAGGCGGCTGACCGTGCCGCCCGAGGCCGGCGGCTTCTCGGTGGAGTTCTCGCTGCTGGACTTCACCGCGCCGGAACGCAACCGCTACGCGTACTGGCTCGAAGGCTACGACAAGACCTGGCGCGAGGTGGGCCCGACGCACCGCTCGGCCAGCTACACCAATCTTTCGCCCGGCCACTACGTGCTGCACATGAAGGCCGCGAGCCGCGATGGCGCGTGGACCGTGCATCCGCTGGAAGTGGACGTGCAGATCCGGCCGGCCTGGTACCAGGCCTGGTGGTTCGACCTGCTCAAGATCCTGGGCGCGCTGCTGCTGGTGGCCGCCGTGGCGGCCGTGCGGGTGCGCTATGTGCAGCAGCGCAGCCAGGAGCTGGAGCGCCTGGTGGAGCGGCGTACCCAGGAGCTCACGCAGCTGCAGCACCAGCTGGAGGAGCTGGCCTACAGCGACGCGCTGACCGCGCTGCCCAACCGCCGCATGTTCGGCGACTGGTGCCGCCAGATGATCGCCACCTGCGAGCGCCAGGACGCCGGCTTCGCGCTGCTGCTGATCGACCTCGACCACTTCAAGCAGGTCAACGACACGCTGGGCCACGACGCCGGCGACGCGCTGCTGGTGGAGACCGCGCGCCGCCTGCGCGGCATCGCCCGCAAGGCCGACGTCGTGGCGCGCCTCGGCGGCGACGAGTTCGCCATCCTGCTGGCCGACGCCGCGGTGCCCAGCGCGGTGGACATCGCCTGCCGCCGCATCCTCGACGCGTTCGACGCGCCGGTGCCGCACGAAGGCCACGAGATGCGCGCCAGCCCCAGCATCGGCGTGGCGCTGTTTCCCGGCGACGGCACGACGCAGGACGAGCTGTACAAGTCGGCCGACGTGGCGTTGTACGAGGCCAAGCGGTCGGGGCGGCACACGTGGCGCTTCGCGCAAAGGGGTCTGGCTCCCGCCAACTGACGTCGCCGGCCGGCGGCTCAAGCACCGGGCGGGAGCCAGACCCCTTTTCTCAGTGCCCGCCGCCCAGGTAGGCCGCCTGCACCGCCGGATCGTTCTTCAACTTCTCGGCCGGGCCATGCACCGCGATGCGCCCGTTCTCCAGCACGTAGCCATAGTCGGACACGTTGAGCGCCGCGGCGGCGAACTGTTCCACCAGCAGCATGGTGACGCCTTCCGAGCGCAGCCGCGAGATGATGCGGAACACCTCGTCGACCAGGATGGGCGCGAGGCCCATCGAGGGCTCGTCGAGCAGCACCACGTCGGGGTTCATCATCATCGCGCGGGCCATCGCGAGCATCTGCTGCTCGCCGCCCGACAGCGTGCCGGCCAGCTGCAGCCGGCGCTCCTTCAGGCGCGGGAAATACTCCATCGCGCGCTCGAGGTCGGCGGCGATGTCGCCCTTGCTGCGCGCGCCGGTGAAGCGTGGGAACGCGCCCAGCAGCAGGTTGTCGTTGACGGTCATCGTGGCGAACACGCGCCGGCCCTCGGGCGAGTGCGCGAGGCCCAGGCGGGCGATGCGGTGCGACTCGCGGCCGGTGATGTCGACGTCGCCCAGCATGACCTTGCCTTCGCGCGGCGCGATCATGCCGGAGACGGCGCGCATGGTGGTGGTCTTGCCGGCGCCGTTGCTGCCGATGAGGGTGACGACCTGGCCCTTGGGCACCTCCAGCGAGATGCCGTGCAGGACTTCGACCTTGCCGTAGCCGGCGTGGAGATTGGTGATCGAGAGCATGTGATGTCCTAGTGGGCGGCCGGAGCTTCGAGCTCGCCTCCCAGGTAGGCCTTGATGACTTGCGGGTTGGCCTGCACGGCTGCGGGCGTGCCCTCCGCGATCTTCTGGCCGAAGTCCAGCACGGTGACGACGTCGCACACCGACATCACCACGTCCATGTGGTGCTCGATGAGGATCAGCGTGATGCCGTGCTCGCGGATCTTGCGGACGATGACGACGAGCTCCTTGATGTCCGGCGCGGTGAGGCCGGCGGCGGGCTCGTCCAGCAGCAGCAGCTCGGGGTTGAGCGCCAGCGCCCGCGCGATCTCGAGCAGGCGCTGCTTGCCATAGGGCAGGTTGCGCGCCTCCTCGCCGGCGAGCGCCTCGAGCCCGACGAACTTCAGCAACGCGTACGCGCGCGCCGTGGCCGCGCGTTCCTCGCGCAGGTAGCGCGGCAGGTGCAGCGCGACATCGAGCAGGTTGCTGCGGTAGGTGTGGTGCAGGCCCACCAGCACGTTCTGCAGCGCCGTCATCTCGCCGAACAGCTGCACGTTCTGGAAGGTGCGCGCGATGCCCGCCAGCGCGATGCGCGCCGAGGTCCGGCCGACGATGGACTGGCCCTTGAACGCGATCGAGCCCGCGGTGGGCACGTAGATGCCCGTGAGCACGTTCATCATCGTGCTCTTGCCCGAGCCGTTGGGGCCGATCAGCCCGTGGATGGTGCCGCGGGCCACGTGCAGGGCGACGTCGTTGAGGGCCTTGAGGCCGCCGAACTGCATCAGCACCTTGTCGGCGGCCACCAGCTCCTGCGCGGCGGGCGTGGCCGACTGCGACACGGCCGTCGACACCGCGCTGGCCGGCGGCGGCAGCGTGGCGGCCGCCGCGGCGTCGCTGGCGCCGTGGCCGCGCCAGCCGAGCGTCTGGCGCACGAAGCCGATGATGCCGTCCTGCAGGTAGTACACCACCAGCAGCGTGATCAGGCCGAAGATGGACAGGCGCCAGTCGGTCATCGACGTGAGCACGAACGACAGCACGGCCAGCGCCACGCTGCCGATCACCGGGATCGCCGAGCGCGCCACGGTGGTCTTGCCGCGCGCGACCTGCACCGCCGCGCCCGCGGCCACCAGCGCGGCCAGCGTCACCGAGACGTAGCGGAACAGGTCCAGGTCGTCGAGCAGCTTGGGCAGCATCACGATGACGGTCGCACCCAGCAGCGCGCCCGAGCGCGTCTTGCGCCCGCCCATGATGATCGCCAGCAGGAAGAGCACCGTCAGCTCGAAGTTGTAGGTGTTGGGCGAGATGTAGCGTTCCGAATACGCGTAGAGCGACCCCGCGAGGCCGGCGAAGCCCGCGCTGATCACGAACGCGTAGACCTTGTAGCGGTAGACGGAGACCCCCATGCAATCCGACGCGATCGGGCTGCCGCGCAAGGCCTCGAAGGCACGTCCGAGGTGCGATCGAAGCAGCCGATGCACGACGACCAGCGAGGCCACGAGCAGGACGGAACAAACCCAGTAGTAGGCGCGCTCGTCCAGCACCATCCCGAGCAGCACCGGCTTGGAGAACGTGATGCCCATCGGACCGTTGGTGACGTCGGTGACCTCGTTGATGAGGATCTGGATGATGGTGCCGAAGGCCAGCGTCACCATCGCGAGATAGGGGCCGGTCACGCGCAGGGCAGGCAGCGCGAGGATCGCGCCGAACGCGGCCGTCGTTCCGATGCCGGCCAGCAGGGTCAGCAACAACGGGGCGTGGAAGTGCATGTACAGCACGCCGGCCGTGTATGCGCCGATGCCGAACAGGCCCGCGTGGCCCAGCGACACCTGGCCGGTGTAGCCCACCACGATGTCCAGGCCGAACAGCAGGATCGCGTAGATGGCGATGGTCTGCGCGAGGTGGATGTAGTACGGGTTGGCGACGACGAAGGGAAAGCCGATCAGGATGGCGAGGCCGACGGCGGCCAGGAGCAGGGGGCGCGACTTCATCGTCAGACCTTCTTGATGGCCGTCTTGCCGAACAGGCCGGCGGGACGCACGGCCAGCACGATCAATAGCAGCACGAGGCCGGGCACGTCCTGGTAGCCGGTGGACAGGTAGAAGCCGGTGAGCTTCTCCGCGATGCCCAGGATGATGCCGCCCACGATGATGCCCATGCCGCTGGTCAGCCCGCCGATGATGGCCACCGCGAAGGCCTTCAGGCCCAGCACCGCGCCCATCGTGGAGCCGGTGAGCGTCAGCGGCGCGATGAGCACGCCGGCCAGCGCGGCGCTCATCGACGACAGCGCGTACGAGAACGTGATGACCAGGCTCGTGTTGATGCCCATCAGGCGCGCCGCGTCGCGGTCGTTGAAGGTGGCGACGACGGCCTTGCCCCAGATCGTCTTGCGGTTGAACAGCTCCACCGCGGCCATCATCAGCACCGCGCCGACGACCACCAGGATCTCCATGGGCAGCACGTTGGCGCCGAGGAACTTGATGGGCGACTCGGGCAGCGGCGACGGGAACTTCAGGTCGTCGTGGCCCCACACGTTCTCGGCCACGTTCTTGAAGATGATGCCCAGCGCGATGGTGGACATGATCCAGCCGAATTCGCTCTTGATCTTCAGCGCCGGCCGCACGCCGATGCGCTCCACCACCGCGCCCTGGATCGCGCCGAACACGCACACCAGCGGGATCATGAGCCAGTAGTTCACGCCCATGCCCACCAGCGTGAGGCCCACCAGCGCGCCCAGCATCAGCGCGTCGCCCTGGCCGAAGTTCAGGGTGTCGGACGTGGCGAAGGTGAGCTGGTAGCCGAACGCGATGACCGCGTAGATCATCCCCAGCGAGATGCCGCTGAAGATCAGTTGGGTCAGGATTTCCATGGGCGAAGGTCTCCGCGCGGGGACGCTATTCAACAGAAGCGCCGCCGCGACGGGCGTCGGGGCGGCGCGGGCTCGACACGGGGCCGCAGCCTACTTCTTCGCGGCGGGCAGCGCGCCCTTGGCGTTGACGTCCTTCACGCGCACCTCGGAGGCCTTCTTGAAGTCGTCCGGGTAGGCGTAGACCACGCGCGTGCCCTTGACCTCGCCGAACACCGGGATGTTGGCGGTGATCGCCTCGTGGTCGGTCTTGGTGAACGGCTTGTTGTACGTGGTGACCACGCCGTCGACGGGCGCCTTCAGGTTCTCCAGCGCTTCCCTGATCTTCGGGCCGTCGGTGGAGCCGGCCTGCCTGATGGCCGCGGCCAGCAGGTAGACCGAGTCGTAGCCTTGCGCCGCCGACACCGGCGAATCCATGCGGGCGTTCTTCGGGTTGAAGGTCTTCAGGTACGAGATGATGAAGGACTGGCGCTTGGGCGTGGTGGGCTCCTGGATGAAGGTCTGCGGCATGCGCGCGCCTTCGCCGCCGGGGCCGGCGTTGTCGATGTAGTTGGCCATCGACAGCGTCCAGCTGCCGATCATCGGCACCTTCCAGCCCAGCTTGGTCATGCCGTTGGCGATCTGCGCCAGCTCGGGGCCGATGCCATAGGTGAGGATGACCTCGGCGCCGGCCTCCTTGGCCTTGAGCAGCTGCGCGGTCATGTCCACGTCCTTGATGTTGAACTTCTCTTCCGCGACCGGCTTGATGCCCTTGAGCGCCAGCGCCTTCACGAGGTCCGCGCGGCCCAGCTGGCCGTAGTTGGTGGAGTCGGCAAGGATGGCCACCTTCTTGAAGCCGCGCTTGACGGCCTCGTCGGCGATCATCGGCGCCTGGATGCTGTCGTTGGCGGCGTTGCGGAAGACGTAGTTCTCGGGCTGGTCGTCGAACTGGTGGGTGAGCACCGAGCCGGTGGCCACGTTGTTCATCACCGGGATCTTCGCGTCCTGGAAGAAGCGCTCCGAGGCCAGGCCCACGCCGGTGTTGATGTAGCCGACGACGGCGACGACCTTCTCCTTGTTGATCAGCTCCTGGGCGATCTGCGCGCCGCGCTCGTTCTTGGCCTCGTCGTCGCGCTCCACGAGCTGGATCTGCCGGCCCAGCACGCCGCCGGACTTGTTGATCTCGTCGGTGGCCAGGCGCACGCCGTCGCGCATGCTCACGCCCATCGAGGACGAGCCGCCGGTGAACGGGCCGTCCACGCCGATCTTGATCGGGTCGGCGGCGAAGGCCGAGGCGGCCGCGCAGGCCAGGGCGACGACGGTGAGTCGGGAAGTGAACTTCATGGGTAGTCTCCGTTTGGGCAAGCTGTTGTTGCCTCGCGTTGTGATTCAAGGCGAGCTGAATTGAAGCTGATTGTGGTGCCGCTGTAACCGTTTGCCCCTACGTATTCCCCGCAGATTCGTGCAAACCCCGAGAGCCGCCCCGGTGCCCGCCGCACCCGCTGTAAGTCCCGCGTCAGTCGACGGCCCGGGCTTGCGCAACCCAGGCGTTCGCCGCGACGGGTCACAAAGCGACACGGTTTGGCGTTGCCGCCGGGTACCCCGTTTGCCAACCTCGCTTGCTCAAGCGTGCAACCCGCACTCCTCGAGAACGTTGGAAGGAGCCATCATGAAAACCAGTTTGAACCGCCTGTTGGGCAGCGTCGGAATCGCCGCCTCGGTGCTCGCCATCGCCGCCTGCGGCGGCGGCTCATCCGCGCCTGCGGCGAACGCGCAGGGCACCCTCAACCTGAGCATGACGGACGCCCCTGCGTGCGGCTACGACCACGTCAACGTCACCATCGACAAGGTGCGCGTGAACCAGAGCGCCACGGCCGCGGATGCCGACTCCGGCTGGTCCGAGATCGTGCTGAACCCGCCGTTGCGCGTCGACCTCCTGACACTGTCCAATGGCGTGCTCGCCACCCTGGGCCAGACGCCCTTGCCCGCGGGGCACTACACCCAGATGCGGCTGCTCCTCGCCGCGAATACCACGGCCGCGCCGCTCACCAACTCCATCGTGCCCACGGGCGGTTCCGAGGTCGCCCTGACGACGCCCAGCGCCGTGCAGTCGGGCGTGAAGCTGAACGTCGACATCACCATCGCCGCGAATCAGATGGCGGACTTCGTGCTCGATTTCAACGCCTGCCGGTCGATCGTCAGCGCGGGGAACTCCGGCAAGTACCTGCTCAAGCCGGTCATCGGCGTCACGCCCAACTTCATCTCAGGGGTTGCCGGCTACGTCGATCCGACGCTCGCCGCGCCCGGTACGGTGATCTCCGTGCAGCAGGGCGGCACCGTGATCAAGGCGACGGCTCCCGACAGCACCGGCAAGTTCCTGCTGCAGCCCGTGGCCCCGGGCACCTACGACTTCGTCGTCACGGCACCCGGACGTGCCAGCACGGTGATCACCGGAGTGCCGGTCGCGACCGCAACGGTCACTTCACTGGGCACCCTGACCGCACTGCTGACGCCCGTCGTGGCCGCGGACGGCACCGCGGCGGGCGTGGTGACGGTCGCCGGCGCAACGGATATCCTCGCCACCGTCGACGCCACGCAGGCGCTCGCCAACGGTGACACCGTCGACGTGGGCGAGGCTTCGGCAGACGCGACCTCGGGGGCCTATGCACTGACGTTGCCCGCCATCGCTCCGATGGTGGCCGCCTATGTTTCGACCGGCACGTTCGCCTTCGCCGCCGACGCCACGGCCGGCGCGAACTATCACCTGCTCGCGGCCTCCGGCGGCGCGACGCAGACCGCCGGGCCGATCGCGATCACCAGCGGCACGACCGTCACCACGAACTTCGCGTTCTGACGCCACTCGGATGATGAACGGGCCCGTCCCCTGGGGGCGGGCCCGTTCGTTGGCGGAGAGCGCGTCCCGTGTGAAGTCGGGTCAACGTTGATGGGAGCACGCGGCGTCGTATTGCGAGACGCTCGCGGTGTTGCCCGAATTCTGCGGCTGCTGCCCCGCATAGACGCTGCCGGCCTTGCCCGACGGATTGAAGGCGGAGCCCGGTGCGTTGGCCGCGTTTCCCGGCGTGTTGGGCGCTGTTGCGCTGCCGCAGCTCTGGTTCGGCTGGCCCGTCTGTGCGGGCCCACGCATGGCCTGCTGGGTGGTGCTCGGGGCAACGGTTGTCGCGCGCGCAGTCGGTGCAGACGTCATGCGGGCCATGCCCGCTGCCGTCGCGGCGCCGGAACCGAGCAGCGACACGGCGGCGATTGCCGTACAGGTGACGATCAGTCTCATGATGCACTCCTGGTTCATTCGGGGTGAGCCGTGCGTGGCACGGCAGCGTGGCGCGCACCCACACCAGGTGCATCGGTGCGGATGCGTCCTCGTCGTGTATTCCGTCGAACCCGAAAGCAGTTCATTTCTGGGATATCCCGGCACGCGGCCGCTTGACATCTGACGCTCGGCGAGTACGATGTATACACATTAAAGGATATACATCGTGGATCTTCAAGTAGCGAAGTGGGGCAACAGTCTTGCCCTGCGGATTCCCTCTGAAATCGTGCGCCAGCTCGGGTTGCACGAAGGGGCCACCGTGGAGGCTCAGCTCACCGTTGACGGCAGCCTGTCCATTCGGCCGGCGCAGTGGAATCGCAAGGCGTTCGCCCTCGAGTTGACCGAGGCCCGCGGTTCCATGCCCATGAGCGAGCCCGTGATGGAAGAACTGCGCAGCGGGGCTCGCTACTGACATGGTCTATGTCGACACCAGCGTACTCGTACCGCTGTTCCTGAATGAGCCGCACAGCGTGGCGGCGGCCGACTGGTACGCACGCGAGAAGAGCGAACTCGTCGCCGCGGCCTGGTGCGTTCCGGAGTTCGCCAGCGCCCTGGGCATCAAGCAACGCACCGGCGCGATCGACGCGCAGCAGGCCCAAGGTGCCTGGACTCGCTTCGAACGCATGGTGGCCGCCGACCTTCGACTGCTTCCGGTAGCACCTGCCAACTTCCATCGCGCGGCCGAGCTGGTTCTCGACGCCGCGAGCGCGTTGCGCGCCGGCGACGCACTGCACCTGGCGTGCGCGGAGGCTGCGGGTGCGAAGCAGATGGCCACCCTGGACGACGTGCTGAGCCGCAATGCACTGCGCTTGAAGATCAAGCCAGTTGTGCTGCGCAACACGCCCTGACAGATCCAGTCCGGTTCGAAATGGCGATGGTCTGGGCGCTTGGCGCCACCAGCAACGCAGCAACTTCAGCGGCGTCGCTGCCGCCCCTCAATCCTCGAACAGCCCGTCCTGCTCCGCCAGGTTCACCACCACGTGCGCGGGCTCGAAGCGCGGGCCGTGCGCGGCCGCGAGTTCGCGCGCGCGCTCGACGAATCGCTTCGCGCCCATCGCGTTGACGAACTGCAGCGCGCCACCGTGGAAGGGCGCGAAGCCCCAGCCGAAGATGGAGCCGACGTTGGCGTCGGCCACCGAGCGCAGCACGCCTTCCTCCACGCAGCGCGCGGCCTCGTTGGCCTGCACGAACAGCAGCCGGTCGATCAGCTCGCGCTGGGTGGGCTGCCTGGCGGCCACCGGGAACATCTCCGCCAGGCCGGGCCACAGGCTGCGGCCGGCGTCCGTCCAGTCGTAGAAGCCCAGGTTGGCCTTGCGGCCGATGCGGCCCAGCTCGCACATCTGGCGCAGCACCGCCTCGCCCGGGTGCTCCGCGCAGGCCTTGCCCTCGGCGGCGAGATCCTTGCGGGTCTGGTCGGCCACGTGCAGGGCCAGCGTCAGCGATACCTCGTCCTGCAGCGCCAGCGGCGGCATGGGCATGCCGGCCTGCAGGCCCGCGGCCTCGATGTGGCGCGGGTGCACGCCCTCGCGCAGCATCGCCAGGCCCTCCATCACGTAGGTGGCGAACACCCGGCTGGTGTAGAAGCCGCGCGAGTCGTTGACCACGATGGGCGTCTTGCCGATCTGGCGCACGAAGTCGAAGGCCAGCGCCAGCGTGGCGTCGTCGGTCTGCTGGCCCATGATGATCTCGACCAGCGGCATCTTGTCCACCGGCGAGAAGAAGTGCAGGCCGATGAACTGCGTCGGGCGCACGCTGGCGGCGGCCAGGCTGGTGATGGGCAGCGTGGAGGTGTTGGACGCGAACACGGCGTCGGAGGCCAGCAGGCTCTCGGTCCTGCGCGTGACCTCGGCCTTGACGGCACGATCCTCGAACACGGCCTCGATGACGAGATCGCAGCCGGCCAGGTCCTCGAACCGCACGGTGGGCGTGATGCGCGCCAGCGTCGCGTCGCGCAGCTGCTGCGTGGTGCGGCCCTTGCGCTGGGCCTTGTCCAGCAGGTCCTGCGAGTACTGGCGGCCGCGCACGGCGTTGTCGGCCGAGGTGTCGAGCAGCATCACCTCGATGCCGGCCTTGGCGGCCACGTAGGCGATGCCCGCGCCCATCATGCCGGCGCCCAGGATGCCCAGGCGCTTGACCAGGCGCTGCGGGTGGCCCGCAGGGCGCGACGCGCCGCGCTCGATCGCCTGCAGCTGGTACCACAGCGTGCCGATGAGGTTCCTCGATTCCTGCGACATCGCGCAGGCCGCGAAGTAGCGCGACTCGATCTCCAGCGCCGCGTCGAAGCCGACGATGCCGCCCTCGAACACGCACGACAGGATGTGCGTGACCGCGGGGTAGTTTCCATGGCTCTTGGCCGACACCATGGACGGCCCGACCGAGAACAGCTGCGCCATCGCCGGGCTGCGCGAGTCGCCCCCGGGATAACGGAACTTCGGCTGGTCCCACGGCTGCTTCGGAGAAGGGTTCGCCAGGATCCACGCCTTCGCCTGCGCGTGCAGGTCGTCGGTCGAGGTCGCGAGCGCCCCCACCAGGCCGGACTTCAGCGCCTGCGCCGCGCGGATGTCGGCGCCTTCGCCCATCCACTGCAGCGCCTGCTGCATGCCCACCAGACGCGGCATGCGCTGCGTGCCGCCGCCGCCGGGCAGCAGGCCCAGCTTCACCTCGGGCAAGCCGAGGCGTGCCTTCCCGTCGTCCAGGACGATGCGATGGTGGCAGGCGAGGGCGATCTCGAGCCCGCCGCCCAGGCACTTGCCGTTGATGGCCGCGACCACCGGCTTGCCGCCCAGCTCCATCTTGCGCAGCAGCCTCTTGAAGCGCATCGATTCGTCGAAGGCCTCCCGGGCCGACGCCAGCGCGCGCAGGCGGTCGACGTCGGCGCCGGCCAGGAAGTCCTTCTTGCCCGAGGCGAGCACCAGGCCCTTGATGGACGCATCGGCGGCGAGGCGCTCGATGAGCGCGGCCAGCGGCACGGCCAGGTCGTCGTCGAGCACGTTCATGGAGCGGTTCGGCAGGTCCATCGTGGCGGTGGCGATGCCGTCCGCGTCGACGACGATGTTCAATGCATCGGTCATGGGTTCAGATCCTCTCGATGATCGTGGCGATGCCCATGCCGCCGCCCACGCACAACGTGGCGCAGCCCAGCGACAGGTCGCGGCGTTCCAGCTCGTCGAGCAGCGTGCCGAGGATGATGCAGCCGGTGGCGCCCAGCGGATGGCCCATCGCGATGGCGCCGCCGTTGACGTTGACCCGGTCCAGCGACACGCCGAGGTCGCGCGCCGTCTTCATCGGCACCGCGGCGAAGGCCTCGTTGATCTCCCACAGGTCGATGTCGCCCGCCTGCAGGCCCGCCTTGGCCAGCGCCTTGCGGCAGGCCGGCGTCGGGCCGGTGAGCATGATGGTGGGCTCGGAGCCGATCACCGCCACGCCGCGGATTCGGGCGCGGGCGCGCAGCCCCGCGCGCTCGCCCGCGGCGCGCGAGCCGATGAGCATCAGCGCGGCGCCGTCGACGATGCCCGAGGCGTTGCCGGCGTGGTGCACGTGGGTGATCTTCTCCACGGTGGTGTACTTGCGCAGCGCGGTGGCGTCGAAGCCCATCGCGCCCATCGCGGCGAACGAGGGTTCCAGCCTGGCCATCGCCTCCATCGTCGCGTTCGCGCGGATGGTCTCGTCCTCGGCCAGCATCAGCAGGCCGGCGATGTCGTGCACCGGCACGATCGACTTCGTGAAGCGGCCGTCCGCGCGCGCCGCGGCGGCACGCTGGTGCGACTGCAGCGCGTACGCATCGAGGTCGTGGCGCGAGAAGCCTTCCAGCATCGCGATCAGGTCGGCGCTGATGCCTTGCGGGATGAAGGAGATGCCCTGGTTGATGCGCGGATCCATGAACCACGCGCCGCCGTCCGAGCCCATCGTCCAGCGGCTCATGGATTCGATGCCGCCGGCCACGACGAAGTCCTCGAAGCCGCTGGCCACCTTGGCCGCGGCCAGGTTCACGGCCTCCAGGCCGGAGGCGCAGAAGCGCGACAGCGTGACGCCGGCCACGCTCTCGGCCCAGCCGGCGTCCAGCACCGCGGTGCGCGCGATGTCGGCGCCTTGCTCGCCGACGGGCGTCACGCAGCCCAGCACGACGTCGTCCACCAGCGCGGTGTCCAGCGCCAGTCGTTGCTGCAGGCTCTGCAAGAGGCCGCGCAGCAGCCACACCGGCGTCGCCTGGTGCAGGCTGCCGTCCTTCTTGCCCTTGCCGCGCGGGGTGCGGACGTGGTCGAAGATCAATGCGTCAGTCATTTACTTCCCCAGGCCACGCTTCACGGTGGCGTTGATGATGCGGAGTTCGGCCAGCGACGCGTCGATGTGCGCGCGCTTCTGCTCGAGCTCGGCGATCGCCTTCGATGTCTTGTCCAGCACGTACTTCATCTGCACGGTGCGGCCCTCGCCGTGCGTGCCGTACAGGTCGAGGTAGTGCTTGATCTCGGCCAGCGAGGAGCCGATGGCCTTGGCGCGCAGGATCAGCGACAGGCGGGCGCGGTCGCGGCGCGTGTAGACGCGCGTGCCGTTGACGCGGCGCGGCGCCAGCAGGCCCTTGTCCTCGTAGAAGCGGATGGCGCGCGGCGAGATCGCGAACTCCTTGCAGAGCTCGGCGATCCCGAACAGCTCGCCGGCGTCGTCGCTGCGGTGGTCGGCCACCACCTCGTCGGCGGTCTGCGTGCGTTGGGCGGTTGCGTTGCGGGGAGGCATCGAAGGCTGCGGGTCCACGGGGCTCAGACGATGCGTTGCAGCTTCAGCGCGACGCTCATGTCGCCCGAGACCTTGAACCTGCCCATCATGAAGCCGGTGGTGGGCTCGAGCTCGCCCGACAGCAGGTCGCCAAGCGTGTCCACGCCCAGCGCGACGGTGCAGTCGGCCACCAGCGAGGTGTCGTTGGACAGCGTGTTGGGCACCTTGGTGGCGTCGATCACGACGGCACCGTCGGCGCCGCAGTCGAACTTCAGCACGGCGCCGAGGCCGCAGTCCTCGCCGACCTTGGCGCGCAGTTGTTCGGTGGCGGTCTGGATGTCCATGGGAATGCCTTCGGTGGAATGGTCTGGGAGCATGCTAGGGCCTGTGGGTGACGTCGCCATCAGTGTAATTCCCGATGAGGCATTAGGTTGACGTTAACGTTACCCTGAAGCCTAATGCGGCACGTCCCGCTTCTTCCAGACAACGCCGGAACCATGACGACAGCCTCCCCCGATCCGTCCGCCCGCTACCGCAGCGTGTTCGCGCCCGGCCTGTTCTCCGGCCAGTGCGTGTGGGTCACCGGCGGCGGCTCGGGCATCGGCCGCGCGGTGGCGCACGAACTCGCGGCGCTCGGCGCCGACGTGGTGATCAGCGGGCGCAGCGCCGACAAGCTCGAGCGCGTGGCCGCCGAGATCCGCGAGGACGGCGGCCGCTGCACCTGGCGCGCATTCGACATCCGCGACGACGAAGCCGTCAAGGCCCACGTGGCCGACGTCATTGCCGCGGAGGGCGTCGTGCACGGCCTGGTCAACAACGCCGGCGGCCAGTTCCCCGCGCCGATGATGGCCATCAGCAAGCGCGGCTTTGAGGCGGTGGTGGCCAACAACCTCACCGGCGGCTTCCTGATGATGCGCGAGCTGTTCCTGCAGAGCTTCCAGGCGCACGGCGGCGCCATCGTCAACATGACGGCCGACTTCCGCAACGGCATGCCCGGCATGGCGCACTCGGGCGCGGCGCGCGCGGGCATGAGCAACCTCACGATGACCGCCGCGTTCGAATGGGCCTCGTCGGGCGTGCGCGTGAACGCGGTCGCGCCGGGCTGGATCGCCTCCAGCGGCATGGATACCTACGGCGGCGCCATGAAGGCGCTGATCCCCAGGCTCAAGCGCCACGTGCCGCTGCGCCGCTTGGGCCTGGAGGCCGAGGTCAGCGCGGCCATCGTGTTCCTGCTGTCGCCGGCCGCGTCGTTCATCACGGGCATCACGTTGCAGATCGACGGCGGGGCGTCGCTGGGCTCGCCGCTGTTCCCGTCGGTCGACCACGACAGGTCGGTGCCGTTCGACGGCTTCCATCGCGCGGTCACGCCGGCCGTGCTCCAGCAAGACAAGCCGGAAGCCGCCTGATGCCCGCGATCGTCTCGAAACTCGACCCGAAGTCCGCCGCCTTCCTCGCCAACGCGGCCCGCATGGCCGAACGCCTGGCCGGCGTGCGCGGGCTCGAGCAGCAGGTGATCGCCGAGAGCGCATCCAAGCGCGACAAGTTCGAGCAGCGCGGCCAGCTGCTGCCGCGCGAGCGTGTGGCGCAGTTGCTGGACCGCGGCAGCGGCTTCCTGGAGCTGTCCGCGCTGGCGGGGCTGGGCATGCACGACGACGACGGCAGGAAGTCGGTGCAGGGCGGTGGCTCCATCGTGGGCATCGGACTGGTGGCGGGCAAGCGCGTGGTGATCTCGGCCAGCGACAGCGCCTTGAAGGGCGGCACCGTCTCGCCGATGGGCCTGCGCAAGGCCTTGCGCGCGCAGCAGGTCGCGCTCGAGAACCGGCTGCCGCTGATCTATCTCGTGGAGTCGGGCGGCGCGAACCTGATGTACCAGAGCGAGATGTTCGTGGAGGGCGGCCGCAGCTTCGCCAACCAGGCGCGGCTGTCGGCCGCGGGCATCCCGCAGATCGCGGTGGTGCACGGCTCGTCCACGGCCGGCGGCGCCTACCTGCCGGGCCTGTCCGACTACGTGGTGCTGGTGCGCGGCCGCTCCAGCATCTATCTCGCGGGGCCGCCGCTGGTGAAGGCGGCCATCGGCGAGGACGTCACCGACGAGGAGCTGGGCGGCTCGCAGACCCACGCCGAGGTGACGGGCCTGGGCGAGTACCTGGGCGAGAACGACGCGCACGCCATCGCGATCGCGCGCGAGCTGGTCGACAAGCTGCAATGGGACGCCGCGCCGGCCGCCAACGCCGCCGCCGCGCCGCTGTACCCGGCCGAGGAACTGATGGGCGTGGTGCCGGCCGACGAGCGCGAGCCCTACGACGTGCGCGAGGTCATCGCGCGGCTGGTCGACGGCTCCGACTTCCTCGAGTTCAAGCCCGGCTTCGGCGCGGACACCCTGTGCGGCCACGCCCGCGTCGATGGCCAGCTGGTGGGCCTCCTGGGCAACATGGGCCCGATCCAGCCCGCCGGCGCCAACAAGGCCGCGCAGTTCATCCAGCTGTGCGACCAGTCGGGCACGCCGCTCGTCTTCCTGCAGAACACCACCGGCTACATGGTGGGCTCGGCGGCCGAGCGCGGCGGCGCGATCAAGCACGGCGCCAAGATGATCCAGGCCGTGGCCAACGCGCGCGTGCCCAAGTTCACCTTCGTGATCGGCGGCTCGTTCGGGGCGGGCAACTACGGCATGTGCGGCCGCGGCTTCGATCCGCGCTTCATCTTCTCCTGGCCCAACGCGCGCACCGCGGTGATGGGCGGCGCGCAGGCCGGCAAGGTGATGGAGATCGTCGGCGCGGGCAAGCTCGCGCGCGCCGGCGCGCCGGTCGACGCGGAGGCGCTGGCTGCGATCGGCAACCAGCTGCGCGACCGCATCGACCGCGAATCCAACGTGCTGTTCGGCACCGCGCGGCTGTGGGACGACGGCATCGTCGACCCGCGCGACACGCGCCGCGTGCTGGCGCTGGCGCTGGCGCTCGCGCGCGAGGCCGATCAGCGCAGCCTGCGTCCCAACGCCTTCGGCATCGCCCGCTTCTGAACACGAATCCACGAGACAAGACCATGAAATTCACGACCGAACACAAGGCCCTCTCCGAGACCGTCTCCCGCTTCGTCGCCAAGGAGCTCAACCCGTTCGTGCCGAAGTGGGAGGCCGACGAGCAGTACCCCGCGCACGAGGTGATGAAGAAGCTGGGCGACCTCGGCCTGCTGGGCCTGAAATACCCCGAGGAGTTCGGCGGCGCCGGCCTCGACTTCTCCTACTCGATGGTGATGGCCGAGGCGCTGGGCGACTGCACGTGCGGCGGCGTGCCCATGTCCATCGGCGTGCACACCGACATGTGCACGCCCGCGCTGGCCCGCTTCGGCTCCGACGAGCTGCGCCGCGAGTTCCTCGCCCCGTCGATCGCGGGCGACGTCGTCGGCTGCGTGGCGGTGAGCGAGCCCGGCGGCGGCTCCGACGTCGCGGCCATCAAGACCACGGCGCGCAAGGACGGCGGAGACTACGTGATCAACGGCAGCAAGATGTGGATCACCAACGGCCTGCAGGCCGACTGGTGCTGCCTGCTGGCCAACACCAGCGACGGCCCGGCGCACAAGAACAAGAGCCTGATCATCGTGCCGATGAATTCTCCGGGCATCACCAGGCAGAAGATCCACAAGATCGGCATGGACTCGTCCGACACCGCGCTGCTGTTCTTCGACGGCGTGCGCGTGCCGCAGCGCTACCTGATCGGCCAGGAGGGCATGGGCTTCGCGTTCCAGATGATGCAGTTCCAGGAGGAGCGCATGTGGGGCGCGGCCTCGTCGCTGAGGAGCCTGGATCGCCTGATCGACCTCACCATCGCGTACACCCGCGAGCGCCAGGCCTTCGGCAAGAGCATCCTCGACAACCAGGTGGTGCACTTCCGCCTGGCCGAGCTGCGCACCGAGGTGGCGGCGCTGCGCGCGCTCACCTACCAGTGCTGCGAGCTCTACATCTCGGGCAAGGACGTGAGCAAGCTGGCGTCCATGGCCAAGCTGAAGTGCGGACGCCTCAGCCGCGAGGTGGCCGACAGCTGCCTGCAGTACTGGGGCGGCATGGGCTTCACGCGCGACAACCCGATCTCGCAGGCCTACCGCGACTCGCGCCTGATCTCCATCGGCGGCGGCGCCGACGAGGTGATGCTGGGCATCATCTGCAAGCTGGAAGGGACGCTGCCCAAGGGAAGCCACTGATGGCCGGGACCCTGGCCGTCAGCACCGACGGCGGCGTGCTGCACATCACGCTGGACCGGCCGGCGACGCGCAACGCGATGTCGCTGCGCATGGTGGACGAGCTGCGCGACGTGCTCGCGCGGGCCGAGGCCGCGGGTGACGTGCGCGCCATCGTGCTGCGCGGCGCGGGCGGCCACTTCTGCGCCGGCGCCGACCTGCAGGACATGGCCCAGGCGCGCCAGCGCGAGCTGGCCGGCGACCCGGACGCCATCGCCGCCGTCAACGCCCGCTTCGGCGCGTTGTGCGGCGCGTTCGCGCGCACGGGCCTCGCCACGATCGCCGTGCTGGAGGGGGCGGTGATGGGCGGCGGCCTGGGGCTCGCGTGCGTCGTCGACGTGGCGCTGGCGGGGCAGGGCGCGCAGCTGCGCCTGCCCGAGACCTCGCTGGGCGTGGTGCCCGCGCAGATCGCCGCGTTCCTCGTCGAGCGCGTCGGCGCCTCGCAGGCACGCCGGCTGGCCGTGACCGGCGGCAGGCTGGACGCCGCCCAGGCGCTGGCCATCGGCCTGGTGCACGAGGTGCACGAGGACGGTGCCGCGCTCGATGCCGCGCTCGCGACCACGCTGGCGCAGACGCTGCGCTGCGCGCCCGGCGCGATCGCGGCCACCAAGGCGCTGATGGCGCGCGCGCTGCACACGCCCGCGGCCGACCTCGTGGACGACGCCGCGCAGCTGTTCGCCAAGGCCGCGCGCGGGCCCGAAGGCATCGAGGGCATGACGGCCTTCCTGCAGAAGCGTTCGCCGTCGTGGGCTCCGCAATGAACAAGATCCTCATCGCGAATCGGGGTGAGATCGCGTGCCGCGTGATCCGCACGGCGCGCGCGCTGGGCTACCGCACGGTGGCCGTCTTCAGCGAGCCCGATGCAGCCTCGCCGCACGTGGCGCTGGCCGACGAGGCCGTGGCGCTGGGCGGGCAGACGGCCGCCGAGTCCTATCTCCGGATGGCCGCCGTGCTCGCCGCGGCCGCTCGCACCGGGGCCGACGCGGTCCATCCCGGCTACGGCTTCCTGTCCGAGCGCGCCGACTTCGCCCAGGCCTGCGCCGATGCCGGCCTCGTCTTCATCGGCCCGCCGGCCTCGGCCATCGCCGCGATGGGCGACAAGGCGGGCGCCAAGCGCCGCATGCTGGCCGCGGGCGTGCCCTGCGTGCCGGGCTATCTCGGTGATGATCAATCGGATGCCGCGCTGGCCGGGCAGGCCGAGGCGCTGGGCTATCCGCTGCTGGTCAAGGCCGTGGCCGGCGGCGGCGGGCGCGGCATGCGTCTCGTCCATGCGGCCCCCGAGCTCGCGGATGCGATCGCGAGCGCGCGCCGCGAGGCCGCGTCGGCCTTCGGCGACGGCACGCTGATGCTGGAGCGCCTGGTCGCCGAGGGTCGCCACATCGAGATCCAGGTCTTCGCCGACAGCCACGGCAACGTGGTGCACCTGGGCGAGCGCGACTGCAGCGCGCAGCGCCGGCGCCAGAAGGTGATCGAGGAATCGCCGTCGCCCTTCGTCGACGCCGGCATGCGCGCCGCCATGGGCCGCGACGCGGTCGCCGCGGCGCGCGCGGTGGGCTACGTGGGCGCGGGCACGGTGGAGTTCATCGTCGACGCGCAGCGCCGCCACTGGTTCCTGGAGATGAACACGCGGCTGCAGGTGGAGCATCCCGTCACCGAATGCGTGACCGGCCTCGACCTCGTGGAGTGGCAGCTGCGGGTGGCCGCCGGCGATGCGCTGCCCTTGCGCCAGGACGAGATCACCTGGACGGGCCACGCCATCGAGGCCCGGCTCTACGCGGAGGATCCCTACGACGGCTTCTCGCCCCAGACCGGCCGCCTCTTGCACTGGCGCCCCGCGCGCGCGCTGCGCGCGGGACGCGCGGACGCGGGCACGCAGGGCGTGCCGCCCAGCCTGCTCGCGTCGGTGCGCATCGACGACGGCATCGCCGAGGGCGGCGTCGTGTCGCCGTTCTACGACGCGATGGTGGCCAAGGTGATCGTGCACGGCCGCGATCGCGCGGACGCGCTGCGCCGCCTGGGCGCGGCGCTGGAGGACAGCCCGCTGCTGGGCCCGCGCAACAACGGCCGCTACCTGCGCGACCTGGCACGGCATCCCGAGTTCGTCGCCGGCGCGGTCACCACGAAGCGGCTCGACGACTGGGCCGCCGCGCGCGATCCGATCAACGTGGCGCCGCTGCCCGAGGACGAGGACTGGGCCATTGCTGCCGCGCTGCGCGCGCGGGCGCCGGAGCCGGCGCCGACGAGCGGGCCGCTGGCCGCCAGCGTCGCCATGCGCCGCATCGCGCTCGCGTGCGCCGGCGTCACGCGCTCGCTGGCGGTGGAGCGCGGCGCGCGCGTGACGGTCGGCGAGCGCGTTCTCGAGGTGCTGCTGCACGCGCCCGACGCCGACGGCTGGCGCGCGGTCGACATCGACGGCGTGCGCCGCCGGCGCCTGGTCATCGACGACGGGCAGGGCGTGCACGTCGCGCGCGACGCCGCCGTGCACGTCTTCGCCGAACCCTCGCCGTTCCCGCAGCCCGACGCCGGCGCCGCGGCCCGCGTGGCGCGCGCGCCGGTGGCCGGTGTCGTGGCGCAGGTGGCCGTCGCGCCGGGCCAGCGCGTCGTCGTCGGCCAGCCGCTGGTGTGCGTCGAGGCGATGAAGATGGAGATGTGGCTCAACGCGGCCGCCGGCGGCGTCGTGAGCGCGGTGCACGTGGCGCCGCGCGACACGGTGGCCTCGGGCGCGGTGCTGGTGACGCTGGACCTGGACGAGACGGAGACCAAGGCATGAACGAGGCCATCCTCACCTGCGCGCTGACCGGCGTGCTCACCGACCCCGCGCAGCATCCGGTGCCCGTCACCGCGGCGCAGATGGCGGCCGAGGCGCGCGACGCGTTCAACGCCGGCGCGTCCATCATGCACGTGCACATCCGCCGCCAGGACGAAGGCCAGGGCCACCTGCCGTCGTGGGATCCCGACGTGGCCGAGGACGTCTGCGGCGCGATCCGCGCCGCGTGCCCGGGCGTGATCATCAACCTCACCACCGGCGTGATCGGCAAGGACATCAGCGGTCCGGTGGCCTGCATCGAACGCGTGCGGCCCGAGATCGCGGCCTGCAACGCGGGCAGCCTCAACTACCTGAAGCTGCGCTCCGACGGCCGCTGGGCCTGGCCGCCCATGGTGTTCGACAACCCGGTGGCCAAGGTGCAGCAGTTCCTCGACGCAATGGAGGCCGCGGGCTCGCATCCGGAGTTCGAGTGCTTCGACGTGGGCATCGTGCGCTCGGTGGGCATGTACCTGAAGTCCGGCATGTTCAAGCCGGGCATGGGCACGCCCGAATACAACCTCGTCATGGGCGTCGCGTCGGGCATGCCCTGCGACGCCGACCTGCTCGGACTCCTGCCGCGCTGGATCGCCCCGGGCGCCGTGTGGCAGGCCACGCTGATCGGCCGCGAGGAGATCTGGCCGGTGCACCAGAAGACCGCCGAGCTGGGCGGCATGCTGCGCACCGGGCTGGAGGACAGCTTCTACCTGCCGGGCGGGGAACGCGCGAGCGGGAACGGCGTGATGATCGAAGCGCTGGCGACGTGCGCCGAGCGGGTGGGGCGGGCCATCGCGTCGCCGGCGCGGGCGCGCGCGTTGCTGGGCCTGCGCGATCGGTAAGCGACGCACGAGGCGGCCAAAACGGGGGTTTCCGGCCATTGGGCGCCTCGCGGGTGGCGATGGCTTGCATCCGGCGAATGCTTCCGTATGCTTGAGCGGATGTCCACAACCTTGCGAGCGACCTGCTTTGGAACACGCATTCCAGGAACTGCCGGGCCACCCACCGATGCCGCCAGGACCCCCGTTTGACGATGGCGGGCAGCGAGGCGAAGATGGCGCCATGGAACAAAGACTCCGCGCGATCGAAGACCGCCAGCTCGCCCTCGAAGCGAAACTGGATCGCCTCGCCACGCGCGACGAGGTGCGGGCGGTCGAATCGACGGTGTTGCGCATCGAGCCGAACTTCCACCGCGAGCTGCATGCCCAGACCTGGAAGTTCATCGGCGTGGTCGCCGCGCTGTTCTCGGCCGCGCTCGCGTTCGCCAGGCTGGGCCACGCCTGAATCAACCATCGCAACGGATTCCTGCAATGATCGCAATCGCCGGCGGCCTCCTCGCCCTGTTGGGCATCCTGTCGGGCGCGCTGCTCGCCGCCGCGCCGCTGGGCCTGGTCGCGGCCGCGCCGGGCCTGTCGCTGTGGATCCTGTTCCCGTTGCTGACCCTGCTCGGCTGGTTCCTGCTGGTCGTCAGCGACCTGGATCCGGCGCGCGGCTTCGCCACCAAGGCAGTGGCCGTGCCGCTGTTCCTGATCGCGCTGCTGTCCGTGCTGGGCCTCGTCGCCGCGGGCGCGGGACTCGTGGCCGTCAACGGCCCGGCGGGCACGTCGCCGCTGTGGTACGTCGCCGTCGTCGGCGGCTTCCTCGGCGCGCTGGGCATCGCCGCCTACAGCCGCCGGGCCGCGCCCCAGGCGTCCTGAGCACCTCGGGGAATCACTTAGGTGGAATGACGGGCCACCCCCTCATCGGATTGCGCCGGTGAGGGTGCGGCAGTAGTCTTCGTGGGCCCCAAAAGAAACCCATGGAGACTTGCCGATGACGACATTGCTTCGCCGTCGGGCGCCCGTGCTGGCGCTCGCCTGTTTCGTTCCGCTGGCCGCCAGCGCCTCCACGGCGTGTGACAAGCTGCTGCGGCAGTTCGGTCCCGCTCTCGCCGACGCCACCTGCGTAGACAGCGCCGACCTCACCACCACCAACCCCGACACCACGCCGGCCAACAACTCGATCGCCGGTCTTCCGGCGTTCGCGTTCACGCCGCAGACCGATCGCGCGACGATCGCGCCGAGCGCCGCCAAGCGCACGCCAGTCACCAAGGTCGTGCCGGGCATCCAGCTCGACGGCCGCATCGCGTCCGATCCCACGGGCCAGGCGCGCTTCCTTCTGCGCCTGCCGCAGGACTGGAACGGCCGCCTCGTGGTGGCCGGCGCCTCGGGCACGCGCAGCGAGTTCAACGGCGACTTCGCGTGGAGCGACTACGTGGTGCAGAAGGGCTACGCCTATGCGTCGCAGAACAAGGGCGTGCTCAACCTGCAGCTGACCACGTCCGCCGACCCGCTGGGCTGCCGGCTGAACCCGGTGTCCACGACCTACGTGAGCTTCTTCGACAACGGCGCCAACCAGCAGTTCTCGCGCTGGACCGAAACCATGATCAAGGCCGCGCGGCTCGCGCGCCAGGGCGTGCTCTCCAACTACGGCCGCCAGGCGCGCTTCGTCTACGCCGTGGGCACGTCCAACGGCGGCTACCAGGTGCGCCGCGCCGTCGAGACCGCGCCCGAGCTGTTCGACGGCGGCGTCGACTGGGAGGGCACCTTCGTCGACGAGCACGCCCCCAACCTGCTCACCGACCTGCCGGCCGCGATCCTCAACTACAACGACTACGCGGCCTCCGGGCTCGACGCCAACAGCACCGCCGCGAAGAACATCCGCGCCGCCGGCTACCCGCCCGACATCGTCGCCAGCCCCACGGCTACCCTGTGGACGAGCTACTGGGCGCAGTTCTGGGAGGTGACGCAGTGCCAGTGGCAGAAGCGGCTCGATCCGACGTACGACACGTACAACTCGGGCACCGGCACGTACAACTACGTCGCGCGGCTGTCGGCCTCCGACGTGGGCGCGCAGGTGGCGTCGTTCGCGACGACGGGCCGCATCCAGCGCCCGCTGGTCACCGTGGCCGGCACGATGGACGCGTTGCTGCCCATCGACCACCATGCGCGCGCCTACGCCCGCAAGGTGGCGGCGGCGCAGGCGAACGACGGCTGGGGCCCGCGCCACGACGAGCGCGACGCGCCGTACCGGCTGTACGAGGTGCAGAACGGCAACCACATCGAGACCTACCAGGACGCGTTCCCGCAACTCGCGCTGATCGAGCCCCACGCGCACGCGGCGTTCGACCTGCTGGTGGCGCACGTGGAGACGCGCGCGGCGCTGCCGGCGAGCCAGTGCGTGGCGAAGGGCGACACCATCTCCCCGTCGCCCAGCCAGCCGGGGCATTGCGCGGCGCTCTACGCGCCTTGACGGCGGCTCAACCCCACAGCGTCGGCTTGTTCGCCATCAGCGCGTAGATGGCGATCATCGTGACGAAGGCCGGATAGCCCAGCCGCTCCCAGCGGCGGGCGTCGCGCCAGTACGACGGGTTCAGCGGCCGGCCTGCAGCGAGGTCGGTCGCCACCGTGCGAGCCATCCGGTGCTGCAGCACCAGCACCGGCAGCCAGCACGCGCCCGCGAACGCATAGAGCGCGATCGAGGCGACGATCCACGGCGTCGTCATCGGCCATCCGGCCAGCTTCATCAGCGCGAACCCCGACAACGGCTGGAAGATGACTGCGGGCGTTGTGAACCACAGGTCGGCGCGCACCACGAGCCGGCTGACCACTGCCTGCGCCTCCATGCTGGCGCCGCGGCCGGCCAGCGCGGGCAGGCGATTGGCGAAGAACAGGTAGAACGCCGTGCCGAAGCCGGTGCCCACGAGGAGCACGCTCGACAGGATGTGCAGGGTCTTGACGATCAGGTAGAGGTTCATGAGGCGTTGCGTCGCAGCACGATCAGCACCGCGAGGATGGGCAGGTTCTTGGTGAGCGACCCGAGCGGGTCGAGCCATTGGCCGGGCAGCGCGACGGAGGTGAGCACGGTCATCGCGAGCGTGGCCGCCAGTGCCACCGTCGCGGCAAGGCGCAGCGGCGCCAACATCAGAAGTGCGCCGACGCCCGCGTCGAGCGCGACGCCGCCCCACAGCATGAGCGCTGCAAGCGTCGATTCGTCGACGCCGGCCTGGTGGAGCAGCGCTGCGCTCCGGCCGTGCGCCTCCCAGGCGCTCGAGAGCGCGGTCGCGAACCATACGAGGACGAGGCTGTGCCGCAGCAGTTGCAGGTCGCGCGCGTTCACCGATTGGCTCCTTGAAGCAGGGTATCGAAACGCGTGGCGCGGCGCCCCAGCACGTGCTCGAACGGTCCGGGCTCGGCGATGTTGTCGGCACCCAGCAGCGAGAGCGTCTCGCTGCACCATGGCGAGACCGGGAGCACGTCGCCGGCGCGTGCGCTCCAGCGCGCGAGCGCGCCCGGCAGCGTGCCAACGCGAGCGGGCGCGCGTCCCGCCTGCGCGCGCAGGCTCGCGATGAAGTCGCCGAGCGCGATCGGCTCGGGGCCGACGGCGTCCAGCTCGCGCGTGGCACTTTCCGGGGTATCGACGAGGCGCGCGATCGCCTCGGCCAATTCCGCGACGGCCACGGGTTGCACGCGCGTCCGGCGTACTGCCTCGGGCAGGAGCAGGACGGGCAGCCTCGCGAGCGAGATGAACAGCTCGCTGCTCGCGCCGCCGCGGCCGAACACGATACTCGGTCGGACAACGACGCCGTCAAGCCGACCCGCCCGCGCCTGCAGCGCGTTCTCAGCCGCGATCTTGGTGCGTGCGTAAAGCGTGGCCGATCCGGCGATGCCCAGCGCCGACACGTGCACCACGCGTCGGACGCCGGCCTGGGCGCAGGCCTCGAAGAGGGCCTCGGGCACCTGCTGGTGCGCCGCGACGATCGGGCGCCGCGCGCTGTCCCGCAGTACGCCCACCACGTTGACGATGGCGTCCATGCCCACGAGCCGCGGACGCCATGTGGCGGCGTCGGTGTCTCGTGCGAAGTCGACTGTGACGGTGTCGATGCCGGCGGCCGAAGAGCTTGCCGCCATGACGCGATGGCCGCGCCGCCGCAAGGCATCGCACGTGGCCCGGCCGATGAAGCCGCGCGCGCCGCACACGAGAACGTTCATGCTGCCTCCTCCTTCAAAGTGAGCAGCTGGAATCATTGCACTCGCCGTCGCGCGAGCGCAGACCGAAGGCGGCCGGGCCCAGCCAGGCGGGCATCGCGAAACGGTGGCGTGCGAGCCAGAGGTAGGCGCGGTCGGAGGCGCCGCGCAACAGCGGCCAGGTCGTCGGCGCGACCAGCCAGCCAAGGCCGACGGCGCGGTAGGCCAGCCGCAGCGTCTCGACGCCGGCTGTGATGCGCCCCTCGGCCGTGCGGGAGTGGATGGACGTCAGCATGGCGTTCAGCGTGGTCTGCGCGGGGGCCTCGAAGCCGATGTCGCGGACATTCTCGAAGCGCAGGCGGCGAGCCGAATCGCGCCGTTGAAGCGCGCGCATCTCGTGGCGGCAGACGGGGCAGTCGCCGTCGTAGAAGAGGGTGAGCGGGTAGTTGTTGGCTTTCATGATTGTAATTTCAGTATGAACAGAAATATGCGATCAAAAAAAGGGACGAACGAGCTTCAATACGGCGGCGGACCGAGCGGCAGGGCAACGCCGTCGGCGTCGCGCACTTCATTGGCTGGCGCGGGTGCGCCGCGCACGAAGCGCTGGACGCTGGCGCCCATGTTCAGCACCTTCTCCAGCGTCGCGGGCGACAGACGCAGCATCTCGTCGGACCAGACGCTCAGCGTCGTCATCAGGCGCAGGGTGTCGCGCACGCGATCCTGCACGTCGGGAGGCTCATGCTCGAAGCCCGGCATGGCCGTCATCGATTGCAGCGCGCGCGTGGTGGGGTCGAATTCGCGTTCCTTGCGCTCGCGCACGACGGTGCGGAACAGCGTCCAGACGTCCAGCGAGGTCTCGAAATAGTCGCGGCGGTCTCCGAGCACGTGTGTCGCGCGGATCAGGTTCCAGTTCTGCAGTTCCCGCAGGCTGGTGCTCACGTTGGAGCGCGCGATGCCCAGCGTTTCGGCCAGTTCCTCGGCGTGCAGCGGCTTGCCATTGAAGAACAGCAGCGCATGGATCTGAGCGACGGAGCGGTTGACGCCCCAGGCGGATCCCATCTCGCCCCAGTGCAGGACGAACTTGCGTGCGACATCTGTCAGTTCCATGGGTTGGAGTCTAGGACTTCCATAATTTCTGTCAAGACAGAAATTAGAGATCTTCCCACGAGCAGCGTCTGACCTTACTTGCGCAGCCGCCGGATCCACTTGTCCAGCAGATCCCGGCTGTCCGCGGGCAGCGACACCCACGTGCCGCCGCAGCACAGGTCGGGTCCCTGCAGCACCACGTAGGTGGTCCGGATGGTGCCCGTCACGGGCGTGATCTTCGTGGGTTCGTTCAGCCCCGGCACGCCCATCGCGAAGTTCAGCACGGTGCTGGCCGGGATGTGGAGGTCGCTGACCAGGCCCACGCCGCTTTCCGAAAGATCGCGCACGCGCAGCTCGACCACCTTGCCGCCGGGCAGCTGCACCCGCGCCGGCCACGACACCTTGACGCGATGCTCCTTGCGGGCGTCGATCTTCGTGGCACGGAGCAGCGGATTGCCAGGCGGTACGGACTGGACGGGCGGCGGCGGCGCGGCAGCGCCGAACAGCGCGTCGACGTCTTCGGGTGGGGTCGTCATGTGGTGGCAGCGCGATCAGGCGGCTTCTTCCGGCTCGGCCGCCTCGGCGGAGGGGGCCAGCGGGTCGAGGTGGAACTGCATTCTTGCAAGCTTCGCGTAGAGCCCGTCGCGCTGCATCAATTCCCGATGGTTGCCCTCTTCCACGATGCGGCCTTGCTCCATCACCACGATGCGGTCGGCCTTCTGCACGGTGGCCAGGCGGTGGGCGATGACCAGCGTGGTGCGGTCGGCCATCGCCGCTTCCAGCGCCGCCTGGACCATCCGTTCGCTCTCGGCGTCGAGCGCGCTGGTGGCCTCGTCGAGCAGCAGCAGCGGCGGGTTCTTGAGCATCGCGCGCGCGATCGCGATGCGCTGGCGCTGGCCGCCCGACAGCCGCACGCCGCGCTCGCCCAGGAAGGTCTTGTAGCCCTCGGGCAGGCGGCGGATGAACTCGTCGGCGAAGGCCGCGCGGGCGGCGGCGACGACCTCGTCGTCGGTGGCGTCGGGGCGGCCGTAGCGGATGTTCTCCATCGCGTCGGCGGAGAACACCGTGGAGTCCTGCGGGACGATGCCGATGCGCGAGCGCAGTGCCTCCAGCGACGTGGTGCGCACGTCGACGTCGTCCACCAGGACGCTGCCGGCGCCGGTGTCGTAGAAGCGCAGCAGCAGCTGGAACACCGTGCTCTTGCCGGCGCCGCTGGGGCCCACCAGCGCCACGGTCTCGCCGGGCCTGACACGCAGCGAGTAGTCGGACAGCGCCGCATGGGCCGGCCGCGACGGGTAATGGAACTGCACGTGGCGCAGCTCCACCGACGAGCCCGCGCGCGTGGGCGGCAGCGCCCGCGGCGCGGCGGGATCCGCCACTGGCGACACGGCGGCCAGCAGCTCCATCAGGCGCTCGGAGGCGCCGGCGGCGCGCAGCAGGTCGCCGTAGACCTCCGACAGCACCGCCACGCTGCTCACCAGCAGCAGCACGTAGACGATGGTCTCGCCGAGATGGCCGGCGCTCACCTTGCCGGCGATGACCGCCTGCGTGCCCTGGTACAGGCCCCACAGCAGCGCGCCGAAGGTGGCGCTGATGATGAAGGCCACGAGCATGGAGCGCACCCGCGTGCGCTTGCGCGCGGTGTCGAACGCGTGCTCGGTGGACACCGCGAAGCGTTCGGCCTCGCGATCTTCCTGCGTGTAGCTCTGCACCACGGGGATGGCGTTGAGCACCTCGGCGGCGATCGCGCTGGAGTCGGCCACGCGATCCTGGCTGGCGCGGCTCAGCTTGCGCACGCGCCGGCCGAAGACCATGGCCGGCGCCACCACCAGCAGCAGGATGCCCAGCACCTGCGTCATCACATACGGGTTGGTGACGATGAGCATCACCATCGCGCCGATGCCCATCACGCCGTTGCGCAGGCCCATCGACAGGCTGGAGCCCACCACTTGCTGCACCAGCGTGGTGTCGGTGGTCAGGCGCGACAGCACCTCGCCGGTGGCGTTGGTCTCGAAGAACGCCGGGCTCTGGCGCACCACGTGGCGGTAGACGGCGCTGCGCAGGTCGGCGGTGACGCGCTCGCCCAGCCAGGTCACCGTGTAGAAGCGCAGCGCGGAGAACACGCCCAGCGCCACGCCCACGCCGAACAACGCGAGGAAGTGGTCGCGCAACGCCAGCAGCCGGTTGCCGTTGGCGACGGCCGTGGTGGCGCCCCCGGCCACGATGGGCGAGCTGGCCAGGCCGCCATCGATGAGCTTGCGCAACGCCGTCGGGAAGGCGAGCGTGGTGATCGCGGCCAGGATCAGGAACAGGATCGCCGCGGCGATGCGTCCCCGATACGGACGCAGAAAGGGAAGCAGGCCAGACAGCGAGCGCGGGGAGGCCGCCTTCGCGCGTTCGGAAGCAGTGGTCATATCTGTCGAAGTCTACGGTCTGCGGGTGACAGGGGACTTTCGCCGGGCGACAAAGGGTATACCCCCACGCAATAAGAGCCTATTCAATGATTGTCGACGCAGTCATTGCCTAAGCAAGTATATTCGCCTCCATGTCATCCACCAACGATCCGCACCCGAGTGCCGATTTCTACTCTGCCGAGGGCTACACCCAGGAAGAGAGCATCGGGTCCGTGCTCAAGGGTGTCGTCGGTTCCATCACGAGCCAGGTCGACCGTCGCCTGGTCGACCACGACCTCACGCACGCGCAATGGGTGCCGCTGTTCAAGCTGGCGCACGGCGAATGCGGCACCGTGGCCGAGCTCGCCCGCAAGCTGCAGAGCGACCCGGGCGCCATGACGCGCGCGCTCGACCGCCTCGAGGCCAAGGGCCTGGTGGCGCGCGTGCGCTCCAGCGAGGACCGGCGCGTGGTGAATCTCGAGCTGACCGAGAGCGGCCGCGAAGTGGCCGCCGTCGTGCCGGCCGTGCTGGCCGAGGTGCTCAACCTGCACCTGGCCGGCTTCTCGAAGGAAGAATGGCGCGCGCTGCTGGGCATGCTCAAGCGCATGCGCGCCAATGGCGAGGCCTTGCGCACCGCCACCAACAACAACGCAGCGACCCCCGACTGAAAGACCTGCCATGAACTGCGCCAAGCAACCCCAGGACTGCCCGCGCCACGCCGGCGCGTCCCCCAAGACCGGCGAGCCGCAGGTGGAGCGCCGCGCCACGCGCCGTCCCACGCATCGCGGCCTCGACCTCGACATGCCGCGCGTGCTGTCCGCCGGCACCTTCGCCGTGGCCATCGCCTCGGCCGCCATGCTGATGCTGGCCGGCTGCGCCTCGATGGGCAGCCAGTCCGCGCCCGCCACGGCCCGCACGGCCGATTCGCTGGGCCTGTCCGCCACGCAGCAGACCACCGCGGTCGACGCGCAGTGGTGGAAGCAGTTCGGCGACGCCCAGTTGAGCGCGCTCGTGGACAAGGCCGTGGCCGGCTCGCCCAACCTGGCGGCCGCGCAGGCTCGTGTCGCGCGCGCGCAGGCGGTGGTGGACAACGCCCGCGGCGCCGAACTCCCGCACGTCGACTTCGACGCGAGCGTCAAGCGCGAGCTCCTCTCGCGCAACGGGCTGTTCCCGCCGCCGTACGGTGGCAGCATCTTCAACCAGTCCGACGCCGCGTTCGGCCTGAAGTGGGACGCCGACCTGTTCGGCCGCCAGAAGGCCGACATCGAGGCGGCGCTGGGCAGCGCCCGCGCCGCGCGCGCCGACGCCGACGTCGCGGCGCAGCAGATCGCCACGCAGGTCGTGCGCACCTATTTCTCGCTGGCGCGCCTCGAGAGCCAGCGCGCCGTCGCGCAACGCACCTACGACCAGCGCAAGCAGATGCTGTCGCTGATCACACAGCGCGTGCAGGCCGGCCTCGACACCGTGGTCGAGCAGAAGCAGGGCGAGGGCGCGCTGCCCGACACGCTCGCGCAGATCGAGTCGCTCGACGAGCAGATCGACCTCACCCGCCACATGCTGGCCGCGCTCACGGCTCAGCCCATGCAGTCCCTGGCCGCGCTGGCGCCCACGCTGGACCAGCTCCAGGTGTCGCCGCAGCCGCCGGTGCTGGGCGCCGACCTGATCGCGCGCCGGCCCGACGTCGCCGCCGCTCTGGCGCGCGCGGAGGCCGCCAACCAGCAGGTGGCCTCGCAACGCGCGCAGTTCTATCCGGACATCAACTTCTCGGCCGGCTTCGGGCTGGACTCCATCAGCCTGAAGAACTTCCTCGAGCTGCCCAGCAAGCAGTGGTCGTTCGGCCCGGCGCTGCACCTGCCCATCTTCGAGGGCGGCCAGCTGCGCGCCCAGCTGAAGGGCAAGGCCGCCGACCGCGATGCCGCGATCCAGGCCTACAACCAGCAGGTGATCGACGCCGTGCGCGAGGCGGCCGACGCCGCCACGTCCGCGGCCTCCATCGAACGCCAGCTCACGCTGCAGCGCCAGGCGCTGGCCGCCTCCACCGACAGCTACGACTTCTCGCAGAAGCGCTACGGCCAGGGCCTGGGCAACGCGCTGATCGTGCTCAACGCCGAGACGCAGATGCTGGCCGAACGCCGCCTCGAGGTCGACCTGCGCTACCGCGCGCTCGACGTCCAGGCCCAGCTGATGAAGGCGCTCGGCGGCGGCTGGTCCGCCGCCACTCCGACTCCCGCCGCCGCGGCGTCCGCACCGACGACGACCGCCAAGAACGACAACCTCACGCCCGCCTAACAGACCATGAACGCTCCTGCCAACGACAACGCCGCTTCCGCCACCATCGCGCCGGCCGGCAACCCCAGGCGTCGCACGGCCCTGACCGCCATCGCGGTGGCCGTGCTGGTGATCGGCGGCGGCTACGGCATCTACTACTGGATGACCGGCCGCCATTCCGAGGCCACCGACAACGCCTACGTGTCGGCCAACGTGGTGCAGATCACCGCGCAGGCCGGCGGCACCGTCACGGCCATCCAGGCCGACGACACCAACTACGTCAAGGCCGGCCAACTGCTGGTCAAGCTCGACCCGGCGGACTCGCGCGTGGCGCTGGACCAGGCCGAGGCCGCGCTGGCGCAGACCGTGCGCGAGACGCGCATCCTGTTCGCCAACAACTCCACCCTGCAGGCCCAGATCGATGCCCGCGCCGCCGACGCCACGCGCGCGGCCGCCGATCTCTCGAAGGCGCAGGACGACGTGAACCGCCGCCAGCCGCTGGTGCAGAGCGGCGCCGTCGGCAAGGAAGAGTACGAGCACGCGACGCAGGGCCTGGCCTCCGCGAAGAGCGCCTACACCGCCGCCAAGTCGGCGCTGGACGCGGCCAGGGAGCAACTGAACTCCAACCAGTCGCAGACCGAGGGCACCAGCGTCGCCGACCATCCGAACGTGCTGCGCGCCTCCGCCAGGGTGCGCGAGGCGTGGCTCGCGGTGCAGCGCGCCGAAGTGCTCGCGCCGGTCAGCGGCCAGGTGGCGCGCCGCAGCGTGCAGGTGGGCCAGCGCGTGCAGGCGGGCGTGCCGCTGATGTCGGTGGTGCCGCTGGACAGCGCCTGGGTCGACGCCAACTTCAAGGAAGGCCAGCTCGCGCGCATCCGCATCGGCCAGCCGGCCACGCTGGAGGCCGACGTCTACGGCAAGCACGTGGTCTTCCACGGCAAGGTCGAGGGCCTGGGCGCCGGCACCGGCGCGGCGTTCTCGCTGCTGCCGGCGCAGAACGCCACCGGCAACTGGATCAAGGTCGTGCAGCGCGTGCCGGTGCGCATCGCCCTCGACCCGAAGGAAATCGCCCAGAACCCGCTGCAGGTGGGCCTGTCGATGAACGTGACGGTCGACGTCGCCGACGAGAGCGGCCGCGCGATCTCCGACACGCCGCGGACGGCGGCGCAAGGCGCGGTCGCGTCGACGAACGTGTTCGATTCGCTGCAGCATGACGCCGACGCCGAAGTGGCGCGCATCATCGCCTCCAACGGCGGCGGCCGAGCCAAGGCGCAGGCCTCGGCGGCGCCGCAGGCCACCTCCGCCCCGACGGCCGCGGCCTCCGGCGCCGGCGACAAGCTCGCGTCGGCGGACGGCGGCATCAAGCATCACAAGCACCACAAGCAATCATGAGTTCACCGGCACCAGCGGCGCGCGCGCCCCTGAAGGGAGGCGCGCTCGTGTTGGGCACGTTGTCGCTGTCGCTGGCGACGTTCATGAACGTGCTCGATTCCTCGATCGCCAACGTCTCGCTGCCCTCGATCTCGGGCGACCTGGGCGTGAGCATCTCGCAGGGCACGTGGGTCATCACGAGCTTCGGCGTGGCCAACGCGATCTCGGTGCCGCTCACGGGCTGGCTCACGCAGCGCTTCGGCGCCGTGAAGCTGTTCACGATGAGCGTGATCCTGTTCGTGATCGCGTCCATCCTGTGCGGCCTGGCGCCGTCCATCGAGCTGCTGATCGCGTTCCGCGTGCTGCAGGGCTTCGTGGCCGGGCCCATGATCCCGCTGTCGCAGACGCTGCTGCTGTCCACCTATCCGCCGCAGAAGGCGGGGACGGCGCTCGCGCTGTGGGGCGTCACCACGCTGGTGGCGCCGGTGGCCGGGCCCTTGCTGGGCGGCTACATCACCGACAACTGGACCTGGCCCTGGATCTTCTACATCAACATCCCCGTGGGCATCTTCGCCGCGGCCGTGACGTGGAGCATCTATCACAAGCGCGAGACGCCCATCGTCAAGCGACCCATCGACGGCATCGGCCTGGCCATGCTCGTGCTGTGGGTGGGCTGCCTGCAGGTGATGCTGGACAAGGGCAAGGAGCTCGACTGGTTCAACTCCACCACCATCGTCGTGCTGGCCATCATCGTGGTGATCGCGTTCGCGGTGTTCGTGGCGTGGGAGCTCACCGACGAGCATCCGGTGGTCGACATCCGGCTGTTCGCGCGGCGCAACTTCCTGTTCGGCGCGGGCACGCTGGCCATCGCGTACGGCCTGTTCTTCGGCAACGTGGTGCTGCTGCCGCTGTGGCTCCAGCAGTACATGGGCTACACGGCCACCGATGCCGGCATGGCGCTGGCGCCGGTGGGCGTGCTGGCCATCCTGCTCACGCCGATGGTGGGCAAGAACGTGGCGAAATGGGACCCGCGCTGGATGGCCACCGGGGCCTTCATCATGTTCTCGCTGGTGCTGTGGATGCGCTCGAACTTCACGTCGCAGACCGACTTCGTCACCATCCTGGTACCCACGCT
>JABCYW010000053.1 GCA_013289985.1 Betaproteobacteria bacterium | reverse complement strand
CACCGCCACCAGGATCACCGCGCCGCGCACCACGCCGAACGCACCGCCGAGCAGGTGGTCGATGAACGACAGCGGGGTGGCCGCGATCAGCGCCCGCAGCATGCGCGCGAACAGCGTGCAGGTGACCAGCACCAGCACGAAGACGATGATGTAGGCGATCCATAGCCGCAATTGCGGGTCGTGGCCGCCGCCCAGCGGGACGTAGTCGGCCAGCAGCGGGCCCAGCGTGTTGGCCAGGATGAACGCCACGACCCAGCCCAGCAGCGACACGATCTCGAACACGAAGCCGCGCCACAGGCCCACCAGCGCCGACAGGACGAACACCGCCAGCAGGGCGATGTCCACCCATCCGAGCTGGATGTCGAGGCGCGGCAGGTTCACAGCGCGAGCACCACGGCCTGCAGGCCGTCGCCCTTCAGCCTGGTGGCGACCTTGTCGGCCTCGGCCTTGGTCGCGTACGGCCCCACCCGCACGCGGATGCGCTTGCCCGTGGGCGTGTCCACCGGCTGGGTATACGTCTTCATGCCCAGCTTCTCGACCTTGCCGCGCGTCTCGTGCACCTTGGCCTCGTCCAGGAACGCGCCGACCTGCACGACGAAGCGGCCCGCGGCGGCCGCGTCCGACGGCTTGGGCGTGGGCGTGGGCGTGCCGGCCAGGATCGCGGCAGGCGACGGCGTGGCGGGAGGCGGAGGCAGCACGACGGCCAGCGGCGGCGCGGGCCTGGAATCCGGCGCGGAGGCCGGGGCGGCGTGCTTCTCGGGCCTGGCGGCCGGCCTGGCTTGCGCAACGGTCGAGCTGGACGATGCCGGGCTGCTGGCGGACGCGCTGGAAGTGAACGCCGCCGCCAGGCTGGCGAACGCGGACCGGCGCGCGGGCGTCGACGCGGGTTCCGACGCCGCGGCCGGCGCGGACGGGCGCGCATCGTAGGTCACCGACTCGGGCCTGGGCACCGAGGCGGCCAACGCCGGCACCGACGCCACGGCGGGTCGGGCGGCGGGTGTGCGCGCGTGCGCGCCCGCGTCGGCGGCGCCCGGCGCGTTGCGGGCCGGGATCTCGATGGGCAGGTCCACGGGAATGGGCCGCGGCTGGGTCTCGAACAACAGCGGGAAGCCGATGACGCCCACCAGCAGCAGCACCGTCGCGCCCATCAGGCGCGTGCGGGCACGCGCGCGCGCCTCACGCACGGCTTCTGCGGTATCGACGGGGTTCTGGGTGTTGGCCAGCGGGGTCTGGCGGGCGGCGGAACGACCGCCCCGCCCTTTCACGGGCTGGGCGGATGCCTGCTTGTTGCGTTGGAAAATCGACAGCAGCCCCATGCCTTCTCATCGGTGTCCGGGGCCGGACAAGTTGCGGTGGAGCGGCGCGGGTGCGTGCCGCTGCATCAACCGAGGTGTCGGGCCACCAGTCGTGGGGGGCCGTCCTTCAGCACGCCGCCCACGGTGTAGAACGAGCCGAAGACAACGATTCTATCAGCCGGGTCTGCCTGGGCGAGCGCCGCGGCGAGCGCTTCGCGGGGCGATGCGAACGTGCTCACGCGCGGCTTGGGCGACGCGGACGGCGCGGTGGCCGTCAGCGACCACACGGTCTCGGCCAGTTCCGTCGCCTTGGCCGCGCGCGGCAGCGGCAGGTCGGTGAGCATCCAGTCGTCGACGAGGTGGGAAATCTTGCCGACGGCGCCCGCGAGATCCTTGTCGTGCATCGCGCCGAAGACCGCGAACGTGCGCTTGAAGAAGCCCATCTGGTCGAGGTTGAGCGCCAGCGCCGCCACCGAGTGCGGGTTGTGGGCGACGTCCAGCACCAGCGCCGGCTGGCCGGGGACGATCTGGAAGCGGCCGGGCAGGTCCACCGACGCGAGGCCGATGCGCACCGCCTGCGCCGTCATCGGCAGCCGGTCGCGCAGGGTCTCCAGCGCGGCCAGCGCGCCGGAGGCGTTGAGCAGCTGGTTGGCGCCGCGCAGCGACGGATAGCCGAGCGCGTTCCAGCGCCGGCCGCGGCCGCTCCACGACCACTGCTGGCGGTCGCCCGAGTAGTTGAAGTCGCGTCCGCTCAGCCACAGGTCGGCGCCGACCTGCGTGGCGTAGTCGATGATGCTTTGCGGCGGCACCGGGTCGCCGACGATCAGCGGGCGGCCCTTGCGCGCGATGTGCGCCTTCTCGCGCCCGATCGACTCGCGGTCGGGGCCCAGGTACTCGACGTGGTCGATGTCGATGCTGGTGATCACCGAGACGTCGGCGTCGACCGCGTTGACGGCGTCCAGCCGGCCGCCCAGGCCCACCTCGAGGATCACGAGATCCGCCGGTGCCGACGCCAGCGTGCGCATGATCACCAGCGTGGTGAACTCGAAGTAGGTGAGCGCGATGTCGCCGCGCGCGGCCTCGACGGCCTCGAAGTGCGGCAGCAGGTCGTCGGCCTTCACCATCTGCCCGTTGAGCCGGCAGCGTTCCTCGAAATGCACCAGGTGCGGCTTGATGTACGCGCCCACCTTGTAGCCGGCCGCGATCGCGATCGCCTCCAGCATCGCGCAGGTGGAACCCTTGCCGTTGGTGCCCGCCACGGTGATCACCGGCATCGCGAACTTCAGCCCGAGCCGCTCGATGAGCGTCTTCGTGCGCGCGAGCGTCATGTCGATCTGCTTCGGGTGCAGGCGTTCGCAGTGGGCAAGCCACCCTTCGAGGGTCTTGGGTGAGGTCATGGCGGGGTTGGAGTCGGCGACTGCCGAAGGGGTCTGGCTCCCGCCAGAACGACACTGCCCGAAGGCTATCGGGCGCTGCCGGCGGGTGCCTGACCCCGATCGCGGACCAGGGTGCACGATCGGGGTCAGACACCCGCCCGCACCTTGGTCAGCCGCAAGATGGCGTTGTCTGGCGGGAGCCAGACCCCTCGGTCAGGCCACCGCGTCCGCGCTCTGGCGTTGCAGCTGGGCCAGCAGCCTGGCGATCGTCGGGCGCAGCTTGCGGCGGTCGACGATCATGTCGATGGCGCCCTTCTGCAGCAGGAACTCGGAGCGCTGGAAGCCCTCGGGCAGCTTCTCGCGCACGGTGTTCTCGATCACGCGCGGGCCGGCGAAGCCGATCAGCGCCTTGGGCTCGCCGATGACGACGTCGCCGATGAACGCGAAGCTGGCCGAGACGCCGCCCATGGTCGGGTCGGTGAGCACGCTGATGTAGGGCAGCTTCGCCTTGGCCAGCAGTGTGAGCGCGCCGTTGGTCTTGGCCATCTGCAGCAGGCTGAACAGCCCTTCCTGCATGCGCGCGCCGCCGGTGGCGGTGTAGCAGACGAAGGGCACGCGCTGCTCGACGGCGGTGCGCACGCCGCGCACGAAGCGCTCGCCCACGACCGAGCCCATCGAGCCGCCCATGAAGTCGAACTCGAAGCAGGCCACGACCAGCGGCACGCTCATCACGGCGCCGCCCATCACGACCAGCGCGTCGGTCTCGCCGGTGGCTTCCAGCGCGCCCTGCAGGCGCTCGGGGTACTTGCGGCTGTCCTTGAACTTGAGCGGGTCGACCGGGATCACTTCCTGGCCGATCTCGAAACGGCCTTCCGGATCGAGGAAGCCGTCGAGCCGCGCCCGCGCGCCGATGCGCAGGTGGTGGTCGCACTTGGGGCAGACGTTGAGGTTCTGCTCGAGGTCGGTCTTGTAGAGCACCGTTTCACACGAGGGGCACTTGATCCACAGGCCTTCGGGGATCGTGCGCCGCTCGCTCGGATCCGTCTGCTGGATCTTCGGGGGCAACAGCTTCTCAAGCCAACTCATCGATGAACTCCTTGCATGCGGCTCGGGTGGAGCCGCCCAACGTTGCCGGCGGGGGATGCCCGCCGGACTCGCGAAACGACGATTTTACGCCTTCCGGACTTCGTCCACGGCCGAGCGGATCCCGGCCATGAACTGCCGGGCGCCTTCGGCCACCCGGTCGCGCGGCAGCGCCTCCAGGCACTGGATCAGCGCCGAGCCGATGACCACGGCGTCCGCCACCGCCGCCACCGCCTTGGCGGAGGCCGCGTCGCGGATGCCGAAGCCCACGCCCACCGGCACCTTCACGTGCTGCCTGATCCGCGGCACGGCGCGTGCCACCGCGTCGGTGTCGAGGTTGCCGGCGCCGGTCACGCCCTTGAGCGAGACGTAGTACACGTAGCCGTTGGCCACCTCGCCCACCTGCTTCATGCGCGCCTCGGTGGAGGTGGGCGCCAGCAGGAAGATCGGGGCCAGCCCGGCGGCCTTCAGCCGGGTCGTGAACTCGACGGCCTCTTCCGGCGGATAGTCCACCACCAGCACGCCGTCCACCCCGGCGGCGGCGGCGTCGCGCACGAAGCCGCCCTTGCCGTGCGCCAGGTCGTAGGCCTCGATCGGGTTGGCGTAGCCCATCAGCACCACCGGCGTCGCGGCGTCGCGCGCGCGGAACTCGCGCACGGCCCGCAGCACCTGCACGGTGCCGATGCCACGCGCCAGCGCGCGCTCGGAGGCCTTCTGGATCACCGGGCCGTCGGCCATCGGGTCGGAGAACGGCACGCCCAGCTCGATCACGTCGGCGCCGCCTTCGGCCAGCGCCAGCAGGATGTCCACCGTCGCGTCGGCGAACGGGTCGCCGCAGGCCACGTAGGGGATGACGGCCGTGCGGCCCTGTTCGCGCAGCGCGGCGAAGGTGGCGTCGATCCGGCTCATTGCGCACCTCCCTTCGCGGCGGCACCGCCCTTGACGGCGTGTCCGCCCTGGGATGGCCTGTCGTGGTACTCGGCGCCGGACAGGTCGGCCACCGTGCCGATGTCCTTGTCGCCGCGGCCGGACAGGTTGACCAGGATGTGCTGGTCGGGCCGCATCGTGGCGGCCAGCTTGATCGCGTAGGCGACCGCGTGGCTCGATTCCAGCGCCGGGATGATGCCCTCGGTGCGGCACAGCCGGTGGAACGTGGCCAGCGCCTCGTCGTCGGTGATGCTGACGTACTCGGCGCGGCCGATGTCCTTCAGGTACGCGTGCTCGGGGCCGACGCCCGGGTAGTCGAGGCCCGCCGAGATCGAGTGCGGCTCGATGATCTGGCCGTCCTCGTTCTGCAGCAGGTAGGTGCGGTTGCCGTGAAGCACGCCGGGCGAGCCCAGCGTCAGCGACGCCGCGTGCTTGCCGGTGTCCAGGCCCAGGCCCGCGGCCTCCACGCCGATCAGACGCGTGTTCTCGTGCGCGATGTACGGATGGAAGATGCCCATCGCGTTGCTGCCGCCGCCGATGCAGGCGACCACGGCGTCCGGCTGGCGGCCGGCCTGCTCGGGCATCTGCACCAGGCACTCCTCGCCGATGACGCTCTGGAACTCGCGCACCATCGTCGGGTACGGATGCGGGCCCGCCACGGTGCCGATCACGTAGAACGTGCGCTCGACGTTGGTGACCCAGTCGCGCATCGCCTCGTTGAGCGCGTCCTTGAGCGTGCGGCTGCCGGAGTGCACGGGCACCACCGTGGCGCCCAGCAGGTGCATGCGGTAGACGTTGGGGCTCTGGCGCTTGACGTCCTCGGCCCCCATGTAGACCACGCACTCGAGGCCGTAGCGCGCGCAGATGGTGGCCGTGGCCACGCCGTGCTGGCCCGCGCCCGTCTCCGCGATGATGCGCGGCTTGCCCATGCGGCGCGCCAGCAGCACCTGGCCGATGGTGTTGTTGATCTTGTGCGCGCCGGTGTGGTTCAGGTCCTCGCGCTTGAGCCAGATCTGCGCCCCGCCCGTCTCGCGGCTGATGCGGTCGGCGTGGTAGATCGGGCTCGGGCGGCCGACGAAGTGCTTGAGCTCGTGGTGGAACTCGCGCAGGAACTCGGGGTCCTGGCGGTAGTGCTCGTAGGCCGCCTTGAGCTCGTCGATCGCGTGGGTGAGCGTCTCGGAGATGAAGGCGCCGCCGTACGGCCCGAAGTGGCCCGACGCGTCGGGTTGGGAATACTCGAACATGGTGATGATTCCAAAGTGCCGGGCCCTTCCGTGGGCACCGGTGAGGCGGCAAGGCGCCGTCTCAGGTCATGGCATTGGCGATGCGGGCATCGGCCTCGCGCACCGCCTCGCAGAACCGGCGGATCAGGACGGCATCCTTGATGCCCTTGGCCTGCTCCACGCCGGAACTCACGTCAACGGCCCAGGGCCGGACGTGCATCACTCCATCGATCACGTTTGCAGGATTCAACCCACCAGACAAAACGACTGGAAGGGGGACGCCTGGAGGAATTTGAGACCAATCGAAAGCCTTTCCACCGCCGCCATAGCCCTCGACGTACGCATCGAGCAGCAGGCCGGCCGCGCTGGCGAAACCAGACGCACAGTCTAGCAAATCGACTCCCGGCGCCATCCGCACCGCGCGCAGGTAGGGCCGGCCGGGCTGCTCGCACTGCTCGCGCCCTTCGTCGCCGTGGAACTGCAGCAGCGCGTGCGGCACCGCGGCCACTGCCTCGTCGATCAGGTCGGGGCTGGCGTTGACGAACAGGCACACGGGCGTGACGAACGGCGGCAGGCGCCGCGCCAGTTCGACCAGGCGCGCGAGGGACACGTGGCGCGGGCTGCGCTCGTACAGCACGAAGCCCACGGCATCGGCGCCGGCGGCCACCGCGGCGTCGACGTCCTGCTCGCGGGTCAGGCCGCAGATCTTGATTCGGGTACGGGCTTGGGTCATGTCATTGCTTCGCAAGGGCGCCGGAGAGGTAGGGAAGCGCCTCGTCCGGGCGCGCCAGCTCCTCGGGCACGCGCGGCAGCCAGTCGTGCGCGGCCGTGCGCCGCGGCACCGCCAGGTGCGGATCGTAGAGCGGGCCGAGAAAGTACAGGCCCGCCGCGGGAAACGTGGGCGGCGCCAGCGCGCGGTCGCGCCGCGCGAGCAGCTCGACCATGTACTCGGGCGGGTACTGGCCGCTGCCGATCGCGATCAGCGCGCCCATCAGGTTGCGCACCATGTGGTGCAGGAACGCGCTGGCCTCGAAGTCGAAGCGCCAGTAGTCGCCGATGCGGTTGATCTCGATGCGGCGCATCTCCTTGACCGGCGACAGCGCCTGGCAGGCCGACGCGCGGAACGAGCTGAAGTCGTGCTCGCCGATGAGCGTGCGCGCGGCCGCGCGCATGCGCTCGAGGTCCAGCGGCCGGAAGATCCAGCCGCACTGCCCCGCCTCGATGGCCGGCCGGGCCGCCGACTCGCGCACGAGGAACGCGTACTGGCGCCCGCGCGCGCCGTTGCGCGCGTGGAAGCCGGGCTCCACGTTGCGCGCCCATTGCACGGCGATGTCCTCGGGCAGGAAGCGGTTGGTGCCGCGCACCCACGAGAAGATCTCGCGCGCGACCGGTGCGTCGAAGTGCACCACCTGGTTGAGCGCGTGCACGCCGGCGTCGGTGCGGCCGGCGCACACGGTGGCGACGACCGCGCCGCGCGGCAGGCCCACGAACTCGGCCAGCGCGCGCTCGAGCTTGTCCTGCACGGTGTTGCCGTCGGGCTGCGACTGCCAGCCGTGGTAGTGGCCGCCGCGATAGGCGATGCCCAATGCAACACGCCCGGGCGGGACGGCCGCTGCTGCGGTGTCGTCCTGCTCGGGCGCGGTGGGGGTCTCCGATTCAGGCCGGCCGGGCGCGAGGCCCGGCGTGCCCGGGGTGTCTTGGGAAATGGGGCTGGTCACCCCGCCAAGGTTAACCCAGAGCGTCCAGCATCGACTGGGCGCGGGCCTTCAGCGGGCCGTCGGCCTTGCTCACCACTTCTTCCAGCAGTTCGCGCGCGCCTTCGTGGTCGCCGATGCGGCGGAACTCGTCGGCCAGCTCGATCTTGCGGGCCATCGGTTCGGTGTCGCCGTGCGCGCCGCCCATGTCGAGGTCGGGCAGGACCGACGCCGCGTGGTCTTCCGCCGCGTGCGCCGACTTGCCGAGATCCAGCGAGAGGTCGCCGAAGTCGAAGTTGATGGCCGGCTCGCCCGGGGCGGGTGCCGGTGCCGGCTTCGCGGCGGCGGGAGCCGGCGCGGGCGGGATGGTGATGGTCGGCACTTCGACATGGCTCGGCTCGAGGTCGAAATCGCTGACCTCGAACGGCATGTTGTGCGCGGCGCCCTGGTGCGGCTGGCGCGCGGTGTCGCCCGGCTCCATGTTCATGGGCTCGGTATGCGTGGTCACGTGCGGCGCGGCGGCGTGCTCGCCCGGCTGCACGGTGGGCACTTCGTCGTGGTCGAAGTCGATCGGCAGGTCGGTGGACGAGAAGTCGGCCGCGCCTTCCGCCTTGGCCGGCGGACGCATCAGCGTGTGCTCGTCGGCGTCGTCGCCGAGCGGGTTCAGCGGCATCGGGTCGGTGTCGACGATGGCGTATTCGCCGCCCTCGGTGTACAGCGGGTTCGTCGGGTCGATCTGGCGGCCGAGTTCCTGCGCCTTGACCCAGTCCTCGCCCTGGCCGTTGGTGAGGCCTTGCAGCTGGCGCGCCTGCGTCTCGAAGGTCTTCAGGTCGGCGCGCTTGGCGTAGACCTCCAGCAGCTTCGTGCGGATGGCCAGGCGATCCGGGTCGGAGCGTTGCGCCTCCTTCAGGATCTCCTCGGCCTGCAGGTCGCGGCCGTAGGCCAGGTACACGTCGGCCTCGGCCACCGGATCCACGTCGCCGATGGCGTCGAGCTGGCTCAGCGAGTAGTTGAGCGAGGACGAGGCCGAGTTGGCCGCGCCGTCGCGGGTGTCCACGCGCTGGCCGCCGCTGGCGCCGAAGAACGAATCGGGCTGGATCTTGCTCTCGATGAACGAGGTCTCGCCCGAGAACTTGTTGCGGTCGCCGCCCTGGCGCTTGCGCCAGAACAGGAAGCCGCCCAGCAGCACCGCCAGGCCGGCGAGGCCCGGGAAGATGTACGGCGGCTCGAACAGCGAGTTGATGAAGCTGTCGTCCGCGGGCGCGGGCGCCGGAGCGACGACGGGACGCGCGGGCGCCGACGGACGCGCGGCGGCCGACGGGGCGACGGTGGGCGCCAGGGCCGGCGTCGGGGCCGACGCGGCGACGCTGGCGGCCAGCGCGGGCGCGGACGCCACGACGGCGGGCGCGACCACCGGGGCCGGGGCCGGCGCCGGAACCGGCGCGGGCAGCGGCGGCGTGGACGGGATCGGCGCCGGCTTGGGCGCGGCCACCGGAGCCGGCGGCGGCGGAACCGGCGCGGGCTTGGGCGCCGCGACCGGCACCGGTGCGGGCGCCGGCGGGTGCGCCAGGGCGATGGTGGGCGCCAGCGGCGACGGCGCGGGCGTCTTCACGGCCGGAGCGGCGGCGATGGCCGGCGCCGGGGGCGTCTTGGCCGCGAGATCCTTCAGTTCCTTCAGGTTGCGCGTGAGTTCATCGACACGCTTGGCCTCAGCCTTGCTCTGCGCGGCCTTGGAATCCTTGACTTCCGACGGCGTGGCGCCCGGCTTGGCGGTGCCGCCGCGCGACAGCGTGAGCTTGTCGGGCGGGGGGGCCGCGGAGGCCGTCTTCTGGTCGTTGACCTTGGCCTCGACCTTGCCCGAAGCGACGTGCTTGTTCTCGTCGGTGTGCACCGTGGTGACGCCGGTGGCCAGGCGCTGGCGGTAGGCCGCGAAGTCGGCGCTCTGGGCCTGGATGATCTGGTGCGCCTCCTCGGTGGAGGTCTGCTTGGCGGTGTCGGCGCCGGGCACCGTCAACGTGACGCCGGACTTCATCCGGTTCATGTTGTCGTCGATGAAGGCCGACGGATTGTTGCGGTACAGCGAGACCAGCATCTGGTCCAGCGAGACGCCGCCGGGCTTGTTGGCCGCGGCGAGCGAGGTGAGCGTGTCGCCCGGGTTGACCTTGACCGTGGACTCTCCACCGCCGCTGGGCTGGGGCGCGGGCGCCTTCTCGGCCTTTTCGACCTTCTCCGCCTTCGGAGCCGGCGCGGGCTTGAGCGCCTTCTCGGGCTTGGGTGCACGGGCGGCGGGGGCCGGCGTGGGCGCGGGCAGCGGCGCGGCGATGGGGGCCGGTGGCGGGGCGATGGCGACCTGCGGCGCCGGCGCGGGCACCGGAGCGGCCGGCCGCGGCGCGGGCGGCGAGGCGAAGACGGGCGCGGTGGCCGTGGTGCCCGGCTGGGCGGCCGTGTTGCGGCCCGGCGGGTCGATCAGCAGCGTGTAGGAACGGGTGAGGTGGCCGGTGGCCCAGGTGAAGTCGACGATGACGTCGATGAACGGCTCCTGCACCGCCTTGTCGCTGGAAAGCACCAGCACCGGACGGCCATCGGCGCGGCGCGACAGCGTGACGGTGGCGCCGCTGAGGACGGCGTTGTACTCGACACCGGAGGCCTTGAAGGCGTCGGGCGACGCGAGGCTCACGCGCAGGGAAGACGCCTCTTCCGCGCTCAGGCTCGTCACCTCGATTTCAGCGCGCAGCGACTCGCCGAGCACGGATTGCACGTTCACGCGCCCGAGGCCCAGCGCCGAGGCACCGGTCGACAGGAGGATCAGGGCAGCGGCTGCCATGACGTTCAGCGCGCGACCAGTGGTGACCAACGAGCGATTCTTCAATTTGGTATCCCGAATGCAATTTGGCGATCTCTGCAGATCGCCTTGGAATGACAGGTCTCTCGGCAAGTTCTTCGGTAGCTGGCGCGGTCAATAAAGGCCCACGCTCGTCAGGGAAAAGACCATAGCACCAGCCAGAAACGCTGACAAGCTCATGCATGGAGCGCTCTCCAGCATCAGCTGTCCGCCGTTTTGGCCTGGACCTCGTCCGAATATTCTCGCACTACGGCGCCGGGGTAAACCAGCGCAGGCGCGCATTTTGCCTGCCTCGCGCGCGCCGCAAGCGGAGAGTTAACCCCGAAATACTCGAATAAGCCACGCGCCGGCCTATTTCGGGCGGGGTCGTACCGCCCCAGAGGTAACAAGATATTTCGTCTGTAGGGTTTGGCGCGCGCGCAACGATCTCCCGATCCTTGCGCGCCCGAAATGCCCCTGCGGGCGTGGATTACTTGTCGAGAAGAATCCGCAGCATGCGGCGAAGCGGCTCCGCCGCGCCCCACAGCAATTGGTCGCCGATCGTGAATGCGCCGAGATATTCGGGGCCCATCGCGAGTTTGCGCAGGCGGCCCACGGGAATCGTCATCGTGCCGGTGACGGCCACCGGTGTCAGGTCGCGCAAGGTGGCTTCGCGATTATTCGGAACGACCTTCACCCACTCGTTGTCGGCGGCGATCATCGCCTCGATGTCGGCCAGCGGCACGTCCTTCTTCAACTTGAAAGTGAGCGCCTGGCTGTGACAACGCATCGCGCCCACGCGCACGCAGAAACCATCGACGGGGACCGCCGCGGAGCCGAAACCCTCGCCCTGGCCGAGAATCTTGTTGGTCTCGGCCATGCCCTTCCATTCTTCCTTGGTCACGCCGTTGCCCAGGTCCTTGTCGATCCAGGGAATCAGCGAGCCGCCCAGCGGGACGCCGAAATTCCTGGTTTCCTCCGCCGACAGCGAACGCTGCGTGGCGGCGACCAGGCGGTCGATCTCGAGGATGGCGCTCTTCGGGTCATCGAGCAGCGAGCGAACCGACGCGTTGAGCGTGCCGTACTGCGTGAGCAGCTCGCGCATGTGCTGCGCGCCGCCGCCCGAGGCCGCCTGGTAGGTCTGGGTGCTCATCCACTCGACCAGCCCGGCCTTGTAGAGCGCGCCCACGCCCATCAGCATGCAGCTGACCGTGCAGTTGCCGCCGATCCAGTTGCGCCCGCCCTTGGCCAGCGCGCTCTTGATCACCGGCATGTTGACCGGGTCGAGCACGATGACGGCGTCGTCCTTCATGCGCAGCGTGGAGGCCGCGTCGATCCAGTGGCCGTTCCAGCCCGCCGCGCGCAGCTTGGGGAACACCTCGGTGGTGTAGTCGCCGCCCTGGCAGGTGATGACGATGTCGCAGCGCTTGAGCGCCTCGATGTCGAAGGCGTCCTTCAACGCCGTCTCGTTCTTCGCCTGCGCCGGGGCCTTGCCGCCCACCGCGCTCGTGGAGAAGAACACCGGTTCGATCAGCGCGAAGTCGCCTTCGGCCTGCATCCGGTCCATCAGCACGGAACCAACCATGCCGCGCCAGCCTACGAGTCCTACCAATGCCATGTCGTTCGCCTCATGCGTGTCCTGCACGCCCAAACTCTGTCGATCACACGGCCCCCGCGGGAGCCACCGCTTGTCCTGCTTCCCGCCCCGCGACTCACGTCGCCTGGATTCTTTCTTGGGGGAAGCAGGGGCGAAGCGAGTCGGAGCGTCAGCTCGTGGTTTTGGTAATCGTGGTCGTGGTGGCGCGGATGGCCGCGACGACGGCGTCGCCCATCTCGCGCGTACCCACGGTGCGCGTGCCCGCGGACGCGATGTCCACGGTACGCAGGCCGGATTCCAGCACGGAAGTCACCGCGGACTCGATACGGTCGGCGGCGTCGGCTTGCTGGAGGGAGTAGCGGAGCATCATGGCGGCAGACAGTATTGTAGCCAGAGGATTGGCGATCCCCTTGCCCGCGATGTCCGGGGCGCTGCCATGGCTGGGCTCGTACAGGCCCTTGTTGCTGGCGTCCAGCGAGGCCGAGGGCAGCATGCCGATCGAGCCGGTGAGCATCGCCGCCTCGTCCGACAGGATGTCGCCGAACATGTTGCCGGTGACCACCACGTCGAGCTTCTTGGGCGCCTTCACCAGCTGCATCGCCGCGTTGTCCACGTACATGTGGTCGAGCTCGACGTCGGGGTACTGCGCGTGCACGTCGGTGACGACGTCGCGCCAGAACTGGAAGGTCTCCAGCACGTTGGCCTTGTCGACGCTGGTCACCTTGCGGCCGCGCTTGCGAGCCGCCTGGAACGCCACGTGCGCGATGCGCTCGATCTCCGGGCGGCTGTAGCGCATCGTGTCGAAGGCCTCGTCGGCGCCCGGGAAGTGGCCGTCGACCGCGGTGCGGCGGCCGCGCGGCTGGCCGAAGTAGATGTCGCCGGTGAGCTCGCGGATGATGAGGATGTCCAGGCCCGACACCAGCTCGGGCTTCAGGCTCGACGCGTGCGTCAGCTGCGGGTGGCAGATGGCCGGACGCAGGTTGGCGAACAGCGCCAGGTTCTTGCGCAGGCCCAGGATCGCCTGCTCGGGGCGCAGGTGGCGCTCGAGCTTGTCGTACTTGTAGTCGCCCACGGCGCCGAACAGCACGGCGTCGGCGGCCTTGGCCAGCGCCAGCGTGGCCTCGGGCAGCGGATGGCCGTGGTTGGCGTAGGCGGTGCCGCCGACGTCGGCGAACTCCGTCTCGAACGGGAGTTCCAGCGCGCGCAGCACCTTGACGGCTTCCGCGATGATCTCGTGGCCGATGCCGTCGCCGGGGAGGATTGCGATCTTCATGTCAGTGTTCGGAGTGGGATTCGGGGGATGCGCGCTCGTCGGCCGCGGACGAACGCTTGAAAGGGGACGAGTCCGCCAGCCAGTGCGACAGCGTGTGCTCGCAGGTCTTCATGACGACGTAGGCCAGCATGGCCAGGTAGCCGTCGGCGATCAGTTGAAGCAGCTGCAGCGCGCCGCCATCGGCCAGCGCCATCGCGCCGTTGGCCACGATCAGCGCCGCGTTGGCGTGCAGCAGGCGCAGCAGGTCCAGCGACACCATGCCGAAGCAGAAGAAGGCCAGGCCCATCACGACGAAGGTCAGCCACGGGCGCGCCAGCACCACGCGCTGGAAATGGCGTCGCAACTGCAGGGGGCGCGGCCAGGCCATCTTGCCTCAGCCGACCAGGCGGTTGGCGAGCCACGGCATCTTCGCCAGGCGCTCGGCCTCGTAGCTGCGGATCTTGTCGGCATGGCGCAGCGTCAGGCCGATGTCGTCGAAGCCGTTGACCAGGCAGTACTTGCGGAAGGCCTGCACGTCGAACGGGATCTCCGCGCCGTCGGGCTTGACCACCACCTGGCGCGGCAGGTCGACGGTGAGGCGGTAGCCCACGAAGGCGTTGACCTCGTCGAACAGCCTGGCCACCGCGTCCTCGGGCAGCACGATGGGCAGCAGGCCGCTCTTGAAGCAGTTGGTGAAGAAGATGTCGGCGTAGCTGGGCGCGATGATGGCGCGGAAGCCGTACTGGTCGAGCGCCCACGGCGCGTGCTCCCGGCTGGAGCCGCAGCCGAAGTTGCGGCGCGCGATCAGCACCGACGCGCCCTGGTAGCGCGGCTGGTTCAGCACGAAGTCGGGGTTGGGCACGCGCGAGTCCGGATCCTGCCCCGGATAGCCCGGATCCTTGTAGCGCCACTCGTCGAACAGGTTGGGCCCGAAGCCCGTGCGCTTGATCGACTTCAGGAATTGCTTGGGGATGATCGCGTCGGTGTCGACGTTCTCGCGATCCATCGGGGCCACGAGGCCCGTGTGCAGGGTGAAGGCTTGCATGAGGCGATCCCGGTCTTCAGATGTACTTGCGCGCGTCGACGAAGTGGCCGTGCAGCGCGGCGGCCGCGGCCATCGCCGGGCTCACCAGGTGCGTACGGCCGCCGGCGCCCTGCCGGCCTTCGAAGTTGCGGTTGCTGGTGGAGGCGCAGCGCTCGCCCGGTTCGAGGCGGTCGGCGTTCATCGCCAGGCACATCGAGCAGCCCGGCTCGCGCCACTCGAAGCCTGCGGCACGGAAGACCTCGTCGAGCCCTTCGCGTTCGGCCTGCTCCTTGACCAGGCCCGATCCGGGCACCACCAGCGCGAGGCGCACGTTGCCCGCGATGCGGCCGCCCACCTTGCGCAGCACCGCGGCGGCCTCGCGCAGGTCCTCGATGCGGCTGTTGGTGCACGAGCCGATGAACACCTTGTCGATGCGGATGTCGGAGATGGCCTTGTTGGGCTCCAGCGCCATGTAGGTCAGCGCCCGCTCCATCGCGCCGCGCTTGACGGCGTCCTTCTCGCGCTCGGGATCGGGCACGCGGTCGTCGATGGACAGCACCATCTCGGGCGAGGTGCCCCAGGTGACCTGCGGGCGGATCGTGCTCGCGTCGATGTCGACGACGCGGTCGAAGTGCGCGCCGGCGTCGGAGTGCAGCTGGCCCCATTGCGCGACGGCCTGATCCCATTCCACGCCGGACGGCGAGAACGGGCGGCCCTTGACGTAGGCCAGCGTGGTGTCGTCCACGGCCACCAGGCCGGCGCGCGCGCCCGCCTCGATGGCCATGTTGCACACGGTCATGCGGCCCTCCATCGACAGCGCGCGGATGGCCGAGCCGCCGAACTCGATCGTGTAGCCGGTGCCGCCGGCGGTGCCGATGCGGCCGATGACGGCCAGCACGATGTCCTTGGCGCTGCAGCCGCGCGCCAGCGTGCCCTCGACGCGCACCAGCAGGTTCTTCGCCTTCTTCGCGAGCAGCGTCTGCGTGGCGAGCACGTGCTCCACCTCGCTGGTGCCGATGCCGTGCGCCAGCGCGCCGAACGCGCCGTGCGTGGAGGTGTGGCTGTCGCCGCAGACCACCGTCATGCCGGGCAGCGTGGCGCCCTGCTCCGGCCCGATCACGTGCACGATGCCCTGGCGCTTGTCGTTCATCTTGAACTGCGTGATGCCTTGCCTGTCGCAGTTCTGGTCCAGCGTGTCGACCTGCAGCTTCGACGTCGGATCGGAGATGCCGTCGCGGCGATCGGTGGTGGGCACGTTGTGGTCGCTCACCGCCAGGTTGGCCGACAGGCGCCACACCTTGCGCTCGGCCAGCTCCAGCCCCTCGAACGCCTGCGGGCTCGTGACCTCGTGCAGCAGGTGGCGGTCGATGTACAGCACCGAGGTGCCGTCTTCCTCGGTGTGCAGGACGTGGTCGTCCCAGAGCTTGTCGTAGAGGGTGCGTGCGGTCATGGAAGAGCCTTTCAGAGGGCGGAGGCCTCGCGCGCACGCGCCGCGACGGGCGCGGACGCGGCGGCGGGCACGGTGGGCGGGCACAGCGCGTCGACGAAGCGCTGCACGGCGGCCGGCAGCGAGTCGCTCACGCGCGTGGCGAGCAGGTAGTCGCGGTGGGCCCACGATTCCTCGAGTACCAGCACCTTGATGTCGAACAACTTGGAGAAGCGCGAGGCGCTGTCGGCGGGCAGCACGGCCACGCCGAGCCCGGCGGCGACGAGCTGCGCGATGGCGTCGAACCCGCGCACCTGCAGGCGCGCGTTGAGCGTGCGCCCGCGCTCGAGGGCCGACTTGAGCATCAGCTCGTGCGCCGAGGCGCCCACGTGCAGGCCGACGATGTCGAAGTCGAGCAGCGCGTCGAACGGCACGGCATCGCGGCGCGCGAGCACATGCTCGGACGGCACGATGGCGGCCAGCGTGCCGCTGCTGTAGTGGCGGGCGGACAGACGTACGTCGGTGCTGGGGCCGACGAAGATGCCCACGTCGGCACGCCCTTCGGCCACGGCCTGCATCACGTCGGCGCTGGTCTGGTCTTCCAGGCTCACGCGGATGCCCGGGTGCGCGCGCGCGAAGGCGGCGAGATCGGCGGGCAGGCATTCGGAGATGGCGCCGGCGTTGGCCACCACGCGCAGATGGCCCTTGATGCCGCGCGAGAACTCGACGACCTCGCTCTCGAGCGCATGCAGCGACGCGTTGAGGGTCCGGATGTGGCGCACCAGCGCGCGGCCGGCTTCGGTGAGATCGACGCCGCGCGCCCGGCGGTCGAACAGCCCGACACCCAGGCGGGCCTCGAGATCGGACAAGCGCTTGCTGGCCGCCGCCAGCGCCAGGTGCTCGCGCTCGGCACCCCGCGTGATGCTGCGGGTCTCGGCGATGGCGAGGACGAGATTGAGGGTGACGAGGTCGAAGCGCATGGAACCGGTCTTTGTGGCTGACTTTGGAGAACTGCAAAAAAGTCAGCTGTGACTGACGCGGCTCGGCCCGGAACGTGGGCCTCACACCGGTGAACGTGGACCCTCGAACGGTACGGAAGCGCCGGATAAGGTGCTTCGATCGCCGAGCCGCTTTCGCAATGATGCGCGAAGGGTCGACGAAGTGCGCGCGGCTGTGATTAATTCAGCCTTCTTCGCAAACGAAGCCAAATCATACTTTGTCGGAGCAAATAAAAAAAGCCCCGCACAAGGCGAGGCTTTGAAGGAAGGAGCGGGACGGCGCCGCGAGGACGCCAGGACGGCTCTGGATCGCTTCAGGCGGTGGCGCGATGGCCCACCACGGTCACGTGCTGCACGGCGACGTGCGTCTGGCCGTAGCGCGCCATTTCCAGACTGTCCGCCTTCGCGTACTGCGTGGTCGCGAGGCCGTTCATGCCGGCGACGACGGCCAGGCTCATGAGGGCGGACAGGACGGCGGCGGCGGCTTGGGGGGTGGTCTTGGTCATGGTGGGCTCCTGGGGTGTTCGGTGGTGGGTTCGGAGGCGTTTCGTGTTCCGATGGATGAACTATCGGAGCACGCGAACGGCGCGCAAACCGGCTTGCGACGAGTCACCGGGAAGCCCGCACCAACTGCGGATTTCGCCGACGAACCGGATGCGAAACCGCTCGAACGCAAGAAACGTCCGGGCCAGGAACGACAAAGCCCGCCGAAGCGGGCCTTGGGAGCGGAGCGGCGAGGCTCAGGCGGCCTTGGCGGCGCGCAGCTTGAACGAGAACTCGCGCAGCGCCTCGATGCCGGATTCCTCGGCCTGCTTGCACCAGGCCTGCAGGTCGGTGACGGCCTGCTCGGCGGACACGTTGGTGCGGGTCCACAGCGAACGCAGCTCTTCGCGCATGGCCACCAGCTTGGCGAGCGCCGGCGAGGTGGCGGCGGCGTCGGCGACCTGGGCTTGCAGGTGGCCCGGGATCTTCTCCACGTCGCGGTGCAGCCAGCGGCGGGCGACGCGCAGGTTGGCGCCTTCCGGCGTGTGTTCGCCGCCCTTGTTCTTCAGCGCGGCCAGCTCGGCGGCGCAGGCGCGGCGCAGCTCGCGCGCGTACTTGGCCATGACCTCGTAGCGGTTGGCGATGATGGCCTCGAGCGTCTCGTTGTCGGCCACGGCGCGCACGTCGCCGGTCTTCATCTGCGGCGCGACCTTGCGCACCTTCGCCCAGCCGATCATCTCCATCGCGCGGATGTAGCCCCAGGCGATGTCGAACTCGAACGGCTTGACCGACAGCTTGGCCGACGTCGGATAGGTGTGGTGGTTGTTGTGGAGCTCTTCGCCGCCGATGATGATGCCCCAGGGCATGATGTTGCGCGACGCGTCGACGGCTTCGAAGTTGCGGTAGCCCCAGTAGTGGCCGATGCCGTTGATGATGCCGGCGGCGGTGATCGGGATCCACAGCATCTGGACGGCCCAGATGGAGGCGCCGATGGCACCGAACAGCGCCAGGTTGATGATCATCATCAGCGCCACGCCCTGCCACTGGAAGCGGCTGTAGACGTTGCGTTCGACCCAGTCGTCCGGCGTGCCATGGCCGAACTTGGCGATGGTTTCCTTGTTCTTCGACTCGGCGCGGTACATCTCGGCGCCGGTCAGCAGCACGGCCTTGATGCCGCGGGTGACCGGGCTGTGGGGGTCGTCGACCGTCTCGCACTTGGCGTGGTGCTTGCGGTGGATGGCGGCCCATTCCTTGGTGACCATGCCGGTGGTCATCCACAGCCACAGGCGGAAGAAGTGCGACGGGATCGGGCCCAGGTCCAGCGCGCGGTGCGCCTGGCAGCGGTGCAGGAAGATGGTGACCGCGGCGATCGTGATGTGGGTCACGACGAGCGTGTAGACGAGCTCCTGCCACCACGTGGCATGCAGCAGCCCGGTAGAGAAGAAGTCCACGAACACGTTCACAACAGTCTGAATCGCTTCCATTGCCTGCCTGTAGATGCCCGAAAAGAAGGGCGAGTACCGAATTGTAGGGGGCCGAGGTCGTTCACGGCCACCAAAATGCGCCCGTCAAGCCGGTCAATCCGGTGTTTGGCGCCCCTCTTCGAGAGATCCCGACGGCAAAAGTTCTGCTCTGGAGCACTCCGACAGTGCAAATTCTTGAAATTGTCGAGAGAAACAGCGGGTCTTGCCGATCAGGCCTTCTGCCAGGCGGCGGCGAAGAACCCGTCCATGCCGTGGGCGTGCGGCCAGCTGCGCATGTAGCCGTTGGCGTTGAGCTCATCGGCGCGTTCGACCCCGGCGGCCTTCAGCAGCTCGCCGGCGTCCAGCAGCTTGAATTCCGGGTGCGCGGCCGAGAAGGCCTCGGCGATGGCCTCGTCCTCGCGCCGCAGCGGGCTGCAGGTGGCGTAGACCAGGCGGCCGCCCGGCTTGAGCAGGCGGCAGGCGCTTTCCAGGATCCTGGCCTGCAGCTCGCACAGCTCGTCGATGGCCTTGGCCGACAGGCGCCACTTCAGGTCGGGGTTGCGGCGCAGGGTGCCCAGGCCCGAGCACGGCGCGTCGACCAGCACGCGGTCGATCTTGCCCGACAGTCGCTTGACGCGGTCGTCGCGCTCGTTGGTCAGCTGGGCCGGGTGCACGTTGGACAGGCCGCTGCGCGCCAGGCGCGGCTTGAGCTTGTCGAGGCGGTGGCCGTTCACGTCGAACGCATACAGGCGACCGGTGGAGCGCATCGCGGCGCCCAGCGCCAGCGTCTTGCCGCCGGCGCCGGCGCAGAAGTCCACCACCATCTCGCCGCGCTTGGGCGACACCATCGCGGCCAGCAGCTGGCTGCCCTCGTCCTGCACCTCGACGTCGCCGCGCAGGAACACGTCGGTCTTCTGCAGCGCCGGCTTGCCGTCGACGCGCAGGCCCCAGGGCGAGTACGGCGTGGGCGTGGACTCGATGCCGGCGTCGTGCAGCTGGGCCTGCGCCTTGTCGCGGCTGGTCTTGAGCATGTTGACGCGCAGGTCCAGCGGTGCGCTGGTGGCCATGGACGCGACGAACTTCCAGAAGCCCTCGTCGTCCAGGTCGTTCTTCAGCGCGCCGGCCAGCCAGTCGGGGAGGTTGTGGCGCAGCTTCTCGGAGAACGAGTTGCGGTCGATGGAGCGCACGCCGTTGAGCCACTGCTGCTCGTGCTGGCCCAGGCCGCCGCGGATGAGCGTCTCGTTGCCCTGCCAGGCCAGGATCGCCAGGCGCCGTTCCAGCGCGCCGCTGCCGCTCTGGGCCAGGTGCTGGAACAGCAGGCGCTGGCGCAGCACCGCGTAGGCCGTCTCGGCCAGGGCGTGGCGCTCGCGCGGGCCCAACTCGCGGTTCTTGCGGAAGAAGTTGGACACCACCACGTCCGCGGGCATGTCGAGCTTGCCGACCTCGCGCAGCAGTTCGGTGGCGATGTCGAGGAGGGCGTTCGGATGCATGGCAGGTCTCTTTCGCGGTTATCGCTGAAATGAAAGCCCGAACGGCGCCGGATGCGCCGCAGGAGCGGGGAAAAATCGTCGTGCGCGGCCGCTCGTGCGCCCGCGCGTGGAAAGTCAGGCGAACCAGCCTTGCGGTTCGCCGCCGAGGTGGGTCACCCGGCCATCCTGCAACCGCAGCTCGCCCTTGACGAACCAGCCCACGGCGCGCGGATACAGCACGTGCTCGGCCGCCAGCACGCGCTTGGCCAGCGTCGTCTCGTCGTCGCCCGCCAGCACCGGCACCACGGCCTGCGCGACGACGGGCCCGTGATCGAGCTCGGCGCACACGAAGTGCACCGTCGCGCCGGCCACCTTGCAGCCCTGCTCGATGGCCCGCCGGTGCGTGTGCAGCCCGGTGAACGCCGGCAGCAGCGACGGATGCACGTTGAGCATGCGGCCTTCGTAGCGCGCCACGAACTCCGGCGTGAGGATGCGCATGAACCCGGCCAGCACGACCAGGTCGGGCGAGTGGGCGTCGATCACCCCGGCCAGGGCCGCGTCGAACGCCGCGCGATCCGCGAAGGCCTTGTGGTCGAGCACTTCGGTGGCGATGCCGTGGGCCCGGGCCCGCTGCAGGCCGCCGGCGTCGGCGCGGTTGCTGATGACCGCGACCACGCGGCCGGGCCAGTCTTCCGCCTCGGACGCGCGCACGATCGCATCCAGGTTCGAGCCCTGACCTGAGATCAGGACCACTATTCTTTTCATGGGCCGCAATTGTAAGGGAGAACCCGCCCTTCCGCGCCGCGGGACATGGGTGGTGCTCACTACAATCGTCCGTTCCGCCGCGCAATCGTGCGACTACGAGAGATCCCCATGCGAGCCCGCGTCCTGTCCGGCATGCGCCCCACCGGCGCCCTGCACCTCGGCCACTACCACGGCGCCCTGAAGAACTGGGTACGCCTGCAGCACGAGTACGACAGCTTCTTCTTCGTGGCCGACTGGCACGCGCTCACCACGCACTACCAGGATCGCGACGTCATCGAGCGCAACGTCTACGACATGGTGATCGACTGGATCGCCGCCGGCCTCGATCCCGACCTGTGCACGATCTTCATCCAGAGCCGCCTGCCCGAGCACGCCGAGCTGTTCACGCTGCTGGCGATGGGCACGCCGCTGGGCTGGCTGCAGCGCGTGCCCAGCTACAAGGATCAGATCGAGCACCTGAAGGATCGCGACCTCGCCACCTACGGCTTCCTCGGCTACCCGCTGCTGCAGGCGGCCGACATCCTCATCTACAAGGCCGCCTACGTCCCCGTCGGCGAGGACCAGGACGCCCACGTGGAACTGACGCGCGAGGTCGCGCGCCGCTTCAACCATCTCTACGGCCAGGGCACCGGCCGAGCCGTGCTGCACGAGCCCCAGGCGCTGCACACCGAGGTCACGCGCCTGCCCGGCCTCGACGGCCAGAAGATGAGCAAGAGCTATGGCAACACGATCGAGATGCGCGAGGAGCCCGCGCAGGTGGAGGCCAAGATCCGCACGATGCCCACCGACCCGCAACGCGTGCGCCGCAGCGACCCGGGCGACCCGGCGCGCTGCCCGGTGTGGCAGTTCCACAAGGTCTATTCCGACGCCGCCACGCAGGCCTGGGCCAGCACCGGCTGCACCACGGCCGGCATCGGCTGCCTCGACTGCAAGCAGCCCGTCATAGCCGCCATCCTGCGCGAGCAGCAGCCCTGGCGCGAACGCGCCGAGCAATACCTGGCCAATCCGAAGCACGTGCACTGGATCGTCGAGATGGGCACCGAGCGCGCGCGCACCGTCGCGCGCCAGACGATGAAGGACGTCCGCGACGTCATGGGACTCTCGTATTGAGCACCGCTGCCCCCGAGTTGCAAGCCATGGCCGGCATCCACATCACCGACATCGAAGCTGCCATCAACTGGTGGCGGGCGCAGTTCCCGTCGCCGGACGGCATCACCGCCTGCCCCGAGGTGCTGGCGCTGGCCGAGGTGTACGCGCTGATGGTCTATTACCGCGAGCACGAGGCCGACGAACACACGCTGCCCCGGGTGGCGCGCGACGCCTGGCTGGAGTGGTACGCCTCCACGCCCGATGCGCCCTGCATCGCCATCTGCTCCACGTCGCAGGGCGACGAGATGTGCAAGGGCTGCGGCCGCACCTTCGAGGAGGTGCAGCACTGGACGGCCATGAGCCCGGGCCAGAAGCGCTCGGTGTGGCGCCGCATCACGCTGGACGCCAAGGCCTGGCGCTTCAACAAGTACGCGGAACGCGCCGGCCGCGCCACCGGCGAGGATCATCCGGATCCGTCGGCGCTCGAGAACCCGGCGCCCGCGGGCCCCTGAGCGAGCGGCCAGGTCTCAGGCCCGGGCCGAAGCCGGCAGGCTGATCACGAAGCAGCCGCCGCCCTCCGGCGGTCGCACGCACTGGATCCGGCCGTGGTGGCGCTCCACGATCTGGCGCACCAGCGCGAGCCCCAGGCCGACGCCGCCGGCGCGCTCGGCATGGCCAGGCAGGCGGAAGAACGGCTCGAAGATGCGTTCGCGATACGCCTCCGGCACGCCGGGGCCGTTGTCGCACACGCGGATCTCTACGCCCGCCGCGGCCTTGTCCTCCAGGTCGACGCGGATCTGGCCGCCGCCGTAGCGGCGCGCGTTCTCCAGCAGGTTGCGCAGCGCGCGCCGCAGCAGCCGCTCCTCGCCCCGCACGGTGGCGCCGGAGCCGTCGACGCTGGCGTCGACACGGGCGCCCTCCTCCACGGCCAGCGCGAGCAGGTCGACGCTCTCCAGGTGGTCGGGCGCCGGCGCGGCCTCCAGCCGGCTCGCCAGCAGCACCTCGTCGACCAGCCCGTCCAGCTCGGCGATGTCGGTGTTGATCTCGGCGCGCAGGTGCTCGCGGTCGCGCTCGTCCGGCGCCGCGTCCGACAGCAGCGACGTGGCCATCTTCAGGCGCGCCAGCGGCGAGCGCAGCTCATGGCTGGCATTGGCGAGCAGGCTCTTGTGCGAGCGCACCAGCGCCTCGACGCGCTCGGCCGCGAGGTTGAAGCTGGTGGCCAGCGTGGCGACCTCGTCGCGGCCTTCCACAGGCACCCGGCGATCGAGCGCGCCCTGGCCGAAGGCCTCCACGCCGCGCTTGAGCGCCTCGAGCCGGCGCGTGAGCCGGCGCACGAACGGATAGGCGCCGAGCGCGATCGCCAGGAACAGCACGATCACCAGGGCCAGCAGGCCCAGGCCCGGCGACACGCCGCGCGGCACGCCCGGGATCAGGAACGCCGGCGGCCCGTGCCCGTCGCCCGCCTGCAGATGGCGCTCGTTGCCGAAGTTGCCGATGTCCTCCTCCTGCGGCATCGCCGGATCGGCGCTGACCGGCGGCTTGAGCATGTTGGGCCGCATCACGTACAGCGAACGGCCGTCATCGAGCTTGATCTGGTAGATCGCGACGTGCATCAGCTGCTTGTCGCCCTCGCGCCGGATGAAGGAGTCGGACGCCGCGATGCGATGGCCCTGCTCGTCCTCCAGCGCCATGGGCACGCGCAGGCGCTGCGACCAGTCGCGCAAGGCCTCGGACTGCACCTCCGGCGGCGCGGCGGCGGCCGGCAGCGAGCGCTGGATCAGGTCGCCCCACGCCGCGATGCGCTCGTTGACCGCCGCCTGATTGCGGATGCGTTCCTGGTCCAGGTGGCGCTGGACGAGCCAGCCCGACGCCCCGGCGAACAACGCCAGGGAGACGATCACCGTGAGCCAGATGCGCAGGTAGAGCGAACGCAAGACGGAACCTTCAACGACGGGACTTCAAAACGAAAACAGCGCCGGCACGGCCGACGCTGTGGGCGGGGGGCCGAGCCGCGATTGTTACGCGTCCTGCTTGCGGGCGAAAAGATAGCCGGAACCGCGGACTGTGAGCACGCGCTTCGGGTTCTTGGCATCTTCCTCGATGACGCTGCGGATGCGCGAGATGTGCACGTCGATGGAGCGGTCGAAGGCCTCCAGCGGATGGCCCTTGAGCGCGTCCATGATCTGGTCGCGGCTCAGCACGCGGCCGGGGCTGCGGGCCAGCACCACCAGCAGGTCGAACTGGTGGCTGGTGAGGTCGCAGCGCACGCCGTCGAGGCGGGCCTCGTGGGCGCCGAGGTCGATCTCGAGCTTGCCGAAGCGCAGCACTTCCTCGTTGACCGGCTCGGGGCTGGCGCGGCGCAGCAGCGCCTTCACGCGGGCCAGCAGCTCGCGCGGCTCGAAGGGCTTGGGCAGGTAGTCGTCGGCACCCAGCTCGAGGCCGACGATGCGGTCGGTGGGCTCGCCGCGCGCGGTGAGCATCATCAGCGGCAGGCGGCGCGTGGCCGGCTGGCTGCGCAGCTCGCGCGTGAAGTCGAGGCCGTCGCCATCGGGCAGCATCAGGTCGAGCACCAGGGCGTCGTACGAGCCGGAGGCCAGGCGCATGCGGCCATCGGCCAGCGTGCCGGCGGTGTCGACGTCAAAGCCCTGCGTGCGCAGGTAGTCGCCGACCATGCGGGTCAGGCGCGCATCGTCGTCGATCAGCAGGAGATGCGGATTGGTCATGGAGGAGTGGGCGTTCCGCGAGGTGGAAGCGGCAGGGCGGACACCCTGCGCGGACGGAGCGTAACCCATCGAGTCGAAGGATGTCATCGGGTCAGTCATTTCGCGCGGCCGCAGCCGCAAGGGGAAGATGGAAACCGGCGAAGGCACGCGGGGCGCCGGCGAGCTCGCTGCACGCATCGTGCCCGTTCGCGGTCAACAGCGGATGCGAGACGGGTAAAGCTTTGTGAACCGCCTGCATCAAACCGGCGAGCCGGCCGCGTGAGATACCCTCCGTGCATTCCCACTCGACACCCGCCCGATGGCCTGGCACGCCCGCCTGAACCTGGACTACCGCGCCGACGCCGCAACCGCGGGCACGCGCCTGGCCTTCCGCCACGACGGCCCGCTGCGCGTGCTCAAGAGCCTGTTCCCCGAGGGCCCCGAGGTGTGCCACACGGTGGTGGTGCACCCGCCGGGCGGCATCGTCGGGGGCGACACGCTGGACGTGGCCCTGAGCCTCGGCGAAGGCGCCCACGCCCTCGTCACCACGCCCGGCGCCACGCGCTTCTACCGCAGCGGCGGCGAGCGCGCCGCGCAGGCGATCCATGCCCGCGTGGCCGGCGGCGCCCGCCTCGAATGGCTGCCGCTGGAGACGCTGGTCCACTCCGGCGCGCGCGCCGACAACCGCATGGACTTCGAGCTCGCGCCGGGCGCCGAGATGTTCGGCTGGGACTGCGTGGCGCTGGGCCTGCCCGCCGCCGACGCGCCCTTCGTGGCCGGCGACTATCGCCACGCCATCGCGGTGGGCCCGCGCTGGCTCGAGCGCGGTCGCACCGCGGCCGGCGACGCCGCGCTGCTCGACGGCCCGTGCGGCTGGGCCGGCCATCGCGCCCTCGGCACGCTGTGGTTCGCCGCCGGCACGCCGCTGGCGGACGATCGTCGCGAGCAACTGCTGGACGTGGCGCGCGAGATCGCCGGTGCCCACTCGTTGGCCGCGACGGCAGGCGCGACGGCGCCGCAGCCGGACGTCGTCACCTTGCGGGTGCTGGCCCCGCGCGTGGAGCCGATCCACGACCTGCTCGCGAGCGTGTGGCGCGCGTGGCGCGCGCTGGCGTGGTCGCGCGAGGCGTGCACGCCGCGCGTGTGGCGAACCTGAACGCAGGGGTCTGGCTCCCGCCGGACGCCGCGTCCCGAAGGCTGGCGGCGTCGGCCGCGGGTGCCTGACCCCGATCGCGTCGAGACCCTGGTCCACGATCGGGGTCGGGCACCTGCGGAGCCAGACCCCTTCAGACCGACATCAACGTCCGCACCCCGTCCGACGCCATCGCCGACCCCGCACCCTGCGCGATCACCACGCCGCGCTCCATCACGACGTAGGCGTCGGCCAGCTCCGCAGCGAAGTCGTAGAACTGCTCCACCAGCACGATGGCCATGGTCTTGCGGTCGGCGAGCTTGCGGATCACGCGGCCGATGTCCTTGATGACGGATGGCTGGATGCCTTCGGTGGGCTCGTCCAGCAGCAGCAGTCGCGGCCCCGGCGCGAGCGCGCGCGCGATGGCCAGCTGCTGCTGCTGGCCGCCCGAGAGGTCGCCGCCGCGGCGGTTCTTCATCTGCGCCAGCACCGGGAACAGCTCGAACATCTCGGCCGGCACGTCGCTGCCCGAGGGCATCGAGGCCAGTCCCATGCGCAGGTTGTCCATCACCGTCAGGCGCCCGAAGATCTCGCGGCCCTGCGGCACGTAGCCGACGCCCGAACGCACGCGCTCGTACGGCGCCTTGCCGGCCAGGTCCCTGTCGTCCAGCCGGATCGTTCCGGTGCGCGTGGGCACCACGCCCATCAGGCTCTTGAGCAGCGTGGTCTTGCCCACGCCGTTGCGACCCAGCACCACCGTCACCTCGCCCACCCGGGCCTGCAGCGACACGTCGCGCAGGATGTGCGAGCCGCCGTAGTACTGGTTCAGTCCTTCGACTTGAAGCATTTTTCCTATCTCCCGAGATAGACGTCGATCACCTGCGTGTTCGACTGCACCTCGGCGAGCGTTCCCTCCGCCAGCACCGATCCTTCATGCAGCACGGTCACCTTGCGGCGGCCCTGCGTGAGCATGTCCACGAACTTCATGTCGTGCTCCACGACCACCAGCGAGTGCTTGCCCACCAGCGTGAGGAACAGCTCCGCGGTGCGCTCGGTCTCCTCGTCGGTCATGCCCGCCACGGGCTCGTCCAGCAGCAGCAGGACGGGTTCCTGCGCCAGCAGCATGCCGATCTCCAGCCACTGCTTCTGGCCGTGCGACAGCAGGCCGGCGATGCGGTGCGCCTCGGGCAGCAGGTGCACCAGCTGCAGGATCTCGGCGATGCGCTCGCGCTGCGGACCCGACAGCCGGGCGAACAGCGCCGCGCGCACGCCGCGGTCGTTCTGCAGCGCGAGCTCCAGGTTCTCGAACACCGACAGCTCCTCGTAGACCGTCGGCTTCTGGAACTTGCGGCAGATGCCGGCGCTCACGATCTGCGGCTCGCGCAGGCGCAGCAGGTCGATGTTGGAGCCGAAGTGCGCGTGGCCGGAATCGGGCCGGGTCTTGCCGGTGATCACGTCCATCATCGTCGTCTTGCCGGCGCCGTTGGGGCCGATGATGCAGCGCATCTCGCCCACGTCTATGGCCAGCGACAGGCTGTTGAGCGCCTTGAAGCCGTCGAAGCTGACGCTGATCTCGTCGAGGTACAACGCCACGCCGTGCGCGAAGTCGGGCTCGCTCGCATGCATCAGGCGGCCGAAGCTGGCGCCACCGGCCGACGCCGCCGCCACCGCCTGCTGGTGGTGCCGTTCGAGCAGCGCCGTGCCGGCTTCCTGCAGGTCCGGCGTCATGCCTTCACCTCCACGCCCTTTTCCTTCTTCAACCGATCCTTGATCCCCATGATCCCGCGCGGCAGGAACAGCGTCACCGCGATGAACAGCGCGCCCAGGAAGTACAGCCAGAACTCGGGGAACGCCTGGGTGAACCAGCTCTTGGCGCCGTTGACGAAGAACGCGCCGACGATCGGCCCCACCAGCGTGCCGCGGCCGCCCACGGCCGCCCAGATCGCCATCTCGATGGACGCGGCCGGCGACATCTCGCTCGGGTTGATGATGCCCACCTGCGGAACGTACAGCGCGCCGGCGATGCCGCACATCACGGCCGACAGCACCCAGATCGACAGCTTGTACTTCAGCGGGTCGTAGCCGGTGAACATCACGCGGCTCTCGGCGTCGCGGATCGCCTGCAGCACGCGGCCGTACTTGCTGTTGACGATGGCGCGCGCCAGCAGGTAGAACGCCACCAGCGTGAGCCCCGTCAGCACGAACAGCACCATGCGCGTGGACGGCGCGGCGATCGAGATGCCCAGGATGCGCTTGAAGTCGGTGAAGCCGTTGTTGCCGCCGAAGCCCGTCTCGTTGCGGAAGAACAGCAGCATGCCGGCGAAGGTGAGCGCCTGCGTGATGATGGAGAAGTACACGCCCTTGATGCGCGAGCGGAACGCGAACCAGCCGAACACGCCCGAGACCACCGCCGGCACGGCCACCACCAGGATCATCTGGAACACGAACGACGCGCTGCCGGCCCAGGTCCAGGGCATGGCCTTCCAGTCCAGGAACACCATGAAGTCGGGCAGGTCGCTGCGGTAGTTGCCGTCGTGGCCGATCTGGCGCATCAGGTACATGCCCATCGCGTAGCCGCCGAGCGCGAAGTACAGGCCGTGGCCCAGCGACAGGATGCCCGTGTAGCCCCAGATCAGGTCCATCGCCAGCGCGCAGATCGCGTAGCACATGATCTTGGCCACCAGCGCCACGCCGTAGTCGCCGAGGTGCAGCGGGTTGCCCGCCGGCACCGCCAGGTTCAGCAGCGGGATCAGCACCGCGATGACGGCCAGCACGCCGATCACGGCGCTCCAGCCGCGCACGCCCAGCAGCAGGCCACGGCGCGATTCCGGCAGGAGTTGAACGGGAGCGGCTGGGGTCACGATTCGGCGCTCCGTCCCTTGAGCGCGAACAGGCCTTGCGGACGCTTCTGGATGAACACGACGATGAAGATCAGCACGAAGATCTTGGCGAGCACGGCGCCGGCGATGCCCTCCAGCATCTTGTTCATCAGGCCCAGGCCCAGCGCGGCGAGCACGGTGCCGGCGAGCTGGCCCACGCCGCCCAGCACCACCACCATGAACGAGTCGACGATGTAGCTCTGGCCCAGGTCGGGGCCCACGTTGCCCACCTGGCTCAGCGCGCAGCCGGCCATGCCGGCGATGCCGGCGCCCAGCGCGAAGGCCAGCGTGTCGATGCGCGTGGTGTTGATGCCCGTGCAGGACGCCATGCGGCGGTTCTGCGTGACGCCGCGCACGAACAGGCCCAGGCGCGTGCGGCTGATCAGCGCCCAGGTGGCCAGCAGCACCAGCGCGGCGAACGCGATGATGGCCAGCCGGTTGTACGGCAGCACGAGGTTGCTCGTGACGGCGATGCCGCCCGACATCCACGACGGGTTCTCCACCTCCACGTTCTGCGCGCCGAACAGCGAGCGCACGCCCTGCATCAGGACGAGGCTGATGCCCCAGGTGGCCAGCAGCGTCTCCAGCGGCCTGCCGTAGAGGAAGCGGATCACGCCGCGTTCGAGGATCGCGCCGACGGCGGCCGACACGACGAAGGAAGCGGGAACGGCGAGCAGGATGTAGGCATCGAACAGCCCGGGCGCGAAGTGGCGGAACAGGTTCTGCACACCCCAGGTGGTATAGGCGCCGATCATCATCAGCTCGCCGTGGGCCATGTTGATGACGCCCATCAGCCCGTAGGTGATGGCCAGGCCGAGGGCCACCAGCAGCAGGATGGAGCCCAGGCTGATGCCGGTGAACAGCACGCCCAGGCGCTCGCCCCAGGCCAGCCGCCCGTCCACCTGCGTGACGGCGTGCGCGAGGGCGGCGCGCAGCTCGAGGTCGGTCTCGGCATCGGGCGCGAGGCGCGACTGCAGCAGCGCGCGTACCGTGGGCTCGCCGCTGTTGGACAGCAGCTGGATCGCCTGCAGGCGCTGCGCGCGGTCGGGCGCGGCGATCTGGGCCGCGGCCTTCAGGCGTTCCAGGCGCGACTTCAGGCCGGCGTCGGTCTCCCTGGCAATCGCCTTGGCTATCACGGGCAGCAGCGCCGGATCGGCGTCGCCCTTGGTGAGGTCGTCGACCGCGGCGCGCCGCGTGGCGAGCTCGGGCGAGACGAGGCGCAGGCCGCTGAGCGCCGTCTGCAGCGCGCCGCGCATGCGGTTGTTGTTGGAGACGTCCTCGGCGTCGTCGGGCAGCCTCGCGGGCTGGCCGGTGACGGCGTCGACCGCCTTGTCGTCGTGCACGATGAAGACCCCGGTGGCGGTGGTCTTCACGGAATCGTCGAGCAGCGCCTGCGCGAACGTGGCCAGCCCGGGATCGGCCCGCGCCACCGCGTCCTGCAGGGCCGCGATGCGCGCGTCGCCGTCGCCGACGGCGATCGCGCGCGCCTGGGCCGCGTCGAGCGCCCAGGCGGGAGCGGCGACCATGACCAGCACCGCGGCCAGCGCGATGAAGGCACTTCGGAGAGTGAGTCGCCGCATCGTCGACTCACTTCTTCTCGGGCTCGTCCTTCTTGCCCTTGTCTTCGGGGATGTACGGGCTCCACGGCTGCGCCTTGATCGGGCCCGGCGTCTTCCACACCACGTTGAACTGGCCGTCCGGCTTGATCTCGCCGATGAAGACCGGCTTGTGCAGGTGGTGGTTCTTCGGATCCATGGTCGACACGAAGCCGCCCGGGGCCTTGAAGGTCTGGCCGGCCATCGCCGCGATCACCTTGTCGGTGTCGGTGGACTTGGCCTTCTCCACCGCCTGCGCCCACATGTGGATGCCGATGTAGGTGGCCTCCATCGGGTCGTTGGTGAGTGGCTTGTCCTTGCTCGCCAGGTTGGCGCTCTTGGCGTAGTCCGACCATTCCTTGATGAAGGCCGCGTTGGTTGGGTTCTTGATGGACATGAAGTAGTTCCACGCCGCCAGGTGGCCCACCAGCGGCTTGGCGTCGACGCCGCGCAGTTCCTCCTCGCCGACCGAGAACGCCACCACCGGCACGTCGGTCGCCTTGATGCCCTGGTTGCCCAGCTCCTTGTAGAACGGCACGTTGGAGTCGCCGTTGATCGTCGAGACGACGGCGGTCTTCTTGCCTTCGCTCGCGAACTTCTTGATCTTGGCGATGATGGACTGGTAGTCGGAGTGGCCGAACGGCGTGTACTCCTCCATGATGTCCTCGTCCTTCACGCCCCTGGAGTGCAGGAACGAGCGCAGGATCTTGTTGGTCGTGCGCGGGTAGACGTAGTCGGTGCCCAGCAGCACGAAGCGCTTGGCCGAGCCGCCGTCCTTGGACATCAGGTATTCGACCGCGGGAATGGCCTGCTGGTTCGGCGCCGCGCCCGTGTAGAACACGTTCTTGCTCAGCTCCTCGCCTTCATACTGCACCGGGTAGAACAGCAGGCTGTTCAGTTCCTCGAACACCGGCAGCACCGACTTGCGCGACACGCTGGTCCAGCAGCCGAAGACCACGGCCACCTTGTCCTGCGTGATCAGCTGGCGCGCCTTCTCGGCGAACAGCGGCCAGTTCGAGGCCGGGTCGACGACCACCGGCTCGAGCTGCTTGCCCAGCACGCCGCCCTTGGCGTTGATCTCGGCGATCGTCATCAGCGCGGTGTCCTTCAACACCGTCTCGGAGATCGCCATCGTGCCGGACAGCGAGTGCAGGATGCCGACCTTGATCGTGTCGGCCGCCTGGGCCGGCGTCATCGAGGTCAACGAGGCGAATGCGGCTAGCGCACCCAACGTCAGGCTGAAGCTGCGGCGGGAAGTGGTCATTGCGGGGTCGCTCCTCAAGAAGGTCCTCTGTGCCGAGGACGATGGATGAAGAATAAGCAACACGGCCCGGCGGCGACATACGACACATGCCGTACCCCCGGCGGCCACGCCGCGGATTCGACCACGCGGCCCGAGGTGGCTTGTCGGTGACGGGGCGCGGCCGCGCGCCGAACGGCTACGCTAGCCGTTCCCCAGTTGCCATTGACACACATGACCGGTTCCGTCGACGCCCTCCTGGCCGACCTGGAGACGTTCCATCCGACCGAGGACGGCGCGGACAACGTCCACCGCCTCAACGAGTTGCTGGCCGGCTTCGACGCCCTGCCCGGATGCGAACGCGTCGCCCCCGCGCTGCTGGCCTTGCTCGAGCGCCATCCGCAGGCCGATTTCGGCGCGCCCGGCCCGCTGGTGCGCGCGCTGGAGGGTCAGGCCGGCTACCCCATGCTGCTGGCGGCGTCGCTGGAACGCCAGCCCACCGAACTGACTGCGTGGATGGCCAACCGCCTGCTCAATTCGAAGCTGCCGCGCGAGGAACGCGCCGCCTGGCTGAAGCACCTGACGGTCGTCGCCTCGCACCCGCGCGCCGCCGCGGGCGTGCGCGACTCGGCGATCCGCTTCCTCGATTTCCAGGCGAGCCGGCAGGGGCGGTAAGGGGTCAGGCACCGGCCCGGGGCACCTTCGCTGTGATCAGCATGGTCGGGCCGGAGCCAGACCCCTTTACTTTCGGCGCATCAGCTCGGGCAGCGTGCCCAGCACCCGCGCCGCCGCCGCGGTGCGCGTCTCCACGCCCAGCTTCTCGAACACGTGCTCCAGGTGCTTGGTGATGGTCTTGGGCCGCGTGCCCAGGATGTCGCCGATGTCGCGGTTCGTCTTGCCCTGCGCCACCCAGTACAGCACCTCGGCCTCGCGCGCCGTGAGCCGGAACTGCAGCGACAGCGCCTCGATGGCTGCGCCGTTGTTGCTCTCCGTGAGCACCAGCAGCCACTCGTCCTCGGCGCTGGCCGGGTGGAGGCTGCAATGCAGGCGCTGCGTGCCCGTGACGCAGGTCCAGGTGTCCGCCCCCTCGAGCGCGTCGGGCCCGCGCGTGACGCGCTCGCGCACCCAGTCGCACAGGCTCGCGGGCGCGCGCAAGGGCGCCGCCACGCTGCTGGCCGCGTCGGCGATCGGGGCGCCGGCCGCGCCGGCCCCGAAGTGCCGCCGCATCAGGTCGCGCGCCAGCGGCGTCTGCCACAAGACGCGGCCGTCGGCGGGACGCAGCGCGATCGAGGCGTGGCCGAACGCGTCGAGGGCGTTGCGCGCCTGCTTCGCGTGGCGGGCGCTCTGCAGGTGCGCGGCGATGCGGGCCACCACCTCGCGCGGGCGCACCGGCTTGGAGACGTAGTCCACGCCGCCGGCCGCGAACGCCGCGAGCACGTGCTCGGTGTCGGTCAACGCCGTCATGAACACGATGGGAATCGGCGCCGTCGCCTCGTCGGCCTTGAGCCGGCGCGCCACCTCGAAGCCGTCCATGCCGGGCATCAGCGCGTCCAGCAGCACGATGTCGGGCAGCGCCTGCGCGGCCCGGGCGATGGCGCTGGCGCCGTCGGTGGCCACCAGCACCGTGTAGCCGGACTCGTCCAGCGCGTCGTGCAGCACCGCGAGGTTGTCGGGGATGTCGTCGACGATCAGCACCACGCCCACCGCCTCGCCGGCGATCGCGCGGCGCGTGCCCGGCACGACGGCGTCGAGGCCGCCCGGAGGCTCGTGCATCCACTCAGCCATGCGACGCCTCCCGGCCGCGCAGCGCCAGCGCGATGTCGGCGGCCATGGCGTCGAGCTGGAAGCGGCTGGCCAGCCCGCGCAGGCGCTGCGTGAACTCGGTGCACGCCGGCTCGGTGGCGTCGATGTGATCGAGCCAGCGGTGGATGCCGCGCGGATAGCCCACGCGCACCTGTTCTGCCAGCGCCTGCAGCGAGGTCGCCTCGGGCACCGGCGCGGGCGCGGCGGCGGCCGCGGGCGCCGGATCGGCCGCGAGCCGCACCGGCGCGGGCTCGCTGCGCCATTCCAGCGCCAGCACGCGCCCCAGCCACTCCAGCAGTTCCTCGCCGCGCACGGGCTTGAGCACGTAGTCGTCGGCGCGCACGCCCACGTCGTTGTCCAGGCGCCGGTCGAACGCGTTGGCCGACACGATGGCCACCGGCGCGTCGCTCAACCCCTGCGCGCGCAGCCGGCGGATGGCCTCCCAGCCGTCGATGCCGGGCATGGCCAGGTCCATCAGGATGGCGTCGGGCAGGTCGCCCGCCTGGCGCGCGAGCAGGTGGGCCAGCGCGGCCTCGCCCGACGAGGCCTGCTCCACGAGGAAGCCGGTGGGCTCCAGCAGCTGGCGCAGCAGCTCGCGGTCGACCTCCTCGTTGTCCACCACCAGCACGCGGCGGCGCGCGCCGAAATAGCCCGTGCGTCGCCTGACGACCGGCGCCACCACGGCCGCACCGGCGCGCTGCTCGGCCAGGAACAGCACGATGCGGAAGCGCGTGCCCACGCCGGGCGTGCTGTGCACCGTCATCTCGCCCCCCATCAGGTCGGTGAGCATCTTGGCGATGGTCAGGCCCAGGCCGGTGCCGCCGCCGTCGTGCGGGCCGCCCCGGGCCGTGCCGCGCGCGAAGGGCTCGAAGATGCGCTCCAGGTCGCGCGCGGCGATGCCCGGCCCCGTATCCTCGATCTCGAAGTACGCCATCTCGCGTTCGTGGCGGATGCGCAGCGTGACCTCGCCGCGGTCGGTGAACTTCACGGCGTTGCCGATCACGTTGATCAGGATCTGGCGCAGCCGGCGTTCGTCGGCGCGCACGTACTGCGGCAGCGCGGCGTCGAACTCGCGCCGGAAGCGCAGGCCCTTGGCGCCGGCCTGCAGCTCGAACAGGTCGGCGAGCTGGTCGATGGCGTCGTGGAAGTGCATCGTGGCCGTCGCCAGAGACACCTTGCCGCTCTCGATGCGCGCCAGGTCCAGCGTGCCCTCGATCAACGACAGCAGGTGCTCGCCGCCGCGCCGGATCACGCTCACCGCCTGGCGCCGGTGCGCGGGCAGCGCGGGGTCGTCGTCGAGCAGCTGCGCGTAGCCGATCACGCTGTTGAGCGGCGTGCGCAGCTCGTGGCTCAGCGTGGAGATGTAGCGGCTCTTGGCCTGGTTGGCGGCGTCGGCGGCGGCCTTGGCGCGCTGCAGCTCGGCGTCGGTCTGGCGATGCGACGCGATCTCCTGCGTCAGCCGCACCGTCTGCTCGCCGAGGGCCTGCGTCTGGCGGTTGCTCTCCTCCTGCGCCACGCGCCGGCTCTGGCGCGTGAGCACCGCCCACCAGCCCACGATGCCGCTGGCCAGCAGCAGCATCGCGAACACGCTGATGCACGACTGGCGCAGCGTGGCGGCCGAGGCGCCCGCGGCGTCGCCCAGCGCGCGCAACTCCTGCTGGTAAAGCAAGGCGCACACGCCGCCCAGCAGCAGCGACACCGGCAGCATCAGCGCCAGCCAGGCGCCCAGCCCGCCGTCGACGGCGGGCCACAGGCGGCGCGGCAGCAGCGCGTGGACCGCGTCGCGGGCCTGGGTCGCGAGACGCGCATCGGGCTTGCAGAGGTCGCCGCAGCGCGCGTCGAGCGAGCAGCACAGCGAGCAGATGGGGCCCTGGTAGGCCGGGCAGTGCGCCATGTCCGGGCCTTCGTAATCGCGCTCGCAGATGCAGCAGCGCAGCGTGCGCAGCCGCACCGCACCGCCGACTGCGGCCTGCCCCGGAGCGAAGAAGCGCAAGGGCTGAGCATCGGCGCGCCGGGCCACGTAGTAGCGGCCCTTCGTCGCCCAGGCGATCAGCGGCGACGCCACGAAGGCGGTCACCAGCGCGATCAGCGCCGAGAACGCCTGCGCCAGCGCGCCGAACGCGCCCAGGTGCGCGGCCACGCTCAGCACCGACGCGATGCCCATCGCGCCCACGCCCACCGGGTTGACGTCGTAGAGGTAGGCGCGGCGGAACTCGATGCCCGCGGGCGACAGGCCCAGCGGCTTGTTGACCACCAGGTCGGCGACGACGGCCATCAGCCACGAGATCGCCAGGTTCCCGTACAGGCCCAGCACCTGGCCCAGCACCGTGAACACGTCCAGCTCCATCAGCATCAGCGCGATGGCCGTGTTGAACGCCACCCACACCACGCGCCCCGGGTGGCTGTGCGTGAGGCGCGCGAAGAAGTTGGACCAGGCCAGCGAGCCGGCATACGCGTTGGTGACGTTGATCTTGAGCTGCGACAGCGCCACGAACGCCGCCGTCGCCGCCACGGCCATGCCGGGCCGGCTGAACACGGTGTCCCAGGCGGCGAGGTACATCTGGTTCGGATCGACCGCGCGATCCAGCGGCACCGACTCGCCGATGGCGATCCAGGCCAGCAGCGCGCCGCCCAGCATCTTCAGCACGCCCGGCAGCACCCAGCCGGGGCCGCCGATGGCCACGCCCAGCCACCAGCGCCGCTTGTTGGACTCCGTGCGGGCGGGCATGAAGCGCAGGTAGTCGGCCTGCTCGCCCATCTGCGTCATCAGCGCGATGCCCACCGTCATCGCGCTGCCGAACTTCAGCACGTCGAACACGCCGCCGCGGCCGTCCTCGCCCGCGTACGCCCACAGGCTCGCCAAAGCGT
>JABCYW010000052.1 GCA_013289985.1 Betaproteobacteria bacterium | reverse complement strand
GGTAGATCTGCTGTTGCAGGGTGCCGTCGGTGGCGAGCAGACCCACCTTGTGCGCACCTGGCTTCATCTTGTCGAGCAGCGTCATCGTCGCGTCCACGATGTGGATGAGGTTCACGTTGAGGTGCTCGTCGCGAATGACGTTCTCGAGCTGCGGGAAAAAGTGATGCGCGGTGTTGCACGTCATCACGATGTCGGTCGCACCGGCTTTCGCCAGCCGGCGCAGGCTGTTGCCCATCTCGATGACCGGCTCCTGCGACTTCGCCTTGATGGCGGCGGTGCGATCCGGGATGTCGGTGGCCTGGTCAAGCAGCAACCGGGTATGTTCCTGGTCCGACTTGGCCGATTCGTTGTGGGTGACCACGTAGCGGCTGAACATCGCGGCCGCGGCCGGGCCCATGCCACCGATGTCGCCGATGATGCGCGGTCGTTCCGGCTCGCCGTGAAGGAAGCGGTCGACCTTCATCGTGAACGCCGTCATCATCGGCAGTACGCGGATCGGCCGCTTGCCGGCGAGCGCGCGCGGATGCTCCATCGTGTCCGCGCGCTCGAGCGCAGCCTTGGCGAGCGCCTCGAGCGTATCGATCATCGGGATGTCTTCACCGACTTCGGTCTTCGTGTCGCCCGTCTTGAGCACGAGCGGGATCTCGGTGCAGGCCAGCAGCATCGCGTCGACACCCTGCTCTTTCAGGTGCTCGGCCGCCGCCAGCAGCTCCCGCTTCCCATGCTCGTTGTCGCCGGCCTTGACGCCGCCGTAGATGCCCTCCATCACCCGATCCTGGAATTCGGCGCTCGGCACGATCCACTCGATCTTGCCGCCATGGCCCAGTGCCTCGGCACGCTCCTGGTAGATGCGTTGGCTCACCGTGCCGCTGGTCGCGAGCAGGCCCACCCGCTTCGCGTCCGGCTTCTGGGCGAACAGCTCCTTCATCGTCGCGTCGACGATGTGCAGCAGTTCCAGGCGCAAGCCGTACTTCTCGACCGCGGCGAGCAGGTCGTCATGGAACTTGTGCGCCGTGTTGCAGGTGATCGCGACGATGTCGGCGCCGCCCTTGTCGAGTCGCTTGAGGCCCTCCACCATCGGCCCGACCGGCGACTTGTTGCCCGCCACGATGGCCGCGGTGCGGTCCGGGATGTTGGTGCCCTGGTACAGGAGCACGCGAGCGTGCTCCTGGTCGCTGCGGGCGTCGGTCTTCAGCGCGATCGTCTTGTCCACGAACATGTTGGCCGCGGCGGGACCCATGCCGCCGAGGACGCCGATCACCGCGCGCGAGCGCGGCGCCATCGGCTGCGACGTCGAGGCGGCCTCCGCCGGTTTGCGCGCGCCCGGCATGCCGGGCGTGGGCTCGGCGCGGACGGCGGGCTCCGACGGCGGCGAACCGGCGGGAGCCTCGGTGATCTCGGAAGGCCGCGAGGTCTGCACTGCGGACCGGGCGGAAATGGAAGGCGAATGAACCATGGAGCATCCTCGTTGTCGATGACGTTGGATTCATTTCGCCAGACACTCGCGGCAGGGGCGTCGGCGGATGCGACGGCGCGTCCGGAAAAGCGCAGGCGTGGCGCGGATGCCCCGTTCGTGCCGGATTCGGCGCATTGGCACGGCGCGAAGGCGCCGTGCCGTCGCAGCGCGCGGACAATGGCGTCACGCGCAGGCGCGCCGCCGCAATCGAATGGAGTGCAAGTGATGGAAATCAAGTGGATCGAGGACTTTGTCGCCCTGGCCCAGCACCAGAGTTTTTCGCGCGCAGCCGAGATCAGGAACGTCACGCAGTCCGGATTCAGCCGCCGCATCCAGGCGCTGGAGCAGTGGGTGGGCGCGGATCTCGTCGACCGCAGCGGCTATCCGCCCGCGCTGACCGATGCGGGCCGTCTGTTCAAGGAGGTCGCCGAGGACGTGCTGGCGAAGCTGTACGACACCCGCGCGGTGATCCGCAACGAGCGCCGCATGCCGGGAATCGGCCTTCAGATCGTCGCGGGCCACACGATCGCGCTCGCCTTCCTCCCAGGATGGCTGGCCTCTCTGCCACCCAATTTCAGGGATGTCAGGACGCGTGTCACCCCGACCAACGTCCACGACTCCATCCTGGCGCTGGCCAACGGCAATTGCGACCTGATGCTCGCCTACCACCACCCGGAATTGCCGCTCCACCTCGATGCCACGAAATACGAGTACCTGACCGTCGGCATCGACGTGTTCATGCCCGTGTGCAAGGCGATGGACAAGCGCGCGCCGATGTTCCGGCTCGCCGGATCCACCGATCGTGCGCTTCCGCTGCTGTCCTATGCCGACAGCAGCTATTTCGGTCGCTGCTTCGCATTGCTGATGCAGCGTGCCAAATCGCAGCCGAACCTGCAGCGCCACTACGAGTCGGACATGGCCGAATTGCTGAAGAAGATGGCGCTCGCGGGCGAAGGCATCGCCTGGCTGCCGCGAAGTTCCGTCGCGGAAGAGATTGCGCGCGGCGAACTTGCGATGGCCGGCGCCGGTCCGTGGTGCCTGGAATTCGAGCTAAGGGTTTATCGGGATGCGACGGCCCACAACCCGCTCGTCTCCACTCTGTGGCAGCACCTCGCCGCGACGTCCCAGATCGTGCCCGGATGAACTCGCATGCGGCCCCCGCATTCCGAAATGCTGGAGTCGCATTGCCACAATTTCGTCAATCTCTACGATTCACAGCACGGTGGCTGCTGGAGGGATTCGAGCAGGACCGCACATCCGCTCCGTCACGGAGTCCCGGCAACCTACACATCGAATAGCCATGAAGAATCGATTGACCCTGTACATCGGGCTCGGAATGATATTGGGCCTCCTCGCAGGCTATATCAGCCACGACGCTGCAGCCACCCCGGCTGCAGCGAAAGACATCGCGAACTATTACTCGATCATCACGGACGTATTCCTCCGGTTGATCAAGATGATCATCGCGCCGCTCGTGTTCGCAACGCTTGTCTCCGGGCTGGCAGGCATGCGAAGCGGGCGCGAGGTCGGCCGCATCGGCGTCCGTTCCGCGATCTGGTTCCTGTGCGCCTCGTTCGTATCTCTGGGCCTGGGCCTGTTGTTCGCCAACCTGCTGCAGCCCGGCGCTGGACTGCACATGGTCGCTGGTACCGCAGAGGTCAACACCGGCCTGAACACGACCGGCCTGAACCTGAAGGACGTGGTGACCCATGCGTTCCCGACCAGCGTGCTGGACGCCATGTCCCGCAACGACATCCTCGAGATCGTCGTCTTCTCGATGTTCTTCGGGATCGGCCTGAACGCACTGAAGGGCAACCCGCAGGTCGATTCGCTGATCCAGGCGATCGATGGCCTGGTACCCGTCATGCTGCGTCTGACGAACTATGTGATGCGTGTTGCACCGCTGGGCGTGTTCGGCGCCCTCGCCTCCTCCGTCACGCTCAAGGGACTGGGCGTGCTCGTCACCTACGGCAAGCTGATCGGTTCGTTCTACATCGGCCTCGCGGTGCTGTGGGCCGTGCTGATCGGCGTCGGCTACCTGTTCCTCGGCGGCAAGATCGGCCAGTTGCTGCGTGCCATTCGTGAGCCAGCCATGCTGGCCTTCTCGACCGCCAGCAGCGAGGCCGCGTTCCCGCGCCTGACCGAGAAGCTGGAGCAATTCGGCATCGACAAGAAGATCGTCGGCTTCACGCTGCCCCTCGGCTACGCGTTCAACCTCGACGGCTCGATGATGTACCAGTCGTTCGCCGCGATCTTCATCGCCCAGGCGTTCGGGATCGACATGCCGCTTTCCCAGCAGGTCATCATGCTGCTGGTCCTGATGCTGAGCAGCAAGGGCATGGCGAGCGTGCCTCGCGGCTCGGTGGTGGTTGTCGCCGCCGTCGCGCCGCTGTTCGGGCTGCCGCTCGAAGGCGTCGTGCTGGTGCTGGCGATCGACCAGCTCCTCGACATGGGCCGCACGATGACCAACATCATCGGCAACAGCATCGCCACGGCAGTCATCGCCAATGCCGAGACGGCAACGCCGCTGCAACACATCGGCCTCGAGCCCGACGTCTCACTGAGCTATCGCAGCTCCCACGCAGGCCGCTGATACGCGCGCGACAGCCCGGGCCCGGGTGTCGCCTCAGGCACACGACGCCGGGGCAGCTTCGCCCTGCGAGCCGGACCGGCGGTCCGGCTCGCTCACCAACATCGAGAACCATCATGTACTCACCTACGGCGCAAGCCCGGCTCGCCTCCGGCGAGCGCGCACCGGCGTGGCCGCCCCGCGAGAACACACCCACACCCACGGTGGCCCGCAACGATTTGCACGACACCTCGAACTGCATCGTCGGCGTGCTGGGCGGCATGGGGCCGCTGGCGACCATCGACTTCATGTCCAAGATGCTGAAGGCGACGAACGCGTCCGCCGACCAGGAACATATCCCCGTGATCGTCAGCTCGATTCCGCAGGTGCCGGACCGCACCAAGGCCTTTCGCGGCGAGGGCGAGTCGCCGCTCGCCGCGATGCTCGACAGCGCGCAGCGCCTGAAGGCGGCCGGTGCGCGCCTGCTGGTCGTCGCCTGCAACACCGCCCACCTCTGGTTCGACGAGATCGAGCAGGCGATCGGACTGCCGATGATCCACCTTGTCGATGCCGCCATCGCGGACGCCGTCGTGCTCGCCGGCCCGCAGGGCAAGATCGGTCTGCTCGGCACCGATGCCACGCTGGCGTCGGGTCTGTACGTCAACCGGGCGCCGACGGCGACGGCGGAGCGGGTCCATTGGCTGCTGCCCACCGCCGGCGAGATGATGGATCTCGTCATGCCGGGCATCGATGCCGTGAAGGCAGGTGACCTGCCGCGCGGACGCCGCCTGCTCGGTGAGGCCGCGCGGTCGCTTCAATCGCGCGGCGCCGCGGTGGTGATCCTCGGCTGCACCGAGATTCCCGTGGTGCTGGACAACGTCGAATCGCCGGTGCCGCTCGTCGATGCGACGGCCGCCCTGGCACGCCGGGCAGTCGAATGGTCGATGTCGCGCCGTGCACCCGCGTGCGACGCATGACCGCAGGCACCCGAACACCGATCCACCATCCAATCATCCAGCGACCATGACTTCATTCCCGCAAAGTCGAGCCTGCCGAACCGAGCAGGACTTTCTCGGCAACCTCGAGATCCCTGCAGCCGCCTACTGGGGCGTCCACACCGCGCGTGCGGTCGAGAACTTCCGTATCAGCGGCCGCACCGTCGGCGAGCTCCCGATCCTCGTCCGGGCGCTTGCGCAAGTGAAGAAAGCCGCCGCACAGGCGAACGCGCGCGTCGGGGCCATCGATGTCGGCCGGGCAAACGCCATCGCGCACGCGTGCGACGACGTCATCGCCGGCATGCTGCACGACCAGTTCGTCGTCGACGTCATCCAGGGAGGCGCCGGCACCAGCACCAACATGAACGCCAATGAGGTGATCGCCAACCGTGCGCTGGAGCACATGGGACACCAGAAGGGCACCTACTCCATCCTCCATCCGAACGACCACGTCAACGCGTCGCAGAGCACGAACGACGTCTATCCGACAGCGCTGCGCCTAGCCGCATGGTGCGGCATCGAGGATCTGCTCGACGCGATGGCGAGCCTGCGGCGCTCGTTCGAGCACAAGGCGGCAGAATTCGCGCATGTGCTCAAGATCGGCCGCACCCAGTTGCAGGATGCGGTGCCGATGACGCTGGGGCAGGAGTTCACCGCGTTCGCGATCATGATCGGCGAGGACGAGTCGCGCCTGCGGGAAGCGCGAGCACTGATCACCGAGATCAACCTCGGCGCCACGGCCATCGGCACCGGCATCAACGCTGCCGCGGGCTACGCCGACGAGGTGATCCCGCTGCTCGCGGAGATCAGCGGCGTGCCGGTGGTCAAGGCGGAGAACCTCGTGGAAGCGACGCAGGACACCGGCGCCTTCGTCCAGCTGTCGGGCGTCCTCAAGCGCGTCGCGTGCAAGCTGAGCAAGACCTGCAACGACCTGCGACTGCTTTCGTCAGGCCCGCAGGCCGGCTTCGGAGACATCTTCCTGCCGGCCCGCCAGGCCGGCTCGTCGATCATGCCCGGCAAGGTCAATCCGGTGATCCCGGAAGTGGTCAATCAGGTGGCCTACGAGGTGATCGGCAACGACGTGACGATCACGATGGCCAGCGAGGCCGGGCAGTTGCAGCTCAATGCCTTCGAACCGATCATCGCGTGGTCGCTGTTCAAGAGCGTCGGTCACCTCACCGCGGCCTGCCGCACGCTCAAGCGCTATTGCGTCGACGGTATCCGCGCGAACGAGGAACTGCTGGCCCGCCGGGTGGCGGAATCGGTAACCGTAGTCACCGCCCTGAACCCGATCATTGGCTACGAGAATGCGGCCCGTCTCGCCAAGCACGCGCTCGCGAATCGCGAAACCATCGCCCACTCGGCGCAGGCGCTGGGCATCCTCGGCGCCGCGGAAGTCGAGGCACTGCTCGTTCCCGAGACGCTGACCCGGCCGTTGCCCAGCCGCGCGATGGCGAGCTGACGGCGTCTTCGCCGCACAAGGCCGGCCAGCGAGGCCGGCAGCACGAGGTCGTGCCCCGCTCCCCGGCTGCGCTCGGCGCGCCGGGGCGCATGCGCGCGACGCGACCTCAAGTCGGAATCCGGGAGCGCGATCCGCGCTTCGGCCGGCACTCGACCGACGAAATCGCCGTGGCGCCTGTGAACTCGTTTGCATCGCACGGCGCGGCGATCGACATCCCCTCGCATTTCTGGTCGGTACCCGAGTCGTTGGAAGCGGTTCTATCGCGGCATTTCCCCGCAATTTCGCACGATGGTGCGAAAGACACGGATGCTCAGAAACAATCGAAACCTTCGGCTGCTGCGTCCGAGGAAATCGATCGACGGCAGCGGCCATCGGGGCAACTCGTCCACGCGGCGATGTCGTGCGGACGAAGGCATGTCCCGAAATGCGCATCCGAAATCCCGATGCCCGACCCAATTCAGCAAGCCGTCATGTTGCAGGGCATCGTTCGTCGCGATTTCGTGGTCGACCTGACTCGAGGCTCTCATGTGATGGAAAAGTGCGACGTAGATTTTCTGAGCATGTTCTCGAACCCGCTCCCTAGCATCTGTCTTACCGGCTCGATTCCTGGGCCTGACTCAGCTACGGAACCGTCATGCAACTGCAAGTCCTCACCGTCCTGGCCCGCACGGCCATCGCCCCGGCGCTGAAGCGCCTGATCCTCGAAGGCCGCCTCAACGAGGCCGTCAAGCAAGCAGAGGTTGCGCTGCGCGAACACGCGCCCCAGGCAGCGGGCCACGATGCGGGCCTTCTCGAGACGGCGCATCTGTGCGCCGACCTCATGCTGGCACTCGATCGGGCGGAGGAGGCGGAAGAGACCTACCGCCTCGCCGTCAAACTTTCGCACTACAAGAACCGTGGTGACGTGAGAGTCGCTTCGTGCCGCAGCACAGGCCTGCTCGCGCTGCACCAGCAGCGTTTCACCACCGCGGTCTCGTGCTTCGTGCGCATAGCCTCGGACGAGGCCGCCAGCATTGCGCAGCGTACCGAAGCGCTCTGCGCGTTGGCCGTCGCACAGGAAGGTCTTGGCCAACAGGCAACGGCCATGCAGGCGCTGGCCCAGGCGGCGCAGCTGGCCTGCGAAGCGCAGGACGCCGACCTCGTCAAGCTGACTGGCCTCATGCGCATCGAGCTGATCGCCCGCAACGAGATCCGCACGCATGAGCTGCTGCAGGATCACATTTTCTGGCGCTCTTCGCTCGCCAGCGGCCTCCGCATGCAGGAGGAGACGCCGCCGCTGCTGTCCATCGACATGCTGCTCGCCGCCGAGGACGCGACGCCGTTGGTCACGCGCAGGCTGCGTCACTTGCGCGACCTGCTCCTGGCGACCTACGGCGACACGCGTCTGCAGCCGGTATTGATGGAACACCTCACTCACCTGCGCACTTCCGGCCTGGCGCGGATCGAAGCCCAGTCGCGTCTCGACACGGCGCTCGTCGCCATCGCCCAACGGCAGGCGGATTTCGCGCGCGCCGTGCTGCAGCCCCTGCAAGGCGGGGGCATCGAAACGTGGTATTGCCAGGCCAAGCTCAGCATGCTGCTGGGCAGCGTGGATGACGCGATGCTGCACTACCAGCGCTATGCCTTCGAATCGATGGAACGCATTCGCGCCGCGTCGACGGCAACGCAGCGCAGCGAGGCGCCGACCGCCCCCAGCGCCGTGAAGGACGATATCGAGATGCGGCTGCCGGCCAAATACCGTCGCGCGTATCGCTACCTGCAGGAAAACCTGGAGCACGCAGACCTCAGCGTGCGCGAGATCTCGGATTCCATCGGCGTCACGGAACGCGCGATCCAGACCGCGTTCAAGGCACACCTCGGCATGACGCCTGGCGAGGTCGTGCAGCGCTGCCGCGTCGAACGCATCCGCGCCGAACTGCTGCGCGAGGACGCGCATGACACGAGCGTGATCGAGACGGCGGCGCGTTGGGGCATTCGCAATCGCTCGACCTTGCTGAGTTCCTACCGAAAATACTTCAGCGAAACGCCGACGCAAACGCTCGCGCGGCGCCATTTCGCTCCTGCGGGAATTTCGGCTTGATGTCCGCGCGGCTGGCGCACCGCGCCGCCGCGGTGCTCGGCACGCTGCTCGCCACGGCTGCCGCGCCCGCCCTGGCAGCTTGGAACTGCACCGATGCGTTCGGCAGCCGCTATGTCGTTGCGCGCCGGTTCGGTGAGTCGGCCGACGTACGCTGTGCGCCGATCAACGATCCCGATCCCGATCCCGATCCCGCCCTGGCATTCGAACACCCACCCGAGCCGCAACCCGAGCCTGTGTCCGCCGAACAGGCGTCCGGAAGCGGCCGGCTCGTGCTGGCGGCGCCGCCGCGATCCGGCACCTGGCAGCTCGCCGCACGGCGAAGCCAGGTCGACCCGCTCATCGAGATGACCGCTCGCGAGTTCGGCCTGGACGCCGACTTGCTGCGCGCCGTCGTCGAGGTCGAGTCGCGGTTCGACCCGAGCGCGATCTCGCCGCGTGGCGCGATCGGGCTGATGCAGATCATGCCGTCGACGGCCGCGGCGCTGGGCGTTCCCCGGCCCGAGCAGACATTGCTCGAGCCGCGGGCCAACCTGCGCACGGGTGCGCTCTACCTGCGACGCCTGTCGCTGCAGTTCGCCGGGGCGATCGATCTCGTGCTTGCTGCCTACAACGCCGGGGAAACCAGTGTGCTGCGCAACGGCCTGACAGTGCCGCCGTATCCCGAGACCCAGGCATACGTGCGCGACGTTCTCGAGATCTATTGGACGTTGCGCTCCTCGCGCTGACGTCGCAATCGCGCACGTCGCTTCGCAAGCGATCCCGTCACACGCACACAGCGCCGCATACGCTGGTCAGACCCTCCAAACCACATTCCGCCATGTCCGACGAAAAGACAGAAGAGCCGACATCGCACAAGCTGCGCCAGGCCCGCGAAGAAGGACAGATGGCGCGCAGCCAGGACATCGCGGCCGCGGCATCGATGCTGGCGGCGGTGGGCGCCCTGATCGGCACCGCGGACACCATCTCCCAGCGCCTGCACGCCGTGATGGGCCTCGCGCTCGACTTCAGTCCTGGCAGCTTCGAGATGGACGCCGTCTACAAGCGAATGGCCGCGATGGCGCTCGAGGCCGTGATGGCGATCGCCCCCGTGGTCATCGCCGCCGCTGCAGGCGCAGCGTTCGGGATGGCCGCGCACGTTGGATTCCAAATCACGCCCAAGGCGGTGCAGTTCAAGCTCGACAGCCTCAATCCGGCGCAGGGCATGAAGAAGATCGTGTCGATGAAGTCGCTGCTGGCGTTCGTGCAGATGGTGCTCAAGGCGACCGTCATCGGCGTCGTCATCTGGCAGGCCGTGCTGCGCCTGTTGCCGTTGATCGCGGGAGCCGTCTACGAGTCCCCCGATGCGATCGGAACGATGGCCTGGCAGGCCGTCGCGCAACTTCTCTGGCTCGCGCTCGCCGTCTTCATCGTCTTCGGCCCCGTGGACTACCTCATCCAGCACCGCACTTTCATGAAGGGACAACGCATGTCCAAGGACGAGGTCAAGCGCGAGCACAAGGGGCAGGAGGGTGATCCCGAAGTCAAGGGCCAACGCAAGCAGCTCGCCCGCGAGTTCGCCGAGGAGGCACCGAAGCAGGCCGTCGCACGGGCAGATGCCGTCATCGTCAATCCAACGCACTACGCCGTCGCGGTGCGCTACCGCGCCGAGGAGATCGGCGTTCCCGTGGTTCTGGCCAAGGGCGTCGACGACGCCGCCCTGCTGCTGCGCCGGCACGCCGAGGAGATCGGCGTCCCGGTCTTCGCGCATCCGCCGCTCGCGCGTGCGCTCCACAAGGTGCCGGTCGACCACCCAGTCCCCGAGGAACTGTTCGAAGCGTTGTCGGTCGTCCTGCGCTGGGTCGACGAGATCGGCGCCCGCCGTGCCAGTGGAGCAACGCAATGCTGAAACGCCTGTCTTCCTTCGCCGGCGATGCCACGCTCGTGGCCGTCATCGTGGCGATCCTGTTGCTGATCGTGGTGCCCTTGCCGACCTTCGTGATCGACACGCTGCTCGCCGTGAACCTGACGGTCAGCACGCTGTTGCTCATGGTGGCGATGTACATCCCGAGCGCCGTCTCGCTGACCTCCTTCCCGTCCCTGTTGCTGTTCACCACACTTTTTCGCCTGTCGCTCAACATCTCGTCGACAAAGCTGATCCTGCTCCACGCGGACGCCGGGCACATCATCGAGTCGTTCGGCAACCTCGTCGTTGGCGGCAACCTCGTCGTCGGTATCGTGGTGTTTCTCATCATCACGGTGGTGCAGTTCATCGTGATCGCGAAAGGCTCGGAACGGGTGGCCGAAGTCGGAGCGCGCTTCACGCTGGACGCCATGCCCGGAAAGCAGATGAGCATCGACGCCGATCTACGCGCTGGCCATCTGAGCGCCGACGAGGCACGCCGCAGGCGCGCGACGCTTGCTATGGAGAGCCAGCTGCACGGCGGCATGGACGGCGCGATGAAGTTCGTCAAGGGCGATGCCATCGCGGCGCTGATCATCACGATGATCAACATCGTCGCTGGCATCCTCGTCGGGGTGGCCTACCACGGCATGACTGCCGCCGAGGCAGCCAACCGCTTCGCGATCCTGTCCGTCGGCGACGCCATGGTCTCGCAGATCCCATCGCTGCTGATCTGCGTTTCGGCCGGCCTGATGATCACCCGCGTCGCGGACGAGGACTCGCCGCAGCAATCGCTCGGCGACGAGATCACCACGCAACTCACGCGCAATCCGCGCGCGCTCTTTCTCTCCGCGGCGTTTCTGTGCGGCTTCGCGCTCGTGCCCGGCTTCCCGTGGTACGTGTTCCTTGCCCTCGCAGGCGCGCTGCTCGCGCTGGGGATCCAGCTATCGAAGAGGCGACCTGGCGCGCAGGCGCACGGCGAATCGAGCGATCCGCTGAAGGGCCTGCAGCGCGAAGGCGCCAAGGCTCGCAAAGGCGACCTGTCGGCCGTCCAGGAGAAGCCGGGCGCCTTCACCGCGCCGCTCGCCATCACGATGTCGGTGGCGCTCGGCAAGCGTCTGCGCGCCGACACGCTGAACATGGCTTTCGAGGCCGAGCGCGCACTGCTGCAGGAGCAGCTCGGGTTGCCGTTTCCCGGCATCCGGTTGTGGACCCGCATCGCACATCCGGACGACGAGTACGAAGTGCTGCTGCACGACGTCCCGCATGGCAAGGGGACACTGATGCCCGGGCGCAGGATGGCCGACGGCGTACCGCAGGAGGCACTCACCGGCTTCACGGAAGCCGGGGCTGCCGGCGGCGAACCTGCCTCGTGGTGGGCGGAGCCGGGCGCCACCGTGAGCGAGGGGCGATTGCTGGACCACGAGCACGTGATCGCCCGACATGCCGTGCGCGCGTTGCTGGAGCAGGCGCACCAGTTTCTTGGCATCCAGGAGGTGCAATGGGTGCTGGAGCGCGTCTCCGCCGACTACCCCGGCCTGGTCGCCGAGATGCAGAAGGTTGTCACGCTGCAGCGCATTGCCGAGGTGCTGCGCCGGCTGCTCGAGGAGCAGATCCCGATACGCAACATGCGGGCGATCTGCGAGAGCCTCGTGTCATGGGGGCCGAAGGAAAAGGACGGGCTCATGCTGACGGAGTACGTGCGGGCCGACCTCGGCCGCTTCCTCAGCCACCGCGCGACGGGCGGCACCGGCGTGCTGTCCGCGGTACTGCTGGAGCCCGCCGTCGAGAAGCTGGTTCGGGAATCCATCAAGCCGACGCCGAGCGGGAACTTCCTCGCGATGGCACCCGAATACGTCGCCGCGATCGCCCGCCAGGTCCGCGAGCTCGCAGGACAGCCGCCGCGCCCGGCCGTCGCCGTCGTCACGCCGATGGATATTCGCCGCTATGTGCGCCGCATCGTCGAGTCCGACAGCCGCTGGCTATGCGTCTACTCGTTCCAGGAGTTGGGTGCGCAGGTACGCGTCGAACCGCTTGGCCGGGTCTCGTTGTAGCCGTGCATCGAGGCTGAAAATGACCCGCCCGCGCCAGATCGCCTTCCGACGCCTGGTGGTCCATCGCCCGGACCCGGCGTCGGCACGCCCGCCAGCCGCGACCCGCGCACCATCCGATTTCGCGGCGGCCCTGCGACGCCGCCCCGCGGCGCCGCAGGCGCACGCGGGCGCGTCGTCATCCGTCGCGCCGCATGCCTCGCCGGTGGCGGCAATCGGCGCGGATGAGGGCCACGAGCAGGGAGAATCCTCGCCTGACGATCCGCCGCGCCAGGAGGATCCTGGCGTGCCGGATTGGGCCAGCGCGTTGATGCCGACGTCCGCGAGCCTCGGCCCGCTGCTCGTCGATGCGATCCCGGCCCTCGACGACGGCGCCCCGCCTCCGAGCTTGCTCGCGTCCGTCGCGCAGACGATCGCGGGCTTCTGCAACGAGCGCGCCGTCGACGACAGCGAAGGCTGGAGCGTGCGCATGCCGCTGCGGCCCGACCTGCTCGAGGACACGACGCTCGAACTCGCGATTTCGTCGTACTGGCTGCAGCTTCGCTTTCTCACGGCCGACGCCCGTTCGCGTCGGCTAATTTCGCAACATCAGGACGCCCTTCGCTGCCTGCTGATGGGACTGCTGAAGCGCCAGCGAGAAATTTCCATCGCCATCGACTGATGACTTCCACCGACTCTCCACGCTCATCGCCGCCTGTCATGATTCCCGTTCTGCCCCGCGTCGATACGAGTCTGGCCGCCGTCCTGCCGGCGGTATCACCATCGGCCGCGCAGGGCTCGCGCCTGTTCCATGAACGTCGACTCGAGCCCCTGTGGCGCGCGTTGAGCGACCGCGAGGATTCGTTCTGGCAACCAGCCGCCGGCCCGGGTTCCGCGCGTCGCTACGAGGTGACGCTCGAATCGGAGTTCGGCGGCGTGGAGATCAGCCTCGCATCGGACGACGAGGGCCTTGCGACCGTGGCCGCAGCCGACGCAGGAAGGCCGCTGCAGTCGCTGGCGCTGGACGTGCTGTTCGAGCGGCCGCTCGAGCGGCTGGTCGCGCTCGGGCTGCCCGGCCTGCGAGTCGGACGGCTCGTGCACGCCGCCGCGCCGGCGCCGGACGAGTGCTGGAGCACCCTGCGGCGCGGCGGCCGCGAACTATGCCGCGTCGCCGTGCGCGAGCTGCCCGCGGAACTGCTCGTGGCGCTGCGCAACGCTCGCGCGCCGGTGCGTCGCTCGCGCTCGCGCACACTGCGCATCGCCGGGTCAATCGCCGTGGGCGAGCGACGGCTGCCGATTTCCGTGTTGCGCTCGCTCGGGCGCGGCGATGTCCTCCTGCTCGGACTGCCCTGCACCACCGCCTCGCTGGAAGGCGCCGTCGCGACGCTGCGCGTTGACGGCGCCGCGTGCGGCCTGCGTGCCGAGGGCCGCATCGACACCACATCCTTCACATTGCTGGGAGATCCCTTCATGACTGACCACGACCCCGTGCGCAAGCCGGGCGACGACCTGCAGGCCTCCGCCCTCGACGCGCTGGAGGTACCCGTGCACTTCGAGCTCGAGACCGTCTCCATCGCTCTCACCGATCTCGAATCGATCGAGCCGGGATACGTCATCGAGCTCGCGACGCCGGCGTCGCAGGCGCGGCTCCGGCTCGTTTCGTGTGGCGTCGTCATCGGCGAAGCCGATCTGGTGGCCGTCGCCGGCCAGCTCGGCGCCCGCATCACCAACCTGGCAGCCCACCATGACGCAGACCAGCAGCGGGGGTGAACTTCTTCCCCTGCTGATCATCATCCTGGCGATCGGGCTCGTGCCCTTCGTCGCGATGATGGTCACTTCGTACACCAAGATCGTCGTCGTCCTGGGCCTGCTGCGCAATGCGCTGGGCGTCCAGCAGGTGCCGCCGAACATGGTTCTCAACGGGATCGCAATCATCGTCAGCGTGTACATCATGGCGCCGCTGGGCATGGAGGCCTTCGACAAGGTCCAGGCCGAGGGGCTCGCGTCCAGCAGCGCGGGCCAGTTCGGGCAGGTGCTCGAGGCCGCCCAGGATCCGGTGCGCAAGTTCCTCGAAAAGCATGCGCAAGCACGTGAGAAGGCGTTCTTCCTGAAGTCTGCCGCCGCGGTCTGGCCGCCGGAGCGTGCAAAGGCACTGCACGCGGACGATCTCATCGTCCTCGCTCCGGCGTTCACGTTGTCCGAGCTGACGGCCGCCTTCCGCATCGGCTTCCTGATCTACCTCGCGTTCGTCATCGTCGACCTGATCGTGGCCAACGTACTGCTCGCGCTGGGCCTGTCCCAGGTGACGCCGACGCAGGTGGCCATTCCGTTCAAGCTGCTGCTGTTCGTGGTACTCGATGGCTGGTCGATGCTGCTCCACGGCCTCGTGCTGAGCTACCGCTAGGAGGCCGCGTGGATTTCGACAACATCGTCAACCTGACTTCGCACGCCATGATCCTGTGCCTGCTCGTGTCGCTGCCGGTGGTGCTCGTCTCCGCGGTCGTGGGGCTGCTGGTTTCGTTCGTCCAGGCCATCACCTCGCTGCAGGACCAGGCCATATCGCAGGGCGCCAAGCTCATTGCGGTCGTCATCACGCTGCTCATCTCGGCACCGTGGGGCGCCTCGCTGGTGCTGGGCTTCGCCCGGCAGGCGCTTGCCGCGGCGCTGCAATGAACTTTCGTCCGATCGCTCCACCGCAACCATGTCCGTGACGCCCATTCGGCCCGCAATGCCGTCGTTCGACCACAGGCCGCAAGCGCCAGTCGAACCGGTCGCGCAGGTGGCGCAGACGCAGCCGGACGACCAGGAGCACGACCGGGCGGCCGGGACCAGACACGCACACAACGCCCACCAATCCCATGTGCCGGGCCACGGCCCGACGCCGCGTCCGCGGCGCAGCACGTCGGCCAAGACCAATCGCAGCCGACGCAGGCGCCGCGCCGGCGCGCCGGCCGAGGACGACGAGATCGAGCTGGCAGAGGCCGAATTTCACGCAGACGGCGTGGCGAGCGTCGGCTTCCAGGATGAACATCCAGATGGCAGCAACGACGAAGACGAAGGTGAGCGCGAGCGCTCGCGCCACGAGCGTCTCGGGCGAGTTCGAGGACATCGGGCGGAACAGCTCCAAGCGGCCGATGCCGGCTTGCAGGCTGCACACGAGCGTTCCAGTACCGCCCCCCCGATCGATGCCTTCGTGAGCGTCAGCTGCGGCCTGGTTGCCGCTTGGCGGCCCGGCGACCGCGCAGCCATCGCGATGCAACGAGCCAAGCTGCAGTTGCTGCGAACCGGCTCTGGCGCGGGGCGATTCGACAGCGGTGGCCTGGCGCGCGTCGTCGAACACCTGCGCAGCCGCATGCCGACGCATCGGGAACCGGGCAATCCGATGCTCAACCTGATGCTGCCGCTCCTCATTCTGCAACTGCAGCTGGGGCGCACCCCCGACCAACTCGACGAGGCGATTGCCCGAGTACAGGCGAGCGTCTGGGGGGCGCGCTGATGGACGCGCACGACGACGCGGAACCAGATGCAGACGGCACGGACGCAAACCACCGGCGCTACCAGGAACTCGTGCGCGCCTTGTGCGACGCGCTCGACATTCCCGATGCCGAAGCGATACTCGTGCGCCGGGAGCTGGAGTACGAAACGTTCAGCGTCATGCTGATGCATGTGACGAACGATCCCGGAGCGATGTACGTGCAGTTCGACTACGGCGTCACCACTGCAGGTCGGACGCTCTCGATCCTTCGGCTCATGCTCGAGTCCAACGTCCTGGTCTATGCGCAGGACCAGGCCCAGCTCGGGCTCGATCCCGACACCGGCTCGACGCAGCTCATCGTGCGCGTGCCGATGACCGACGACATCGACGGGCCATGGCTGGCCGACACGCTGAAGCACTACGCCGAGCACGGACGCTACTGGCGTGACCACCTGCTGCAGTCACCCGACGAGATGTTCGAGGCGATCTCGTCCGGCAACTATCTCTGGCTGCGCGCCTGAAGGGCGCGGATCCGGGGTCGTCCTGGCGGAGCAGCGCGTCGGGAAACGTGACATCTTGACGAAAGTCGCCGCGTCGTGACCGGCGCGTCTGCAATGCGACGCCTGGCGAATTCGTGCCGGCGCAACATCCGCATAGACTTGCGAGCGTCCTTGCAAACCCGAGGCCTTCAAGCCAGCCGTTGCGCACCGTCGATCTATGGATTCCGAGGTATTTCTTTTCGCCGATTGCGAACTGACCGTCGCCACGCGCGAACTCAGGCTGCGCGGCACGCTGCAGCCGCTCGAACGCCGGGCGCTTGACCTGCTCATCTACCTCGTACGCCAGCGCCATCGGGCCGTAGGCAAGGATGAGCTCCTCGACTCCGTCTGGGGTCGCGGCTGCGTCACGCAGGGCGTGATTGCGAGCGCGGTGATGAAGGTGCGCAAGGCGATCGACGACAAGCCGGGGGAGCTCCTTCGAACCCTGCACGGCACCGGCTACCGCTTCGCCGGAGAGGCGGTCGACCTGCAAACCGCCGGACAACCGCCTGCGCCCCGGTTCAAGCCTGCGAATGCCGGGCGAGCGCCATCGCTGGCGCTGCTGCCGATCGACAACCTCACCGGCGACCGGGAGCTGGATTGGGTCGCGATCGGGATGTTGCGGCTGGTGGCCGGCGCGCTCGCGCGGGACGGCCGCCTCGAGCAACCGCCGCCGCCATCGATATTGAGCACGATCGCAACGCTGCCGCCGGGCGCATCGCCGCAGCAACGTGCGGCGGCGGCGATGCGGCTGCTCGGCTCGACGCACGTCGTCCACGTCGTTGTCCGCCGGCACGACGCGGGCTATGCCATGGCGTGCACCTTCATTGTCGGCGGCACGGAGCCGATCGCGCTGGAAGGATCGGAGCTGACCTCGCTCGCCCTCACGCTCGCCCATGAGCTCGCGACGGCCTTGCTGCCCGACGGCCCGCTCCCGTGCATCCATTTCGAGTCCACCAACGCTGCAACGAACGTCGCGCTGGCGCGCGCCATGCAGGCTGCCGCCGAGCACGACTGGCCACGCGTGCGCGGTCTGCTCGCGCCGGTGGTCGAAGCACAACCCGACCACATGACTGCGGCACTGGAATACCTCCGCGCGCTCATCGCGCTGGATGACTGCGAAGCCTTCCGCCTCGGCGAATCCCTGCTGGAGCGTGCCAGATATGCTGCCAGCGCCGCCGTGGAAGCGGAGACTCACCTGCAGCTCGGCCAAGCTTATGCCCGCAGGCGCCTGAACGACGACGCGCAGCGGCACCTCGACAGTGCGCTCTACCTCGCGCCGGGGCACGAGTCCCACGACTGGGTGCTCTCGACGACCTTGCTGCGGGCCTGCCTCGCGACCACGCAGTGCGATTTCCCCGTCGCCTCGGCGTTGCTGGACCGCGCAGAGTCGATGTGCAACCGGTGCGGCGATGTCTTCCAGCAACTCAAGCTGCTCTCCCAGCGCGTCGTGCTGTTGGCGGAAACGGGCAACATGCCGCTCGCGTGGACGTTTGCGAGCCAAGCTGTGGAGTTGCATCGCGCGCATGGGATCGTTGCCGGCCTGGCGCGTGCCGAGTCGACCCTCGCCAACGCCAGCGCCACGCTCGGGCGATGGAAACTGACCGAGCAGCATGCATTGGCAGGCATCGCGACTGCTCGCGAACTCAAGGCCCCCTCCGACCTCGCGGTCGGCCTCGCGGTGGTTTGCGGCGCCTACCGTCAGTTGCGCCGGCCCCACTCCCTGGCCCGCGCCCTGGAGGCGCTGGACGAGGTCGACACGAGTTCGCCACCCGTCAACCGTCTGCTGAGCCTCGTGTGCCGCGCACAGTACGCCCTGGCGCTCGACGAGTCCGCCGCGGCGGCGCGCTTGCTCGAGGACGCGGCGTGCGAGGCGGATCGGGCGGGGCAGACGCTCGAGAACCACTTCGTGCTCCCGCTGCTGGGTGGCGCGCTGGTCCATGCGGGCCGCGAGGCAGAGGCCCAAGAGATCTGCCGCCGCATGGAGCATGCCTCGACGCTGCGGCGCGACCGCAACCTGCATCGGGCGTGGCTTCACTGCGAGGCCCAACTCGCCCTCGCGCGCGGGAAGCGCGACGCGGCCCTGGAACGCCTGCTCGAGGCTCGCCGCCTCGGTGCCTGCGACTGGTGGAGTTCGATGGCCAGCCTGGATGCCGCCTGGCTCACGATCGAGCGTGGCAGCTTGTCTGCTGCCGAGCGATTGTTGGACGGCATGGCGCAATGGCTCGAGGAACATCCAGCAGGCCTGGCGACGCGCGCCCGGCTGCTCCGTGCACAAGGGCGCAGCGCCGACGCGCTGCAGGTGCATCGGCGGCTTTGCGCCACGATGGAAGGCGACGGTCCGCGCTATTGGCGAGAACTCGGCGCGGCGTACGAGGCCGACGCGCGGCCGGCGGGGTCCCACGGCACGGCGCTCCCTGCAACGCCGCGCCTGCCAACCTGGATATAAGCTACCAGGTCCGCGATGATCGATTGACGACAACCGCAACGCTACGCTCCAGCGCGAATACGTTGTGCAAAGGCGAGAACTGCTGCCGACGGCGGCTTGATCCGCCGCCGGCGATGTGCCCGGACCGGACGCCTGTCCGGCCCGAGACAACTGCTCAGATCGGATTGAGCGAGCGCAGCGCCTCCTTCGACGAGCCGCCTTCCAACTTCGTGTCGACGGCGTTCTTCGCGAGGCCGGCCGCAACGCTGCCCGCGTCGGTGTCGGTCGTTGCGTCGACGATCTTGCCGCCGACGTACAGCGCGGTATCGGCGAGATCCTTCTTCCAGTTGCCGCCATCGACCGCGTCGGCACCGGCCTTGGCGAGGCCCGATGCAGTCTCCGTCGCGGACGCCGCGAGGTCGAACGCCTGCTTCAGCACGGGTGGCATGAACAGCGAGATCGCTCCCAACGCCTGCGATGCGATGTGCTGCATCTTCGAGTACACCTTGAGTCCCGTCTCGACGACGTTCTTCAGCGCCCCGCCCTTGGCCTTCTTCATCTCAGGCTGGTCGGCCTCGCCGGCCAGCATGTCGGCGCTGGCGGCGGCGGCGGCTTCGCTCGCCGGCGACTTGGCGGCGCTCGCGGGCGGCGTGTAGACCTTCGTGTCCTGAAGTTTGCGTTTGAATGCCTCGAGGTCGCCCCGCGTGATCGTGCCGTCGTCCGACTTGTGCCACAGCTTCTTGAGGCCATGGATGTCGCGGCCGTCCTCGGCGTTGTCTTCCTTGCCGAACAGCACCGCATCGTCGAGAAAGGTCTTGGCAGCGTCTTTGTCGGCCTTGCTCGCCTTGGGGTCGTCGGCGATCTTCTGCAGGGACTGGCGCGTGATGCGGTCGCCGAACACGTGGTTGGGATCGTTCGTCAGCTGGTCGACAGCCGACTTCTCCTTCTGCGTGAGCTCGCCCTTGGCGGAGATGTTGTCCTCCATTTTCCCCGTGCGGACCTTGTCGCTGCCGTTGTTCAGATCCTTCCACTCGTCGGGGTGCTGCTTGAAGTAGTAAGCCGCGGCGATGAGCTGCGGCGGCCGCTTCTTGATGCTCGACTCGCCGCTGACGATGAGGTCGAACTCGTGCTGAGACATCTTCTTGGGCAGGTAGTCGGAGTACTTGTAGAGCTCCTGCTCCGCATCCTGCTTGGTGATGGGGCGCCCGCACGTCTGCTTGCCTTCGTCTCCCGACGGAATGTAGTTCTGCGCGTAGTCGGCCGCCTTCTGCTCGCTGTAGGACTTCATGTCGGGGCGCGACGCGATATCACGGATGTCGCCGCGGCTGATGCGGCCATGATCGCCGTCCTCCATCAGGTGCAGCAGGCCCGGGTCGTTCAGCACCGTCTGCAGCGCCTGGCGCAGATCGGGCGGCGTGTTGGGATCGTTCGCCTTGTTGGCCAGGTCGTCGATGCTGTTGCCGTGATGACTGAACTCGCCCTCATGACGAGACAGCGTCATGATCGCGTCCTTCTGCGGGTCCGACAGCTGGCCCTGCTTGAGCTGCGCGTCCGGATCCTCGACCTGCGGCGCGGGGGCCGGCGCCTGGATCTGGGGCATCGGCGGCAGCGGCGTCGGGGCGGGTTCGGAGCTCGAATCGGGCGACTGGGCCATCATCTTGGCGGCGGCGTCGATCTGATCCTTGCACATCGCGAGCACCTTCGCGACGAGCGCGTCGGTGTCGCCGCCACCAGGCGTCCCGCCAGTGTCCGGCGGAGCCGTCAGCACCCGGCGGGTGCTGCTCGTATCGTCGATCTTCATGATTGGCTTCTCCTAGTGAATCGTTGAGGCTGCGCCCGCTCAGGGCAGGTTGTCGGGGCTATTTCCGTCGTCGTCGGCATCGTCGTCGTCGTTGATGCTGTCGAAGCCCCCACCTGTATCCGGTTCGGGGGGCGCGATGCTCTGGAGCGCCTGCAGCAATTGCTGCTGCTGCGCCATGTCCACCGTTCCCGACGACGATGGCGACGGCAAAGGCGTCGGGGCGTACAGGGAACTGGATCGGGAACTGATGCTGTCGATAGCAGCCATGAGGGTCTCTTTCGTTCGATTGAAGGGAGCGGCAGCCGCCGCACGTTGAGTGAAAAGTGCCTTTGGGCACCTAGCGGGAACCTCCGAGCACCGCCTGCAATTGCGCGAGCAGCCCGGTCGGCAGCAGCAGGTAGCGGATCTGTGACACGAGCGTGCCGACAAGAATCGCGAGCATCAGCACGGTCACTGCGCCCTTGACCGGCTGCCCGAGCGCCGAAAGCTCGAGCTTCGGTGCGACACGCGTCACGAGGCCGAAGCCGGCGTCGACCAGCACGAGCACCAACAGCATCGGCGCCGCGAACTTGACGATCGAGGACATCAGCGAGTCCGTCTGGTCGGTCACGAACAGCTCGGGCACGCGCGACCACTGCGGCATGCTCGAGACCACCGGCCAGACATGGAAAGAATCAAAGATGGCGCCGAGCAGTACCAGCATTCCGCCCATGCCGAAGAAGACGACCACGACGACATGCAGCAACAGTTCCGAGACCGGCGTACTCTGCTGCCCGCTGAGCGGATTGCTGAGCTGCACGTTGTTGAAGCCGGCCTGGGTGTCGATCAACGCGCCCACGCTCTGAGCGATCCAGAAGACCTTGGATCCGGCGAAGCCGATCATCAGGCCGATCATCGTTTCCTTGGCGGCGTGCCCGCACAGCTCCAGCGGGCCGAGTCGGTGGATCGCGTCCAGCGGCACGCCCATGCCCACGTAGAGGGCGAGCATCCCGATGACGCCCTGCCTCAGGAAGCCGGAAAGGAATTTCTCGCCGACGGGCGGCAGCAGCGCGAACGCGGCGTACAGCCGCAGGCTCGCGAGGCCGGCCCCCAGAAGTAGGTCGTCGAACGGCTCGAGGAAGCCGACGGCGGCCGCGAACAGGCCCTGCGCGTCAGCCATGCGTTGCCTCCGCGCGGGTACTCCGCGAGCGCGCGGCATGACGTCCGGCCGCAGCTTCCTCTGCCTCCTCCTCGGCCTGCTCCTCCTGCATCGCCTCGCGCTCGCGAAGCGCCCGGGCGAGCTGCTCGCGCAGACTCTGGAGCCGTTGCTCGTGACGCTGGAGCGCGGCTCGCGCGGCCTCCACCGGCGCCCGCGCCCGCTCCGACGACGTGCGCCGCTCGTGCAGGGCGCGCCCGGCCTGCGTTGTCGCGGCCTTCAGGTCGGCGAGGCGAAGGTCGAGCGCGCGCAGCGCATCAGGCGTGAACGCCGTACGCGTGCAGGCATCCAGGCGGGCCTCGCCGCCGGCCTGCACCGAAGCGCAGGTTGCCTCGCTCTCGACTGCGTCGGCGACCTCCTGCTCGGCCTTCGCGAGCCGCGCGTGCGCCTGTACGAGCTCGCGCTCGATGGCCTGTCCGCGCCGCTCCCGGATCCGCAGCAGCGTGCGCAGCGCCTTGACGCGATCCGTCATCGCGCGACCTCGGCGAGCGCGGACAGGATGTCGTCGTAGTCCATGAGATCCGTGGTGCGCTGGTTCAGGAACGCGCGGATCTCCTCGATGCGCTCGACCGCCGCGTCGGCGATCTCGTCGTTGCCGGGCCGGTATTCGCCGGCCTGCAGCAGCATCTCGACGTCGTCATACTTCGCCATCAACTTGCGCAGGCGCCCTGCCGCATCGGCGTGGCCGGCGGGGACGACCTGCGACATCACGCGCGACAGGCTGCCCAGGACGTCGATGGCCGGATACTGATTCTTCGCGGCGATGCGACGCGACAGGATCATGTGCCCGTCGAGGATGCCGCGCACCTCTTCGGCGATCGGGTCGCCGCCGCTCTCGTCCTCGGCCAGCACGGTATAGAGCGCGGTGATGGATCCGGTGGCGCCCATGCCCGTGCGTTCGAGCAGCCGCGGCAGCTCGGCGAATACCGAGGGCGGGAACCCGCGGCGCGCCGGCGGCTCGCCGGCTGCCAGGCCGATCTCGCGTAGAGCCCGCGCGAAGCGCGTGAGCGAATCCATCATCAGCAGAACGCGCAGCCCACGGTCGCGGAAGTACTCTGCAACGGCCGTGGCGACATAGGCCGCCTTCGCGCGCTCGATGCTCGATCGGTCCGACGTCGCGCACACGACGACCGACCGCGCCATGCCTTCAGGGCCGAGGATGAGTTCGATGAACTCGCGCACCTCGCGGCCGCGCTCGCCGATCAGCGCGATGACGCTGACGTCGCACTGCGCGCCGCGCGCGAGCATGCCCATCAACGTACTCTTGCCCACGCCTGCGGGGGCGAAGATGCCCATGCGCTGGCCCTCGCCCAGCGTCATGAGGCCGTCGATCACCTTGACCCCGGTGGGCAGCGGTCGCTCGACCATGGCGCGCTCCATCGGGTCCGGCGGATTCGCGATGACGGGGCGGAATTCGTCGCAGTCGAGCGCGCCCAGGCCATCGATCGGATCGCCAAGCCCGTCGATCACGCGCCCCAGCAGGCCGTCGCCGACCGCCACGCACAAGGGCCGCCCCGTACCCGTCACGGCCGTGCCCTCGCCGATGCCGCTGAGCGAACCGAACGGCGAGAGCACGACCCCCCCGCGGCCGAAGCCGACAACCTCGGCGCGTTGCAGCAGTTGTCCGCGTGCGTCGCGCAGTTCGCACAGCTCGCCGACCTTCGCGTCAACTCCGCTGGCACGGGCGAGCGTACCCACCACCTCGAACACGCGCCCGGTGCGCGTGAGCACGCGCTCCTGCTCGAGTTCCTGGCCAAGGGCCGCGACGAAGCTGCCGAATGTGTCGTCCATGCCGGATCTCAATGCGCCTCGTCGAGCGTGACGGCGTCTTCGCCATCGGTGGCCTCGTCGCCGTGCGACAGGGCCGGCGCGATCTGGCGTGCCGCGCGCCGCACCGCGCGCCGCAGGGCTTCGAGCTGCGTGTCCAGGCTTGCATCCACCACGCCGTCGTCGGATTCGAAGCGGCAACCGCCAGGCGGCAGCGCCGGGTCGCTGAGCACCTCGATCGACATGGTCGAGCGGGACTGCTTCAGCACCGTGTCCACGGCGCGCCTCGCATGTTCGCGGTCCTGCTCATTGACCCGCATGGTGAGTACGGGCACGCTCTTGACGAGCTTGACGATGGTGCGCAGCGAACGGCGGAACAGCGCCGCCCTGTCCTCCTGATCGATGACGCGTTCGACGGCCATCGATACCAGGTTGGACAGCCGCTCGCTCTGGCGATAGAGGTTGCGCCGCGTAGCACCTGCGGCATCCAGTGCCTGGCCAGCCCACTGCGTGGCGGCGTCATGCAGGCCGCGATCGAGGCCGCTCTTGTAAGCCTGCTCAAAGCTGCTCTGCGCCTCGGCGACGAGCGACGCTGCTTCCACGCGCGCGGACTCGAGCACGGCATCGGCCTCCATCCGAGCCTCGGCAAGGATGCGATCGTGTTCGGCCGCCGCGGCCTCGAGGAGCGCCGCGGCGTCGACGAGGTGCGCGAAGTCGTGCGCGCGGATCAGGCCGTTGTCGATGCCGACAGCGCGCGATCCATGGGTGATCCAAACAGCCATGCGTGCTCCGGGAAATAGGAAGAAAGGCGCTCGAGGACTTCCGGCTGTGCTCGGGTCCCGGCGATGCGGAGTACCGTCTGGGCATGCGACGGCTCGAACGCCAAGCGAACGCGCTGCAGCAGGCGGCGACTCTTCCAGGCCCCGATCGACACCAGGGTCTCGAGGCCGCGCCACGCGAGCCGGTCGACATCGAGCTCGGCAGCGGAAAAGGGGCGCACCGGCGCCATGCGCAGCGAGGGCGACTCCAGCAGCGTCCGATAGGCGTTCTCGCCGACGCGTTCGACGAGCAGCGCACGAAGCCCCGGGCCGATGCTCAGGCGCACGCGGCCGCGGTCGGAATGCAGTGCAACCGCCGCAAGGACGCGCAGCATGTCCTGGCGCGCGAGCAAGGCGACGCGATGGGCCTTGGCTTCGAAGCGATCGAGCGATGGCCATTGCAGTCGGTACAGCGCCGCCAGCGCCGCCGCGCACTTCGGCGAGCCGGTGACCACCGGGCCGGTAGGCAAGCCCAGGCGCGTCAGACCCTGCTCCAGCACGGCGGGGTGCAGGTCGTCGGCCAGGTCGGCGGACCTGCGCCGCACGGCGTCGAACAGTTGCCGCACGCACGACGACGCGATGGACTCGTGGGGAGCCATATCAGGCCGCCTCGGACGCCGCGGCGGGGGCACCCGACATCGGCGTGGACGTCGGTCGGCGTCGCGTCCAGAAGAAGTAGCCGCCGGCGGTGACCGCGGTCAGCGCGAGCAGCAGGCCGAGCACGACGGTCACGGACGCGTCCGTGCCCCGCGCCACTGCGGGCTCGACGGGCGGCGCGATCGCGGCGGCAAGCGTCACGTTGACGTTCTCATAGGACAGCCCTTCGACGCTGCGCACGACGAGGTTCTTGACCGTCGGGATGAGCGTCGCCACGTTGATGTCGGGCCTGTACTTGATGAATACGGAGGCGCTCGACGGCCGCACGTGATCGGCGAGCGGGTCATTGTTGGGCAGCACAACGTGTACGCGCGCGACGACCACCCCGTCGATGCTGGCAAGCGTGCGTTCGAGTTCCTGCGAGACGCCGTAGATGAAGCGCACCCGCTCCTCGGTAGGCGTGGAGATCAGTCCGTCCTTCTTGAACATCTCGCCCAGGCTGGCGCGATGCTCGGCAGGCAACCCGTTGGCGTGCAGCAGGACGAGCGCGGAGCCCATCTGGTCGCTGTCGACCATGACATTCCAAGACTTTCCATCGGGGCTCTCCTTGGCCGCGTCGAGGTGCGCAGGCAAGAGCACCGCGAGCATTTCGTTGGCATCACCTTCGGTCAGCTTGGTGTAGACCTCCTGCCTGCAGCCGACCAGAAGGGCCAGCAACAGGACGGCGAAGCGAGCGGGACGCGGCATCTGGGGATGTAGTGGATTTCGCATGGCGTTCGCCCGGGCGTCATTCGTTCTTGAGCAAGCTCTGCAGGCTCTTGTTGGAGGACTTCGTGGCCCCCAAAGCCAGCGACATCTTCATGTGCACGAGCGATTCCTTTTCCATGATGGCGGCACTCGCGACGAAGCGGTCCGTCGGGTCGAGCGACGGCGCCTTCTCGATGAAGTCCTGCATCGATGACTGCATCTGCGTGATCTCGTCTTGCTGGCGCTCGATGACTCCGGTCAGCGCATTCATGCCGTGGGCGCCGTCGACCGGAGCGGTCTCCGCGGCGTTGCGCTGCATCAGCGACTCGAATTTCGCGCTCAGCTCGGGATTCGCCAAGGCTTGCGGCGTGGGCACCGCACTCTGGGCGGCGAGCTTGAGTGCGCTCTCGATCGGGGCGATGGCGGGAATTGGGCTCATGTCGTTCGACTCGTGATGGGCGTTCGGCCGAGCCGCTCTAGCAGGCCAGGCCCAGGAAGACGTAGGACGAGGCGTCACGCTCGACGGCCTTCGGGGCGAGGCCGCTCAGGTTGCGGCCAGAGACCTTGACGATCGCCTCCAGGATGCCGCGCGCGATCGCGTTGTCGGCCTGCGAGAGCGCTTCTTCGGCATAGGCTTCCCACAGGCCGTCCTGCTGGATGTACATGCACATCGCGAGCATGGCCTTGATCACCGGGTTGGACGGATGGGCGGCTTCCGCGCGAATGAGCAGCGCGCGCGCCTCCGCGTAGTTCTTGGCGAACATCAGGTTGCGCGCCTGCGCGGCGACGATCTCGGGCCGATGGGGCGCGATCGCGGCAATCAGCGCCAGGATCTGCGCCGTGTCGGCGAGCGCGCCGTAGCGGTCGGCCAGCAACTGCGCGACGATGATCACCTTCGTCTGCTGCGGCGGCAGTCTGTGTTGCATGGTTCGCTCCTTCGTGCGGGCGATGAGAGGTGGCGGCGGGACGCCCATTCGGCGCGTCCGTGCCGTTTTCCGGTAAGGGAATGCCGGGGAACGACGGACTGGCCGTCGCCGCCCCGGGTGCGGCGCGAGCGTCGCTTAGATCGCGTCCTTGGCGTCGTCGGACATCTTGTTCTGGAACTTGACGGCCGTCGCGATGGCGTTCTCGGCCATGTGCAGCGTCGAGTTGGCTTCCTGCTGCGCTGCGCCGATCTTCAGTTGCTCGGTCGAGGCCTGAACTTGGGCCAGGGCGATGGCGGCCTGGTTCGCGACGCCTTCCTGCAGCGCGCCGTTCATGGTGTTGACCGCGCCGGTGCCCATGGCTCCCATGGCGGCTTCCGTGCCGTTGGAGATGGCTGCGTTGCCGGCGCCGTGAGCGACGACGGAGGAACCCTTGGCGACGATGGAACCGATACTCATGTTGAATACTCCTGTAACGATGAAAGAAAACCAGCCGGGGTGTCCGATGCGCCTGCTGACGCGCCGGATCGAGAGCGGGCTGCGTCGCTCGTTCGATTCGTGATGTCCGCTTGCCCGCGCCTCAGGCGGCAAGCTCGCGGCCGTGCAGCTTGTTCCAGGCCGCCGCGACGACCCGCGCCGAGGCGCCGAGGGCGTCGGCGACGATGCCGGCGAGGTTCTTGTCGTCGAAGTCCGTGCTGCGCAACTGCGTCTCGCGCATCTCGACCTCGGCGGCCTTGAAGTACTCGCGCAGGCAGCGCGCCTTGGCGCCGCTCGTGTCGGCCAGCAACGCTTCTTCGATGGCGTCGAAATCGGCGAGCAGGTCGGGGGGCGGCAGGGTGAATTCGATGTTCATGGCGTGATCCGGTTCGAGTTCAGGGAGCGGGAAAAGACGAAGTGCCTGGCAGCGGTGAGCTCATCACCAGGTGCTTGACGCCGTCGCGCGTCTCCATGACGTTGATACCGTCCTCCGTTGTCAGTGCCGACAGGACTGCCGGCGGTTGCGGTTGCGGTACGGGCGGCTCCTCGAGCACGGCGTCGATGCGCCGCACGGAAGGGGCGAGATCGGACGCGACGCGGCCCAGCTCCGCCTGTGTCGCGGCGATGTCGGCGGTCTGCGCGCTGAAGGCGAACACGCCGTTGCCGCGATAGTCGATGTGCGCGCCGGGCATTCCCATGGACGTACGAATCGTCTCGACGATCTCGCTGACCATGGAGAACCGGCGCACGACCTTGATCGAGCGCGGCAGGCCCTCGATGGCCTGGATTGCCTGCTGCGCCTGACGGGCGTCGTCGACGATGCCATCGACGACCAGCGCCCCCGACGCTTCGCTGACATGCAACCGGCTCGCCGTCGTGCGATCGAGCGCGCGCTGCAGGTCGGCGGCCGCCGACTGCAACGTCGGCACGCGAGCCTCGTGCGGCTCCGACGACGCCGTGGCGATCCAGCCCGCCGCCATGAGTGCGATCAGGCTGGTGCCTCCCCAGGCCACGACGCGGCGGTCGAGCCTGCGTACGCGCCGGGCTCCGGCTGGCGGCGCAGTCGCGGCTTCGACGCCGCGCAGGGTGCGCATCAACTGGGCGCGCTCGGGCCATTCCCCGTCGATCGGCCCGAGGCACAGGACGACGCCGGCGAAATCGACAGGCGCCCAGTCGTCGAAGCGCAGGGCATGCGCAGTGGTGCCCGACCATTGGGCGACGACGACGGCCTCGCGGTCTACGCGCAGCGCGAGCTGCTCGAAACGCCAGTCGGCGATGGTGATGTCGCAATCGGACCGCGAGCCCAGCGAATGGCTCCCGGATGCCAGATCCAGCGAGGCACCCGCATGAGTGCCCGTTAGGACGCGAAGTTGCTTGAGGGCGGAGGAACTGCTCATTTCAGCGCGCTCCTGCAGGACATTGGCGCACGAGCCCGAGCGTCTGGGCTTCGCAGACCGCGGCTGTAGGCTGTAAGGCGGATGTCGGCGCGCCCACGTCGCTCGGACGGATTGCCGCGGCCCGCGCGGAGATCGGCTGGACGGCCGTCGCGTCCGCGGGCACCGAAGTCGGATCCGCGCCCGATGCGGCCGACGCAGGTGCGCCGGCCCGGGCACGTCCTACGTCGATGATCTTGGGCGTCAACAGGAACAACCGCTCCGTGTGCGAGCGCGACGCGTCATGGTTGCGGAAGGCCGCCCCGATGAGGGGAATGCGCGAGAGCAGCGGGATGCCGGTGGTGCCATCGATGTCCGACTCCACGGAGATGCCGCCGATCAGGAGGCTCTCGCCTTCGCGCACGGTCGCCTCGGTGTCGATCTCGGTCTGCTTGACGATCGGGACCTGATCCACCGAGACACCCTCGAAGTCCCCGTCCTGGATCGAAAGCGACAGCCGCACCTCGCGGTGATCGCCGAAGACGACGACTTGCGGCGTGACCGACATCGTCGTGCCGGCTTCCACGGAGAACAGGTTGGCGTCCAGGTTGCCGGCGACGCGCACCGATGCGACGCGCTTGTCCGTCATGGTCGCCGTGCGGTTGACGGCCCCCAGCACCTTGGGGCGCGCCAGGACATGCGCCTTTCCCTTGCCCTCGAGCGCACGGATATGCGAGAGCAACTGGCGCCCGGCATCGCCGATCAAGGTCGTGATGTTGGCGCCGGCCAGCGTGTCGGAAGCCGATCCGCCCGCGGTGGTCGACGGCGACCCCGGCGTAGCCGAAAGCCGCTGCACGCCATTGACGCTGAGGGACCAATCGATACCCAGCGAATCGAAGTCGTCCGAGCTGACGTCGATGATGGACGCCTCGATCTCGACGAGATCCTGCGGCAGGTCGAGCTGGCGCACGAGCGTCTCATATTCCTTCATGCGATCCGGCAGGCCGCGCACGATGATGGCGTTCGTCGACGGTTCGGCCTGGAAGAACGGGCGTTCGGCATCGAATGACTCGGCGGGGCGGTCCGAGGCGAGGCGGTTGGCTCGTCCGTCGTCGTCGTGCTTGGGCGCCTGCTTCGCGGACGCACCGTTCGCGGCGCTGCCCAGCCCGTACGTCGACTGCATGGCGCGCAGGCGTTCGGAGATGCCGCCAGCGCTGACGCCCCCGTCGGCGACGCCCGGGGCACCGTCGCCGGAAGGCTTGTCCGAGCCCGCGAAGAGCTTGTTGAGCGTGCTCGCAAGGCCGGGCGACTGGGAGTTGCCGATCGTGCGATCCGCCGCGGTGGCATAGCGCAGCGGCACCACGCGGATCGAGGTTCCGACGCGATCTCGGTTGTCGCGCTCCAGTTGCTCCAGCACGGTCGAGACGAGCTCGATGTGGCGCGGTGGGCCGTACGCGAGCAGCGTCTGGTTCGCGTCGTCGAATCGCAACGGGAACCGGGCGTCGCCCAAGTGCAGCGCCGCCAGCATCTGCCGCACGCGCTCGCGGTCGTAGCCGCGCATGCGAAAGACCTTGCTCTGCATCGTACGCGACGGATAGACGAACAGCGTCGTGCCGTCGAAGTACCAGATTACCCCGTAGGTGCGCGCCATGGCGTCCAGGAACTCCGCCGGCCGCGTGTTGAAATTCGCATTGACGACGCCGTCCACGCCCGCGTCCACGACCAGCGGCAGGGACTGGCTCGCCGCGAAGTCCTGCAGCACGTCGGCGAGCTTCTTGCCGTCGGCGCGATAGACGAAGCGCTTGCTGCCCAACGCGCTGCGGGCCGCATGCGTGCTGGTCGGGACGACGGCCACCGACACCAGCGCTGCGACCAGCAGGCCGTGCAGCATCCGCACGGCGAAACCTTGACCGCTGCTGCGGGGTGTCGTTGCGGGGTGGGTGTTCGTCGAGTGCATGGATGCAAGGTTAGGCGTCGCGACCTGCTTGCCGCGTTGCAAAGGCGAAGCGCCGGATGAGGTAGCGAAGGTAGCCATCGACCGCTTCCCATGCAGCAGGCGAGTCGGGCGCCATGCCACCATGAGGCGCCCAGGTGGACGTCTTCCATCGTCGCAAGCGGAGGCTTCTTTAGAGGCCTGGGCCGTACCCCGCTTGCGCAGCCAGGCTTGTCGGCATCGGCGCCTGGCCCGCCCAGCGCGACGTACATAGAGCAAGCCCGCCGACGCTTGCGCGCGGGCGGGCTCTGAGTCGTGATGCGCCGGCGAGTCCGACGTCTTCGCGCGGGCGGCCTATCCGTCGTGGCTCTCCCGGGCGACACCCTTGAAGAACAAGGCCAGCTTCGCGCGGGCGGCGCTGTCGGTGATGTCATCCGCGACGAGGTGCCCGTAGGCGCTCTTGAAGTCCGCCGCGAGTTGCTCGCCGCCGAAGTTCGCATAGTCGCTGAATGCCTGGCTCATCGCCTTCAGCTCCGCGGGCTCGATCCCCCGCGCTTTCAGTTCGGCGACGGCCGCTTGACGGCCGAGTCGCAGCACCGAGATCGGTGCAGTGCTCGGCCTCGCTGGCGGCCGGCTGGCGCTGGCGGATGCCCTGGGCGGCGTCTGGTTCCACTGGTGCCGCGCGCCCGGCGCGGGAGCCGGCGCACCGGCGGGTTCCGGCTGCGGCCGGGCACCTTCCGAGGCCTGGGGCCTGGCCTTGGGGGCCGGCCGTTTCAGCATCGCCAGGATCTCCAGGGGGCGGCTGGCGATGAGCGTCCTGAGCTCGTTGTCATCGAACGCTGTTCGCAGCAGTTGCCAGTTGTGCACGAATGGCAGCGCGCCTTGTGCGAGCTTTGCTGCGACGTCGGGCTCGCGGTGGCGGCCTTCAAGGAACGCCGCCACCTCGGCGAGCTGCTGATGCGTCATGCGATCCAGATGCGGCAGCGTCAGCGTGGCCAACAGCTTTTCGCCCTGCGTCGGCGCCCGCCCGGCACCGGACGGCGCCGACTGCGTTCGCCCGTGTGCCGGCATGCCGGGCGGGCGCCGCGGGGAGGCATGGCGCGGCGGCGCCCCCGCCTGCCAGGCCGAGGACGACGGAACGCGCCTCGGCAAATCGGATGCGAAAGGCGTCCGAGCGGACGAACCGCCCGTGCCCGCCTCCGGGCGCGGGGCTGGCTTCGAGCCGAAAGCTGACTTGAAGGCCTGGAACGTGCTTTTCGGCGAGGGAAACTTGAGAGTCATCGTGTCGACTTCCACGGCGCACGGTGCGTGCGGGAGGTCCAGTCTCGAAGCTGGTCGCCCCGGTCGCGGCGGCGAGCGCGAAGCAGCGTCCGCCGCACCGAAGCTGCGCAGGGCCGAGCCCGATGCCTTCGCCACGTCGGCCTGTGCTTCGCGTGACGCTGTGCGCGCGCGCGATCGGCCTGAGACGATCGCCATGCCCACTCGCCGGCGCACGACCCGGCCGTCCTGCGCCGCCGCGAGACGCCACCGACGATGCTGCCCACCAACAGGATCCCCGATGTCCATCGAACAGACCGGCCGCGCCGTACGCGGCGCCACCGCACGCCCGCGCACCAATTCCCCACTGCCCACGCCTACGGTCGCCAGCACGGGCGCGGATGCCGCGCTCGCCCCGATGGCGCGGCAGTTCGACGAACTCCTCAGCCTGGGTGCGAGCCAAGGCAACGCTGTGCGAGGCCAGAGCATCGCCAGTCGCCCGCGCGCGGCGGTGCCGGTCTCACGCGGGCCAGCGCCGGAGCCGTCCCGACGCGAAGCCCCGGGAGAGCAACTGGCGCGGCTCAAGGCGTCCCTGCTGGCGTACTACGAGAAGGACCAGGCCAGCGATGCGCGCCGCCACCCCGAGGAGGCACGCGCCCTGGCTGCGCCGGCGTTCCAGCACGCGAACGAGGTTTTGGCTTTGCTCGACAGCCTCAAAGGGCCACTGCGGGCGAAGGCCGTCGCGGAACGCCTGCCTGGCTTCGCGTACCAGATGCGGGTATCGGCCGCCTATCAGCTGGCGTGCGCGTTGCCGCAGGACGAGGCCTTGGTGCTAGCCATCTCGGCCGGCGCCCGCGAAGGTCTGCCGGACCAGCTCATGCAGCCGCTGCTGCGCAAGGGCATCGAGCACGCCGATCGCAAGAATGCCGAAGCTCAGCGCTACCTGCCGGTGCTGAAGGCCGCGGTGGAGAAATACGGCACCGCGAAAGGCATCGAAGAGCCCGGCGCGCTGCCGTGCATGCACCAGGCCGTCACCGGACTGGCAGAGGCTCTGTGCGGCCAACGTCGCGCCGCCGAGATGCGCATGATGTTCACCATGCTGCACCTGGGCAGCCTGGGCGCTGCGAATGACGAGTTCGAACTCGCCCTCGCCCCGTTCAAGCAGCTCACCGAGGAGCGCCTGGAGCAACTGCAAAGGGTCTGCGACCTGCACGAAGACGTGCGCGTGCCATTGCGGACGGAGGAAAGGAAGTGGCTTGCCGCACACATCGATGCGCTGCGCGGCGATGCCGAGGCAGCCTGCCTTGCCGGCTGCCGCACGGCTGGGGCGGCGCTGGATGGCGAGGAGTCGGCCGTCGCTGACGCCCTGCTAGAGTTCGCCGACTCGTTCCGGATGATGGTCGCGAGCCTGGAGCAACTGCGCGACCTGCCGCGGCTGGCGGCGGAAGTCGGGGCACGGATGCCAGGCACCACCCGCGACGGCGTGTCGACCGAACGGCCCGAGGTGCTCGCGGAGCAGCGCGAGTCCGCGGCACAGGTTTCCGCTGACGCGCAAGCGCGCAAGGATGCGGACAAGCCGGCGCAAGGCGCGCGTGGCATCGGATCGTCGTCCCGGACGAAGAAGGGCCAGCGCAGGCAGGCGCCCAGCCGTCCCACGGCAACGCCGGCGACGTCGGCAGAGACGCCGGTCCTGCACGAACTGGCACAGGAACGGTTGCGGCAGTTCCCGCTGCCGGCCACTCTGCCGGACGGCACGCTGGATCTGGTGGCGCTGGGCGCCAAGCTGAAGCGCGACACGAGCGTGCTGCGCATGTTCAACGACAAGACGGATCCGCTGGTCGTGGGCCGGGCGATGCGCGACGCGGTGCGAAGCTGGTTCGGCGAACCTGCCGCGTGGCAACGAACGCGGCGGCACGTCGATGCGGAGACATCGGATCCGGCAGCCCGCGCGGCGCTGCTGGTCAGGATCGACCAGCGTCTGGCGGGAATTGGCGACCTCATGGAACGCATCGACGCGCAGGAACTCGACCAAGTGAAGACCCATGCCCGGCCGGAGGAGTCGCATGTCGAGCTCCTGCGTACCACTGGACACCTCGCATCGGTGTCGTCGCTGCGCCTGCTTCGTTCTGGCACCGATCCCGACCCGACGCGCGGTACCGTATTCGAGGCAGCGATCCAGCCTGCCGAGACGGCCAGCGGCGAGCGTCCCGCCCCCATATTCCTGCACTTGCACACGAACGTGCCGACGACGATCGGAGCTTGCCGCAAGCTGCCTCTGGGCCAGTTCGCCGCGGCTCACTTCAAATCCGCAGCACAGCACGGACACGGTGCGACCTGGGAGCGCCTCCATGGCGCGATGGGCCAGATCCACCGCGGCCGATTGGAGACGCCGGCACTGCTGAAGGATCTTCTGCGCCGCATGGCCTGAGCCGCCTCACCGACGTCCGCAGGCGAGGTCGCCGCCCGAGTTCAAACGGTCGATCACCAAGCCGTCACGAATCGTCCTGGACGATTTCGGCCTTGGACTGATCAATGACCACGCAAGCTCCGTCGTGCTCGATGTCGTCGACCATCGCGGTGGCGTCGGCGGCCGCAATTCAGCGGCCGAGCGCGACCCGCAGCAATTCCCTGGCCTTTTCCCAATCACGTCGCACCGTTCGCTCGGTCACGTTCAGGCTCTCGGCGATCTCGAGTTCGGTGAAGCCGCCAAAATATTTCATCTCGACCACCTGGGCGAGGCGCGGCTCCGCCTGCGCGAGCACCTGGACCGCTTCGTCGACCTCGAGGATCTCCTGCTCGCAAGGCAACATGGGGGCGACGTCGAGCCCGTCGAGGCTTGTGTGCTCGGCGTCACCGCCGCGGCATTGAGCATGTCGGCGCCGGATGAAGTCCACCACCACTGAACGCATGACGCGCGCCGAATAGCCCAGCAGCTCGGACGGCGACGAGAAGTTCGGCAGTTCGGCGTTCGACAGCCGGAGATAGCACTCGTGCACGAGCGACGTGGTGTCGAGAAGCGTGAGTCGCTCGTTCCGATAGAGCCTGGAATGAGCGATGCGGCGAAGCTCGAAATATGTCTCTCGGAAGACCTGGTTGATCTCCGCCGAGACTCCACCGTTCGGGCGACCGTTCAATTTGGGTTCCTGCGCGCGTTGGTGTTCGAGTGGGGTCCAGCTTAGTGTAGACGCGTGTCCGATGGATGACGAATCGGCGTTCGGGCCATCCGGAGACATTTCGTGACAAAGTGGGTGCTGACGTTTCGTGGACCAGGCTCGCCCGTCGCTCCGGTTCCTTTCGGAGCAAGACGCCTCGTTGCAGACACGAAATCTCACCGGACACACCGCGGCATGTCCGGATTCGCCGTTCGTTTGCGTCTAAACCTGGACTGGGCATGCAGCCCTTCATTGCTCCTCACTCAAAGGTTTCGCATGCGAATTGCTTGTCTCATGCCTGACGACGCGGTCTACGCCTCGGCCTGTCGCAACCTGGCTCCGTACGGCTTTGAATGCAGCCGCCATACCGACGACGCGTCGCTTCTGCGCGTGATCCATCGCAGTCCGATCGACATCGTGCTGGGCGACGTCGGATTTGACAACGCCATGGAGAACCGACTTCTGATGTGGCTGGAGGGAAACCACACGTTCCAGTTGCCGATCGTTCTGCAAACGCCGGACCTGCGTGCCGAGCGGGTCGCTCGCGCTTTGTCGGCGGGAGTGGACGATGTCGTCATGCGCTCCTCCGACGTGGTCGAAGTGGTGGCACGCCTGCGGGCCAGCATTCGGCGCCGCTGCCGGCGCGGCAGCGGCACCATGATCGACATTGGCGGCTATCACCTCGACCAGGCAACCGGGCAGGCCCTGAATCGCGGCGCGCCCATCGATCTGACGGCGCGCGAATTCGCGCTGGCGTGGCTGCTGTTCTCACACGCAGGAACCTGCCTGTCGCGCAAGACGATCAGCGTCGTGGTTTGGGGTTTGGACGAGGACCTCTCGAGCCGCTCGATGGAGCAGCATATCCACAGCCTTCGACGCAAGCTCGGCCTTCACGATGCGCGTGGGGTGACAATAAGGGCGATCTACGGCAAGGGATACCAGGTCATCGTGAACTCGCCTGGCGACCAGGAAATGCATGGCAGGATCGCGCCCGCTCGTTTGATCGCGATCGATGGGACGCACGGCAGGCCGGGGGCACAGCCAGACCCGTACACGATGGCCCAGCGGCAGGAGGACACGGCCGGCCCGGCTCGACCCCTGGCGCTCCAATCCCTGGCCCGCTGGGCTTGATAAGGCCGGCGCCGGTCGCGCTGCGGGCTCGGGAAGTGCGACCGGACTGCTCGGTGCAGCGACGACCGCTGCACTGGCCAGCGATGTCGCAGGGCGAGCAGCGCGAGATTACCTGCCATCGAGGCAAGCGCACCGAGTCGAACACCCGGAGGCCGGTCAAGACGTGCACCGGATCGGCGCTCTGCTCGCTCATTGCATTGACTAGTGGGCTGTAACGATTGATTCGGGAGTGATGCGTCGGGCGATGTCGAAGTACTTCCACTTCACCGGCTTGGGCTGCTTGTTGTAATGACGGATGTAGCGCATCAACTTCCGTTTGAGGTCGG
>JABCYW010000051.1 GCA_013289985.1 Betaproteobacteria bacterium | reverse complement strand
CGCGCTGTTCACCGAGTTCGCGTTCACGCTGGCGGCCGCGGTGTTCGTCTCGGGTGTCGTCGCGCTGACGCTGTCGCCGATGATGTGCGCCCAGATCTTCTCGCCCGAGCAGGACAACGGCAAGTTCGCCAAGGCGATCGACCACGTGTTCGAGAAGGTGCACGGCGCGTACACGCGCCTGCTGCGCAGCCTGTTGAGCACCTACCCCGTGCTGGTCGTGATGGGCTTCATCCTGCTGGCGCTGCTGGTCGTCATGTTCAAGATGTCGCAGTCCGAACTCGCGCCCGAGGAAGACCAGGGCGTGGTGCTGTCGCAGGTGGTGGGCGCCCCGACGGCGACGTCCGACCAGATGCAGACGTATGCGCAGCAGGTGTTCGACGTCGCGCACCAGACGCCCGAGTACAAGCAGATGTTCCAGATCACCGGCGTGCCGACGGTCAACGCGGGCATCGGCGGCGTGTTGCTGAAGGACTGGGGCGAGCGCACGCGCAACGCGCACCAGATCCAGCTGGACCTGCAGAACAAGTGGAACAAGATCGCCGGCGCGCGCGTCGCCGCGTTCCAGTTCCCGCCGCTGCCGGGCACCTCGGGCCTGCCGGTGCAGTTCGTCATCACGACGACCGAGCCGTTCGAGAACCTCAACACCGTGGCCCAGCAGGTGATGGCCAAGGTGCAGGCCTCCGGCAAGTTCTACTTCCTCGACGGCGACCTGAAGCTCGACGCGCCGCAGGCCACCGTCGAAGTGGATCGCGACAAGATCGCGGCGCTGGGCATGACCCAGCAGGACGTGGGCCAGGCCCTCGGTGCCGCGCTGGGTGGCGGCTACGTCAACTACTTCTCCATCGCGGGCCGCTCGTACAAGGTGATCCCGCAGGTGCAGCAGGTGGACCGCCTGAACCCGTCGAACGTGCTGGATTTCTACATCAAGACGCCCAACGCGGGCCTGATTCCCGCCAGCACCGTGGCGCACCTGAAGTACAGCGTCCAGCCGGAATCCATCACGCGCTTCCAGCAGCAGAACTCGGTGACGATCTCTGGCGTGGCCGGCCTGTCGCAGGGCGAGGCCCTGAAGCTGCTGACGGACACGCTCCACGAGGTCGCGCCCACCGGCTACAACGTCGACTACGCGGGTCAGTCGCGCATCTTCGCCAACGAGTCGGGCGGCTTCGTCGTGACGCTGGCCTTCGCCGTCATCATCGTGTTCCTGGCGCTGGCGGCGCAGTTCGAAAGCTTCCGCGATCCGATCGTCATCCTGTTCTCGGTGCCGATGGCCCTGTTCGGCGCGATGATCTTCATCTTCCTCGGCTTCTCGTCCATCAACATCTACACGCAGGTGGGGCTGGTGACGCTGATGGGGCTGATCTCCAAGCACGGGATCCTGATCGTCGAGGTGGCCAACAACGAGCAGAAGAAGGGCCTGTCCAAGCTCGAGGCCATCCTCGCGGCCACCGGCATCCGGCTGCGCCCGATCCTGATGACCACCGCCGCGATGGTCTTCGGCGTGGTGCCGCTGGTGATCGCGTCCGGCGCCGGCGCCGCCGGCCGCCAGGCGATGGGCCTGGTGATCTTCACCGGCATGTCCATCGGCACGCTGTTCACGCTGTTCGTGGTGCCCGCGTTCTACCTGCTGATCGGCTCGGACCACGAGAAGACCGCCAGCAAGGACGAGGCGCTGGACGACGAGGCACGCCTGCTCGACGACGAGATGGCGCCGAAGCCGGCGCACTGATCCTCGCGATCCGACAAGCGAAAGGGCCCGGCGGCGACGTCGGGCCCTTCTTCATTCCGGCGTCGGCTTCAACGCTTGGCCGCGTCGCCCGCCCACAGCTCGTCGAGGAACGTGAAGTTCCACTTCTCCGGCGGCTCCCGCCCCGCGATGCGGTCGCTGGTGCCGTTCGACAGGTCGAGCCGCTGCAGCGACACCGGCATGCCCGACTTGATCGAATAGAACACCCGCACGACCGGCGCGGTCAGCGCCCGCGGGTTCTGTTCCACGACCACGGCCAGCCGGCCGGACTGCAGGCGCACCAGCGAGCCGGTGGGATAGATGCCGATGCCCTTGACGAAGGCCGCGAAGACCAGCGGGTCGAACTGGCCCTTCCAGCCGGCCATCCTGCCGATCGAGTCGGCCGGGTCCCAGCCGTTCTTGTACGGCCGGTCGGACGTGATCGCGTCGTAGACGTCGCAGATGGAGCCCATGCGCACCAGCTGGTTGAGCTGGTCGTTGGGCAGCTTGTGCGGGTAGCCGCCGCCGTCGAAGCGCTCGTGGTGGTGCAGGCACACGTCCATCGCCTCGGGCACGGTGCCGCGCGCCTCCTGCAGCAGTTCGTGGCCGCGCACCGGATGGCTGCGCATCACGTCGAACTCCTGGTCGGTGAGCTTGCCCGGCTTGTTCAGGATGTCCAGCGGCATCAGCGCCTTGCCCACGTCGTGCAGCAGGCCCGCCGTGCCCGCGGTGCGGCACTGCTCCTCGTCGAAGCCGAGTTCGCGGCCCAGCGCCACCATCAGCGCGCAGACGGCCACCGAGTGCATGTACGAGTAGTCGTCCTGCGTCTTCAGGCGCGCGAGGCTGACGATCGCGCCGGGGTTGCGGATGACGGAGTCGGAGATCTCCTGCACCAGCGGCATGAGCGACTCGGCGTCGATGGCGCGGCCCAGGCGGGCCTCGTTGAACATCCTCTCGACCTGCGCCTTGCCCTTCTTGCAGACCGCGCTCGCGGTGCGCATCTCGTCGACGAAGCTCCTGGAAGGCGGCGGCACCGGGGTGGACGTGCGCCCGGCCGCCGGGCGCGACGCCGGCTCGGCCGGCAGCGAGGCCGGGGCCACCGCGGCGTCCACGGTCGCGAGCGCGGACGCGGGCAGCGCGGGGGCGTCCCCGGCCGCGTCCAGGCCCTTCTCAGGATCGATCCAGACCTCGGCGACCATGCTGTCCTGCAGCTTCCTGAGCTGTTCGGCATCGCGGATCACGAAGCGGGTCTTCCAGAACGGATGGTCCATCCAGGCCCCCTCCAGCGCGTGCAGGTGCATGCCCAGACGGACTTGGTCGACACGGATCTTCTTCAGCATGAGACGCGCGGGCGGGGAGACGGATGCCGGCGGAAAGCCGGCGCTGTCCTGTTTTCGGCCAGGCGGGCGGCGACTGTAGCGCTGAAGCGTCAGATTCGAAGAAAACAAAGGGCCTGGAACGGGCCCTCCAGAACGAGAAAACCGCCCGAAGGCGGTTCCCGTGGCGGCCGGCGAGGCGCCGCGCCTACTTGAACTTGGGCTGCGGCACCGTGCGCAGGTCGCCGGGCAGCCTGGCCAGGTAGTCGGCGATCTCCGCGATCGTCTCGTCCTTGAGCGGCTTGGCCATCGCGCCCATCACGGCGTTGGCGCGGCCATAGTGCGGATTGCCTTCCACCTTGTAGGACCGCAGCGCCACCGTCAGGTAGTCGGGGTACTGGCCCGCCAGGCGCGGGATCGTGCCGTCGGTGGGATTGGAGAAGTTCACGCCATGGCACGCCACGCAGGTGGCCATGGCCGTGCGCAGGTTCTCGGGGATGGGCTTGTCCAGCGCATCGGGCACCGGGCCGTCGGGCTTGCCAAGTTGCGAGTAGTAGGCGGCGACGTCGGCGATGTCCTGGTCGGTCAGCGACGACGCGACGCTGTGCATGGTGGGGTGCTTGCGGTCGCCGGCACGATAGGCCGTGAGCGCGCCGGCGATGTACTTCGCATCCTGGCCGGCGATCTTGGGCACCTTGTAGACCTGCGGGAAGTCGCCCTGGTAGCCCACGATGCCGTGGCAGCCGATGCACATCTGAACCTTGGTGGACCCGCGCTGCGCGTCTTGCGCATGGGCGGTGGAGAAGACGCCCGCGAGGGCCAGAAGCAAGGTCAGGGTTCTTGTCATCGTCTCGTCTTTGTTGATCCGCAAGAGGCAGTACTTCCGTGCACGCGTGTGGAGCGCCGCCATCAAATGATTATAGGAACGTCCCTTTATACTGGAACGACCCACTCCGTCAGGCAAAACCCGCCCCCACCCGCCATGAAGTTTCAAGGTTCCGACAACTACGTCGCCACGCCCGACCTGATGCTCGCGGTCAACGCGTCGATGACCTTGCGCCGCCCGCTGCTGGTCAAGGGCGAGCCCGGCACCGGCAAGACGATGCTGGCCGAGGAGGCCGCCTCGGCGCTGGGACTGCCGCTGCTGGAGTGGCACATCAAGAGCACCACCAAGGCACAGCAGGGCCTGTACGAATACGACGCCGTGAGCCGGCTGCGCGACAGCCAGCTGGGCGACCCGCGCGTCAAGGACATCCACAACTACATCGTCAAGGGCGTGCTGTGGCAGGCCTTCACCAGCGAGACGCCGGTGGCGCTGCTGATCGACGAGATCGACAAGGCCGACATCGAGTTCCCGAACGACCTGCTGCGCGAGCTCGATCGCATGGAATTCCATGTGTACGAGACCAAGGAGACGATCCGCGCCGTGCAGCGTCCGGTGGTCTTCATCACCAGCAACAACGAGAAGGAGCTGCCCGACGCGTTCCTGCGCCGCTGCTTCTTCCACTACATCAAGTTCCCCGAGGCCGCGACGATGCAACGGATCGTCGACGTGCACTTCCCCGGCATCAAGCAGGAGCTGGTGGCCGCCGCGCTCAAGAGCTTCTACGACGTGCGCAACCTGCCTGGCCTGAAGAAGAAGCCGTCCACCTCCGAGCTGCTCGACTGGCTCAAGCTGCTGCTGGCCGAGGACATCCCCGTCTCGGCGCTGCAGTCCAAGGACGACAAGGTCTCGATCCCGCCGCTGATCGGCGCGCTGCTCAAGAACGAGCAGGACGTCACCCTGTTCGAGAAACTCATCTTCATGCAGAAGAACAACCGCTGACATGCTGAACGTCCAACCGGTCACCCTCACCGACGGCCGCATCCGGCTCGAGCCGATGTCGCTGGATCACGTCGAAGCGCTCGGGGCCGCGGCCGCCGACGGCGAACTGTGGAAGCTGCGCGTCACCTCGGTGCCCACGCCCGAGGACACGCAAGGCTACGTCGAGCGCGCGCTCGCGATGAAGGATCGCCTGCCCTTCGTGGTGGTCGACCTCGAGGACGGCGGTCGCATCGTCGGCTCCTCCAGCTACCACGACATCCTGCCCGCCGTCGACCGCCTGGAGATCGGCTGGACCTGGTACGCGAAGAGCACGCAACGCTCGCACGTGAACACCTGCGCCAAGCTGCTGCTGCTGACGCACGCCTTCGAGGCGCTCCACGCGAAGGTGGTGGGCTGGCGCACCGACAACTACAACTTCGCGAGCCAGCAGGCCATCGAGCGGCTGGGCGCGAAGAAGGACGGCGTGATCCGCCACCACGCGCTGCGGCGCGACGGCACGGTGCGCGACACCGTGATGTACAGCGTGACCGCGGGCGAGTGGCCGGAGATCAAGGCGCACCTGCTCTACCAGCAGACGAAGCCGCGCTGAGCGGCCACGATGCGCAAGGCCGTCCTCCTGCTGGTGCTGGCCCTCGCCGCGACGGCCTTCGTCGCGGCCACCCAGGGCGGCGCGCACCGCAGCCCCTTGCTGGTGACGCCCGACGCGAGCGACGCCAGCCCCGGCCCGCTGCGCTTTCCCGACCATTTCCATTGGGGCGTGGCCATCGCCGGACAGCAGGCAGAAAGCCAGCAGCCCAGCGACTGGACGGCGTTCGAGGAGGACGCCTTCCGCAACGGCCGCTTCGGCACCGGACCCACGCCCGGCACCGCCAGGCCGGGCCACATCCACGATCTCGGCAAGTGGTCCGCGAAGGTGCGGCGCGAGAAGGCCGGCTTCGAGACGCACTACCCGGACGACCTGGCGCTGGCGCAGTCGCTCGGCCTCAACGCGTTCCGTTTCTCGATCGAATGGGCGCGGCTGTTCCCGCGCGCCGGCCTGCGCGAGCCCGACCCGGCGGGTGTCGCGTACTACAAGGCGCTCGTCGCCGCGATGAAGGCGCACGGCCTCACGCCTTTCGCCACGCTGTTCCACTACACCGCGCCCGCCTGGTTCTTCGAGCCCGACGCCACGGGCCGCAAGGGCTGGGAGCGGCAGGATGCGCTGGCGCAATGGCAGCGCTACGTCGACGCCGTGGCGGCCAATTTCGTGCCCGACATCACCCAGTGGTGCACGCTCAACGAGCCCATGGTCTACCTGTACAGCGGCTACATCGAGGGTACCTACCCGCCGCTGGAACGGCGCGCCGGCGTCGAGCAGGCCGCGCCGGTGATCCGCGCCCTGCTGCGCGCCCACGTGGCGGCCTACCGGACCCTGCACCGCGTCGCGGCAGAACGCCACGCGCAGGCCAACGTGGGCATCACCGAGAACACGCTGGCCTTCGAGCCGCTGCGCGACTGGGCGCCGCTGGACCGCCTGACCGCCCAATCCATAGACCAGGCCTGGAACTGGGACTTCCTCGACGCGATCCACACCGGCCGGCTGAAGCTGGAGAACACCGGCATCGACGAGCCCGTCGCGGACCTGAAGGGCACCGAGGACTACGTCGGCATCAACTACTACAGCCGCACCTACATCAAGTCCGACCTGCTGCATCCCGGCACGCCCGAGGTGCTGCTGCACGACCCGGCCGCCACGAACGAGCCCTTCAACGACCTCGGCTGGGCCAGCTACCCGCACGGCTTCTACCTGATCCTCACCGAGGCCGCGAAGCGCTACGCCAGGCCCATCTACGTGCTGGAGAACGGCACGGCCGACGGCGCGGCCGACGACGTCGCCCGCCAGGCCTTCCTGCGCCAGCACGTGCGCGAGGCCTGGCTCGCCCGCGAGCGCGGCGGGGCCGACGTGCGCTCCTACATCCACTGGTCGCTGTTCGACAACTTCGAGTGGGCCGACGGCTTCGAGGCGCGCTTCGGGCTGGTGGCCGTGGACTACGAGAACAACTTCAGGCGCACGCCGCGGCCATCCGCCAAGCTGTTCTCTGACATCGCGCACGCGAACGCGTTGCCGGCGACGATGCGTTGAACGATCGCGGAGACCGCGCCGCGGTCACTGCGTGCGGAACTGCTCCACGGTCCTCGCCAGCTTGCCCGCCTGGTCGCGCATCGATTCGGCGGCCGCGGCCGACTGCTCCACCAGCGCCGCGTTCTGCTGCGTCATCTGGTCGACGTTGTTGACGGCCTGGTTGACCTGCTGGATGCCGCCGGCCTGCTCGCTGGCCGCCGTGGTGATCTCGCCCAGCACCTCGCTGACGCGGCGCACCGCGCTCACGATCTCCTGCATCGTCGAGCCCGCGTCCTGCACCAGGCGCGCGCCGCTCTCCACTTTGTCCACCGAGGCGCCGATCAGCGTCTTGATCTCCTTGGCGGCCTCGGCCGAACGCTGCGCCAGCGAGCGCACCTCGCCGGCCACCACCGCGAAGCCGCGGCCCTGCTCGCCGGCACGCGCGGCTTCCACCGCGGCGTTCAGGGCGAGGATGTTGGTCTGGAACGCGATGCCGTCGATCACGCCGATGATGTCGGCGATCTTCCTGGATGACGAGTTGATCTCGTCCATCGTCGACACCACCTGCGACACCACCCGGCCGCCCCGCGTGGCGATCTCGGAGGCCGAGCTGGCCAGGCCGTGAGCCTGGTTGGCGGCGTCGGCCGAGTGGCGGAGGGTGCTGGTGAGCTCGTCCATGGAGCTGGCGGCCTGCTGCAGGCTGCCGGCGGTCAGCTCGGTGCGCGCGCTCAGGTCCTGGTTGCCGCTGGCCACCTCGGTGCTGGCCACCTGGATCTGCTCGGTGGAGCTGCGGATCTCGCGCACGATGCGCGTCAGAGAGTCCTGCATCTTGCCCAGGGAGGTCACCAGTTGCGCGGCTTCGTCGGTGCCCTGCGCGCGGCAGTTGCCGGTCAGGTCGCCCGCGGCGATCCGGTCGGCGGCCTGCTGCGCCGCCTGCACCGGGCGGACGATGCCGCGCGTCAGCAGGAAGCCCAGGCCGATCGAGAACAGCACGCTCACGACGGCGCAGGCCAGGCAGACCAGGCTGGTGGAGTTGACGGCGGCGGCGATGGCGGCACCCTCGACCTCCGCCCGCTTCTGCTCGTACGCGACGATCTGGTCGTTGAGGGCCAGGTACTCCTCGCAGACGGCGTTGAAATCGTTGTTGGCCTGGCCCTTGGCGATCGCGGCCGAGATCGAGCCGCTGGAATCGGTCGCGGCCTTCTCCAGCGCCTCGCGGGTACTCAGATAGCGCTTGCGGATATCGCCCACCTTGGCCTGCAGGGCCAGGCCCTGGGGCGAGGTCTCGAGCTCGGCGAAGCGCTTCTGGATGGCGGAGGTCTCGGTGCTGCTCGCCTTGACCTTCTGCTTCAGCGGCTCGGCCAGCGTCGCGTCGCTGATCATCGCCAGCATCGCGGAGCGGCTGCCGTTGACCGCCACGTTCTGGCGCCAGCGGAAGGCGAGCGAGGTGCGCTCGGCCTGCTCGGTGGTCATCTCGGTGGCGAGCGACTTGACCTCGACCAGGCGCCACAGGCTGAACAGGGTGGACATCACGGTCAGCGCCACCACCACCGCGAAGGCCAGGGTGAGGCGCTGGCCGATGCGCAAGCTGTTGAAGAAATTCATCGTCGTGTCTCCGGTCGTGGCGGAATCCCGCCCATGCTCGTCAGGAATTCTGGCTGCGTCGCCCGGGAGCCAACTCGCGAACAGATGCCCCGGAAGCGCGCATTTCTGCTTCATCGGCAGTCGCCGCCCGGGCTTGAGCCCCGGCGCCGACGCAGCCATTCAACGGTGATACTCTTCACGCTCCAGCCGACGTCCGTCCCCGCCGTCCCATGTTGATCCCCTTTTTCTACACGCTGCGCGACGCCAAGCTGCCCGTCTCGGTCAAGGAGTACCTCACGCTGCTGGAGGCCCTGAAGGCCGGCGTGATCGGGCCCTCGATCGACGACTTCTATTTCCTTGCGCGCACCACGCTCGTGAAGGACGAGGCGCACTTCGACCGCTTCGACAAGGCCTTCGGCGCCTTCTTCAACGGGGTGGCCAGGCTCACCGACTCCAAGGAGATCCCGGAGGACTGGCTGCGCCAGCTCATCGAGCGCGAGCTCACGCCCGAGCAGAAGGCCGCCATCGCCGCCATGGGCTGGGACGAGCTCATGAAGACGCTGCAGCAGCGCCTGGACGAGCAGAAAGGCCGCCACGAGGGCGGCAACAAGTGGATCGGCACCGGCGGCACCTCGCCGTTCGGCCACGGCGGCTACAACCCGCAGGGCGTGCGCATCGGCGGCGCCGGCAAGAACAAGAGCGCCGTCAAGGTGTGGGAACAGCGCGCCTACCGCGACTACGACGACTCGCTGGAGCTGGGCACGCGCAACATCAAGGTGGCGCTGCGCCGCCTGCGCCGCTTCGCCCGCGAAGGCTCCGACGTCGAGCTGGCGCTGGACGACACCATCCACGCCACGGCCGCCGCGGCCGGCATGCTCGACATCAGGATGCGGCCCGAGCGCCACAACAAGGTCAAGGTGCTGCTGCTGATGGACGTGGGCGGCACGATGGACGAGCACATCCACCGCGTGGAGGAGCTGTTCTCCGCCGCCAAGGGCGAGTTCAAGCACCTCGAGTTCTACTACTTCCACAACTGCGTCTACGACTTCGTGTGGAAGAACAACCGCCGCCGCTTCGCGGAGAAGCACGCCACCTGGGACGTGATCCGCAAGTACAACAAGGACTACCGGCTCATCTTCATCGGCGACGCCACGATGAGCCCGTACGAGATCCTGCAGCCCGGCGGGAGCGTCGAGTACAACAACGCCGAGGCCGGCGCCGAGTGGATCCGGCGCCTCGCGCACGCGTTCCCCAAGCACTGCTGGATCAACCCCGAGCCGCAGGGTGTGTGGCAGTACCGGCAAAGCATCTCGCTGATCGAGCAGCTCGTCAGCCACCGCATGTTCCCGCTCACCCTGCAGGGGTTGGAGGGTGCGATGCGTCTCCTGACGAAATGACGGCAGCGGGGGCAGTCCTGGGACAGCCGGACAACGATCCACGCGCATGGCGCCGGACCTCGCTGGCGCTCGCGTGCGCGGGTGCGCTCGCGTGGAGCGCCGGCGCGCTCGCGGCCACGCGCGAGCTGGTGGTGGACGCGCCCTCGCCCTTCAAGGCGCTGCTCGAGAAGAACCTCGACATCGAGCGCGCCGCGCGCCTGCCCGAGGCCGACAGCCTCGACGACACCGAATGGGCTCGCCTGGTGGCCGCGGCGCCCGCGCAGGGCCGGGCGCTGGCCCAGACCGAGGGCTACTTCCGCGCCGAGGTCACCGTCTCCGTCGACCCGGCCGACGCGCACCGCATCCTCATCAAGCTGGTGCCGGGCGAGCCGGCCACCGTGGGCCGCTTCACGCTCGAGTTCGACGGCGAGCTCGCGCGCCAGGCGGAGAGCGGCGACACCCAGGCCATGGACCTGCAGTCCCGGCTGCGCGGCGAATGGCAGCTGCAGCAGGGCCAGGTCTTTCGCAACGGCAACTGGGACAACGCGAAGGCGCAGACCCTCAACACGCTGCGCAACGAGGGCTACGCCGCGGCGCTGTGGACGGCGACGGCGGCGCAGGTCGATCCGGCCACCGGCAAGGCGCGGCTGTTCCTGGTCGTCGACACCGGGCCGCGCTTCCTGGCCGGCGACATCGTCGTCGAGGGCATCGAGCGCCAGCCCGAGCGCAACGTGCGCCTGCTCGCCGGCTTCGGTCCCGGCATGCCGCTCACCCAGAAGCGTCTCCTCGACTACCAGGATCGCCTGCAGAAGACCGGCCTGTTCGACCAGGTCGCGGTGGTCTACGACCCCGCCCCGGCCCAGGCCGCGCACACCACCGTCACCGTGCACGTGCACGAGCAGTCGCTGCAGCAGGCCTCGGTGTCGGTGGGCTACAACTCGCTGTCCAAGGCCCGCATCACGCTGGAACACACCGACCGCAAGGTGTTCGGCCTGCCCGCCACGCTGTACGACAAGGTGCAATGGGGCAAGCTGGTGCAGTCCTGGGACAGCACGCTCATCACCCATCCGGCCGAGGGCTTCCACAGCTGGCTCCTGGGCGGCAGCGTGAGCAGCATCGGCACCACCGGCGACCTGGTGCGCGCCGCGTCGATCCGCTTCGGCCGCACGCAGAACAGCAACCCGCTCGATCGCATGACCTACGTGCAGGCGGAGCGCTCGCTGCAGTGCACGCCGAAGATGGGTTTCATGGGTCCGGTGCTCGACCCGGGCAGGGCCAGCGATTTCAAGTACGACTGCGTCGACGCCCGCGCGCTGTCGCTCAACCAGGCCAACGTCTGGCGCAACGTCGACAGCGTGGTGCTGCCCACCGACGGCTACACCCTGTCGGCGCAGGCCGGCGTGGGCTACGCCGGCAGTCCGGTCTCGGCGCTCGCCCCGGGCGCGAAGTACGGGCCCTACACGCGCCTGTACGGCCGCCTCACCGAGTACTGGCCGCTGCCACGGTCGTTCTACGTCCAGGGCCGCCTGGAGCTGGGCCAGATCATCGTCGGCAACAACGTGGCCATGCCCGACGCCGAGCAGTGGCGGGCCGGCGGCGAGGGCTCGGTGCGCGGCTACGAATGGCGCTCGCTGGCGCCGCTCAACGGATCCGGCGCCGTCGTCGGCGGCAACTCGCTCATCACCACCAGCGTGGAGGTGGCCCATCCGTTCACCGCGTCGCTGCCATCCGTGTGGTGGGCCGCGTTCGTCGACGCGGGCAGTGCCGCGGCACGCTTCAACGCGCTCAAGATGCCGCTGGGCTACGGCGTGGGCGTGCGTTGGCGCAGTCCGGTCGGGCCGCTGAACATCGACGTGTCCTTTCCGGACAACATCCGCAAGCCTCGCCTCGACCTGAGCGTCGGCGTCGCCTTCTGACATGACCGAGCCCGCCGACGACCGCCCGTCCCCGCCCGTGCCGCCGCGCCGCGCCGGCTGGCGGCGCGTGGCGCGCGCCGCCTCGATGGCCGCGGCCGCCGTGGCGGCGGCCGCGATCGCCTGCGTGGCCGTCGGCGGCGCGCTGTGGCGCAGCGAGGGCGGCACGCGCTGGCTGCTGCAGCACGTGCCCGGCCTCACCGTGGTCGACGTGCAGGGCTCGTTCGGCGGCGGCAGCCTGCGCATCGGCTCGCTGCGCGCGATCGAGTCCTCCGTGCAGGTGGATGTCGCCAACCTCGCCGTCACCGGCCTCGACCTGCGCTGGCACCCGCATCCGGGCGCCTGGATCGGCGCCTCGTTCAGCGCCTGGACGGCCGACGCGGTGCGCATCACGCCCCTGCCCTCGAAGACGCCGGGCGCCGTCACCGTGCCCGCGTCGCTGCGCAGCCCGGTGACGCTGGACGTGGCGAGCGTGCGTGTCGCCTCGCTGGCCATCGCCGACAACCCGCCGCTGAGCGACGTGCGGGCCGCGCTGGCCATCGGCGCCGACGGCGGCGCGCTGCACCGCGTCGACCACCTGCGCTTCGCGTGGGAGCACGTGCAGGCCGAGGCCAGCCTGCAGGCACGCGCCGATGCGCCGCTGGAGCTCGACGTACGGCTCGAGGCGCACGACGCCGCGCCGGCGCCGGCCGCCTCCGCCGCGCCGCTGCCGCACTGGGCGGCCAGCGCCTCGCTGCGCGGTCCGCTCGAAGGCTTCGACGTGGTCGCCAACCTGCGGGGCGAGCCGCGCGCGGGACGCGCGGCGCCGCGGGCGAGCGCGAGCGCGCACGTGACGCCGTTCGCCGCGCTGCCGGTGAGCGCCGTGCTGGTCGACACCGACGAGCTCGACCTGCGCGCGCTGTCGGACCGCGCGCCGGCCACGCGCCTGCAGGGCCGGCTGCGCATCGCCACCACCAGGCCCGCCGCGCTCGACGCCGACGTGCGCAACCTCGCGCCGGCGGCCTGGTCGGCGGGCGGCCTGCCGTTCGCCACGCTCACCACGCACCTCGAGGCGCCGTGGAACGGCGAGTTCATCGCGATCCCCGCGCTGCGCCTGATGCTGGCCGATGCGCAGGGCGCGGGCGGCGAGCTCCGCGCCACGGGCCGCTGGGAGGCCGGCAAGGCGCAGGTGCAGCTCGATCTCGACCAGGTGCAGCCGGCGCGCATCGATGCCCATCTCGGCGCCTGGCGCATCAGCGGGCCACTGCGCGCCGAGTTCGAGCACCTGCCGGCGCCTTCGTCGCTGTGGGCACCGGCCGCCGCGTCCGCGCCGGCCAATCCGGCCTCCGCGCCATCCGCCTGGACGGCCCGCGTCAGCGGCCGGCTCGCGGGCACGGCGCCGCCGCTGCCCGGCGCGAAGTCCGTGGCCACGCCGCCGATGGCGTTGCAGCTCGACGCCCTGCTGCGGGCCGACGCGCTGCAGCTCAAGCAGTTCGACCTCAAGGCCGGCTCCGCCACGGCGAGCGCGTCGGGCGCGCTGAGCCGCGGCAAGGACGACGCGTGGCAGGGCGACCTGCACGCCCAATGGGCGCAGCTCGACCCGGGCGCGTGGGTTCGGCTGGCCGACTCGGGCCCGCTGCGCGACGGCCCCAACCTGCTCAACGGCACGCTGGCGCTGCACCTGGCCAACGCGCCCGCCGGCTGGCAGGGCCTGGCCGCCATCCACGGCCGTGCCGACCTGGTCGTGGCCGACAGCCTCGTGGCCGGCCTCGCGCTGGACGGCAAGGCCGCCCTCGACGCGATGGGCGCGCCATGGGCCGTCTCCGCGCAGGTGCACAGCGGCGGCAACGAGGCGCGCGTGGACGGCGCCATCAGCCCGGGCCACGTGAACGACGACGCGCTGGCCGTGATCGACCAGTTGCACCTGGCCGTGGACGCGCCGGCGCTGCAGCTGCTCGCGCCGCCCGGCGGGCGCGCGCGCGCGGCGTCGCCCGCCGCCGCCGCGGCCTCTGCGGTCGACGCGCTGGCCGCCTCGAAGACGATTCCCGGCGAGCTGATCGCCAAGGCCGCCACCACCGTGGCCACCGGCGGCAAGACCGACGACGCGCGCGCGCTGGTGCCGGCCGTGGCGGCATCGGCGGCCGCCTCCGCGGCGGCCGCGCAAGGGCCGGTCGCCCGCGGCAACTGGCCCACGCACGGCTCCGCGAAACTGGACCTGCAGATCACCGGCGGCCGCCTCGCCCTCGGCGACGCCGCCGCCCATGCGCACCACGCGACGGCCGCCCCGCTGCGCATCGTCACGCAAGGCGAGCTGAGCGACTGGGTGGGTCCGCAGTTCAAGCTGGCCAGGCTGCAATGGAACGCGCACGGCAGCACCGATCCGCAGGCGCCGCTGGACGCGACGGTCTCGCTGGTGGACGGCCAGGTGGGCGTCGCGCGCATCGCGCACGCGCAGGCGACGCTGTCGGGCACGCTGGGCCAGCACCAGTTGCAGCTGCAGGGCGAGGCGCCGGTCAGCCCGCCGGCATGGCTCGCCCACCTGGCCAACATCGGCAACGCCAACGCCACGCGTCTGGAAGCGCAGTTGCAGGGCCGCTGGCAGCCCGAGGCGGTGAACACGCCCGCCTGGCAGGCCCACGTGGCGCAGTTCGACCTGCGCGCGGCCAACGAGGCCAACGCCGCGACGCCGCCGGTCGCTCCGGCATCGGCCGTACCCACCGTCGTCAATCCGAACTGGGTGCACTTCAAGCCCTTCGACCTGAGCCTGTCGCGCGACGCCGCCGGCGATTGGCAGACCCTGCGCGTGGCCGCCGGCGGCGCGGAGTTCGCCGGGCTCGAGCTGGACTGGCAGCCCTCGTTCTGGACCGCGCCCGCCAGCCCCGGCGCGAGCGCGCACTGGGCCGTCGACGCGGCGCTGGCGCCGTTCTCGGTGGCGGAGTTGATGGCGCGCGCGCAGCCCGACATGGGCTGGCACGGCGACCTGCAATTCACGGCCCGGGTGCACGCGGCCTTCGACGGCCAGTGGCACGTGGCCGCGCAGCTGGCACGCACCAGCGGCGACCTGAGCGTGTCCGAGCTCGTGCAGGATCCCACCGCGTCCAAGCAGGCGCTGGGCCTCACGCGCGCCAGCGCCGTCATCAAGGCCGAGGGCGCCAACTGGGTGGCCGACGCCGACGTGGCCGGCACCCGCCTGGGCGAGCTGAGCGGCCACTGGACCGCCGAGGCGCCCTCGCCCGCGTCGCTGCCCACGGCCGCCTCGCCGCTGCACGGCAACGTGAAGGCCCACGTCGAGGATCTCAACGTGTGGGGCGCCTGGCTGCCGCCGGGCTGGCGCCTGGCGGGCGACCTGCGCACCGACCTCGCGCTGTCGGGCCGCTGGGGCGATCCGCAGCTCACCGGCGAGATCACCGCCACGAAGCTGGCGATCCGCAACGCGCTCGAGGGCGTGTACGGGCACGACGGCGAGGCGGCGATCCGCCTGACCGGCGACCGCGCCCAGATCGAGCGCTTCCGCCTGCAGGGCGGCAACGGCGAGCTGTCGGTGACCGGCAGCGCCAGCCTGGGCGCCACGCCGGTGGCCAGGCTGCAGCTGCAGGCGCGCCAGTTCCAGCTGCTGGGCCGCATCGACCGCCGCATCGTGGGCAGCGGCGACCTGGCGATCCAGCTGGGCGAAGACGCCCTCAAGCTGGACGGCAAGCTGGGCATCGACGAGGGCCTGTTCGACCTCAGCAAGGGCGACGCGCCCTCGCTGGACAGCGACGTGGAGGTGCTGGACGGCAGCGCCCAGGCCGACGGCGGGGACGCGGCGGCCGCGGCCGTGCCCAGGACCGGCCGGGCCACGCAGATCAATCTCGCGCTGGGCCTCGGCGACCACCTGCAGCTGCGCGGGCGCGGCATCGACACCACGCTCAAGGGCGACCTGCAGATCACGTCGCCCGGCGGCCTGCTGGCGGTGCGCGGCAATGTGCGCACGGCCGGCGGCCAGTACGTCGCCTACGGCCAGAAGCTGGACGTCACGCGCGGCGAGATCTTCTTCACCGGACCGGTGTCCGACCCGCGGCTGGACATCCTGGCCGTGCGCCCCAACCTCGATGTCGTGGTGGGCGTGGCCATCACCGGCACCGCGCTCGCGCCGCACGTGCGCCTGATGAGCGAGCCCGACATGAGCGACAGCGACAAGCTCTCGTGGCTGATGCTGGGCCGCGCGCCCGAGACGGTGGGCGGCGCCGACACCGCGCTGCTGCAGCAGGCCGCGATGGCCCTGCTGGCCGGCGAGGGCGAGGCGCCCAGCGACCAGGTGCTCAAGCGGCTGGGGCTCACCAACTTCGCGGTCGGCCAGAAGGCGGACGCCGACAACGTGAAGCAGACCGTGGTGTCGCTCGGGCGCCAGGTCTCCAAGCGCGTCTACATCGGCTACGAGCACAGCGTCAACGCGACGGCCGGCAACTGGCAGCTGATCTACCGCATCGCGCAGCGCCTGACGATCCGCGCCCAGGCCGGCGTGGACACGGCCACGACCACGGCGACGAGCAATTCCACGCAGTCGAAATCGCTCGACGCGATCTACACCTGGCGCTGGAACTGAAGGCCGCGCACCGCCTGGCCGCGCCGATCCACCGTCGATCGCCCAGGGCTCGCCCTGGGCCTCGTTTCGTGCGACAAATCACGCTTGGCGCCCTGGTCCGCGCCGCCGTTGAACCGCCGCCGCGCTTCGCGGCATGCACCGTGGACGACACCCGCCACGCCATGACACCCGCCCCCAAGCCATCGCCCCGCCTCGCCGCCCTGCCCGGCGGCCTGCACGACGACGCCGAGGATCGCCGCCTGGTCGCCTGCGTATGCGCCCACGAGCTGGCCGCGTTCGAGACGCTGTACCGGCGCTACCACCCGCGCCTGTCGCGCTTCCTGCACCGGATGCTGCGGCCCGAGCACCTGGTGGAGGAGGTGCTCGACGACACGCTGTACGTCGTCTGGAACCAGGCCGAACGGTTCAACGGCACCAGCAAGGTGTCCACCTGGATCTTCGCCATCGCCTACCGCAAGGCGCTGAAGGCGCTGTCGCGCCACGACGATCCCCTGCCCGACGCGGCCGAGGACGACCAGCCCGCGGCCGACGCCGCCGAGCGTCCCGAGGCGCGCATGAGCCTGGCGCAGGCGCGCGCCGCCATCGACACGGCGCTGCGCGCGCTGTCGGCCGACCAGCGCGCGGCGGTCGAGCTGACCTACTTCCACGGCTTCAGCTACCCGGAGATCGCGCAGATCGTCGAGTGCCCCACCGACACCGTCAAGACGCGGATGTTCCACGCGCGCAAGCGCCTGAAATCCGCCTTCGCCGGCCCGCTGGACGACTGGCTATGACCCGCGCCGCGAAGAATTGGCGGATGATGGATGCCCGGTCCGCGCGCCGTGCCCCTTGGAGACTGGAATGAGCGGTCAGATCCTCAAACTCGAACCCGATCCGCACGCGGCGGTCCAGCGGCTGCTGCCGTGGTATCTCACCGGCCGCCTGGAAACGACCGAGCACGACGCCGTGGAGGCGCACCTGTCGCAATGCCCCGAGTGCCGCGCCGAGCTCGAGACCGAGCGCCAGTGGCAGCTGCTGCAGCCGGGCCAGGGCGCGCAGGTGGACGTGGAGGACGGCTGGGCCCGCATGCGCGCGCGCCTGGGCGGCGACGCGATGCCCCTCCCGGTCGCCACCCGGCGCCGCGGCTGGTTGCCGCCGGCCTGGCGCACGGGCCCGCGGTCGCCCGCGCGCGCCTGGGCGGCGCCGGCGCTGCTGTCCGTCGGGCTGCTGGCCGCCATCGGCTACACGCTGCGGCCGCAGTCGCTTCCGACCGAATACCACACGCTGGCCGCGCCCGCCGAGACCGGCGCCACCGCCGTCGTGCGCTTCCTCCCCGATGCCACCGAGGCGCAGATCCGGCTGGGCCTGAAGGACAGCGGCGCGCGCCTGGTGGACGGCCCCACCGTGAGCGACGCGTACGTGGTGCGCCTGCCGCGCGAGCACTACGCGGCGGCGCTCGACAAGCTGCGCAAGGCCCCGGGCGTGGCGCTGGTCGAGGCGCTGGAGAGCGCGTCGCCATGAGCAGCGCCCGGCCGCCCGAAGGGGCTCGCACCGCAGCCGACAGGCGGAGGGTAGCCTGATGAGTCTTAGGACCCTGCTGCGCGGCGTGGCGCTGGGCCTGGCGCTGACCCTGGCCGGCGCCGCCGCCCGCGCCGACGATGCCCCGGTACCGCCCGTGCCGGTGGACGCCGCCTCGGCGCCGCGCCAGGTGCTGGCGATGCTGCGCTCGCCGCCGGCGCACGCGCGCGTGGACGGCAGCTACGGCGGCGCGGGCTACGCCGACGCGGCGCGCACGCAGGCGCAACTGCGCGCGGGCGCGCGTCTCGCGGCCGCGCACGGGCTGACGCTGGTCACGCTGTGGGCGATGCCCGCGCTGGGCCTCGACTGCGCGGTGTTCGCGCTGCCGCCGCAGGCCAGCCTCGACGCCAGCATCGCGGCGCTGCAGGCGCATGCCGAGGTGGCGTGGGCGCAGCCCATGAACGAGTTCCGCGCGCAGGGCCATCTCGACCCGCTGTACGCGCTGCAGCCCACCGCCAGGCAATGGCACCTCGACGACCTGCACGCCGTGGCCACGGGGCGCCACGTGCGCGTGGCCATCATCGACAGCGGCATCGACGAGGCCCACCCCGACCTGGCGCAGGCCGTGCTCGCGCACGCCAACTTCGTCGACGGCCAGGCATGGGTGGCAGAGCTGCACGGCACGGCGGTGGCCGGCCTCGTCGCCGCGCGCGCCGACAACGGCATCGGCATCGTGGGCGTGGCGCCCGACGCGAGCCTGGTGGCCTTGCGTGCCTGCTGGGAGGTGAGCGCCAGCCAGACGCTGTGCAACTCGCTGACGCTCGCGAAGGCGCTGAGCTTCGCCATCGAGCAGCGCGCCGAGGTCATCAACATGAGCCTGTCCGGACCGGCCGACCTGCTGCTGGGCCGGCTGATCGACGTGGCGCTGGCGCAGCGCCAGCAGGTGGTGGCCGCCGTGGATGCGAGCGCGCCGGGCGGCGGCTTCCCGGCCATGCATCCCGGCGTGATCGCGGTGGCCGCCACCGACGCGCCGCCGGGCGCCACCGGCGCCTGGTCGGCACCGGCTCGCGACCTGCCCACCACTGTGCCCGGCGGCGGCTGGCGCATGGTGTCGGGCACCTCGTTCGCGGCCGGCGAGGTGTCGGGCCTGCTGGCCGTGATGGACGAGGCCCGCGCCACCGCCGATGCGCGCCGCGCCGCGCCGGCGCTGCGCCTGGTGCGCCTGCCCGACGGGAGCATCGACGCCTGCGCCTCGCTGCTGCACGCGGCCGAATCGACGCCGTCGCGGCCGCCCGTCGCACCCGGTTGCCGCGCCGTGCTGGCGGCCGCCGGCGCGCCGGGCCGCTCGCCATGACCCGCCGCTGACGGGCGCCGCGATTGACGGCCCCGGCCCGCAGGTCGATCCCCTTGCGTGCCGCGCGCCGGGCACTCGGCCTCGCCCTGCTCGCGCTGGCCGGCGCGGCGCGGGCGCAGTTCGCCGGCACGCTGGGCGTCGACAGCGTCAACCGCTACCGGGGCACCGGCACCGACGACGCCGGCCCCGTGCTGCGCGCGAGCGTGATGGCCGATGCGCCGCAGGGCGCGTACGGCGGCGTGGCGGGGCTCTGGCGCACGCGCGACACGGGCCTCGCGAGCGCGGACGCGATGCTCGGCTGGAGCGGCAGGCTCGACGAACTGCCCGGCCTCGAGGACCTGGCGCCGCAATGGGCCTGGGACGCCGGCGTGCGCCGCACGCACTACGGCCACGCCAGCGCGCTCTATGATTTTTCCGAAGCCATGGTGGGGCTGGTCGCGCCCGAGGGCTCGCTCCGGACCTGGTACGCGCCGCACTATTTCGGTGGCGCGGTGCGCACGTTCTACACGGAGATCAACGCGAGCCACGCGTTCGACGACCACTGGCACGCGTTCGCTCACGTCGGCTGGTTGCACTACGGACCGGCGCCCGCGTACCAGGCACGCCTGGGCGACCGCACCGATACGCTAGTGGGTATCGGCTGCACGCTCGGGCGCTGGGACATGCGCCTGTCGCGCGACGGCATCGTGGCCGGCCACGTGCGCGACGACATCGACGCGCGCCGCCGCCGCGCGGCCTGGATCCTCGGGGCCAGCGTCGTGTTCTGAATTCGTCTCGATCGGGCGGCCCGGAGATGAACCGGTCCGGCTCCCTCCGGCATCCACGTGCAGGCGCTGCAATCCGCGTCGCATCCGAACACCAGGAGCCGAGACCATGACCCTTTCCAGCACCCCCCGTCCCCTGCCCTTCGCCCTCGCCATCGCCACCGGCGCCCTGCTCGCGGCCTGCGGCGGCGGCGGCAGCGGCGGCATGACGACGCAACCCACCTCGGGCGGCGGCCAGAACTGCACCACCAATTCCTACGGCATGACCACCTGCACGCCCACGGGCACCACCTTCGGCGGCGCCGGCGGCGGCAACTACGTGGCCAACGCGCTCGTGAGCGACACGGCGGCCACGCTGGCGCTGCACCACGACGCGAACCTCGTCAACGCGTGGGGCCTCGCGTTCAACCCGACGGGCTTCTCGTGGATCGCCAACGCGGGCACGGGCACGTCGACGCTGTACGACGGCAACGGCGTGGCGCAGTCGCTCGTGGTCACGCTGAATCAAGGCAATCCGTCGGGCATCGTCTACAACGGCAGCGGCGCGTTCTCCATCACCGAGTCCGGCGTCAGCGGCGTCGCGCCCTTCATCTTCGCCACGCTGCAGGGGCAGATCTCGGCCTGGTCGCCCGGCGTCGACGGCACGCACTCGTTCACCATCGTGGACGACAGCGCCGCCGGCGACAGCTTCACCGGCCTGGCGATCACCACGGGCGGCGGCGGCACCATGCTCTACGCCGCCGACTTCGCGCACGGCGCGGTGGTGACGCTGGACGGCACGTTCGCGCCGGTCGCCACCACGGGCGGCTTCGTCGACGCGTCCCTGCCGGCCGGCTACGCGCCGTTCGGCATCCAGCAGATCGGCGGCAAGGTCTACGTCACGTACGCGCAGCGCAACACCACCACCGGCCGCGACAACCCCGGCGCCGGCCTGGGCCTGCTCGACGTGTTCGACCTGCAGGGCAACCTGCAGCAGCACCTGGTGGCCATCGGCGGCGCGCTCAACGCGCCCTGGGGCGTGGCGCTGGCGCCGGCGGGCTTCGGCAAGTTCGCCAACATGCTGCTGGTGGGCAACTTCGGCGACGGCAAGATCAACGTCTACGACCCGGCCACGGGCGCGATGGCGGGCACGCTCAGCAACAACGACGGCACGCCCATCGTCGTGCCGGGGCTGTGGGCGCTGCAGTTCGGCAACGACCTGAACAGCCAGCCGAGCACTACGCTGTTCTACACCGCCGGTCCCGGCAACGAGGCGCACGGGCTGTACGGGCGGATCGACAAGAACTGACGCAGCGCCGGCGTTTCCATGGGGCGTTTCGCGCCGATCGACGCGCGAAACGCCTCTTGTCGAGCCGCGAACGCCGGGCATCGGCCGCGGCGGGAGACCGCCCACTGGGTGTCCGTCCAGTTGATTTGCATCGAGGGACGTGCATTTCGCTGGAGTGCATGGTATGATCGAAGACTTTTCTCCCACCCGGAGCACAAATACCAAATGGCAACCTCTTCCAAAGCCAAGAAGCGCACCGTCCGTCTTGCCTCGGGCCGCAAGCGCGCCCGTCAGGACGTGAAGCTGAACGCGCACAACTCGTCGCTGCGTTCCAAGTTCCGCACCGTCATCAAGAACGTCCAGAAGGCCGTCGCCGCCGGTGATACCGCGAAGGCCGCCGATCTGTTCAAGTCCGCCCAGAAGACGATCGACTCGATCGCCGACAAGGGTCTGTTCCACAAGAACAAGGCCGCTCGCCACAAGAGCCGTCTGGCTGCCAAGGTCAAGGCCCTGGCTGCCCCTGCCGCCGCCTGAAGCGGTTTTCCGGGTGGAAAGTAAGAGAGGCTCCTTCGGGAGCCTTTTTTACTGGGCGCAAGCCAATGCAATGCCCAAAGCGGTGCCAGGTCTTGCCTGGCAACTCCCGCACGCGGGCAAGGTTGCCAGGCAAGACCTGGCACCCATGAATCAGCCGGCCGGCTTGGGCGTCGGCTCGACGGTGCCGTCTGGCCGCAGCGAGCCCTCGACGACCTGCAGCTTGTTGTCGCGCGCGAAGTTCATGACGAAGTCCCAGGCCATGGGCTCGAGCGCCTTCAGCCGTTCGTCGACGATCACGTTCTTGACGTTGTTGATCAGCCGCGGCACGCAGTACGGCGAATAGCCGATGAACGAGCCGATCCCGCCCTTCGCGCCGCCGGGGCGGAAGCACGACATCGCGCCCGCCAGCCGTTCCGCCCAGTCGCTCGGGCGGAACGTGCGCCCGTCCAGGGTCTGGCCCTGGATGAAGAATTGACGGGGTTGAGCCGGGTTCATTGATGTCGGGTGGACGGGGAACCTTGTATTGTGCCTTGCGCTGCTGCATCGCACCAATCATGTGGGTTACCAAGCAGGTTCACGCCCGCGCAATCCACGGGCCTTTAGAATGTTTTTCCCCTGGCCGGCACCTGTTGGGCGCGTGAAGCAACCCGACCGCCGGCCTTTTGTTTCCCCGGAACTCGACAGGAGCCACCCGCGATGACCCAGCCCGCCGCCATGCCCCATGTGATGAACACCTACGGCCGCCTGCCGTTCGCGTTGTCGCACGGCCGAGGCAGCCGAGTCTGGGACACCGACGGCCGCGAGTACCTGGACGCCCTGGGCGGCATCGCCGTCAACACGCTGGGCCACGCCCACCCGGTGCTGGTGGCCGCCATCGCCGACCAGGCCGGCAAGCTCATCCATTCGTCCAACTACTACCAGGTGCCGCTGCAGGAGACACTCGCCACGATGCTGTGCGAGCGCTCCGGCCTGGCGTCCGCCTTCTTCTGCTCCACCGGCCTGGAGGCCAACGAGGCCGCCATCAAGCTGGCGCGCAAGTACGGCCACGACAAGGGCGTGGAGCGCCCCGAGATCATCGTGTGCGAGCGCGCCTTCCACGGCCGCTCGCTGGCCACGCTGTCGGCCACCGGCAACCCGAAGATCCAGGCCGGCTTCGGCCCGCTGGTGGAGGGCTTCGTGCGCGTGCCGTTCAACGACGCCGCCGCGGTGCGCGAGATCGCGAGGTCGCACACGAACGTCGTCGCCGTGCTGCTGGAGCCCGTGCAGGGCGAAGGCGGCATCAACCCGGCCCGCAACGACTACCTGCGCGAGCTGCGCGCCGTCTGCGACGAGCAGGGCTGGCTGCTGATGCTCGACGAGGTGCAGTGCGGCGTCGCGCGCACCGGCAAGTGGTTCGCGTACCAGTGGGCCGGCATCCAGCCCGACGTGATGAGCCTGGCCAAGGGCCTGGGCTCGGGCGTGCCCGTCGGCGCGCTGGTGGTCGGCGAGAAGGCCAGCGGCGTGCTCGGCCCCGGCAACCACGGCAGCACCTTCGGCGGCAACCCGCTGGCCATGCGCGCGGCGGTCACCACGCTCGAACTGATCGAGTCCGAAGGCCTGATGAAGAACGCCGAGGACGTGGGCGAGCGCCTGCGCGCCGCGCTTCGGCGCGAGCTCGCCGGCGTCGACGGCGTGGTGGAAGTGCGCGGCGAGGGCCTGATGATCGGCATCGAGCTGGCGAAGCCCTGCGGCGTGATCCTCACGCGCGCGGCCGACGCCGGCCTGCTGCTGAGCGTCACCGCGGACACCGTGGTGCGCCTGGTGCCGCCGCTGATCTTCACGGCGGCCGAGGCCGACGAGACGGTGGCCAGGCTCGCGCCGATCATCAAGACTTTCCTGGCGGAGCAGGCATGAAGCCCGGCGACACCCTCATGAAGCACTACCTGCAGTTCAAGGACCTGCGGGCCCAGGAGTACGCGTATCTCTTCGAGCGCACCAGGGAGATCAAGCAGCGCTTCAAGAACTACGAGAAGTACCAGCCGCTGGTCGATCGCACGCTGGCGATGATCTTCGAGAAGGCCTCCACGCGCACGCGCGTGAGCTTCGAGGCCGGCATGTACCAGATGGGCGGCTCGGTGGTGAACCTCACCACGGGCGACAGCCAGCTGGGCCGCGCCGAGCCCATCGAGGACTCGGCCCGCGTCATCAGCCGCATGGTCGACATCGTGATGATCCGCACCTTCGAGCAGACCAAGATCGAGCGCTTCGCGGCGCACTCGCGCGTACCGGTCATCAACGGCCTCACCAACGAGTTCCACCCGTGCCAGATCCTGGCCGACCTGTTCACCTTCATCGAGCACCGCGGCGCCATCGCCGGCAGGACGGTGGCGTGGGTGGGCGACGGCAACAACATGGCCAACACGTGGCTGCAGGCCGCCGACATCCTCGGCTTCACGCTGCACGTGAGCACGCCCAGCGGCTACGAGCTGGACTTCGACGTGGCCGGCGTGAAGAACCGCGCCTGCGTGAAGCTGTTCGACAACCCGCTCGACGCCTGCCGCGGCGCGGACCTGGTCACCACCGACGTGTGGACCAGCATGGGCTACGAGGCCGAGAACGAGCGCCGCCTGGTGGACTTCGAGAAGTGGTGCGTGGACGCCGAGATGATGGCCGTCGCCCGCTCCGACGCGCTGTTCATGCACTGCCTGCCGGCGCACCGCGGCGAAGAGGTCGCCGCCGAGGTCATCGACGGCCCGCAGTCGGTGGTGTGGGACGAGGCCGAGAACCGCATGCACGTGCAGAAGGCGCTCATGGAGTACCTGCTCCTGGGACGCATCGGCTAGGCGTTTCCCGATGAGCTGACGCATCCGCAGTAACCCTGGATCGGGGGCCGCTGGGCACAACGAATGCCATTGCCGCACCCAGAGGAGCTCGCCGTCGAGCGCCCGATTCAAAGGAACTGTCATGACCACTTCCCGCTCCGGTGCGAGCTCCGATAAATCGTGGCTGCGTCTCTATGCGGCCGTGGCGGCCCTGCCCCTGGTGCTCACTGCCTGCGGCGGCGGCGGTGGCGGCGGCTCGCCAACGCCGGCCCCGGCGCCGACGCCGACGCCGACCCCCGCGCCGTCGCCCGCGGCCTCGCTCAGCGTGGCGGCCTCCGGCAGCACGACGAGCCCCGGCGGCACCACGGTCACCCTGACCGCGACGGTGGCCAACAGCAGCGCCACGCCCACCTGGACGCTGAACGGCGCCGGCTCGCTGAGCGCCAGCTCGGGCACGAGCGTGGTGTACACGCCGCCCGCCACCGGCAGCCTCACTGCAAACACGACGGTAACTATTTCCACCGCACTGACGGGCGCCACCACGCAGACGACGTCCATCGCGGTCGTCGTCACGCCGATCGCCGGGGCGAGCTGGATCAACGTCGCCGCCCCGTCCGCGGGCAACCTGCTGGGCGTGGACTACGACGACGGCAAGTACGTGGCCGTGTCCGACACGGGCGCCGCGCTCGCGAGCAGCGACGCCGCCACGTGGACGCCCGTCACCGTGTTCTCGGGCACGTCGCCCAAGGCGTACGCGATCGGGCACCTGAACGGCACCTATGTCGCGGTCGGCACGGTCGCATCCGCCGGCGCGGCGGCCTGGAGCACCGACGGCAGCACGTGGACCGCGGGCACCCTGCCCTCGGGCACGACGCCGCTGCATGGCCTGATCGTGGGCACGAAGGTCGTCGGCCTCGGCGAGGGCGGCAAGCTCTATTCGAGCACCGACGGCATGACGTGGACGACGCTCGCGACCACCACCGCGGGCACCCTGAACGCCGGCGCGTACGGCAACGGCCACTACGTCGGCGTGGGCGACGCCGGCTACATCACGGCGAGCCCGGACGGCACCACCTGGTCGTCCGGCCAGGTGGTCGTGATCAACGGCACGCCGATCAACCTGCACGGCGTCGCCTGGACCGGCAGCATGTTCGTGGCGGTGGGCGACAACGGCATCATCACGACGAGCGTCAACGGTTCGACCTGGACGACGCCCCCGGCCTCGCAGATCTCGGGCGCGTTGCGCGCGGTCGGCGCGTCGCCGTTCGGGCTGATCGTGGTCGTGGGCGACAACGGCATCGAGACGAGCCCCGACGGCATCACCTGGACGGCGCGCAACGAGGCCGGCGCCGCCGCGCTCGACGGCGTGACCTACGGCAACGGCAAGTTCGTGGCGGTGGGCGCGTCCAGCGCGATCAAGACCTCGTCGGAGAACTGAGCGTTCAGCGGGCCGCGGCCGGCGCGGCGTCCGCGTCGGTCAGCGTCCGCAGGAAGGCGACGAGGTCGTCGATCTCGGCGTCGTCCAGCCGCGGACGGCCGTCGGGCAGCGGCTCGAACGGCACCTCGCGATCGACGTAGGGCACGCTCCCGGGCGGCAGGTCGTCGTAGGCGTGCACGCCGCCGTCCGCGCGCCGCGGATACCAGCGCGCGGGATCGGTGTCGCGCGTCGCGTAGAACGCCACGGCGTCGCGCAGCGAATGCACCGAGCCGTTGTGGAAGAAGCTCGCGCGCAGCGCCACGTTGCGCAGCGTGGGCGTGCGAAAGCGGCCGCAGAAGCTCGGGTCGTCGGCGAGGCCCGTGCGGCCCGCGCGGCACAGCCCCAGGTCGACTTCGGCGCCGCGGGCCCGCGACGCCACCGGCGACCGCAACGACGGGTCCAGCGGCGGCAGATCGGCGCGCCGCGGCGCTCCCACGGCGATGAAGCCCGCGTCGGTGAACAGCGGCGCGCGCCCGCTGGAACTGCGCCGGCTCGGATGGCAGGTCTCGCAGTTGCCCTTGGCCGCGTCGCGGTACAGCGCCAGCCCGCGCCGCTCGGCCGGCGACAGCGTCGCGCGGCCGGCCAGGAAGCGGTCGTAGCGGCTGTCGAAGGGCGCGAACTCCGGCGCCTGCTCGTAGACCTCGAAGGCCAGCGCCACCCACGCCACCACCTGCTTCGCGTCGCCGAACACGTCGCAGCCGGGCGGGCTGAAGGCCTGGCGGAACCGCGCCGCGTACGGCGCCGCGGCCACCCGCCGCGCCAAGGCGGCCTCGTCGGCGTTGCCCATCTCCCGCGCATCGAACAGCGGGATGCGCGCCTGCTCGCGCGCGGTGTCCGCGCGCCCGTCCCAGGTGAAGCCGCCGGTGGGGCCGCCATCCGCGCCGTGGGTCTCCTCGTCGTCGACCGTGTGCTCGGTGAAGCGGCCGGCGAACTGCGCGTACCGCAGCGAGGGGATCGCGCGCGTGCCCGCGTGCCCGGGGTCGGCGTCGGCGAACGGGCTGGGCGTGTGCGCGTTCGGACCGAACGCCGTCGCGGGGTCGTGGCAGCTCGCGCACGCCAGCCGGCCGCCGGCCGACAGGCCGGGGTCGTTGAACATGGCGCGGCCCAGCGCGGTGAGCTGCGCGACGCTCGGGCGATCGCCGTACGCGCGCGGCCCGGGCTCGGCGGCGCCAGCGAACGCCGTCGACAGCGCGAGCGCCGCAACGGCGCCGCGCACCAGCGCTCGCGCGGGTCGCATCAGCGGGCGCGCAACTCCAGCGCGGCGGTGAGGTCGCCCATCGGCGGCAGTCCGTGCGCCTGCAGCGACGAGTCGCGCAGCTGGATGCCGGGCAGCACCGGCAGCGACCAGCGGTGCGTGATGAAGCGCAGGATGGAGGCGGTGTCGTAGGGCGTGTGGTCGACGGCGCCGCGGCGCGCGAACGGCGAGATGATGATCGCGGGGATGCGCGTGCCCGGGCCGACGAGGTCGCCCTTCGGCGGGGCCACCTCGTCCCACTGGCCGCCGTTCTCGTCGTAGGTCACCACCACCAGCATGTGGGCCCACTGCGGGCTCGCCTGCAGCCTGGCCACCAGGTCGGCGATGTGGGCGTCGCCCTCGGCCACGCTCGCGTAGCCGGGGTGCTCGTTGTCCTTGCCGACGGGCTTGTAGAACGCCACCGGCGGCAGCGTGCCGGCGGCGGCCGCGGCCACGAGGTCGTCGTAGTCCTTCAGGTGCGCGGCGCGGTCGGCGGCATGCGTCTTCGGGTCGAAGGCCGCGTAGTAGTTGAACGGCTGGTGGTGCGACTGGAAGTTGCCCGAATCGCCGTCGTAGACCTTTGTGCGGTCGGCCGCCGCGGCGTTCCAGCCACCCGAATACCATGTCCACGCCACACCCTTGCCGGTGAGCAGGTCGCCGATGGTCGCCTGCGTCTGCGGCGGCAGCGTGGTGGGCTCCAGCGGCGTGGCGTACAGGCCCGTGGCGTCGTCGGGCGTGGGCGGGTTGTAGCTGGGCTGGTACGGCGGCTGCATCGTGTTGACGCTGTGGAAGCTGCCGTCGCCGAAGTAGTCCTTGGGCGTGAGGTTGCCGCTCTTCCTGAACACCGGCGGGCCGGCGAGCGCCGACGCCGGAGAGTTGTCGGCCAGCGCGAGGTCCGGCGTGAACTTGCCGTCGGCGTCGGTGCGCAGCACGGTGATGGATGGATGGGCCGGGCTCGCGTCGGCGTCCGGATAAACCGGCACGCAGGCGCACACGAGGTACTGGTGGTTCAGGTACGAGCCGCCGAACGCGCCCTGGAAGAAGCGGTCGGCCAGCGTGTAGTCGCGCGCCACCTTCCACATCGCCGTGCGGCTGCCGTCGTAGTAGCCCATCACCAGGCCGCCGGAGTCGCCCCAGGCGGCGAACTTGTCGTTGAGGCCGCCGTCGATCTGCATCTGGTTCTCGTAGAACCGGTGGTACAGGTCGCGCGTGATGATGGTGTTGGCGAGCACCGGCGTGCCCCAGGCGGGCGTGGGCGAGTCGACCTGGAACGGCGCGTTGGGCAGCACGTTGGTGGTCTGGGCCTGCGTGACCGTGACGGGCTGGCCGGCCGCGGTGAGGCCGCCCCAGGCCGGCGGCAGCTTGGGCAGCACGCTGCCGTCGCGATCGCGCTGCGGCGCGTAGCCAGGGGCCTTCTTGCGGCCCGGGCCGGCGGCGGGCACGCCCGTGGCGCCGGGGAAGCTGGCGAACAGGTTGTTGAAGCTGCGGTTCTCGGCGTAGATCACGACGACATTGGTGATGCGGTCGAGCGCGAGCCGGCTGGCGAGCGCGGCGGCGAGGTCGTCCTTGCGGCCGGTGTCGGCGACGGCGGCGGCGATGCGGTCGATCACGGCCTCCTGTTCGGCCACCAGCGTGGCGCCGTCCTTGTCCGGCGAACCGCCATCCACGACGGGATCGGACACGCCCAGCCGCGCCCTCAGTTGCCCGTCGGCGGCGGCCAGCGCGGTCGCGCCGCCGGACGCGTCGATGAGGGCCTGCAACTCGGTGGACAGCGGCCCGACCGCCACCGCCCCCGCGTCGACGCCCTGGGGGCTTCTCAGCACGAGCGCCCGTTTCACGGCCACCTTCGTGTGCGCCGCCGCGTCGACCAGGAACGCGCCCTTGCCGACTTCCGCGACGAGCGCGCCGCTGCCGGCCAGCCTGAACCCGCCGTCCGCGCCCGAAAACACCGCCGGCTCGTTGGAATCGCAGCGCGCGTTGCCGTTGCGGTCGATGCAGACCTTGGCGTGCGCGTAGACCTTGCCACCGACGCCTCGCACCACACCGGAGACGGCCGGCGCCTTGGCCGAGGCGGGCACGGCGGCGACGAGCAGGGCCGCGACGAGCGCGGCGGCCAACGGATTGAGCTGCGGATGTCGGGACATGGATCCTCTCGTGGCCGAAGGTGATGCAGGCGCGGTGGCGCCCGTAGCCCGGGATTCTCGCCGTGAATGACTTCGCCTCGAAGCCAACACGTTACCGGATGCGGGTTTCCTGCGACGCCCTTCGGCCGGGTGGGGCTTGCGTATTCCCGTACGGAGGCTGTCAGGGAGTGCTGGCAACATGCCTGCCAGAATGGGCATCTGCTTGCCGCCCGGCCCTCGAGACCTGAAGAACAGATGACCAAGATCGCGGTCGTGACCGACCTGCATGCCAACCGGGAAGCCGTCGAGGCCGTCTTCGCCCACGCCCGTGCGCAGGGCGCCACGGAGTGGGCGTTCCTGGGCGATTTCGTCGGATATGGCGCCGATCCCGCCTGGGTGGTCGACCAGGTGCGCGAGATGGTGGAGGCCGGCGCCGCCGCGGTGTGCGGCAACCACGACGAGGCCGCCGTCATCGGCAGCACGCCGCAGATGCGCACCGAGGCCCGCATGGTCATCGACTGGACCCGCGCACAGCTCGATCCCGGCCAGCTCGACTTCCTCGCCTCGCTGCCGTTCCAGGTGCAGCGCGAAGATCGCCTCTACGTGCACGCCAACGCGTTCGCGCCCAGCCAGTGGGAGTACGTGCAGGGCCGCGCCGACGCCGTGCGCTCCATCCACGCCACCACCTGCCACTACACCTTCTGCGGCCACGTGCACGAGCCGCGCCTGTACCACCTGGGCGCCACCGGCAAGGCGGGCGACTTCACGCCCACGCCCGAGGTGCCGATCCCGCTGCCCGGCTATCGCCAGTGGCTGGTCATTCCCGGGTCCGCCGGCCAGCCGCGCGACGGCAATCCCGCCGCCTGCTACGCGATGTTCGAACCGGGGGCCCAACGGATCACGTATCACCGTGTACCCTACGACCACGAGAGCGCCGCAGCCAAGATCCGCGCCGCGGGCCTGCCCGAGCGGCTGGCGGCACGTCTCGCGGAGGGGGTGTGATGGTCAACAAGCCCGGCAAGCCAGCGTCGAAGTCGGTCAAGTCCGGCACCGTGCGATCGAGCGGCGCGTTCAATTCGGGCGGCGGCGGCGGCTCGCGCCGTGGCGCCGACTGGTACGACGTCGGCGGCCTGGCGCCGCCGCTGGAAAAGGGCGCCGTCGTCGACGGCTTCCTGCTGGAGAAGCGCCTGCACCAGGGCGGCATGGCCGCCATGTGGCGCGTCAGCCGCGTGGATGCGGAGGGCAATCCCGCGCCGGTGGCCGGCGAGCCGCCGCTGATCATGAAGGTGCCGCGCATCAAGGGCGGCGAGGATCCGGCCACCATCGTCGGCTACGAGGTGGAGCAGATGATCATGCCGGCCCTCACGGGCCAGCACGTGCCGCACTACGTGGCGCGCGGCGACTTCACGCGCCAGCCCTTCATCGTGATGGAGCACATCGCGGGCGACACGCTGCGCCCGCGCCTGGCCGAGGCGCCGCTGGCGCTCGACGAGGTGGCCGAGATCGGCATCCGCGTGGCCACCGCGCTGCACGACCTGCACCGCCAGCACGTGGTGCACCTCGACGTGAAGCCCAGCAACATCATGTTCCGCCCCGACGGCGCGGCCGTGCTGGTGGACTACGGCCTGTCGCGCCACGAGCACCTGCCCGACCTGCTGGAAGAGGAATTCTCGCTGCCCATGGGCACCGGGCCCTACATGTCGCCCGAGCAGGTGCAGTTCATCCGCAACGACCCGCGCTCCGACCTGTTCGCGCTGGGCGTGATGCTGTACCACTTCACCACCGGCGAGCGCCCGTTCGGCGCGCCCACGTCGGTGCGCGGGCTGCGCAAGCGGCTGTGGATCGACCCGATCCCACCGCGCGCGCTGCGTCCCGACTGCCCGCCCTGGCTGCAGGAGGTGATCCTCAAGTGCCTCGAGGTGCAGCCCGACAAGCGCTACCAGACCGCCGCGCAGCTCGCGCTGGACCTGCAGGAGCCCGACCAGGTCGTGCTCACGCGGCGCGCCGAACGCATGGTGCGCTCGAGCCAGTGGACGCGCCTGAAGCGCTGGTTCTTCGCGCTCGGCGCCGAGCCGCAGGAGGCCGCGCCCAGCGCCACCGAGGTGCTCAACCGCAGCAGCATCGTGATGGCCGCCGTCGACGTGGACCACGCGTCGCCCGACCTGCTCGAGCAGTTGCGCGAGACCGTGCGCCGCATCGTGCTCACCGAGCCCGGCGCGCGCCTGGCCTGCGTCAGCGTGATGCGCATCGCCCGCATCGGCACCGACGCGCTCACCGACCACACCGGCAAGAGCCTGCACGTGAAGCAGCTGGTGAGCCTCAAGCACTGGGCCCGGCCCATCAGCAAGTCGCTCAACCTCGAGGACGGCCGGCTCACCTTCCACGTGCTGGAGGCCCCCGATCCGGCCGACGCGCTGGTGGACTTCGCGCGCCGCAACCAGGTCGACCACATCGTGATGGGCGCGCGCGGCAACTCGCTGCTGCGCCGCTACCTGGGCAGCGTGTCGTCCACCGTCGTGGCGGAATCGCTGTGCACCGTCACCGTGGTGCGCGCCACCGCGCCGGTGGAGGGCGACGGCGAGGCGAAGAAGCCCGTCGCCGAGACGTCGCAGTACCAATAGCCCGCGGCCATGCAAAAGCTCTGGGACATCTCCCCGCCTGTGGACGCCCGCTCGCCCGTCTTCCCGGGCGACACCGAGTACCGCCAGGTCTGGGGCGCCACCATCGGCCCGGGCTGCCCGGTCAACGTGAGCGCCATCACGCTGTCGCCGCACACCGGCGCGCACGCCGACGCGCCGCTGCACTACGAGGCCGGCGCGGCTCCCATCGGCACGGTCGCGCTCGAGCCGTTCCTGGGCCCGTGCCGCGTGATCCACGCCATCGGCACCGGCCCGCTGGTGGAGATGGCCCACCTCGCGCACGCGCTGCCGCCCGCCGGCGCGCCCCTGCCCGCGCGCGTGCTGGTGCGCACCTACGCGACGGCGCCGCTCGACAGGTTCGACCCTGACTGCGCCGCGTTCGCGCCGGCGACGGTGGAGGCGCTGGCCGACCTCGGCGTGCGGCTGGTGGGCATCGACACCGCCAGCGTCGATCCGGCGGCCAGCAAGACGCTGGACAGCCACCAGGTGCTGCGCCGGCGCGACCTGCGCGTGCTGGAGAACCTGGTGCTGGACGACGTGCCCGAGGGCGACTACGAGCTCATCGCGCTGCCATTGAAGCTGACGAGCGCCGACGCGAGTCCGGTGCGGGCGGTGTTGCGCGCGCTGGCCTGAAGCGTCGGTCGCCTCGCGGCGACGGCGGCCATCGAGTTGGGGGGATGCGGCATCCGTGCGTTGACCTGCCGGGAAGCTCGGCCGAATATTCCAGCTCGCACCGAGCGGTGCGTGCACCGGGAGGACAGCGGGCCGCCCTCGTCGTGCGTGTCCTGCGGCCCGCGCGAGGGGCATGCGAAATGGACGAAGCCAAACTTCAGGAATTCATGGGCAAGCTGGTCGTCGACATGGGCGGCGCGGCGATCATGGCCAACGTGATCCTCGGCGATGAACTGGGGTTGTACCGCGCGCTGGCCGACGGCAAGCCGGTGACGCCGGAGCAGCTCGCGGAGCGCACCGGCTGCAATGCCCGGCTCGTGCGTGAGTGGCTCAGCGCGCAGGCGGCCAGCGGCTACGTGGAGCACGACCAGGGGCGGTTCCGGCTACCCGAGGAGCAGGCGATGGCGCTCGCGGTCGAGGATTCGCCGGTCTACGTCGCGGGTGGCGCGGGCGTGCTCGCCAGCATGTACCTCGACAAGGACAAGCTGGTGGCCGCGATGCGCGGCGACGGCGCGCTGTCGTGGGCCGACCATCATCCGTGCCTGTTCACCGGCACCGAGCGCTTCTTCCGCCCCGGCTATCGCGCCCACCTGGTCGCCGAGTGGCTGCCGGCGCTCGACGGCGTGGTGCCGCGGCTGCAGGAGGGGGCCAAGGTGGCCGACATCGGCTGCGGCCACGGCGCCTCCTCGGTGATCATGGCCCAGGCCTTCCCCAAGTCGACGTTCCACGGCTTCGACTTCCACGACCGCTCCATCGCGACCGCGCGCCAGCGCGCCGCCGAGGCCGGCGTGGGCGACCGCGTGCAGTTCACCCAGGCGACGGCGCAGGACTTCCAGGGCGGCGACTTCGACCTCGTCTGCTTCTTCGACTGCCTGCACGACATGGGCGATCCGGTGGGCGCGGCGCAGCGCGCCTACGAGGCGCTGAAGCCGGGCGGCACCGTGCTGCTGGTCGAGCCGTTCGCCAACGACGAGCTCGACGACAACCTCAATCCGGTGGGCCGGCTGTTCTACGCGGCCTCGACCTGCCTCTGCACGCCCAATTCGCTGTCGCAGAAGGTCAAGCTCGGACTGGGGGCGCAGGCCGGCGAGCGCCGGCTGGGCCATGTCTTCGCCGAGGCCGGCTTCGCGCGCTTCCGCCGCGCCACCGAGACGCCATTCAACCTGGTGCTGGAGGCGCGCAAGTAGCCGCGCTGGGGCCGTCGCCCCGCGGGGTGCGAAAACCTCGGTTTCCGGGTGCCACAACGCCCGGTATCGCCGGGACGAAGCGCCTAAAATCGCACCTCGATTCCGTGACGCCGCCGTGACGCCCCACCCGGGCGGCGCGGCGCGTCCTCCCCCGCCAGGCCGCGGCCCACCCGGCCGCCCACCGCGAAAGACACTCCATGGACACCCGCACCTCTCCCGCCCGCGCCCGCATCGCCCGACTGCGCGAGGTCATGCACGCGAAGGGAGTCGACGCCGTCCTGGTGCCGTCGAGCGACCCGCACCTGTCCGAGTACCTGCCCGGCCGCTGGCAGGGCCGCCAGCACTTTTCCGGCTTCACCGGTTCCATGGCCACGTTGGCGGTCACCACCGACCAGGCCGCGCTGTTCGCCGACAGCCGCTACTGGGCGCAGGCCGAGTCCGAGCTGCGGGGCAGCGGCATCGCGCTCGTGAAGATCCCCACCGGCGCGGCCGTGCACCACCTCGACTGGCTCGCCGCCGAGGTGCCCAGGGGCGGCGTCGTGGCCGTCGACGGCGACGTGCTGGGCCTGGCCGCCTCGCAGCAGCTGCGGGGCCGCCTGGCCGCCGCCGGCATCGCGCTCAAGACCGACACCGACGTGCTGGACCCTGCGTGGGACGACCGCGCCGCCCTGCCCCGGGCGCGCGTCTACGAGCACGCCGCGCCGCACGCGCCGCTGCCGCGCGCCGCCAAGCTGGCCCAGGTGCGCGCCGCGATGGCCGCGCTGGGCGCCACGCACCACTTCGTGTCCACGGTGGACGACATCGCCTGGATCACCAACCTGCGCGGCGCCGACGTCGACTACAACCCCGTCTTCCTGGCCCACCTGCTGATCGCGGCCGACTCCGCCACGCTGTTCGTGGGCGCCGGCAAGATCGACGCCGCGCTGCAGGCCGCGCTGGCCGCCGACGGCGTCGCGCTGGCCGACTACACCGGCGCGGGCGCCGCGCTGGCCGCGCTGCCGCGCGAGGCGGTGCTGCTGGTCGACCCGCGCCGCATCACGCTGGGCTTCCGCGAACAGGTGGCCGAGGGCGTGCGCGTGATCGAGTCCATGAACCCGAGCACGCTGGCCAAGAGCCGCAAGACCGCCGAGGAACTCGCGTTCGTGCGCGAGGCCATGGCGCAGGACGGCGCCGCGATGTGCGCCTTCTACGCCTGGTTCGACCAGGCCACGGCGCCCCATCGCCCGTTCGGCCCCGTCACCGAGATCACCATCGACGAGAAGCTGTCGGGCGAGCGCCGCAAGCGCCCGGGCTTCATCGGCCTGAGCTTCCCCGTCATCGCCGGCTGGAACGCCAACGGCGCGATGCCGCACTACCGCGCCACGCCCGAGTCGCACGCCACCCTCTCGGGCGACGGCCTGCTGCTGATCGACTCCGGCGGCCAGTACCTGGGCGGCACCACCGACATCACGCGCGTCTGGCCCGTGGGCAACATCACCGCCCAGCAGCGCCAGGACTACACCCGCGTGCTGCAGGGCACGCTGGCGCTGAGCCAGGCGCGCTTCCCGCGCGGCACGCTGTCGCCCATGCTCGACGCCCTGGCCCGCGCCCCGCTGTGGGCCGCCAGGCTGGACTACGGCCACGGCACCGGCCACGGCGTGGGCTACTTCCTCAACGTGCACGAGGGCCCGCAGAGCATCAGCAAGGCCATGACCGAGGCGGCCCACGCCATGGAGCCCGGCATGATCACGTCCATCGAGCCCGGGCTGTACCGCCCCGGCCAGTGGGGCATCCGCATCGAGAACCTCGTGGCCAACGTCGCCATCGGCGCCACCGAGTTCGGCGACTTCCTCGAGTTCGAGACCCTCACGCTGTGCCCCATCGACACCCGCTGCATCGAGCCGGGCATGCTCAGCGCCACCGACGTCGCCTGGCTCAACGCGTACCACGCCACCGTGCGCGAGCGCCTGCTGCCGCTGGTCGAAGGCGACGCCAGGGCCTGGCTGATCGCGCGCACCGAGCCGTACGCGGGCTGAGTCACCCGCTTACCTGCGACACTTCGGGCTGGGCACCAATCTGACGGAGACGACGCCATGGGCGCGCAATGGAAAGAAAAGGGCAAGGCGCTGGCCGCCGATGCCAAGGGCAAGCTGTTCGGCAAGCTGGTCAAGGACATCATGATCGCCGCGCGCAGCGGCGCCGACCCGAAGGACAACGCCAAGCTGCGCATGGTGGTCGAACAGGCGCGCAAGGTCTCGATGCCGCGCGACACGCTGGAGCGCGCCATCAAGAAGGGCGCCGGCCTCACCGGTGAGACGATCAACTACACCAGCGTCGTCTACGAAGGCTTCGCGCCGCATCGCGTGCCGGTGGTCGTCGAATGCCTCACCGACAACGTCAACCGCACCGCCTCGGAAGTGCGCGGCCTGTTCCGCAAGGGCCAGCTCGGCACGCCGGGCTCGGTCACGTGGGACTACGACCACGTCGGTCTCGTCGAGGCCGAGCCGGCCACGCCGGGCGCCGACCCCGAGAACGCCGCCATCGAGGCCGGCGCGCAGGATCTGGAGTCCGGCGACCAGGAAGGCACCACGCTGTTCATCACCGACGCGGCCGATGTCGACGTCGTGAGCAAGGCACTGCCCGACCACGGCTTCACGGTGCTCTCCGCCAAGCTGGGCTGGAAGGCCAAGAACCCGGTCGACCCGTCCACGCTCAGCACCGAGGCGCTGGACGAGGTGTTCGCCTTCCTGGCGGCCATCGACGAGAACGACGACGTGCAGAACGTCTACGCCGGGCTGGCGGGCTGAGCACGCACGGGCGAACCGC
>JABCYW010000050.1 GCA_013289985.1 Betaproteobacteria bacterium | reverse complement strand
ACCTCAAACGGAAGTTGATGCGCTACATCCGTCATTACAACAAGCAGCCCAAGCCGGTGAAGTGGAAGTACTTCGACATCGCCCGACGCATCACTCCCGAATCAATCGTTACAGCCCACTAGTCGGCGCTCGACCGGACAGTGCAGAGTGTCACGGCCTCGGATGACAGTTGTCACCAGCTCGAACAGCCAGCGGCAGAAGTCCCATGCTGTTGCACCAGTGCAGGTCTCACGCAGGTCAGATTTGCCATCGGATGCGGCCGATCGCCTCGCGATCGGGAACGGCATCCTCGAATGGATCGCCCGGTCTGGCATCGCCACGGCCTTGAGTGACCCTGACAAGCCATGACAAAAGGTGCCGACGAGAGCTTCAACGGCAAGCTCCGCGACGAATGCTTGTCGCTCGAATGGTTCCGGTCACGCCGCGAAGCAGTTGGGCAGGCTGGCAGCAACTGAGCCTGCGCGATGGGGAGGGCAAGCCTGGCCGCATCGTCGCCTGCAAGCTGGGCTGAGCCCGCTCGCATCCAATGACCGCTCTGCGGTATTGTCACGCGCGATCCCGGATTCCGCCTTGGGTCGGCAGCGTTGCGATCAGTACACCCGCCTTTGGCCAGCAGGCGGCCAATACCAGCCGGCCGCGAACGTCCGGTATCAGGTAGGCTAGACGCACATGACAACCAGTTTCGGTCTTGCATTTCTCACGCCGATTCTCACGAGCGTCTCGCTCACCGTGATCGTCGCGCTCTGCGCTCGCTCGAGGCATCTGGCCCTAAACGACGCGGACGTCTACCAATTCCCGACGTTTCTAGGCTACATGATGGCGCTGTGCGGTGCTCTGTTCGCGAGCGCCGCTTTCCTTCCAGGGATGGCCAGTCCCAGGGACGGGAGCGTGACCGGCGTCTTCTGGCTCCTCTCTCCCTTCTGGATTGCGGCAAGCCTGGCTGCGAGCTACTTCTTCCGCTATCGCGTGGTCATCACCAGAGACCGAATCGCCATCCGCTCGATTCGGGAGAGGGCGATCGACTTCGACGAGGTTGTCGATCTGGCGGCTGCGCCGCGTCAGAGCAAGGAGTTGCTGGTTTACCTGAAAGACGGCCAGCGTTTGCGCTTCAGCGGCCTACTGCAAGACTACGGCAGCCTGAAGGCTCAAATCGAATCGAATTTGCATCGACGTCTGGGTCAATCGACCGAGTCACCGGTGCGGTTAATGGACGAGGCGCGCGACAAGGCTGCCGGGGCTCGCGAACGATGGGTCTTGGTATGCGGACTTCTTGTGCTGGCGCTGTGCTTGGGCGCCATTCGTCTGCTCGAGTAACTTCTGACGCTGAGGGCACTGTTCGGCCAACAGCGGACGCCGGCTGACGTCGGCTGACATCGGCTGACGTCGGCTGACGTCGGCTTCACGGCAGTCTGCGATCATCAGTCTTTTGCGCCACCCCCGCTCAACTATTCAAGAGACCTCCAATGGGCGCCGATCTGAAAGAAGACCCAACATTCTTTGACCGCGCAGACAGCCACATTCGGCTTGCCAATGAGCATTGCACGGACGTGGGTCGAGGAAAGGTCAGCGCTTCATTGATGTATAGCAGTGCGCGGTTTCAGGCCTGGACTGCCGCATGTTGGGCCGACGACGGGGCAAGCATGAAGGCCGACCGTCAGGAGACGTTGGAGTATTTCGTTGAGCAGTACCGCGCCATGCTCGAGGAAAATCTTGATGATTACATCGAGAAGTTCGCTGAGTACATGCAAAAGACATGACGCATGTCGAACGGCGGCCCGCGAGCCAGGAGCCGTCGGTCACCGATGTCGGCAATCGGGTGAGCTAATTGCTCCGGCATGTCGAGGTGTAGGCGATGAATGTCACAACTCTGGAAACCACGCCTGCTTTCCATGCCTGAGCAGGCCGTCTAGCAACTCGTCGTGATATGGTTGACTGACCGGCTGCAGCCGGCCCAACTGGCTTGCGGTCAGCAGATGATCGATGCTTGGATTTTCCAATCCATTGAGCTCGCGCAGGCGCAAAACGCTCAGCACCTCGAAGGGATCGAAATAGTGTTCAAGGTCGCGCATATCGCAGAACTTGTTCCCGCTGTCGGTGCGCGATTGCTGGGTATGTCGATCGCAGGCGGCCAGTAGTAGAAATTCAATTGCGGCGAGGTCTGTTGTTCGCCAGTTTTCGGCCAAGGCATTGAAGAGTGGCTCATCGAACGCGATCTTGCTGTCCTTCGACTTCGTTGGTTGGCGCGGTGGCCAGCCTTGCCAATCGCCCACCAACCGGAGCATGAAGTGCTGGGTGCGCCTGCTGCCCCAGTGCCCGCCATCGACAACAGTGCCCGTGCGCAATGATGCGTTGGTGGACTCGGTGAGACTGATGGCGAATTCCGTCCAGCCGAGACTGAGACAGTTGCCTATCGTCGCGCCAATACGGGCAAGGAACAGGCTGGCATACCGTTCAGCATAGGGAACTCCGGCACTATTCAAGACCTGCGGCCGCCCATGAACATTCCAAACCGTCGATACGCGGTGGGACCAGTAGGCATAGCTCACCCATTGCCGCCAGGGCTCGAACCAGTCGTCCTCCCCGCGCAGCGCCGCTTGAATAGCATCACATGCTTTGTCTAAGCCTACCGACAAGAGGAAGGTGCTCGCGAGACCGGGTCCAAATGGACGCTTGGCCTCGCGCGATAGGTAGAAAGGGCCTTCTTTGGAAAATCGTTTCAGCGCTGCCAGGCGCTCGACGTTCCAAGCCTTAGGCGGCGGCCTGAGGTTCTTCTGGTAGGTCTTCAGTTTCGGAAAGCGAGGGTAAATTCCCTCTCTGGAAATTCCGACGAAACTCATCGCAGTCCTCCTCCGATCAACCATTGAGTGCAACTTTCAGGAGATTATGCGTTCGCTTGCCGACGACTCGACCGTCAGGATTCGGGCGCCTCACCACGCTGGAGTAGGGCAGCAACGGGTCGACCTCAGGTGCAGATTAGCAGGGAGCCACGGTTGTCGATGCTGCGCAAAGCAGTCGGCCGCCGGTTGACGACCCATCCGACGGACAGGCCGTCTGTGTCGAAGACGCATGTCGGCCACAACCGGTCAGTGGCGAGCGGCTGCTATGCGGAGTCCCGCCGCGAAGAACGCACCGGTCTACTGGACGTAGCCTGCCAGCAGTTCGCTGAAGCGGGCATTGTCGATGTTGGATCCGCACACGATCAGCGCCACGCGCATTCCATCGAGCCGCTCGCGTACTGGCCCCAGCAAAGCCGCAGTGGCCGCGGCGGCCGCTGGCTCCGCGACCAATTTCATGTCACGAAACAGGTGGTGCATGGACGCAACCATCTCATCGTCCTTCACACGAACAATCTCGTCCACGAAGCGCCGGCACACGCCGTAGCTGTAGTCCAGCGCATACGGGGCGCCCAGGCTGTCGGCCACGGTGTCCACGTGTTCGAGCACCTGCGGCCGACCGGCCTGGAAGCTGCGGTGCATGGCATCTGCACCGTAGGGTTCCACACCGAAGACCTGGATGCTCGGATTGATCTGCTTCACCGCCGAAGCGATGCCACCGCACAGCCCGCCGCCGCCCACCGGCACGATCACGGCGTCGAGCTCCTGCACTTGGTGCATCAGCTCAAGGCCAATGGTCGCCGTGCCTTCCGCGGTAAGCGGTCCGTCGAAGGGATGGACCATGCTGCGACCCTCGTCGGCCACCAGCTGCTGCGCCAGTGCGAACGCCTGGTGGATGGTGTCGGTGAACAAGAGTTCGGCCCCTTGGTCACGGCAGGCCGCCACGCGCACCGGGCTAGCGTGGCGCGGGATGGCGAGCTTGGCGGTGGTGCCGGCAGTGCGCGCCGCGTAGGCCACCGCCACTGCGTGGTTGCCCGCGCTCGCCGTCACCACGCCGCGAGCAAGGGCCGCGTCATCGAGCGCCTGAATGCAGTTCAGCGCGCCACGAAGCTTGAAGCTGCCGGTGCGCTGGAACAGTTCCAGCTTCAGCCAGACCTCGGTCTGCGGACTCAACTGGCTGGCGATGCCTGTTTGCCAGCGCCACACCGGTGTCTGCAATACTTTGCCGGCCAGGCGCCCAGCGGCACCTTCGATATCCTGAAGCAGGGGGTATGGCGACTCGGCGCCCTGACGAACTTGAAACATTGAAGCTCTCCGTCGATCAACTCATGGGATGGCGCATTGGCAGCGCCGCAGCATGCGAAGGGACCGTCGGGCACCGGCGAGAAGCCGCAGCTCAACGGTCCTGGAGAATTCGAATCGAGACGGCGGCGGGAGCAATCGACGCACGGCACAGCGTGCGGCCCGCAGAGGGGGACGTTTGCTGGTGAAGGCGGCCGTTGGATGTCACGACGTGATGATCGCACATCGCTGGGATCAAGTCTTGACCCAGCAAGGCGTGGCCCCCGGAATCCCCTGGACGTCTTGGGCGATGTTCACCCACGCGAAAGCGCGCAGCACGCCGCTCCGATCCCGGCATGATTGCCGAGAGGCTGCACGCGGCTCATGACCTGTCGATCGCAAACGGCTGCTGAATGGCGGCTTTACCGCGACCAGTCTGGCGGGTCGAAGGTCGCCTCTGGGTCGGCCTCGTTCTGGTCGCTGCTAGCGACCGTCGTCGGCTATGCTTTCGAGAGCGTGAGTTCGCGGACACCAGCAGCGGTCATTCGGTTCTCGTCGACTCGAGGCTGCGTCGGCATGCGTCTCGAACGTCGCGAAGCCGCTCCAGACCGGTCGCTCAGCGCAGCCATGTTTGCGCCGCAGATATCGCGTCAGACTTGGCGAGGGTGCGTCACCACGGGTCGCTCGGGCCGCCCCTCCGGACAACTGGCGACCGGCTCCAATGCAGCGGGTGCAGGCATGCGACCGCGGCTTGCCAGAGGCCGGTATGGAGCTTGAAGCAGACGCTCAGTCGCGTCGCGAGTGCGCCAATGCGCCTGCTGGTTAGAAACGCTTGACCTGAGCCTGCTGCGTTAGCAACCCCTTGTAGTTCATGTCGAGGTACTGCGGCAGCCAGTTGAAGAACTCCAGCGAGTTGTCGAATTCCATGATCCCAAGGTTGGGATCGAGAAACTGGAGCTTGCCCTTGCCCTTGCGGGTGGCCATGGCATGGCCCGACCCGTCGTAGGTGCCTTTCTTCACATTGAGGGTTGCTACACCTATGACCGCCCCGACCTCGATGGCAACCCGCGTTCCGCCGAAGACATACACCGTGTGGCATTGGCCAATTTGAGTGGCGAGTACGCTCGTGTATTGCTGAGTGCCGACCTGCTGCTTGCCAAGTAGATCACGGGAAACCAGCCTTTAGCGAAGGACGGTTTGAAGCCGTCGACGGGCGGTACATGCAGCTTGAGGGCTTGCAGACCGTCAGCGATACTGCCCCGACTCGGCTGCCCGCAGTGGCACGCTGAGCATGTGAATCTCAGCCTGTTCGGGTAAGTGACCTACACCATGGCTCGGGACATCACCCTGTGGGCTCCGCCCTCCGAGCGACCCGCCCGCGCCAGAGAGGTGCTCAACGCGGACGAAAACGAGCGAATGGAGGTAGAGTTATCCAAAGCCGGGGGCGACGCTGCGGGCGCCGTCCCTGCGTCAAAATTTAATCGGCGCCGACAGACATGGTCAATCAGCAATCCGCAACCCAATTGAATTTCACTGATGGGACATTGAGTTTCGATGAGACCTTGGATCAGGTTGCTGCCGGAGAAGGCGTGTCCGCTGACGTCTTGTACCAAGACACCGTCAAGGCGGCATCCAGGGAATGCAAGAACCTGAGAGGCGTCGGCAGCAAGGGCGGGTGCTTTGTAGCGGGAACGCTTGTCCACACCAAGGACGGCCCGGTGTCCATCGAGGAATTGCGCGTCGGCGATTGGGTCCTGTCGCAACCTGATACGAAGGGAGAAATTTCCTATAAGCGGGTCATCAATACATTTGTGTTCGATAACAAAGAGGTTTCCAAAATCTCATATTCGCTGCTGCCTAGCGAAGAAGACAATAATTTGCCGGAGGATATCGCCACCGACGAAAATCATCCGTATTGGCTAGATAAAGTCGAAACAGTAGTCGGTACAGGTAACCACCCGTTCTGGGTCCAAGATGTCGGCTGGACGGCGGTCGATCATCTTGAAGAAGGTCATATGTTGTTGCTGCAAGACGGACGCCAGGTCATGGCATACGAAATTTATGAACTATGGGAAACCGATCAACCAGGGCTCGGATGGGCGGGAGAAAACTACCTCGAGACTCCGGGACGGTTGGTCGATCTGCGTGGTGCAAAACCAAGTATCGGCCCAGCGGAGACGTATTTCCAAGGCGATCTCGGCGCTCCCCAGCGAGCAAGAGTTTATGACATTGAGGTTGAGGAGAATCACACCTACTTCGTCGGTAGGCTTGGCGTATGGGTCCGCAATCCCGGTTTTCCTCCCACGGAAAGTGCTTCCGATGCGGCGGCAATGGCGGAAGAAAGACCGCCAAAGTTCAACCGGTGCGAACGCGACTCACGACATCTCAAGACGACACACGATGCTCAGCAGAGCCTGAAACAGCCAGACCCAAACCGGTCGTTCGCGAGCGACGGCTGATGGCCGGCATGAGTCTTCGACATCAAGCAAGTGTAAGCAGAGCTGCCCGAATGTCGTTCCTCAGCCGAAGGTCCGATCCCGTCAGCTCAGGATCTGACGTCAGCAGGACATCGGCACGTTTGGCCAACATAACCGGAATCCACAGTTCAGCAAGCAACTGACTCAAGATGGCCGCGCCCCAATGAAGAGTCCGGTATCGCTCAAAATTCGTGGTCACAATTGCCTCGTCAGTTATAGATTCTCTGCTCGCGCGGCGGCTGAAGGCGGAGCCACATCGTCCGCACCTTTCAGTGGCGAACCACTGATCTCGCCCACAAGGACACCACCGCTTCAGTCGCGGCACGCGCTTGGCGCGCACTGGTGAGGCGCGTCATATCGAAGGCGAGCTCCGCCACCGACGGAATGGTTCCTGTGGGTACCCCCCAACGCTTCTCAAGCTCGGAGATCACGCCAGCGCAAACGCGGGGCAGATCTTCGCGCCGCGGTTGCGGAACCAGCACGATGCGGAGGCGAGACTGCATCGGCTTGGAAATCGCGCTCAGGGTATTGGCGGTGCAAATCCAGCTGACCTTTGAAAAGTCGCACTCGGTCTTCAGAAAATTGTCGTAATGCCGGCTATGTGTGAGGCCACTCAGCGAAGCTTCAGGCACCTGTTCTTCATCATCTTCCGCCACCCACAGATCCTCATCACGAGCGGTACCTACCGAGAGGGTCAGGCGCGCAAAATCTGCGCTCGTGTTCAGTCCCGCCTGTTCGCCGCTCGTGCGTGAGGACTTTGCGATCAACGCGTTCAGTTGCTTCCAGAGAGGAGCGCCACAGCGCTCGAAGTCGCTGCGCAAGTCTTCCGCCTTCAGACAAACTGAGCTTGCGGTGCCAACGCTGCAATATGAGTACGCAAGCCACAGCGCCTTTAGTCCCGCCAGGCGGTCCTCATAGCTCCACGTTGCGAAGGCTCCTGAGCCGGTGGCGCGCTCCTCGAGCAGAACATTGACGGCTCGCTGCACTGAGCCGGCGACGTCAACCTGCGCATATCGCGCATATTTCTTCTCGACTTGGCGCGGTTGAACGTGAGGCTCCAACGGCCAGCAAGACATCTGGAGCGGGAGCTTTGCGCCCGAATGTCTGATAAGCCTTCCAACCGCCGACATCATCACGCTCGGCCTGCGCGAAACGCTACTCACGAAGGAGAGGAGTGCAAGCTGAATCGGCTCGAGGTAGTTGTCAAGCCGACGATATCGCTCGGAAGCAGCAACCGCCTCCAGTACGCGGTCAACGAATTGCTCGTCGCGCCGTGGCCTGACAATCGCGGCGCGCATAGCCTGATGGAAGATTTCCAGCCCCTTTGGGGGCTTGGGATGAGAAAGCAGAAGTGCAAGTTGATCCCGCCATTGGTCCGCACCGATGCTGGTCACCGTGTTACTCATTTCAAGCAGGAGGCGCTCGATGCGCTGCTCCAGCCGGCTCTTGCTCTCCCGGACGGCCTTCGTGGCTTTTTGGGGGATGATCTGCGCGCGCATAACGCGTCCTCTCAAGGGAGCGGTTGCGGTTCACGCGCGGTTGGACGACGCGGTCGGAGAGCAACCTACGATTTCAGCCAGCGGATGTGCTGAGCTGGACGACCGGGATGGCCGACGTAGAAACGATAGATCGTGTCCAGATCTGGCGTCAAATTCTCGATTGACGGCCTTCAGTCCGCTGACGACGAATTCGGGCTCCGCACTTGCCAACTCTCGGCCAAGCTATGCATGCGACGTTGGGGCGGCGCGCCTAAGACATTGATTTGGAAAGATAAATTCTCGGCCAAACTTCGCTTCAACATGGTCGGTGCGGCGGCCGAAACGGGGTCGGCGCCGCCCCAAAATTGCCCCGAAGCGACTCGCGCAGGGCAGATTTCGGCCAACCTATGGGTTAACCGCTCGGCAACCTTTCGGTCAAGTCACACTTTGAGCCAGCCCTGACTGCGATCGCAGCTCGGCGGGGCATCGGCAAGCGCGGAGTCGCCGCAAAATTGGCCACGTCGAAGGCCTGACCGCACACCTTGCATCACCGATCGCGTCAGTCAGCGCCTGCGGTCGGCTCGATCCATCGCAGGCCCAACTGCTCTCCGATATGCGCCCGCAGCGCCTCCAGGGACACCGGCTTGGCCACGAACACGTTGGCGCCGGCCCGCAGGCAGGCGGCACGGTGCTCCGCGCTGGCCGAAGCCGAGACCGCGATCACCGGCACCGCGCCCAGATCGGCATCCTGCCGCACTCGGCGCGTGGCTTCCACGCCGTCCACAGACGGCATCACGCTGTCGATGAGGATCAGGTCCGGCCGGAAGCTCTTGGCGGTCTCCAGCAGTTCACCGCCGTCGCTGACCAGCGCCACCATGAATCCGGCGTTCGTGAGGAAGTCCCACATCAGCGTGCGGTTCACTGCCGCGTCGTCGACCACCAGAACCCGCTTCAGCGGCCCCTGGTAGCGCGCGACGCCGGGAACCTTCCGGGTAGCCGATTCCGCCGGCTGCGCGAGAGGCAAGGGCAGCTCCACACGGAAACGCGTGCCGCGGCCGAACTCGCTGCTCACCTGCACCTGGCCGCCCATGTCGTTCACCAGCGCGCGGGTGATCGTGAGGCCCAGTCCGGTGCCGCCGCTGCGGCGCTGCACGTCGCCCACCTGCTCGAAGGGCTCGAAGATGCGGCCCAGCTCGTCGGGACGCATGCCGACGCCGGTGTCCTCGACATCCAGCCGCAACAGAACCTGCCCCGGCCCCTTGGTCTCGGCAGAGGCGCGCAGGCTGACCTGGCCGTTGTCGGTGAACTTGATCGCATTGCCCAGAAGGTTCAGCAGCACCTGGCGCAGGCGGCGTTCGTCGGCCAGCACGGCATCGGGAAGGCCCGCCACTGCATCGAAGCCGAAGGCCAGGCGCTTCTCGTCGGCCTTCACCCTCATGAGCTGCACCACCGACTGCAGGAGGCCGGACAGGTTCACCGGTGCGCGGCTCAGTTCCGCGTGGCCGGCCTCGATGCGCGCCAGGTCGAGGATGTCGTTGATCAGCGCCAGCAGGTGCAGCCCGCTTTGATGGATGGTGTCCAGGCCGCGCGCCTGCTGCGCGTTCAAGCCGCCCTCCATGGTCAGCAGCTGCGCATAGCCGAGGACGCCGTTCAGCGGCGTGCGCAGCTCGTGGCTCATGCCGGCAAGGAACTCGCTCTTTGCGCGGTTGGCTGCCTCGGCGGCATGCCGGGCAGCGCGCTCGGTCTGGACCATCCCGCGATCGAGTTCGACGGACGCGGCATGCGCGCGATCCTGGGCGTCGAGCTTGGCCAGGATGCTTCGCACCTGGCCTTCGACCTTCTCTTCGCTGAGCGAGAGCGCCCTGGCGACGTCGGAGTAGGCGTCGCCCTGGGCGATGAATCTCAGGACGCTGATCTCTGCCGGCGTGAGATTGTCGTCCGTGGCTTGCTCGGCCAGCTCGAACGACACCTCCGAGGGAAGCGCCTTGCGACCGGCGTGCACGGCGCGGATGGCATCCAGCAGTTCCTTGTGCAGTGCGTTCTTCAGAAGGTAGCCGCGAGCGCCGGCCTGCAACGCGCGCTGCGCCTGCGCGTCGCCGACATAAGTGGTGAGCACGATGATCCGGGCGTCCGGGAACTCGGCCCGGATCGCGCCGATCGCGTCGAGTCCGCCCATCGCGGGCATCTGCAGGTCCATGAGCGTGACGTCCGGCCTGTGCGCCCGGAACTGCTGGATCGCTTCGCGCCCGTTCGATGCCTCCGCCACGAGGGCCATGTCCGGCTCCACGGAAAGCAGCATCGCGATTCCCTGCCGCACGATCGGGTGATCGTCCACGCAGAGAACCTGGATGCGGGGCAGATCTTCCGTCATTTGTGGATTTCGCCTGGCGCGAGCATCTTGTGGAACAGCCACGATCGGGTCGGAATGGGTCTACTGTACGCCCGTGCCCCGGGCGCAATGAAATCCACTTCCGTGCCCGCATCCAGAACACTGCGAACGGTCAGCCTGGCGCCGACGAGTTCCGCGCGCTCCCGCATCCCGCTCAAGCCGAAGTGCCCTTCCTTCCTGCCCGTGCGCAGCACCTCCTGGGCGATCCCCTTGCCATCGTCGCGCACCCGCACGCACAGCCGCTGCGCCTCGTAGCGGATCTCGACGTCGATCTGCTTCGCATCGGCATGGCGGAAGGCGTTTCGCAGCGCCTCGCCGGCGACGCGGAAGGTTTCGTCGCGCACCAGCGGATGCAGCGCCTGCGGCGTGCCCTGCACTTCGACGCGCGCCACTGCCGCGTGGCCGTTCTCGTTCGCGAGATCCTCGGCGAGCGCCCGCAGGGAGTCCTCGAGCTCGTTCGTCTCCAGGGCCGAGGTCCGCAAGCCCTGCACGGTGTCGCGGCTCTCCGTGATCGCCTCGGCCACCTGGTCGATGGCGCCCGCGAGGACTTGCTTCGATTCGCGGGGACGATCGGGCAGGAGGTTGAGCGCGGCCTGGAATTGCAGCAGCAGCCCGTGGAAACGCTGCAACAGGGTGTCGTGCAGGTCGCGCGCAATGCGCGTGCGCTCGGCGACGCGCGCCTCCAGCGTGGCCTCGAACTGGCGATGCAGCCGCCGGATGCGCATGTGCAGCCAGAGTTGGAAACCGCTCCATGCCAGGCCGATGAGCAGAACCACGCACGCCAGGCGGAACCAGGTCGTCTGGTAGAACGCCGGCAGGATCGAGAAATCGAGCTGCGCGCCTTCCTCGTTCCACACGCCGCTGTTGTTGGACGCCTTCACGCGGAAGCGGTAGTTTCCCGGCGGCAGGTTCGTGTAGCTGGCCTGGCGCCTGTCGATGGCCTCCTGCCAATCGTTGTCGTGCCCTTCCAGCCGATAGCGGAAGCGCATGTTCTTCGGATCGACGAGGCTCAGTGCGGCGAACTCGATCGTCATGTCGCGTACCAGCGGGGGCAGGCGCAGGCCATTGGAGACCGCGTAGGACTTGTGGTCGGCGACGAGGGTCTCGATGTGGACCGGCGGAGGTAGCGGGTTGAACGGCAGGTGACCGGGATCGATCAACTGGACGTCGGCGCCCGACACGAACCAGAACTTGCCGTCCGGACCTTTCGCCACCGGTGGATTGAAGTAGGCAGGCGTCAAGGCCAGGAGCGGGACGCCATCCGCGCCGCCCCACAGCTTGGGGACCACGCGGTGGTTCGGGTCGGCGATCCAGGCCGCCAGGTCGTCACGCGCGACCCGCGCGAGTCCGCAAGCCGTGTACATCCACAGCGCCCCGTTGTCGTCCAAGGCCGACCAGTGGATCGTGTTGCAGGGCAGGCCGTTGGCGACCGTGAGTGTCGTGACGCGGCCATCCTTGATCCGGCTGAGGCCACCTTCTTCCGTGGCCGCCCACACCGCCCCGTCGGCACCGAGCCGGAGACCGGCGACGTGGCCCGCACCCAGTCCTTGCGCGGACGTGTAGGTCGCCTCGACCTTCCCGTCCTTGTAGAACATCACCCCGCCGTCCTGCCAGAAGGACAGCCATACACCGCCGCGATCGGCGACGATGACCTTGACCTGTTGCCGGCGACCGAGCACGGTCCACGGAATGTTCTCGACGAACCGCCCCTCGCTCAGCCGCCCGAGGCCTTCGTTGCCCGACAGCCAGAGGTTGCCCGCCCCGTCGCCCGTGATCGAGTAGATCTCGTTGCCGGGCACGCCGCTGACCGCGACGAAGTGGTCGGTCGCGAAGTAGGCGAGGCCCCGGCCCGTGCTCGCCCAGAGCCGCCCGCCGGCGTCCTGATAGAGGGACTGCACCCTCGAATCCGGCAGCCCGTCGCGTTCCTTGTAGACGACGGGCTTCGCGTCCTTCCACCGCGCCAGTCCATCGTCCGTGGCCACCCAGACGCTGCCGTCCGTGGTGGCCAGCACGGACTTCGTGACTTCGTTGGGCAGGCCCTGCTGCGTCGACAGGCTGGTGACCGGCAGCTTGCGGAAGCGGTCGAGGCCCTTCTCGCTGCCGAACCAGATGTTGCCCTCGCGATCCTCGAACAGGCTGCAGGCGATGTTGCCCGAGAGGCCTTCCGCCCGCGTGAACACGTCCGCCTTGCCGTCCTTCACATGGATGATGCCCAGACCTTCGGTTCCGATCCACAGCCCGCCGTCGTGGTCGCGCAGCAACTTGTTCGCCTTGACATCGCGGTCGGAGAGCAGTTCCTCGGGCTTGGCGGCACGCCGGATCGGAAAGGGCACGAGCCGGTCGCCATCCACCTGTTCGAGCCCGGCGCCTCGGACGCCGACCAGGATCTGCCCATCGTCGGTCGTGCTCAGGTCGCCCACGCGCATGCCTGGCAGGGCGAACCGTCGGGGTGTGCCGGGCTTCCATTGCCAGACGCCGGATTCCGCACCCGCCCACAGGTTTCCGGCGCTGTCCTCTCCCAGGCTCCAGACGTACCCGCCGAAACCGCCCTCCGGCGTGGAACACCGGGCCTGTCCCGCCCGGATGGCGCACAGCCGCCCCGGGTCCGCGAACAGGCCGGCCCAGATTGTTCCCTCGTGATCCTCGAGCAATGACGTCACGAAGCCGCGGTCGGTCTGCGAATACCGCTTGAGTTCGGTGCCATTCCAGCTGGCGAGGCCGCCGAAAGTGCCAATCCAGAGCGTGCCGTCGCGCGACACCAGCAGGCTGTACGGGCTGTCCGGCAGCGATTGGCCCTTCGGCGGTTGCCAGGGCACGAATCGAAGGCCGTCGAAGCGGAACAATCCGAACGACCCGGCGATCCAGAGGTAGCCGTCGGGTGTCTGCGCGATCGCGAAGACGAGGCCCAGCAGGGCCCCGTCGCGGGCCGTCCACGAGGTGTGCGCGTACTGGGCGATCTGCAGCGGCGGATCGAGAGCCAGGGCGGGAGGCGGCGAGGAGAACAATACCGATGCCAGGAGCAGGCCGGCCACGAGGTGTCTTCGAGGTTGATCTTCCTGCTGAATCACGGGGGACCCTTTTCCGCTTGCGCCACGTCGGCAGCGTATCGCGAAAGTCTCCGTGTCGGGTGGATTGAATCGTCATCGCCGACCTGGACATCGAACCACACGCTTCAAGTGCGCGCAGCGCATCTGTGCAGGTCGACCATGCCCTCGCTCGCCTCGTGCGGCGAGAGCCCTTCCACACGCTCGCCAAACGAAACGGCCCGGAACTCCCGGGCCGTTTTTCCTTGCCTCAGCGGCGTTTGCTCGCGAGCCTGCGCACCACGTCCACCATGCGATCGACCTCCTCGCAGGTGTTGTAGAACGCCAGCGACGGCCGCACCGTGGCCTCGAGCCCGAAGCGGCGCAGGATGGGCTGCGCGCAGTGGTGGCCGGTGCGCACGGCGATGCCTTCCTCGTTGAGCGCCTCGCCGACCTCCTGCGTGGTGTGGCCGTCCAGCACGAACGACAACACGCTGGCCTTGTCGTGCGCGGTGCCCACCAGGCGCACGCCGGGAATCGGCGCCATGCGCCTGGTGGCGTACTCCAGCAGCGCGTGCTCGTAGCGGCCGATGTTCTCGATGCCGATGCGCTCCACGTACTCCAGCGCGGCGCCCAGGCCCACGGCATCGGCGATGTTGCCGGTGCCGGCCTCGAAGCGCGACGGGGGGCCGTGGTAGATCGTCTTCTCGAACGTGACGTCGGCGATCATGTTGCCGCCGCCCTGCCACGGCGGCATCGCGTCGAGCACGGACTTCCTGCCGTACAGCGCGCCGATGCCGGTGGGGCCGAAGATCTTGTGGCCCGAGAACACGAAAAAGTCGGCGTCGAGCCCGCGCACGTCCACGCGCATGTGCGAGACCGACTGCGCGCCGTCCACCAGCGTGCAGGCCCCCGCGCGGCGCGCCATCGCCACGATCTCGCGTACCGGCACCACGGTGCCCAGCGCGTTCGACACCTGCGTGACCGAGACGATCCTGGTGCGGTCGTTGAGCAGCTTCTGGTATTCGTCCAGCAGCACCTGGCCCGAGTCGTCGACCGGGATCACGCGCAGCTTCGCGCCCTTGGCGGCGGCGAGCTGCTGCCACGGGACGATGTTGGCGTGGTGCTCGAGATGCGACACGATGATCTCGTCGCCCGGGCCGACGTTCTGCGCGCCCCAGCTCTTGGCCACCAGGTTGATGGCCTCGGTGGTGCCGCGCACGAACACGATCTCGTCCGTCGAGCCGGCGCCGATGAAGCGGCGCACGGTCTCGCGCGCGCCTTCGTAGGCATCGGTGGCGCGCGCCGCGAGCTCGTGGGCCGCGCGGTGGATGTTGGAGTTCTCGCGCTCGTAGAACTGCCTGAGGCGGTCGATGACCACCTGCGGCTTCTGCGTGGTGGCCGCGTTGTCGAACCACACCAGCGGGCGCCCGTTGACGCGCTCGCGCAGGATCGGGAAGTCGCGCCGGATCGCGTTGACGTCGAACGGCGGATGGCCCGCCGAGTCGGCCGCGGGCGCGGAAGCCGCCTCCAGGAAGTAGTAATGCGAGGACGACGGCGGCGCGGACGCCGGCGCCGGCGCGTGCGTGGCCAGGAGCGCGCGCAGCACGTCGCCGTCGGGCAGGCCGAAGCTGCGCGCTCCGGGGGCCTCGATGGCGGGCGTCGCGGCGGCCGGCGGCTCGGGCAGCCGCGTCGCGCCAACGCCGCGCTCTTCCAGGAAGTAGTACGGCGAGCCGCCCGCGCCGCGCGGAGGTTGCGCCGCGGCCTCGGGCACGCCCAGCGTCACGCCGCCGACGCGGCTGTCATAGCCCGGCGCGGCCTGAACCACGACGTCGGGAACGCCATTGGGCGCCTGCGCGTGCGGACGCAGCGAGGTCGCCGACGCGGCGACGTTCGCCGGCGACTGCGGCGACGCCGGCACCTGCCCGCCGCCCGGCGGCAGGTAGGGGCCGGACGCGAGCGTGGACGGGCCCAGCGCGCCCGGCGGCGGGCTCATGCCGGCGGGCTGCGGATTCACGGGTACCGGCACGCCGCCGGCGGCCTGCCGACCGGGCAGGGCGCTGAAGAACTCGCCGGCCAGGCGATTGAGCGTGCCGATGTCGGGCAGTCCGGCGGCGAGCAGGCTCTCGTGGCCGGAATCGGGTGCAGCCATCGCCTCTTACCGGTAGGTGTCGGGGTAGGCGTGGTACTTGCCGACCTCGACGTCCTCGAGCACCGCCAGCGCGTCGGGCGTGTGGACCGCGAGCGAGCAATACAGCGAGATCAGGTAGGACGCGATCGCGTTGCGGTTGATGCCCATGAAGCGCACCGACAGCCCCGGGCTCTGCTCGCCGGCCAGGCCCGGCTGGAACAGGCCGACGACGCCCTGGCGCTTCTCGCCCACGCGCAGCAGCAGGATCTTGGTCTTGCCATCGGCCACCGGCACCTTGTCGGACGGCACCAGCGGGATGCCGCGCCAGGTGAGGAACTGCGAGCCGAACAGGCTCACGGTGGGCGGCGGCACGCCGCGGCGCGTGCACTCGCGGCCGAACGCGGCGATGGCCAGCGGGTGGGTGAGGAAGAACGCCGGCTCCTTCCAGACCTTGGTGAGCAGTTCGTCGAGGTCGTCCGGAGTAGGCGGGCCATTGAGCGGGAGGACGATCTGGTCGTCGGCCACGCTGGCGAGCAGGCCGTAGTCCGGATGGTTGATCAGCTCGCCTTCCTGCTTTTCCTTGATCGTCTCGATCGCCAGGCGCAGCTGTTCCTTGATCTGGTCGTGCGGGCTGCCGTACAGGTCGGACACGCGCGTGTGCACGTCGACGATCGTGCTCACGGCATTCAGGAAGTACTCGCGCGGCGCCTCGTCGTAGTCGACGAAGGTGGTGGGCAGCTCGGCCTCGTCGCGGTTGGCGCACAGCACCTGGATGTCCTGCGGGTTCTTGACCTGGTTGAGACGGTAGATGCCGGCCTCCACGGGCACCCACTGCAGCATGTGCGTGAGCCAGCGCGGGCTGATGGTGGACAGCGTGGGCGCCGTCTTGGTGGCGTTCGCAAGCTGTCTTGCGGCGTTGTCGCCAAGCGCCATCGGCGCGTTCGAGGTGTCAGCCATGATTTGATGGATCCCGGGGAGCGGGAAACGAATTTGGATATGCGGAAATCGCTCGGATGAGTATCCGGGCCGCAGTCGGGCGGATCAACCGGCTATAGCCACCAAGCAGCACGCGGCCGCTTCAGGCTGAGGTGGATTCGCAGCGCGAGATGAGCTCGGACAGCGGCACGTCGAAGGCGTGCGCGAGCTTCTCCGCGGTGGCCAGCGAGGGCATGGCGGCCGAGCGCTCGATCTCGCCCATGTACGAACGATTGAGCGAGGCCTGCCCGGCCAGCTGCTCCTGCGACCAGCCGCGCGATTCGCGCAGCGCGCGGATCACCGGGCCGAAGCGCGCGGAGGGCTGGCGATGCGCGCGCGGCGCGTGCGGATGGAGATCGAAGTCGGACATCGCGCTCATCGCCCCGTGCTCTCGTCGACGCGATCGTCGCGCGCGTTGGCCTGGGCGATGCGGCTGCCCGGCGGCACGCTGCGAGTGAGCCAGACGTTGCCGCCGATCGATGCGCCGCGCCCGATCGTCACGCGCCCGAGCACCGTGGCGCCGGCGTAGATCACCACGTCGTCCTCCACGATCGGGTGGCGCGCGCCGCCCTTGTGCAGCGCGCCGTCGGCGTCGGTCTCGAAGCGCTTCGCGCCCAGCGTCACCGCCTGGTAGATGCGCACGTTGTTGCCGATGACGGCCGTCTCGCCGATGACGACGCCGGTGCCGTGGTCGATGAAGAAGTGCGAGCCGATCCGGGCGCCCGGGTGGATGTCGATGCCCGTGGCGCCGTGCGCCAGCTCCGCGACGATGCGCGCCACGAGGGGCACGCCCAGCTCGTGCAGCCGGTGCGCGATCCGATGATGGATCACCGCGTGCAGGCCGGGGTAGCAGACCAGCACCTCGTCGACGCTGCGCGCGGCCGGGTCGCCCCGGTAGGCCGCGAGCACGTCGCTGTCGAGGAGCTCGCGGATGCGCGGCAGCGCGGCGCCGAACTCGCGCACGATCTCCAGCGCGCGCTCGTCCAGCGGCAGCGCCGCGTCGCCGCCGAAGCGCGCGTTGTAGCGCAGCTCCAGGCCCACCTGTGCGAGCAGGGCATGCAACGCGGTGTCGAGCGTGTGGCCGACGTAGTAGTCCTCGCTCTCCTGGCGCAGGTCGGGCGGGCCGAGGCGCATCGGGAACAGCGCGCCGCGCAGGCCGTCGAGGATGGCGACGAGCGCCTCGCGCGACGGCAGCTCGCGGCCGCTGATCTCGCGCGGGCGGGATTGCTGCTCGCGCCATTTCTCGCGGACGGCGCGCAGTTGCGTGACGATGCCGGCGAGATCCAGCGGGCCGCCGGGCGCGGGGCCGGTCGAGGCGCGTGCCGCGCCCCAGGCGTCGGCGCGAGGGAGTGCGTTGACGACGGTCATGCGGCGGTCAGTCCTGCACCCACTTCAGGCCGCGCAGGCGCCAGCCGCCCACCTGGCCGCGGCGGCGCTCGCCGTCGAGGTCGCCCTCGAAGCCCTCGCTCACGTTGAAGACGGCCGTGAAGCCGATCCGGGTGGCGGCCTCGGCGGCGATGGCCGAGCGCTTGCCGCTGCGGCACAGGAACAGCAGCACGTCGTTCTTGCCGACCTTGGCCTCGAGCTCGCGCAGGAAGCGCGGATTGCGCGTCAGCGCGGTGCCCGTGGCCCAGGGCACATGCAGGCTCTCGGGCACGTAGCCGACGAACTTGCGCTCCTCGCCGGAGCGGACGTCCACGAGCACGGCGCGCCCCGATTCGACCAGCGCCCACGCCTCGATGGGCGGAACGCTGCCGGCGAACGGCAGGTTGTCGGCGCGGGCCTGGCGGATGGCGGCTTCGAGAAGAACGTCTTCGTGCGTGTCGGCGAGGAGGGCGGACATCGGAACTCCTGGGTGATGGCTATGGACAGCAGCCTCCAGGTTAGGACTTCATGCCTCCCGAGTGAAATACGCTTTGCGGCATTGCTTAGGCGCGGGCGAACGGCGTCCGGATGTCCGCCAGGAACTGCTGCGCCCGCGGATGCTGCGGGTGGTTGAAGAACTCGTGCGGCTCGGCGCGCTCCAGGACGCGGCCCTGGTCCATGAACAGCACGCGGTGGGCGACGTCGCGCGCGAAGCCCATCTCGTGCGTGACCACGACCAGCGTCATGCCGTCGCGCACCAGACCCTGCATCACCAGCAGCACCTCGCCCACCATCTCGGGGTCCAGCGCGCTGGTGGGCTCGTCGAACAGCATCATCGGCGGCTCCATGGCCAGCGCCCGCGCGATCGCCACGCGCTGCTGCTGGCCGCCCGAGAGCTCCGACGGCCAGGCGCCGGCCTTGTGCGCGAGACCCACGCGATCGAGCAGCTCCATCGCCTTCTGGTGCGCCTGGGCCGGCCGCGCGCCGCCAAGGGCCACCGGCGCCAGCGTGCAGTTCTGCAGCACGCTCAGGTGCGGGAACAGGTTGAACTGCTGGAACACGAAGCCGATGCGCGAGCGCAGGCGGTTCACGTCGAGGCCGCGGCGATGGATGTCCTCGCCTTCGACCGTGATGGTGCCGGAATCGATGGCCTCGAGCCGGTTGATGGTGCGGATCAGCGTGGACTTGCCGGACCCCGAGGGGCCGCAGACGACCACGACCTCGCCCTTTCCGATCGTCTCGCTGACGTCGGCCAGGGCCTGGTAGTCGCCGTACCACTTGTTGACGTTGTCAAACTGGATCATGCGTTGGACTCGTTGGCCAGGGGAACGGCGGCGGAAGGCCGGGCTGCACGCACCGGCGCGCGGCGCGCGAGGCGGCGTTCCAGCAGGTGGGCGATGCGCGACAGGCCGAAGCACAGCACGAAGTAGGTCAGCCCGAGCAGCAGGTAGACCTGCGTGGCGCGCGTGAAGACCTGCGTGTTGATCTGGGCCGCGATGAACGACGCCTCGGTCAGGCCGATGATGTAGCCCAGCGAGGTTTCCTTGATCGTGGAGATGAACTGGTTGACGAGCGAGGGCAGCATGCTGCGCAGCGCCTGCGGCAGGATGACGCGCTGCATCGCGCGCGGATAGCCCAGCCCCAGCGCGCGCGCGGCCTCGAACTGGCCACGCGGCACGCCTTGGATGCCGGCTCGCACGATCTCGGCCAGGTAGACGCCGTCGAACACGACCAGCGCCATCAGCATGGTGCTGAACTGCCCGGTCTGGTGGCCCGTGACGCCGGGCAGGAAGAAGTAGGCCCAGAAGATCACCATCAGCAGCGGGATGCCGCGCACCACGTGCACGAGCGCGGTGACTGGCCAGCGGACCGCGCGGAACGGGCTCACGCGCGCCAGGCCCAGCAGCAGCCCGATCGGCAGCGCGAGCACCAGCGCCAGCGCCGCCAGCAGCACCGTCAGCGCGAGCCCGCCCAGCGGCCCGTTCGGGTACTGGCCGACCAGGAAGTAGAGCCAGTAGGTATGGATGAGATCGATCATGGCGGCGCTAGATCGTGCGCACCGGGAAGCGGCGGTGGTACCAGGCGGCCAAGCCGGTGATCGCGAGCGACACCGTCAGGTAGGCGGCGGTGGCGAATGCGAAGGCCTCGGCGCTGCGGAAGCTGGCCGACTCGACGCGCGCGGCCTGGTACATCATCTCCGCCACGCCGATGACGGTGGCGATGCTGGTGTCCTTCCACAGGTTGAGCGTCTGCGAGATCAGCGGCGGCACCGTGATGCGCAGCGCCTGCGGCAGGACGATGCGGCGCATCGTGGCCAGGAAGCCGAACCCCAGCGCGCGGCCAGCCTCGAACTGCACGACGGGAATCGCGCGGATGCCGCTGCGGATGTCCTCGGCCATGTAGGCGGCCGTGTACAGGGTGAGCGCGATCGCGCCGGCAATGAACTCGAAGTTGCCGGCGTACAGCCGCTCCTTGACGGCGTCCGGCAGCAGCTCGGGCGCGCCGAAGTACCAGAACAGCAGGTGCGCCAGCAGCGGCACGTTGCGGATGCCCTCGACATAGACCATGCCCAGGGCTCGCAGCACGCGCAGCGGCGCCAGGCGCAGCAACGCGATCGCGATGGCCAGCGGCAGCGCGAACACGAAGACCACGGCGGCGAGCTTCAGCGAGACGAACAGCCCCGTCACGAGCCAGTCGTGGTACTGACCGTGGAGCATCAACGCGAGGTCGAAACGGGGCATCCGGGCTCTTCAAATGCGAGAGCCCGGCCTCGCGCCCCGGGTCGGAGCGCCAGGCCGGGCGGGGTCGCTCGTGGCGATCAGATCTTGTCGGAGTCGATCTTGAAGCTGCGCTTGTCGAACTGCAGCTTGGTGGCGGGGCCGTACCACTTGATGAACAGCTTGTTCGCCTCGCCCGAGGACTCGAGCTCGCGCAGCGTGCTGTCGACCACCGCCTTCAGCGCGGGCTCGCCCTTGCGCAGGCCCAGCGCCAGCGGCTCGGTGCTGATGTTGGTGGGCAGGATGGTGTAGTCCTTCTTCGCCGGGCCGAGCTTGGCGAAATCGTTCACCACCGAGGCCTCGTCGTTGACGTAGCCGACGCCCTTGCCCTGCTGCAGCGCGAGGAAGGCCTGCTGCGTGGTCTCGAACGTGACGACGTCGACGTTGGGTACCGCCTTGCGGATGTTGGGCTCCTGCGTGCCGCCCTTGACCGTGAGCACCTTCTTGCCGGCGAGCTGCGGCACGTCGGTGATGCCGCTGCTCTTCTTGACCAGCACCTTCTGGCCGGTGACGAAGGTGGTCAGCGAGAAGTCGACCTGCGACTCGCGCTCCTTGTTGTGCGTGAGCGAGGCGGCGAGCACATCGACACGGCCCTGCTGCAGCTCGGGGATGCGTGCGGCCACGGCCAGCTGCTTGAACACCGGCTTGACACCGATCTTCTTCGCGATGGCCTTGGCGATGTCCACCTCGTAGCCGACGATCTCGCGCGACGCGGGATCCACGAAGCTGTTCGGCTCGTCGGTGCCGAGCACGCCGATCACGATCTCGCCCTTCTTCCTGATGTCGTCGAGCTGGTCGGCGTGGGCCGTGGAGACCAGCGCCGCGGCGGCGAAGAATGCGGCGAGCAGGGGACGAAGACGGTTGCGCATCGAGAGCCTTCCTTGTTGTTGAGTGCGACCAAGGTTACCGGCGGCCATGCCCGCCACGAAGCGCCGAAAGCGCATAAGGTTTCGCGAACCGGCGACCAACGAAAATGGTCCGTCGCCATGCGCAACGCGTCGTTGGAGCGCAGCATACGCCTGACCAGGGCCTGTTCACACCAGATGGGCCCTCGTGCGTGGCCTCTGGAAGTACCAGGCCTGCCGGAAAATAATTTAGCACCGGGTGCATCCGGACGGGCTGTCGCGCGCATCCAAGGCTGGACTCGCTCAATCCGCCGCTTGCGGCCTCTTGCCGGACGAACATCATGGATCCCTTGTCCCGTCTCTTCAGCCCCGAAGTCCTGATTCCCGTATGCGGCATCCTGATGCCGTTGGCCGTGGTCGTCTTCGCGCTGAACTACGCCTACAAGTACCAGGAGCGCAAGCACAAGACCGTCGTCGACCTGCTCGAGAAGGGCCTGCCGGTGCCGCGCGAGCTGCTGCGCTCGCAGCAGCGCCAGGGCTCGCCGCTGATGCGCGCCCTCACCCTGGTGGGCCTGGGCGTCGGCGCGTGCGCCTTCCTCGGCGCGATGTTCCACTTCGACCGCGGCTTGTGGGCCGCCGGCCTGATCCCGCTGTGCATCGGCATCGCGCAACTGATCGCGCTGAAGCTGGAGCCTCGGCGCCCCGAGCCGGAGGAGCCGTCCGCCATCGACCTGCAATGACGCATTGACGTGGCTCGCGGCCCCATGGTGTTCGCCGAGAACGAACGCGCCGAGGCGGAACTCGCCGGGTGGCTCGCACGCGCGCGCCAGGGCGACCGCCACGCGTTCGCGCGGCTCGTGCGGGCGCACCAGTCGCGCGTGCGGCTGCAGTTGCGCCGGCTGGCGCGCGGCGACGTGGCCCTGGCCGACGACCTCGCGCAGGAGACCTTCGTGCAGGCCTGGCTGCACCTGAACGAGTTCCGCGGCGACGCGCGCCTGGCCACCTGGCTGCACCGCATCGCGCTGACGCGCTTCCTGCAGCATGCGCGGCGGCCGCGGCTGCCGATCGAATGGTGCGAGCCCGACGCGGAGGCCGGCCCGTCGCACGACCCGCGCGCGGCCGAGGGGCTTGCGCGCGACGTGGAGCGCGCGCTGCAGTCCCTGAGCGAGATCCAGCGCCTGGCCGTCGTGCACTGCTTCCACCTCGACCTGTCGCATGCCGAGGCGGCGCAGGTGCTGGGCTTGCCGCTGGGCACCCTGAAGTCCCACCTCGACCGGGCCAAGCAGCGCCTTCGCGGGCTGCTGGACGCCTGGAATCCGGAGTCCGCCACATGACCGAATCCGAACGACACCACGATGCGCTGGACGCCCTGCTGCGCGCCAGCGTGCCCGAACCCGTGGCCGACGATGGCTTCGTGGCCCGCACGCTGGCGGCCGTCGACCAGGCCGCGCGCAGCCTGCCGGCGCCCCGCCGCCCCACGCCGGTCGCGCCCGTCGTGCTGGCTCGCGCGCTGGCGACCGAACGGCAGCGCCAGGCCCGGCGCGCGCGCCTGTGGCGCTGGGCGATTGCCGGCGCCATCGCCGGCTACTTCCTGATGCTGGCGGCGATGGCGGTGGCGCCGGCCGGCGTGGCGATCGATGTTCCGACGCCGTCGCACTGGGCGCCGCTGGCCCTGATGATGGCCCTGGGCGCGATCTGGGTCGCGTGGCGGGAGTTGCGCGCCAACTAGCCTGCCGCCCCTACTTGGTGGGTGACGTCGGCATCGGCTTGACGTCCCCGCAATCGGTGGAGACGAACCTGCCGGCGATATCGCTCTGGATGTGCATCGTCATCTTCGGGCTGACGTTGTCGGCCGTGGTCGAGGCGGTGAAGGCCGTGTCGCCCCGGGCGGTGAAGCTGCCGTGGCCGGTGACGCTGCTGCGCTCGGACTTGCAGGCGAAGTCGAACGACGTGGTGTTGCCCGAGGTCCTGACGTTGCTGCGCGTGCAGTGCCCGTTGTCCTCGGGCTTGAATCCGCGGTCGGCCTGCTCCTTGGTCACGCAGACGCGGATCGCGTTCGCCGGGCCCGAGCCCGCCCCCATGCCCACGCCATGGCTGGCCATCATCTTCTCCATGGCCTCGCGCTGCTCCGGCGTCATCGCGGCCATGCGGGCCTTCATCTGCTCCATGGCCGCATTGGCCTGCGCGTTGTCGGACTTGACCGTGACGGTCTCCTCCCACAGGCCCGGCCGCAGGTGCGGCTCGGCCTGCGCGAGGGTGCCCGTGAGCGCGGCCACGCCGGCGGCCAGGAGTCGGAGACGAATGTTCATGGACGGATCCCCCAGGGAGTCGGTGACGGTGGCGCGGATTCTGCGCCGCGCCGCGACGCCGGAGAACCCCCTGAAGCGGGATCAGTCGATTCGCCGGGGCGCGCCGATCGTCCGGGTGCCCGGCACCAGGCTGCGTTGCGCGCTGGCCTGCACGCCCGGGTTGTTCATCTGCTCGTTGAGCCAGCGCTGCAGGTCCGTCCACATCGCCGACAGCTCGTTGGCCGGCACGGCGCGCGCGTTCTTCAGCTCCAGCGTCATCACCGGCACGTTCTTCACCAGCCCGCCGTAGTTGCCCAGCGAGCCGGGGTACACGCCCACGGGGTCGAGCTGCAGGCTGCCCAGGCGCCGCGGCGCGGGCGGCGGCCCGTCGAAGTCGAGCAGGCCATAGGGCGCGTGCACCGAGACGATGAGGTCGGGATGGAACTGGTCGATCTGCTCCAGCAGCCAGCGCGACTCCGGCTCCGACAGCGGCCGCAGGCCCGGGAAACGGCGCGGGTCCTTGCGCGTGCGCTTGATCCAGTACGGCTGGGCGTCGCGCTCCCAGTCGGCGGTGGGGAAGTTGCGGTTCAGGTCGACGCCGTGGGCGTTGACGCGCGTGGACGGTGAGTGCATCAGGCCGTCCGGATTGAGCAGCGGCACGAAGCGCCAGGCGACGTCCGCGATGGTCGGGCGCGTCGCCTTCGACGGATGCGGCATCGCCGACGCCTGCACGCCGTGCGAGCGGGCGATCCAGTCGAAGGCCAGCGTCACCGACGCCAGCTCGTCGCCGTGGATGCCGCTCAGCAACAGCACCTTGAAGCGCGGCGCGCCGTTGGCCGGCAGCACGTCGTTGGACCACAGCGGCACGCCGCGCACGGAACGGCCCGAGCCGGCGACGAGGCCCGACGCGCGACAGGCGGCGCCGTCGATGCCGGGCACCTGCGGCGCGAGCCGGGCGCACCATTGGCCGAGGTCGGTGGGGGGCGCCGAGGCGGCCGCCGGCGGCTTCGCGGGTGCGGCCGCCCTGGCGCGGACGTTGGCCGGCGCGGCCAGCGGCGCCAGGCCCAGCGCCAGCACCGCGGCGACGACGATCGGCGCCGAGTGGCGTCGGGGGGCGGGAGAGGCGGCCGCCTCATGGTCGGGCCGGCCGCGGAATGCATTGATCACGTTCAGGTTCACCTTTCGACCCGCCAGTGTAGGCAGTGCGGCCCGACGCCCCGGCGTCACGCGTTTCATCCACAATCAAGCCATGATCGAACCGCTGCTCGTCCCCCGTGAATCCTTCGACGATCCCGACGCCGCCGTCGCCCGCGTTCGCGAGATCTACCAGGCCGGCGTCGACCACCTGCGCAGGCACCTGCACGACTTCGTGGCCGGCCGGGTACCCGCCTCGCACGTGCGCGCCTGCTACCCGAGCGTGCGCGTGCACACCGACACGGTGGCGCGCGCCGACTCGGTGTCCAGCTACGGCTTCGTCGCCGGGCCCGGCACCTTCGAGACCACGCTGACGCGCCCCGAGCTGTTCGACGAGTACTACCGCGAGCAGTTCCGGCTGCTGCGCCAGCACCATGGCGTGAAGATCGAGGTGGGCGTCAGCCGCGAGCCGATGCCGCTGCATTTCTCGTTCGCCGAGCACGACCACGTGGAAGGCACGCTCACGTCGGAACAACGCATGAAGCTGCGCGACCTGTTCGACCTGCCCAACCTGGCCGCGATGGACGACGGCATCGCCAACGGCACCTACGAGCCGGGCCCGGCCGATCCGCTGCCGCTGGCGCTGTTCACCGCCCCGCGCGTCGACTACTCGCTGCACCGGCTGCGCCACTACACCGGCACCGCGCCCGACCACTTCCAGAACTTCGTGCTGTTCACGAACTACCAGTTCTACATCGACGAGTTCATCGCGCTGGGCCACCGCGAGATGGCGCGCGCCGACTCGGTCTACGACGCGTTCGTCGAGCCCGGCAACGTGGTCACGATGCGCGCCGGCCTGCCCGCGCCCGCGGGTCCGGCCGGCACGGCGCCCCCGCGGCTGCCGCAGATGCCGGCCTATCACCTGCGCCGTTCGGACAACAGCGGCATCACGATGGTCAACATCGGCGTGGGCCCGTCCAATGCGAAGAACATCAGCGACCACATCGCGGTGCTGCGCCCGCACGCGTGGATCATGCTGGGCCACTGCGCCGGCCTGCGCACCACGCAGCAGCTGGGCGACTACGTGCTGGCCCACGGCTACGTCCGCGAGGACCATGTGCTGGACGAAGAACTGCCGCTGTGGGTGCCCATTCCGCCGCTCGCGGAAGTGCAGGTGGCGCTGGAGCAGGCCGTGGCCCAGATCACGCAGCTGGCCGGCGTCGACCTGAAGCGCGTGATGCGCACCGGCACGGTGGCCTCCACCGACAACCGCAACTGGGAGCTGCTGCCGCATCCGGGTCCGGAGCGCCGCTTCAGCCAGAGCCGCGCCATCGCGCTCGACATGGAGTCGGCCGCCATCGCCGCGAACGGCTTCCGCTTCCGCGTGCCCTACGGCACCCTGCTGTGCGTATCCGACAAGCCGCTGCATGGCGAGATCAAGCTGCCGGGCATGGCCAACCATTTCTATCGCGAGCGCGTGGAGCAGCACCTGCGCATCGGCATCCGCGCGCTGGAGCTGTTGCGCGGCTCGGGCGTGGACAAGCTGCACAGCCGCAAGCTGCGCGGCTTCGCGGAAGTCGCTTTCCAATAGCTTGCGCGGTCGCGCCCGGCGGCGTAGGCTGGGGGTTCCTGCCATCCGGCCGTGACGCGGTTCGGGTCGCCGCGGTGCCGACTGGCGTCCCGGCCCGTGGAGACACGCGCCATGACGATTTTCGAATCAACCGATATTGCGGCGATCCGCAACGTGGCACTGGTGGGCGCCTCGGCCACCGGCAAGACCACCCTCACCGAGGCCCTGCTGCTGCGCGCCGGCGCCATCAAGACCGCCGGTTGCGTCGAACGCGGCTCGACCGTCAGCGACCACGATCCGCTCGAGAAGCGGGTCCAGCATTCCCTCAACACCGCCGTCGTCAACTGCCTGCATGACGGCGTGCGCATCCAGCTGCTCGACACGCCCGGGGCCCTGGAATTCATCGGGCAGTCGCTGCCCGCGCTCGAAGCCGTGGAGACCGCCGCCATCGTCGTCAGCGCCACCTCGGGCGTCGATTCCACCGCGCTGCGCATGATGGCGCACGCGGCCGAGCGCAAGCTGGATCGCATGATCATCGTCAACCGCATCGACGTACCGGGCGCCGACTGCGCCGCGGTGCTCGCGCAGATCCGCGAGGTCTTCGGCCGCGAATGCCTGCCGCTGAACCTGCCTGCAGGGCATGGCGCGCGCGTCGTCGACTGCTTCTTCAACCGTACGGGCGAGACCGATTTCTCGTCGCCGGAGGCCGCGCACCAGGCGCTGGTCGAGCAGGTGGTGGAGGTCGACGCCGAGTTCGTCGACCGCTACCTGAACCAGGGCGACGTCGAGGCCACCGAGCTGCACGCGCCGCTGGAGCAGGCGCTGCGCGAGGGCCACCTCATCCCCGTCTGCTTCGTGTCCGCGCGCACCGGCGCGGGCGTGCCCGAGCTGCTGGACGTCATCGCCAGGCTGCTGCCCAACCCGACCGAGGGCAACCCGCCCGACTTCCTCGACGGCGAGGGCGCCGAGGCCAGGCTCGTGCATGCGTCGCCCGATGCGGGCAAGCACGTGCTGGCCCACGTGTTCAAGGTCACCGTCGACCCGTACGTCGGCAAGATGGGCGTGCTGCGCGTGCACCAGGGCACGATCACGCGCGACAGCCAGCTGTTCGTGGGCGACGGCCGCAAGCCTTTCAAGGTGGGCCACCTGTTCCGCCTGCAGGGCGGCGAGCACGTGGAGATCGCGCGCGCGCTGCCGGGCGACATCTGCGCCATCGCCAAGGTGGACGCGCTGCACTTCGATGCGGTGCTGCACGACGCGGCCGAGGACAGCCACATGCACCTGAAGCCGCTGGCCTTCCCGGTGCCGGTGCACGGCATCGCCATCCAGCCCAAGCGCCACGGCGACGAGCAGCGGCTGTGGGATCTCGTGCAACGCTCTGTGGACGAGGATCCGTGCCTGCGCATCGAGCAGGTGGCGGCCACGCACGAGACCGTCGTCAACGGCCTGGGCGAGCTGCACCTGCGCCTGCTGCTGGAGCGCCTGCGCGACGTGCACAAGTTCGAGGTGGAGACGCGGCCGCCGCGCACCGCCTACCGCGAGACCATCACCGCCAGTGCCGAGGGCCACCATCGCCACAAGAAGCAGACCGGTGGTGCCGGCCAGTTCGGCGAGGTGTTCCTGCGCGTGGAGCCGCTGCCGCGCGGCGGAGGCATCGAGTTCGTGGACATCGTCAAGGGCGGCGCCATCCCCGGCCAGTTCATGCAGGCGGTGGAGAAGGGCGCGCGCGAGGCGCTGGCCGCGGGCGTGATCGCGGGCTACGCGGTGGAGGACATCCGCATCACCGTGCACGACGGCAAGAGCCACAGCGTGGACAGCAAGGACATCGCGTTCGCCACCGCGGCGCGCAAGGCCACGTGGGTGGCCATCATGGAGGCGCGGCCCATCGTGCTGGAGCCCATCGTCGACGTGGAGATCATCGCGCCGGCGAGCGCCATGGGCGACATCACCGGCGACCTCGCCTCACGCCGCGGCCAGGTCAACGGCACCGAGGCGCAGCTGGGCGGCGCGATGATCGTGCGCGGCCAGGCGCCGGCGGCGGAGCTGATCGCCTACGCCACGCGGCTGAACGCGATGACCAGCGGCGAGGGCCACTACACGATCGCGTTCTCGCACTACGAGCCGGCACCCATGAGCGTGCAGAACGCGCTGCGCAAGGAGCACAAGCCGCTGGAAGAGGATTAGTCGTCGTCGTCGCCGCCCGGCGCATCGTCGTCGTCCCCGGGCTTGGCCCAGCGCGACAAGGTCTGCTGCAGCGGCGCCGCCGACTTCACGAACGAATCGATCGACACGGGCTTGGCGATGCGGACGCCGGGCAGCGAGATGGTGCCGAGATAGAGGTCGCCCACGAGAGGCTCCTGCGACACGGACCGATCGACCAGCAGCAGGCCGCCGCCCACCACGACGGCGCTGACTATGGCGATGCCGAACGCGCGCCGCCGCGCCGGCAGCAGCAGGCCCATGTGGCGCCACATCATCATCGCCAGCGCGCCGGCGAAGACGAGGCGGCCCGTCTTCTCGATGAGCGGCATCGACAGCGCGAACGCGAGCTGCTTGGACACTTCCTCGGCCAGCACGGCCACCAGCAGCCACGTGAGCGCCACCTGCAGGTGGGCCCAGAACGCGAAGCGGCGCTGGAACAGCATCGAGCCGATGGCCCACACGGCGCACCAGACGATGAGCCCGATCGGCGCCGACAGGTAGCCCCACGCGAGCGTGGATCCGGGCGCGCCCGGCACGGCCGACAGCCACAGGTCGAAGCCCTTCCACATCGAGGCGATCGCGATCAGCGCCACCAGCGTGGTCGCATTCCGGCGCTCGATCGTGCGGAGGTCGAGCAGGCGCTGTTCCGGCGCGAGCGGCTCGCCGGCCAGGCGCACGCGCAACGTGGTCACGCCCAGCGTCATCTGGCCCGAGGCCGGCAGCAGCGGCGTCGACCCGGGCGCGACGCTGGCGCGGCCCAGGCGCACGCCGTTGACGGTGGTGGCGGGCACCACGTGCAGGCCGTCCTCACGCATGTCCAGCGTGGCGTGCAGCGCGGCCACGTGCGGGTCGTCCAGCACCAGGTCGCAATCGATCGCGCGGCCGATGCGCACCGGCCACTGCGAGACACGCAGGATCTGGCGCGGCTGGCCGTCCCGGTCGAGCGTCTCGATCAGGGCGAGCGTTTCCATGCGAATCCCTTGAGGTAGTGGGTGGCAAGAAGCATCGCGTTCTCGAAGCTGACGCCGCGCGCGTCGAAGCGGCCCTGCACGCCCTCGGTCTTCGCGTCGACCGACTGCGACAGCACCGCCACGTCGTACAGGCCCGGCAGGCGGCGATAGGCGCGCAGGCACATCACGGTGCGCATCGGCAGGCCGTCGCTCTCGACGAAGTCTTCCTGGCACTTGGGCGCCGTGAGGTCGCGTGTGCGCCGGCCCATGCCTTCGTTGCGGAAGCTCTGTCCGGCCTCCTCGGCGAAGCGCAGCGCGCCCAGCTTGCTGCCGTCGTAGACCTCGTGGCGCACGGCCATGTCGCCGGTGCGCAGCGACTCGTTGATGAAGATGGCGGTGTCCATCTGGCAGTCGGAGCGCTCGAACGACAGGCCCTTGGACTCCGACGGATTGGACGAGCCCCAGCAGCGCATGAAGTCTTCCTGGGGCACCGGAACGCTGTAGTGCGCGTGCTTGGTCTCGCGCCAGGGCAGCGCGACGAAACGCGTGGTGAGCTGCTGCTGGTGCTGCAGCAGTTGCCTGGACATCTCGGCCTCCACCGAAGCGGTGATGGGCCTGGCGTTCGCGCCGCGCGCGATCAGGGCCTGCGCGAACTCGGCCGGCACGAGGAAGCTGATCTGCTGGCCGTCGCGGCGCGTGGCCACGTTGACGCCGACGATGTGGCCCTTGTCGTCGAGCACGGGGCCGCCGCTCATGCCCGGGTTCAGCGAGCCGGAGAACAGGATCTGCGGCAGGAAGCTGCGCTCCACCAGGCCGTTGTACGTGCCCTCGACGACGGCGAAGCCGACGTCCAGCGGGTTGCCCAGCGAGAAGATGCGCTCGCCCTGCGCCAGCGGCGTGGACGCGGGACGGAACTCGAAGATGCCGCGGGTGGAGACGGCGGCCGGCGGCTTGGCCATGCGCACCAGCGCGAGGTCGTGCACCACGTCGAACGCGATCAGCTGCAACGCGCCGGTGACGCCGTCGACGGTCTGGAAGTTGAGCCGGTAGCGCTGCGGCTCGAGCGCCACCTGGCTGACCACGTGGTAGTTGGTGAGGATCAGGCCGTCGGCGCCCACCAGCGAGCCGGAGCCGACGCTCGCCTGGCTGTCCTGGTCGCGCAGCAGCGTGCGCACCTGCAGCAGGCGCGGGCGGCCGAAGTCGTAGATGCGGCGCGCGGACGCCGACAGGTTGCCGCTGTCCTCGGCATCGCTGTCGGCCTCGGCTGCGGACGCGGCCGAGGGCATGCTGGATCGGGCCAGCGGCGAGGCCGGCGCCGCCGGATGCGCGGCGGGCGACGTGGCGTGCGCCCACGGCGCGGCGGCCAGCGCCACCAGCAGGGCGGAAAGGCGCGCGCAGCGGCGCCGGAGCAGGCAATTCAGGAGCATCGACCCATCGTACCCGAGCGTCCACGGCCGGGCGCGCCGGGCCGGGCGAGCAAAACCGCACGCCCGCCGGCCGGCGGCCAGGGACACGAGCCTTTATCATTGCGGTCCATGCACGCCCCCCGAGACGTGGCCTCTATCCGCCTGGACAACGCGCTCGCGCTGTTCGACGAATTCGTCCGCAACACCATCAAGCACCCCGACGCCGCGACGCTGCGGGGATTGGAACGCCGTTTTGCCGAAAGGCTGCAGATCCAGCCGAGCTACTGGAGCCAGATCAAGAGCCGCTCGCGCCTGATCGGCGAACGGCTCGCGCGCCAGTTCGAGCAGAACTGCCAGAAGCCTGCCGGCTGGATGGACGCCGAGCACGGCGGCGCGCCGGCCACGACGGCGGCGATGCCCCCGGCCTCCGCCGACAGCCCGCTGCCACAGGACGACGACGAGCGCTTCATCACCGGCCTGGTGCTCACCTACTACCGGCGTCATCCGCAGCGCGCCCGCACGCGGCTGCTGGACCTGCTGGGCGAGGTGCTGATGCCCGAGGTCGCGGCGCCCGCGGCCGTCGCGCCCACGGTCGCGCCGCGCAAGCTGGCGCCCGGTGTGATTCCCAAGCCGCCGGTCCCGCCGACGCCCCCCGACGATCCCATGGCGTTGTGGCATTCCGCCCAGGCCGGCATCGCGCCGCTCAAGAAGAAGCGCTGACCGTCGCAAGACGGTTTGATGAAGGTGCGTTGCTCATCGGCAACGCGGGTGGGTGCAGCGCCTGAGCAAGTGGTTGATAAAGCACTTGCGCAAGATCAATATTTGTTTATCATTGCGTCAAGCGTTGAAAAGCCGCGCCGTGCCCCAACGGCCCGCCGACTCCTCGCGACACCCCCGCCTCGCAACCCTTCACGAGCCTCCATGCGCCCAGTGTCGATTCGATCCCGCCTTGCCATCGCAGCCGTCGCCACGGCCCTGCGCGGCGCGCGCGTCGCTCGTTTCCCGGCCCTGTGCAACGCGGCCACCCCGTTCCCGATTCCGCTCTGAGTCCGCGAGACATTTCTCTTCGCGAGGGCCCGGGCGGTTGCTGAAACCCCCGGGCCTTCGCCGTTTGCGGCCGCCCTTTTTCGAAAGAAGACCATGACCAAGTTGATCGTCAAAGCTTCCAAGCCACGCAATCCGCTCGTCGCGACCGCGCGCTTTCGCCGGGCAGGCCGGCACGGCGCCGGCCTCGGCGCCGAACGCCGCGACGGCCGCCAGGCCCTGAAGCGCGAGCTCTCGACCCTGGCCCTGCCGCGCGACGTGCGCAGCAAGCCGCCCAGCCTCTGAATCCAGTCATGCGGCCCTCGCGCCGCTCCGGAGAACGACATGATCCCCGTCCTCACCGGCCACCGCCCCGCGCAGCGGCCTCCCTTCAGCGATACCTGGCGCCGCCTCGTGGCGCACCTGTTGCGCAGCGCCAGCACGGCGCTCGCGCGCCACGCGCGCGACGTCGCGCGCCCGCTGCATGCGCGCAAGCGCCGCAGCCAGGCCGACATGAGCGTGGAGTTCCACGCCGAAGCCGGCGCACCTGAAGGCGCGCTGTACGTCGACGGCGAGCTCGTCGGCTACATCGAGGTGCGCCGCCTGTGACGTGGTTCCCGTTGCCGCCGTGCTTCACCAGGCGCGGCGGCGACGGGAACTCAAGTCGGCGCGCGAGCGTCCGATAACCCGAGTAACTGGATGTCCCTGAACCGCGGGGGCACCGCCCCACCGGGTTGTCGAGATCCCTGCCATGAGCGCCTTGCCCGTTGTCCCCGCCTTCCGCACGCCGCGCGACGTGGACGGCTGGGTGCGCTACTTCCGGCAGCTCGAGATCCCCGTGCTCGCGAGCACCGCCGCCGCCATCGAGGAGATGCGGCTGATCGAGGACGACGTCGACGCGCGCGGCATCTCCGAGGTCATCGGCCGCGATCCGCTGATGACGCTCAAGCTGCTCGTCTACGCCTCCACGCAAGGCGCGAACCGCCGGCTCACCGACGCCGAGACGGTGGTGGAGGCGCTGGTGCTGATGGGCATCACGCCGTTCTTCCGCGAATTCGGGCCGCAGCCCACGGTCGAGGACCACCTCGCCAGCCATCCCGAGGCGCTGGCCGGCCTGCAGCACGTGCTGTTGCGCGCCGACCGCGCCGCGCGCTTCGCGGCCAGCTTCGCGATCCACCGCGCCGACCACGACGCCGTCGTGCTGCACGAAGCCGCGCAGCTGCACGACTTCACCGAGATGCTGCTGTGGCTGCACGCGCCCGATCTGGCGCTCGAGCTGCAGCGGCGCCAGCGCGCCGACGCCACGCTGCGCTCCAGCGCCGCGCAGCGCGACGTGCTCAACGCCGAGCTGAACGACGTCCAGCACGTGCTGATGCAGGGGTGGCGCCTGCCCGAGATCCTCGTGCGCATCACGGACGACACCCACGCCGAGAATTCGCAGGTGCGCAACGTGCTGCTGGCGATCCGCCTGGCGCGCCACACGATGAACGGCTGGGACAACCCGGCCCTGCCGGACGACGTGCGCGACATCGCCGCGCTGCTGCACCTGAGCGTGGAGCCCACGCGGCAGCTGCTGCTGGATATCGATACCGATTGATTCGGTGCCAGGTCTTGCCCTTTGCGCGCTGGTTTGCCGGATCAAGCCGCTGTGCAGCCGCGCAGGGGGCGAGACCTGGCTCCGACTGACCGGACGACGCGCCGAAGCCGTCAGTATTCAATTCTCCAGCGGATCTCGTTCCAGATCTCCTCGCGCGCCGTGAGCGCGAGGTGCCCCACGCCGCGCAGCTGCTTGGCCTCGCTGCCGGGGAACACGGCCGTCGGGGGCGGGTAGACGATCTGGTCGCACTCGCTCCACCAACTCGTGATCAGCTCCGGCAGGGTCGGCGGCTCGCGCGCGACGAGCGCCTTCAACCAGTCGCTGTCCACCCGCATCTGGCGCGCATTGGCGGCCAGCGCCAGGCGCGCCAGCCAGGTACCGCGATGCGGCGCGCCGATGGTGATCAGGCGCGCGGCCTCGTCGGTGCCGTCGCTGCGCCTGTGCGTGGCGCGCGAGCGCAGCCAGGTGCGCGCGACGATGCCACCCATGCTGTGCGCGACGATCACGGGGGCGAGCCCCGTGGTCGCCTCGATGCGGCGGACGGCGCGCTCCACCAGCGGGATGTAGTCATCCAGGCTCGCGAACACCGGCTCCAGGTTCACGGCCACGAACGCGCGGTCGAGCTTGAGCAGGCGCTTCATCCACGGGTTCCACAAGCCGCGGTTGCAGACATGGCCATGGATGAAGACGACGCCACGCAGGCCGCGCGAGGTCTTCGGCAGGTGATCCTCGACGGCGTTGGAGCGCCAGGGCATGCGCCAGCCGAAGACGGCCGTCGACACGATCCATTCGCCCATCAGTGCTCCCGGCAGGTCGCGCCAGCGGGCCACGGGCGCGCCGGCGCGGGCGGCCACGCTGCGGGCCACGAGCATCTCGAGGGCCAGCAGCGTCGGATGGCCCAGCACCAGCGCGTACAGCGCGACCAGGCCGCCGGTTGTCCAGCCCGTCGCCCGCTCGATGGTCACCAGGCCCGCCAGGAGGGCGAACCAGGCCACGAACAGCAGGCGAGTGGCGCGGGCGAGCATGCAGCGAGTATCACGCAGCCCTGCCGCGCCTGCTCGGCATTCAGAGTCCGTGGATAGCGACTGATACGCTTGGCCGCATGAGCGACATCGCCACCCGGATCCTGCAATCCCTCGCCGCCGTGGAGGTGGAGCGCCGCAGGCGGCTGGCCACTGCAGGCCTGTCCGACGCCGTCTCGGCGCTGAAGGCCTACCAGCAGCAGCGCTTCGCGCGCACCCACGCCAGCCTGCTCGCGCACCCGCGCTACGGGCGCGCGGCAAATTTCTTTCTCAACGAGCTGTACGGCCCGCAGGACTTCACGCAGCGCGACGCGCAGTTCAGCCGCATTGTGCCGGCGCTGGTGCGCCTGTTCCCGGCCGACACCGTCGCCACCGTGGAATCGCTGGCCGCCGTGCACGCGCTGTCGGAGCGGCTGGACACGGCGATGGCGATCCACCTGCAGGGCGCGGCGCCGTCGCCCGCGGCCTACGTGCGCGCCTGGCAGGGCACCGGCGAGCCCGCGGCGCGGGCGCGCCAGATCGAGCTGGTGATGCGCGTGGGCGAGGCGCTGGATCGCCACACCCGCAGCTTCGTGCTGCGCGCGAGCCTGAAGGCGATGCGCGGCCCGGCGCGCGCGGCCGGCATGGGCGCGCTGCAGGCCTTTCTCGAAGCCGGGTTCGACGCGTTCGGCGCGATGCACGGCGCCCGGGAATTCCTGGCGACCATACAGTCGCGCGAGACCGCGCTCGCCAAGCGTCTTTTCGAGCCGGGCGCTGTCTCCGCCGTGACAGGAACGTTGGCATCGGACGACGCGCTGGCACAGTTGCCACAGGCCGGTTTCCCCGGATAGCGGGTCGGGCACGCTGCATCACAATGTTTCCTCATGACCGATGCCCTCGCCGCTCCCGCCGCCACCGTCTCCCAGCAACGTCCCTGGCTGAACGCCTACCCGCCCGGCGTGCCCGGCGATGTGGCCGTGGACACCTATGCATCGCTGGTGCCGCTGCTGGAGGAGTCGTGGACGACGTACGCCCAGCGCGACGCCGCGGCCTGCATGGGCGTGCGCTTCACCTACGGCGAGATCGACGAGCGCTCGCGCGCGCTGGGCGCGTGGCTGCAATCCAGGGGCGTCAAGCGCGGCGACCGCGTCGCCGTGATGATGCCCAACGTGCCGCAGTACCTCGTGGCCATCGGCGCGGTGCTGCGCGTGGGCGGCGTCGTGGTCAACGTGAACCCGCTGTACACGGCGCGCGAGCTGCAACACCAGCTGGCCGATGCCGGCGCCACCGTCATCATCGTGCTGGAGAACTTCGCGCACACGCTGGAGAGCGTCATCGCCAAGACGGAGGTGCGCCACGTGGTGCTGGCCTCGATGGGCGACATGCTGGGCTTCGCCAAGGGCCAGCTGGTGAACTTCGTGCTGCGCCACATCAAGAAGATGGTGCCCGAGTTCCGCCTGCCGCAGGACGACGGCCGCAGCGTCACGCGCTTCAACATGGCGGTGGCGCAGGGCACCCGCAGCACGCTCACGCCGGTGTCGATCGGAGGAGACGACATCGCGTTCCTGCAGTACACGGGCGGCACCACGGGCGTGTCCAAGGGCGCCACCCTGCTGCATCGCAACGTGGTGGCCAACATCCTGCAGAGCGAGGCGTGGTTCAGGCCGATGTTCGACAAGCTGGGCAACAAGCCGCTGTCCATCGTCTGCGCGCTGCCGCTGTATCACATCTACGCGCTGACCATCTGCTACATGTTCGGCGCCCGGCTGGGCGCGATGAACATCCTGGTGCCGAACCCGCGCGACGTGCCCGGCTTCATCAAGACGCTCAAGGCCTACAAGGTCAACATGTTCCCCGCGGTCAACACGCTGTTCAACGCGCTGGCCAACGATCCCGAGTTCGCCAAGCTCGACTTCTCGGAACTGGTCATCTCCAACGGCGGCGGCATGGCGGTGCAACAGGCCACGGCGGAACGCTGGCTCGGGATCACCGGTTGCCCGGTGGTGGAGGGCTACGGCCTGTCGGAGACCTCGCCCGTGGCC
>JABCYW010000049.1 GCA_013289985.1 Betaproteobacteria bacterium | reverse complement strand
ATCCGTCATTACAACAAGCAGCCCAAGCCGGTGAAGTGGAAGTACTTCGACATCGCCCGACGCATCACTCCCGAATCAATCGTTACAGCCCACTAGTCAGCCAGCTCACTCGATCAGGAACAGCGAGCACATCGCCACCGAGACCAGGCCGCCGGCGGCCACGATGGCCCGGCAGCGCAGCATCGGTCCGGCGATCTTGACGAGCGCGACGGTGGTCACCACCCAGATGGAGAGCACGACGGCGGCCAGGAACAGCATCGGCTCGCCGATGAAGTCGTGCAGCAGGATGCCGGCGAGCGAGGCCGGCAGCAGGGCGAGCGCGAAGCAGCCGGCGTAGAACACCGCGTCGGACAACCTGGCGCGGCGCCGCTGGCCGGGTTGATCCTCGGTTTCCGTGATGTCCGGCATCTGGTCGAGCTGGTCGTACATGGCCGCCTCCTTCGGGAAACGCGTGCTTCCATTAACGCGCCACGGCGCGAGGCCGTCAAGGGCGGATGAGCAGGACACCCGCCCGCGTGCGCATCATTTCGCGGGCACCACCAGTTCGGCGCCGGCGCCGGCCTGCGAACGCGCGCGCAGGAAGGCCTCGAACTGCGCAGCGGGCATGGGCCGGGCGAACAGGTAGCCCTGGCCCATCGAGCAGTCCAGCGCCTCGAGGTGCTCGCGCTCGGCGGCGGTCTCGATGCCCTCGGCCACCACCTCCAGCGCCAGCGCCCGCGCCATGTCGATGACCGCGCGCACGATGGCCGTGGTGGCGGGGCTGCCGAGCGCGTCGCGCACGAAGGATTGGTCGATCTTCAGCTTGTCGACGTTCAGCCGCTGCAGGTAGGCGAGGCTCGAATAGCCGGTGCCGAAGTCGTCGATCGCCAGGCTCACGCCCAGTTGCTTGAGGCTGTGGGCCGTGACGAGCACCTTGTCGGTCTCGTGCATCAGCACCGACTCGGTGATCTCCAGTTCGAGCTGGCTGGCCGGCAGCCCCGCGGCCTTCAGGGCCTCGGCCACCTGGTCCACCAGGTCGCCGTGGCGGAACTGCAGGATCGACAGGTTCACCGCCACGCGCGGCAGCGCGAGTCCGGCCTGGCGCCACGTCCCGGCCTGCAGGCAGGCCTGGCGCAGCACCCAGGCACCGATCTCGACGATCTGCCCGCCGTCCTCGGCGACCGGGATGAACTGATCCGGGCCCACCGGGCCCAGCTCGGCGGACGTCCAGCGCAGCAGCACCTCGGCGCCGGCCAGCTCGCCGCTGCGCAGGTGGAAGTAGGGCTGGAAGTGCAGGTGCAGCTCGTTGCGCTCGATCGCGTGCCCCAGCAGCCAGCGCAGGCGCGATCGCTCGCTCGCCTCGATGTTCATCTGCGGGTCGTAGAAGCGGTAGGCGTTGCGGCCGGAGGCCTTGGCGCGGTACATCGCGGTGTCCGCGCACTGCATCAGGCCGTCGAAGTCGCCGGCGTCCTGCGGGAACACCGCGATGCCCACCGACATCGACATCGGCAGCTGATGGCCGTCGATGGCCGCGCGGCGGTTGGACAGCGCCATCACGCGTTCGACGGCCTGGGCGACGCTCGCCGCCGAGTCGACGTCGGGCAGCACGATGGCGAACTCGTCGCCGCCCTGCCGGCACACCGTGTCCTGCTCGCGCAGGATGCGCGTGAACTCGTCGGCCACGTGGCACAGCAGCGCGTCGCCGGTGGCGTGGCCCAGCGTGTCGTTGACCTCCTTGAACCGGTCGAGGTCGATGAACATCAGCGCCATCTTCTCGTGGCGCCGCTGCGCGGTGGCCAGCGCCTGCGTCACGCGATCGCGCAGCAGCACGCGATTGGGTAGGCCGGTGAGCGGGTCGTGATGCGCCAGGTGCTGCAACTGGGCCTGGCCTTCCGCGACTGCGCGCTCGGCCGCGAGCAGCCGGTCCCGATCGCGCAGTTGCTGGGTCTGGCGCACGACTGCGCACACGAGCACCAGCGCGAACAGCACCCGCAGCGGCGGACGTGCCTGCGGCGGAACGCCGTCGCCGAGCGCGATGAAGCCGGCGGCGGCCGACGTGACCGCAACCATCGCGAGCGGGATCTGCCGCAGCAGCGCTTCGCACAGGCGGTCGTATCCTGGCGACGCGTCGCGCGCCGGCGTCCAGCGCGACGCCCCCCATCCCAGCAGCAGCGCGAGCGCCGAGAACACCAGGCTGGTGGCGGCACCCGAACGCAGGCCGCCGTCCAGGAAGGCGAGATCCCACGCCATCCACACGCCGGCATAGCCCGCGAGGCCGCCGACCACCGCGAGCGTCGCGGGCGTGGCCCGCTGGCGCAGGTGAAGCTGCACCACCACGCCGGCGACGGCGGCCGAGAACAGCAGCACCGGATAGGCGATGAGGACGATGAACGACAGCGGCGTGCTGTGCGCCGCATGCGGCAGGTACAGCGCCAGCGTGAAGGCCAGCACGGCCAGGCCGAAGCCGACGACGTCCAGCAGCACCGAGCGCCACTGCGACGGCGGCAACTGGTCGCCCACCATGCCCGCGAAGCCGTGGATGAACAGCGGCCCCAGCATCAGGTACAGCAGGTTGGGAATGCCCGGGAACGGGTTCCAGCCGATCCACGACAGCGCGTCCCAGGTGAGCTGCCCGGCCGCCAGCAGGCACAGGCCGGCGGCGAAGCGCCCGCGCACCAGGCGCAGCGGCGCGGGCGCGGAACGCGCGGAATGCCAGGCGAGCCACGCCGCGGCGCAGAACGCGCAGGTCCATTGGAAGCCGTCGAGGACCGGGGCCCAGCGCGAGAGCGGCTCGGCGGCGGCGACCGCCCAGGCGACGACCACGACGATGCCGCTCGCGAGCAGCGTAGTCGTCGCGCGCGTCTGTGGCATTTCCTGCGTCGGCATCTGCACCTGGACCTCGCGCCCCCGTGTTGGCTCTCTTAGTTTGCCTGAGCCGGGACGCGCCTGGTCCCGAGGCATTCACTATGAAGGAATCATATGGCCCGCGCTGCGGAATTCATTGGTGCCTGCGCATTCCTCCTCGTAAGTTCGCTCCTGCGGATCCGCCGACGTTGCGGCCGCGATGCGTGAAGGGCTCCGAAGAGGGCCTCCGCGACGCCGTCGCCCAGGGGGTGGCGCGCATCGAGTCGCACTGCCCGGGACGCCGGGCCCACAACGACAGGAGACAAACCGATGAATCGAATGATCAATGGGCTGCGCCGCACCGTCGCGGGCCTGGCCCTGCTGGCGGCCGCGTTGCCGGCCCTCGCGGCCACCTTCGCCAAGGGCGCCGATGTCAGCTGGGTGGACCAGGAGGAGTCCTCCGGCTATGTGTTCCGCAACTCGTCGGGCACGCAGACCGACCCGTACGTGCTGCTCAAGGGCTTGAACGTCAACTCGATCCGCCTGCGCGTGTGGGTCAACCCGAGCGGCGGCTGGAGCAACGGCGCCGACATGCTCAACGAGGCGAAGCGCGCCATCGCGCAGGGCCAGCGCGTGATGGTGGACTTCCACTACAGCGACACCTGGGCCGATCCGTCGCAGCAGACCAAGCCCGCGGCGTGGGCCGGCCACACGGTGGCGCAACTGCAGGCCGACGTCTATGCGCACACCAAGGGCATCCTCGACTACCTCAAGGCCAACGGCGTCACGGTGACCTGGGTGCAGGTGGGCAACGAGATCAACTCCGGCATGCTGTGGCCGGAAGGCAAGGTGAGCGGCACCACGAACTGGGCCACGCTCGCCAGCTACATCAACAACGGCTACAACGCGACCAAGGCGTCGTTCCCGTCGGCGCAGGTGATCGTGCACCTGGCCAACGGCTACGACGATGCCGACTTCCGCTGGTTCTTCGACGCCCTGAAGGCGGCCGGTGGCAAGTGGGACGTGATCGGCATGTCGCACTACCCGTCCACCTCCGGCTGGCAGACCACCAACAACCAGGCCTACGCGACGATGCAGGACATGGTCTCGCGCTACGGCAAGCCGGTGATGGTGTGCGAGACGGGCATGTCCTGGGACCAGGCCGCCACCGCCAAGGCCATGCTCGCGGACCTGCTGACCAAGACGCAGTCGCTGGGCTCCAACGGCCTGGGCGTCTTCTACTGGGAGCCGGAGGCCTACCCGAGCTGGCAGGGGTATACGCTGGGCGCGGTGAATGCGAGCGGGCAGTTCACGGCGGCGCTGAGCGCGTTCTGAGGCGCGCGGGGGCGAGACGCCCCTGCTTCAGCTCCGGCCCTGCGGATTGTTCGTGGCGCCGGACCCTGCCTTTGACTTCGCGCGCGAACAGGCCCTGGCTGCGACAGCGAGACGTACCCCCAACATGGAACGCGTTCGGCGACTCCGTGTCGTGTACCCTATGCGGTATCCGTCAGGTGTTCGGTTTTGCAAACGGGGCTTTCATGATACGAACCGCAGCGCTGTTGTCTGTACTCGCTTCGACTCTCATGGGTTGCAGCACCTCGCCGCCTGCTCGCCTGGTGTTGCTGAATCGTGCCACCGGCGACCGATACGTCGGCGCAGTCGTATCGAACCGCGAGGCTTCGATGACCGTGTCGATCGAGATCAACGGCGTATTCTTCAGTGGGAAGTTCGATCCTTCCGGCGAAGACGCCGTTCTCGTCGGCACGGGCGCCGACCTTCTGCACTGCGTCTTCCACTTCGATCCGAGGACTCATGCCGGGGCCGGCGAGTGCCTGCTAAGCGGCCACCAACGCTTCGACGTGACACTTTCGGACTAGGATCTGGCGAGGCCGAGGCTACGAGGGATGCTGGATGGCACCTGGCCCCGTGGTGGCAAGCGGCAGGCATCACCAGATGCGCCGGCCCGGCTCCCAATCGGCCGTCCCGGCCGGCGTGAGGCGTACCGCGAGGCAGCTCGTGAAACGTGGTGCGGCTGTTGCCGCCGTGGAGCGCCCGCCAAGGCAACCGCGCTCGCGTCAAGTCGCTTCACGGCAACGCAGCGAGACACATTCTGGTTTGGTGGGCGAGATGGGGGGTCGAGGCGCCGAATCGGCCGCGAACCCGCATGAAACCTGGCGACGCTGGCGGAGGGGGCGGGATTCGAACCCGCGGTAGGCTATTAACCTACACATGCTTTCCAGGCATGCGACTTAAACCGCTCATCCACCCCTCCGGGGGTAGCCGGCTATTCTAGCTGATGAAAGCGGGGATCTGTCCAGCCTCTTTCAGGGAATCCGTCGGAGGCGCGGTCGGGCAAGGCGAATGTTGCGGATGCGGGTCGCATCGAGGTGGTTCTCCAGCTGTTCCGGGCATTTGACATCGCGTGGAAACCGTTCGGCCCTACACTTCGCGCTTCGTCCGTTTTCCACCCGCCACGCCCGCCCTCCGAGCGGGCCTCGTGTCATGCTTCGTTTCCGCTTTCCGATCGTCATCATCGACGAGGACTTCCGCTCCGAGAACACCTCCGGACTGGGCATTCGGGCCCTCGCGTCCGCGATCGAGAAGGAGGGCATCGAGGTGCTGGGCGTCACCAGCTACGGCGACCTGGCGCAGTTCGCGCAGCAGCAGAGCCGCGCGTCGGCGTTCATCCTGTCCATCGACGACGAGGAGTTCACGCCGGGCCCCGAGCTCGATCCGGCGGTGCTGAGCCTGCGCAAGTTCATCCAGGAGATCCGCGCCAAGAACACCGAGATCCCGATCTACCTGTACGGCGAGACGCGCACGTCGCAGCACATCCCCAACGACATCCTGCGCGAGCTGCACGGCTTCATCCACATGTTCGAGGACACGCCGGAGTTCGTGGCGCGCCACATCATCCGCGAGGCCAACAGCTACCTCGACGGCGTGGCCCCGCCGTTCTTCAAGGCGCTGATGGACTACGCGCAGGACGGCTCCTACTCGTGGCACTGCCCGGGCCACTCGGGCGGCGTCGCGTTCCTCAAGAGCCCCGTGGGCCAGATGTTCCACCAGTTCTTCGGCGAGAACATGCTGCGCGCCGACGTCTGCAACTCCGTCGAGGAACTCGGCCAGCTGCTGGATCACACGGGCCCGGTGGCCGACTCCGAGCGCAACGCGGCGCGCATCTTCAACGCCGACCACTGCTTCTTCGTCACCAACGGCACCAGCACGTCCAACAAGATGGTGTGGCACCACACGGTGGCGCCGGGCGACGTGGTGGTGGTGGACCGCAACTGCCACAAGTCGATCCTGCACTCGATCATCATGTGCGGCGCCGTTCCCGTGTTCATGACACCCACGCGCAACCACTACGGCATCATCGGCCCGATCCCGCAGTCGGAGTTCACGCGCGAGGCCATCGAGCGCAAGATCGCCGCCAACCCGCTGCTGGCCGGCGTCGACCTGAAGACGATCAAGCCGCGCATCATGACGCTCACGCAGAGCACGTACGACGGCGTGGTCTACAACACCGAGACCATCAAGGGCCTGCTCGACGGCTGGATCGACACGCTGCACTTCGACGAGGCCTGGCTGCCGCACGCGGCCTTCCACGACTTCTACAGCGTCTACCACGCGATGGGCAAGGCGCGCGTGCGTCCCAAGGAGGCGATGGTCTACGCCACGCAGTCCACGCACAAGCTGCTGGCCGGCCTGTCGCAGGCCTCGCAGGTGCTGGTGCAGGACTCCCAGACGCGCAAGCTCGACCGCCACCTCTTCAACGAGGCCTACCTGATGCACACGTCGACGTCGCCGCAGTACGCGATCATCGCGTCGTGCGACGTGTCGGCCGCGATGATGGAGATGCCTGGCGGCACCGCGCTGGTGGAGGAGAGCCTGAAGGAGGCGCTCGACTTCCGCCGCGCGATGCGCAAGATCGACGCCGAGTTCGAGGAAGACTGGTGGTTCAAGGTCTGGGGCCCCGAGAAGCTCGCGGACGAGGGCATCGGCGAGGCCCGGGACTGGGTGCTGGAGGCCAACGAGAGCTGGCACGGCTTCGGCAACCTGGCGCCGGGCTTCAACATGCTCGACCCGATCAAGAGCACCATCATCACGCCGGGCCTGAGCGTCGACGGCGGCTTCGACAAGACCGGCATCCCCGCGTCCATCCTCACCAAGTACCTGGCCGAGCACGGCATCGTGGTGGAGAAGACGGGCCTGTACTCGTTCTTCATCATGTTCACCATCGGCATCACCAAGGGCCGCTGGAACACGCTGCTGACCGCGCTGCAGCAGTTCAAGGACGACTACGACAAGAACGCGCCGCTGTGGAAGATCCTGCCGGAGTTCTGCGCCGCGCATCGACGCTACGAGCGCATGGGCCTGCGCGACCTGTGCCAGGCCATCCATGAGGTCTACACGCAGGGCGACATCGCGCGCCTGACCACCGACATGTACCTGTCGGACCTGCAGCCGGCCATGAAGCCTTCCGAGGCCTACGCCCGCATCGCGCACCGCGACACCGAGCGCGTGGCCATCGACGCGCTGGAAGGCCGCATCACCACCTCGCTGCTGACGCCGTACCCGCCGGGCATCCCGCTGCTGATCCCGGGCGAACGCTTCAACCGCAAGATCCTCGCGTACCTGCAGTTCGTGCGCGAGTTCAACGAGCGCTTCCCGGGCTTCGACACCGACGTGCACGGCCTCGTGATCGAGGAAGACAGCATCGGCCGCAAGCACTACTTCGTGGACTGCGTGCGCGACGTGCCGGCGCCGCACTGACCCCGAGGCCGCGATGATTCTGCGCCGCTGCCTGTCGATCATGCTCTCCGCCTCCCTGGCGCTCGCCAGCCTGTGCGCGTGCGCCCAGCGCGGGCAGGCCGCGGCGCCCACCTGGTCGCCCAGGCTGGAACTCGGCAGCCTCGCGGCGCTGCCGGCGCGCCTCGAGCGGCCGTTCCAGGAGCCCGTCGACCTGGTCAAGGGCGATGCGCACGTGACCGCCGGCAACTGCGCGGCGCTGCTGGCGGCTCGCGCGCAAGGCGCGTCGCCGGCGGGGGATCGCGACCTGGCGATCGCGCGCGACGAAGGGGCGAAGTGCATCGCGCTCGCGCAGCTGTCGCGCGCACGCGCCCCCGCCGCCGAAAGCCTGGCGGGCTTCGACCTGCGTACCGCCACCGCGGCACAGCTGCCTGCGATGCTGGCCACGCCCTTCGGCAAGCGCGACGACCGGGCCGCCCGCGCGGCCGAGGACAGGGGGCAGACGCTGAAGGACTACAAGCCGGAAGTGGCGGTGCAGTTCGCGAGCGGCATGCTGGTGCTCAAGGGCGACACGTGGGAATGCCGCGTGGAGGTGCTGGCGCGCGGCGATTTCGACGGCAGCGGCCGCGACGAGATGCTGCTGGCCGCGCACGACCAGGCCACCGAGGGCCGCTTCGAGAGCACCCGCCTGCTGCTGGTGGCGCGACGCGCCGGCGGCGGCGCCCTGGTCACGCTCGAGCGACTGCAGTAGGCCGGCGTGCCTACTTCGTCGCCGGGGCCGCCGGGGCTCCCGGCTTGCCGGCAGCGGCCGGCGCCGCGGCCTTCGGCTTCAGTGGCGCCACCTTGGCCGCCGCCTGAAACAGCGCCTTGCGCGCCGCGTTGCGATCGTCGCTGCCTTCCAGGTCGTCGGTGCAGTCGGCCGCGGCCGACCAGTCGCCGTCGGTCGCGGCCTTCTTCAACGCCCCCTTGTCGGCCTTCGAGGCGCCGCTCGCGCCGTACTGGTAGGCGATGTCGGTCAGTGCCTGCCTGGCATCGGCCGGATAGCTGGCGAAGCCGGTGAAGTACGACGGCAGCAGCGCCTGAAACGACTTGACGTCGGCCAGCCAGCGCGCGCCGATGTCGGTGGGCGTCATCTCCAGGTCGGTGGTGGTCTCGTAGGCCGAGGCCTTCTTGCCGTGCGGGAACTTGGTCTTGTCCGGGGCCGCCGCTGCAACCGCGGCATAGGCCGTCTTGATCTCCTCCGCGGTGGCGGCCAGCAGGCTCTTGCGGTGGTAGAAGATCAGGGCCGCGGCGTCCGCCGCGGTTTTCAGGTAGGTGCCGATGCCCACGGTGACCAGGTTCTTGGAGTCGAGGTACATGTACGGGATGTTGCCCTCGTTCTGCTTGAGCAGCTTGTAGAGCGTCTCGTAGCCGGCCGGCGGCGTCCAGTCGCCCCAGACCTTCGGATCCTTGGTGGCCTGCGGCGTCTTGTCGGAGCCCACGGCCAGGGGCACGCCCTTGGCGCTCGCGGCGACGCTGCCGGGCCCACCGGTGGCGCCGTCGGGGCCCAGCTTGGCCAGCGTCTGGTCGCCGCCGTCCAGGCGTCCAGACGTGCCCGGCGTGTCGCCCAGGCGCGTGGTGACGTTGGGGTCGGCGGCGTCGTTCACGCCAAGCGGGCCCGGGGTGCGGGCAGGCCCCGGGACGCCCTTGGCCGGCACGGTGTTGGCCACTCCGGGTGGGCGGGTATTGGCCACGCAGGACTCCTCGGCGTGCGCGCCGTGCCTTCAGTTGAGATGCGAGATGCGCACGCCCGGCGCGGGCGCATTGCGGTTCTGCGTGTCGGCCCCCGCGTCGGCGCGGCCCGGGTTCTGCTCGCGCTGCACCGCCAGCCCCACCGACAGGATGTCGATCACCAGCAGCTGCAGGATGCGCGCCACCATCGACAGGAAGGTGGAGCTGTCCTCGGCGTGGTCGAGGCCGATGCACACTGTGGCCAGGCGCGCGAGGCGCGACTGGCTGGCGGTGATGGCGATGACGCTGGCGCCGCGCTCGATGGCGATGCCGGCCGCGCGCACGAGCTCGGCGGTCTGGCCGGAGCTGGAGATGAACACCGCCACGTCGCCGGGCGCCAGCATCTCGGCGGCCAGGCCCTGCAGCGAGGTGTCGGTCTGCGCGATCGCCGGGATGCGGAAGCGCAGCAGCTTGTGCTGGGCGTCGAGCGCGACGACCGCGGAGTTGCCGCAGGCGAAGATCTCCACGCGGCGCGCGCTGCGCACCAGGGTGATGGCGCGGGCTATGGCCGCGGAGTTCAGCGACTCGCGGAAGTGCACGATGGCCGAGATCGTGTTGTCCAGCACCTTGGCGCTGAGGTCGGCGATCGGCTCGCCGCGCCGCACCTGGCTGCGCAGCACGGGGATGGTGCCGGTGAGGCCGGAGGCGAGCTTCAGCTTGAAGTCGGCCAGGCCTTCGAAGCCGAGCGAGCGGCAGAAGCGGATCACGGTGGGCTGGCTCACCTCGGCCTGCGCCGCGATGACGGCGATGGCGTCGTTGAGCAGCGAGCGCGGGTTGCCCAGCACCACGTCGGCCACGCGGCGCTCGGCCGGCGTGAGCGTGTCGCGCGACATGCGCACGCGATCGAGCAGCGGGCTGTTGGTGCTGGTGTCGGGCACGTGCTCGGCCAGCAGCAGCGACAGGCCGCGGAAGGCCGGGTTGTCGGCCGTCAGCACGAAGGTGGGGATCTTCGCCAGCCACGCCGAGAACCGGCCCTTGGCCTCGAAGCGGCTGCGGAACGGCGAGCGCTCGAACAGTTCGCCCAGGCGCGGCACGATGCCGCCGCCGATGTAGACGCCGCCGGAGGCGCCCAGCGTCAGCGCGAGGTTGGAGGCGAAGCTGCCCAGCATGCCGCAGAAGCAGTCGATGGCGTCCACGCTGGCCTGGTCGGTGCGCGCCACGGCGCGCCGCACGATCTCGGCGGTGGTCAGGCGCTGGCCACCCTGCGACGTGCCGGCGGTGAGCGCCTCGTGGATCAGCTCGATGCCGGGGCCGGAGATCAGCCGCTCTGCCGAGACGTGGGGCAGGTGCTTCCAGGCGTGTTGCAGCACCTTCAGCTCGCGCTCGTCGTTCGGCGCGAAGCTGACGTGGCCGCCTTCCGTGGCGAGCGTCGACCAGCGATCCTCCGCCGGCACCAGGCCCGAGACGCCCAGGCCCGTGCCCGGGCCCAGCAGCGCGATCGCGCCGTCGGCCTGGGCCTCGCCGCCGCCCACCTGCACGCGCTGGCCCGGCTGCAGGCCCGGCAGCGCCATCGCGAGCGCGGTGAAGTTGTTGACCACCAGCAGGGTGGCCAGGCCCAGTTGCTGGCGCACGCGCTCGATGGAGAACGCCCAGTCGCGGTTGGTCATCTGCACCGCGTCGCCGTTGATCGGGTTGGCGATGGCGACGGCTGCGTGTCGCGGCGGCGGGCCCTCGAGGCCGCGCAGGTAGGCCTGCACCACGTCGGCGAAGCCGGCGAAATCGGCGCAGGGGAACACGACGACATGGTTGAAGTGCCCGGGCGAGTCCTCCACGCAGAAGCGCGCGTAGGTGGCGCCGATGTCGGCAAGCAGCCGGGGCTCCAGGGCGGAGGCCGGTGACCAGGGGCTGACTTTCACGTCTTGGGTGCTTTCCGCATTCATGCAGTGATTGTCGGGCTTCCGCGGCGCGTTTTCGCACTCGGCGGAAACGGTTCCACTGGCGAGGAGCTCGGCAGGAGATCCGGAAGCGGCTACAAAACGTCTTCACGTTAAGTAATTAAGCTACATAAGTGTCTTGGGGTGAACCAGCACTCAGATGCATCAACACGGTGCGACCCCCGTGTTTCTACCCGTGTCGCGGGCACCAAATCGTGACGTTTCACAGGACAGAGCCCATTGCAAAGGCGTAAAAGATCGGTAAACTTCCGTCGAGAATCTGGTGATCTAGTTTTACAACATCCGATTTTCGGCCTTCAACGGATAGGGGTCGTTTGACTACAAACACTTCGTATCGACCGGGGCGCCACTTCTTGGCAATCCGCAGAACTTAGGAGACAAGCTGGTGAACAACACAATGGGTAAGCGCTCGGCGGCCGCTTTCAAGCTCAAGCCGACCATGGCATTCGCAGGTCAGGCCACGGCGGGGGCCCTCGTCGCCCTGGCCGCGACCGGATCGGTCTACGCGCAGGCGCAAGCTGCCGCCGCCCCCGGGCCGGCCGCCGCCGCTTCGGCGCCCGAGACGCAACAGGTTCTCGTCACCGGCATTCGCCGCGGCATCGAGGCCGCGATCTCGGTGAAGAAGAACTCCGACCAGATCGTCGAGGCGATCTCCTCGGAAGACATCGGCAAGCTGCCCGACACGACGATCGCCGAATCGCTGGCGCGCCTGCCCGGCGTCACCGCGCAGCGCGACAAGAACGGCAACGCCACCAATGTCAGCATCCGCGGCCTCGGCCCGGACTTCAACGGCTACCTGCTGAACGGCCGCGAGCAGACCAGCACCGGCGACAGCCGCGCGTCCGACCTGAGCGTCTACCCCGTCGAACTGCTGTCCGGCGCGACCGTCTACAAGACCGCCGATTCGACGCTGATGACGGCCGGCCTGGCCGGCACGATCGACAACAAGCTGATCGACCCGCTGATGATGCCCAAGCGCGTCTTCGCGGTCAGCGGCACGAAGACCGAGACCGGCCGCGGCCTGCCGGGCGCGCTCGGCCACGGCAGCCAGTATTCGTTGAACTACGTCGACCAGTTCGCCAACCGCACGATCGGCGTCGCGATTGGCTACGTGCACAAGTCCGGCCTCACCAACTCGGTGGGCTCGGGCAACTGGGGCGGCGCCGACCACCAGGTGTTCGACGCCAGCGGCAAGAATCTCGGGAAGCCGGATGCCGCATCCCCCACTGGCTACGACAGCATCAACGTGCCTGGCTTCGGCAATGGCATCAAGGTCTACAACACCCACCAGCGCGACAAGCGCGATGGCGTGGCCGCCGTGCTCGAGTTCCGTCCCAACGACAGGTTCCGCAGCGAGGTGGACATCTTCCACGCGAAGATCATCACCGCGCTCAAGACCTCCTACATGCAGGTGCCTCTCGGCGGCCGCGACATCACGAACGCGACGCTCGACGCCAACGGCCACGTCATCTCCGGCACGTTCAACCTCGGCGCCAACCCGGGTGGCATGATCGACGACAACGAGCGCGTCTTCGACAACGACACGCTGCAATCCTTCGGCTGGCGCAACGAGGTCAAGCTGGGCGACACCTGGCACGTCAGCGGCGACCTGAGCCACAACTCGGCCAAGCGCGTCGAGCGCGACGTCGAGTACTACGCCGGCCTCACCTCGGCCGACACGCTGAGCTTCACCAGCGACGGCAACGGCAACCTCAAGGGCCTGACGGCGGGCAATCCTTCGGCCTACCTCGACCCGTCGCAGATCGTGATCCGCGACCAGTCGGGCTGGAGCAACACCGGCAGCGCCGGGTCTCCCGGTTATGTGCCGCAGGACGGCTACTACAAGGGCCCGACCACGGTCGACAAGATCGACGCCGCGCGCCTGGACTTCACGCATGACCTGCAGGACGGCGCATTCAGCGCGCTCCAGTTCGGCGCCAACCTGACGACCCGCACCAAGGATCGCGCGAACTTCGACGCGTTCATCAACTCCAGCACCAACGGCGGATACGACCCCATCGCGTTCCCGTCCGGCAGCTACGTGGAGCACAACGTGGGCGGCACCGGCCTCAACCTGCTGGCCTTCGACCCGGGCCTGGACGTGATCAGCGGCGCGAAGCTGCTGTCGAACTACAACAACGACATCCTGTCCAAGAGCTGGAACGTCCGCGAGCAGGTCACCACGGCGTACGGCAAGCTCGACATCGATAGCGAGGTCGCCCATATTCCCCTGCGCGGCAACCTCGGATTGCAATACGTCTTCACCGACCAGCGTTCCTCCGGCTACCGTGCCGACATCGGCGGCGGCGCAACGACGGTCAACCCGGCCAGCACGCTGAGCTCCGCGGGCACCACCTACAGCAACGTGCTGCCGTCGTTGAACCTGGTGGCCGACCTGGGCAACGACAACCTGCTGCGCTTCGGCGCCGGCATCCAGATCGCGCGCAACACGCTGACCGACCTGCGCAACTCGTTCACCCTGTCCTACGACCAGACGGCGGTGAACCCCACCGTGCCCTCGGGCCATGGCGCGCTGAGCGGCTCCGGCGGCAACCCCGACCTGAGGCCGTTCAAGGCCAAGGCGCTGGACGTGTCCTACGAGAAGTACTTCGCCAACAAGGAAGGCTACCTGAGCGGCGCGCTGTTCTACAAGCACCTTGACAGCTACATCATCTCGAAGACCGACACCGACTACGACTTCACCCAGGCGGCTCAGGCGCTGGGCATCACGCCCGGCAACGGCAGCTACATCGGCACCTACACGCGCAGCGTCAACGGCAGCGGCGGCAACCTGAAGGGCGTCGAGCTGACGGCGCAACTGCCGTTCAGCATGTTGACCCACTACCTGGAGGGCTTCGGCGTGAACGCCAGCTGGTCCGATACGACCAGCTCGGTGCGGGCGCCCAACACCATCGGCTTGAACCCGATCACGCCGGCGAACGCCGGCACGATCGGCCTGCCGGGCCTGTCGCACATCAACAAGAAGCTGATGATGTACTACGAGCGCGCCGGTTTCAGCGCCTTCATCGCCGAGAACATGCGTTCGCGCTACGTCGGTCCCGTGACCAACACCCAGGTGGGCGGCTATCCGACGCTGGAATACATCGAGTCGCAGAAGTGGATCTCGGCGCAGGTGGGCTACGAGGTACAGGACGGCTGGCTCAAGGGCTTGGCCGTGCGCCTGGAAGGCAACAACCTGAACAAGCCGATCTACAGGGAGTCGAACTTCGACGGATCGAACCACGTGACCAACAACACCGGCGCGACGGCCGACCTGATGGTCTCGTACAAGTTCTGATTGCGACCCGGGCACGCTGCCGTACAGTCTTCACGGACGACAGCGTGTCCCCCCGGACCCTTGCACGATGCATGTCGGCAAGGGTCTTGTCCTTTCTGCGCCAGGAGCACATCCATGAGTGAAGCAGGCCGGCTGGCCATCGTCATCGTCGGCGGTGGCACCTCGGGCTGGATGACCGCGGCGGCGCTGGCCAAGGTGCTGCGCGGCCGGCACGACGTCCAGCTCGTCGAGTCCGACGAGATCGGAACGATCGGCGTCGGCGAGGCGACGATTCCGATGATCTCGCTGTTCAACCGCATGCTGGAGATCGACGAGGATGAGTTCGTTCGCGCGACCCAGGCCACGTTCAAGCTGGGCATCGAGTTCGTGAACTGGGGCCGCGTCGGCGACCGCTACCTGCACGGCTTCGGCGACCTGGGCAAGCCGCTGTGGACGGTGGACTTCCACCAGTACTGGCTCAAGCAGCATCTCGCCGGCAAGGCCCAGGAGCTCGACAAGTACGCGATCTGCAACGCGGCCTGCCAGCAGAACAAGTTCATGCGCCCGCGCATGGACATGCCCAACTCGCCGCTGTCGCAGATCCGCTACGCGTTCCACTTCGATGCCCACCTGTACGCGCGCTACCTGCGCAAGTACTCGGAGGCGCGCGGAGTCAGGCGCATCGAGGGCCGCATCACGAGCGTGCAGACGCGCGAGGGCGACGGCCACGTCTCGTCGGTGACGCTGAAGTCCGGCGAGGTGGTCGCGGGCGACCTGTTCATCGACTGCTCGGGCTTCCGCGGCCTGCTGATCGAGGAGGCGCTCAAGACCGGCTACGAGGACTGGTCGCACTGGCTGCCCTGCGATCGCGCGGTGGCCGTGCCCTGCGCCTCCGCGCCCGAACTCGTGCCCTACACGCGCGCGACCGCACGCGAGTCCGGCTGGCAGTGGCGCATCCCCCTGCAGCACCGGATCGGCAACGGCCACGTGTTCTGCAGCAGGTTCATCAGCGAGGACGAGGCCACGTCGGTGCTCATGCACAACCTCGACGGCGAGCCGATGGCCGAGCCGCGCACGCTGCGCTTCACCACCGGCCGGCGCTCGAAGGCGTGGAACAGGAACGTCGTGGCCATCGGACTGGCCAGCGGCTTCATCGAACCGCTGGAATCCACCAGCATCCACCTGGTGCAGATGGGCATCGCGCACCTGCTCACGTACTTCCCGTCCAGGGGCTTCGATGCGGCGGTGACGGACGAATACAACCGCATGATGCGCAACGAGTTCGAATGGGTGCGCGACTTCGTCGTGCTGCACTACAAGGCCACCGAGCGCACCGACAGCCCGTTCTGGAACTACTGCCGCGAGATGGCCGTGCCGCCGGCGCTGCAGGCGCGCATGGACCTGTTCAAGGCCGACGGCCGGGTCTTCCGCGAGGGCGAGGAACTGTTCACCAAGCCCAGCTGGCTCCAGGTGATGCATGGCCAGCGCCTGACTCCCGCCTCCTACCACCCGTTGACCGACCTGGTGTCGGAAGAGGAAATCGCCAGGTTCCTCGACGAGGTGGGTGGCGTCATTGGTGCGTGCGCGAACGCAATGCCGACGCACGCACGGTACATCGCAGACCACTGCGCCGCCGCCCCCATCGGGGCGGCTTGAACTTCCAGGGGAAAGAAGATGAATCGCTTGCTCTCTCGCGCGGCCGCGGCCGCAGCGATCGTCCTGTTCGCGGGCTGCGCCTCCTCGCCGCCTCGGGCGAAGCTGACCTACCAGACCTCGCCGGAGGGCGCCACGCTGTTCGAAGGCGGCCAGCCCATCGGCCTGGCGCCGGTGATGCGCACCTACACGGCCGATGCTGGCGGCGGCCAGATCCGCACGCCCGACGTGACGGCCGTCTGGCCCAGCGGCGCCAAGGCCACGTTCTTCACGTTCCTGAAGGTGGGCGACGACAACATCACCACCATCACGCGGCCGGCCAACGCCCCCAACCTGCAGGCCGACCTGGACAACGCCAGGAAATTCCAGAACGAGGCCGACCGCCTCAAGGAACAGCAGAGACGCGCGCAGGCACGCGCCTCCGCGCGCTGCCAGGCCCAGCAGCAGGGCGGCGTGGTCGCCGGCGTCGACGACTGCAACTGACCTGATCCCGGCCCGCCGCGGCGGCCTTCAGCGCGCCGCGGGCTTGCAGGTGAAGAAGCCGTTCATCGTCAGCCGGCCCCCGCGCGGATCGGCGTCCAGCGAGTGCGGGCGGTCGAGCCCGATGTCGCCGGAATGGAACATGCCGCCGTCGTAGAAGATCATGCGGTTCCAGGCCGCGGGCACGCTCGCCACGCGTTCGAAATACGCGTTGCTGCCGTCCATGTAGCCGGCCCGCAGCCCGTGGCGCTCGCCGAAGGCTTTCGCGTCCAGCTGGTGGCAGTCGACCAGCATCCGGTTCATCTCGGGCTCGGAGCGCCGGGGGCGGTAGAAGCTGGTGCCGCCCAGCAGCGCATCCTGGAACAGGTACAGCACGGAGGCCGCATAGAGTGCCGCGGCGGGGTCGTTGGACACCCGGTCGCGGTGACACTGCCACTGGCGCGGATCGAGGTGCCGCGGCGGCGTCGTCACCATGGCCAGGCGCAACGTGGTGCCGAGCGTGCGCCGGCCGCCGAGGTGTCCGCGTGCGTGCTGGTCGAACAGGTCGGTGACCCGGCGCGCGGCATCCTGCGGCAGGTCCAGCACCAGGCCGGGATAGGGATAGCCCACCGGCTCGACGAAGCGCTGGCCGGCGGCCCAGTCGACCACGCCCTGCGGATTGGCGAGCACGTCGTCCACGATCACGCAGGGCCGATCGGTGCCCAGCGGCAGCACGCGGACCCGGGGCCGCGGGTTGAACAGCCGGCCTTGTTCGTCCAGCCAGGAATCCATCGCGAACGGACCTTTCAATGCGCGATGACGATGGACCCGAAGCGCGCCGGCACCACCAGCGTGAGCGTGCGCGCCCGCGCGTCCGCGCGGACGGCGTGCGCGTCGAGCGCGTCCGTCCACGCGCGTGCGGGCGCGCCGGCGGGCAGGGCGACGGTGACGGCCTGGGGCGCCGCGCCGTTGTTGATCGCGGTGATGGCCCAGGCGGCACCGTCGCGGCGCGCCAGCACCACCACGTGCTCATCCACGTGCAGCGGCGCCAGCAGCGTGCCGTGGCGCAGCACCGGCAGGTCGCGGCGCAGCGTCGTCAGGCGCCGGAAGTCGGCCAGCATCGCGTTGTCGGGATGGCCGCCGAGATCGGCCCAGGGATAGGTGCCGCGGTTCATCGGATCGGGGCCGCCGGTGACGCCCACCTCGTCGCCGTAGAAGATGGCCGGCGCGCCCGGATAGGTCATCTGGAAGAACACCGCCAGCCGCAGCTTCTGCTTGGCGGTCGCCACGTCGGCCGGCGTGGCCTTGCCGTCGACGTCGCCGAGCTCGTGCAGGGATCGCGCGGTGTCGTGCGTCGACAGCAGGTTCATCAGCGCGTTGAAGCTCTGCGGCGGATAGGCCTCGCGCAGGTGCTCGAGGTTGGCCATCATGCGGTGCGCGTCGCCGCCGTTGGCGTAGTCCAGCACCGCGTTGCGGAAGATGTAGTTCATCGTCGAGTCGAACTCGTCGCCGAGGAAGAACTTGGAGGCGTCCCACCAGGTCTCGGACACGGTGAGCGCATCCGGCCGGGTGCGCTTGACCACGCTGCGCCACTCGCGCCAGAAGTCGTCCGGCACCCACGGCGCGACGTCCATGCGCCAGCCCGACGCGCCGAGTTCCAGCCACGTGCGGGTCACCGAATCGGGCGCGCGGTAGGCGAAGTCGCGGTACGACGCGTCGGCCTTGTTCAGCTCGGGCAGGTCGGAGACGCCCAGCCAGCCCTTGTACTGCCTGTCGGGTTCCGCCTGCGTCGCGTCGAACGTGTACCAGCCGGCCCAAGGCGAGGCCCGGTTGATGTGGCCGCCCTCGAACGCGCCGCGGCCGCCGCGCGTGCCGTAGCGGTCGAAGTAGATGGAGTCGGCGCCGGAGTGGTTCAGCGACGCGTCGGGGATCACGCGGATGCCGCGCCTCGCGGCCTCGCGGCACAGGCGCTGGAAGTCGGCGTTGGTGCCGAAGTGCGGGTCGATGTGCTTCCAGTCGGCCGTGTCGTACTTGTGGTTGCTGGCCGCGGTGAACATCGGCGTGATGTACAGCGTGTTGGCGCCGACGCTTTTTATGTAGTCGAGCTTCTCGATGATGCCGGCGATGTCGCCGCCGAAGAAGTCGTTGCTCCACTGGTCGTCGCTGCCGTCGCCGGAGTTCGGGCGCCACGGCTTGTCGTTCCAGTTCGCGTGGAACTCCACGGTCTTGTCGTGGAACTTGTCGACGCCCGGCTTCGGGTCGTTGCGCCGGTCGCCGTTGCGGAAGCGCTCGGGAAAGATGTAGTAGTAGACGGCGTCGCGGGCCCAGGCCGGCACGGAATAGGGCGCGTAGACCGTCTGGCGATAGCGGCGGATGCGCCTGTCCGACGCGGGCATCTCGGCCACGGTACCCACGCCGCCGGTGCCCTTCTCGCGCGTCCAGTACAGGGGCGTCGCGTTGTTCTCGAAGACCAGCGTCCGGCCGCCCACCTTCACCTCGAACCAGTAGCCGTGGACGGCCGCGGCGTCGAAGCGGAAGTGGCCGCTCCAGCGCTCGCGCGCGCCGTCGCTGGTGCGCGCGAGCGGCACGCGGGCGAGCGCCGCGTACTCGTCGATGGTCTGGTCGCCTTCGAGGCGGCGCTTCTCCACCACCAGCGTCGCCTGCTCGACGCCGGGCAGCGCGGACAACGAGAACGCGATGTCGGTGCCCGTGGTCACGGCGCCGTAGGGCCTCTTGTCGGCGAGGCTCCGGGAGTCGAAGGCCAGGCTCAGGGCGACCGGATCGGTGATCGTCGACGCCGGTGGCCCGGGCATGGGCGTGTCGGGCGGCAGGTCGGTGAGCAGCAGCGTGGGCGTGCCCTCCGGCGATGCCGCGGGCATGAGCGTGATGCGCTCCATGCCGTGGAGGCCGGCCTTGATCGCCGCGCCCTTGCGAGCGAGCGTGATGGGCGCGCCGGCCTTCAGAGGCGCGTCGCCCGCGGCGCCGAAATCGGCGTCGGCGGACCAGTCCTCGTCGCCGACCTTGAACGTGAATTCGCCCTCGAGCCGTCCCACGATCTCCCAGTGATCGCAGAGCCAGCGCAGCGCCGAGTCGTCCTCCGCGCCCCAGTTGTTGAAGCTGCCGCGCAGGTAGAGCGTGCGGCCTTGCAGCGGGTCGGGATGGCAGTCGGCGGCGAGCGCGTGGGCGGCGGCGAAGGCGAGCGGCAGGAGGGCCGCGAGCGTCGCGCGGTTCATTCCTTCACGCCCCCGGCGGTGAGTCCCGACACGATCCAGCGTTGCGCGGCGAGGAAGACGACGGTGATCGGCAGGCCCGACAGCACGGCCGCCGCGGCGAAGTCGCCCCACAGGTACTTCTGGTCGGCCAGGTAGTACTTGGAGCCGACGGCCAGCGTGAGGTTGGACTCCTCGCGCAACAGGATGGAGGCCACCGGGTACTCGATGATGGTGCCCACGAAGGCCAGCACGAACACGACCATCAGGATGGGCACCGCCATGGGCAGCAGCACGCGGAAGAAGGCCTGGAAGTGCGAGGCGCCGTCCACCTTGGCGCATTCCTCGATCTCCACGGGAATGGTCTCGAAGTAGCCGCGTATCGTCCAGACGTGCGTGGCGACGCCGCCGAGGTAGGCCACGATCAGGCCGCCGTGGGTCTCCAGGCCCAGCGCCGGCACGTAGTTGCCGATGGTCTCGAAAATCGCGTAGATGGCCACCAGCGCCAGCACCGGCGGGAACATCTGCAGCAGCAGCATGCTGTTGAGGATGGGCATCTTGAACGCGAACTTCAGGCGCGCGAACGCGTAGGCCGCGGTGGTGGAGAACGCCACGATCAGCGCCGACGCGATCGTGGCCACCTTGATCGAGTTCCACAGCCAGCGCAGCACCGGGAACGGCGGCTGGATGACGATTCCGTCGGGTGTGGTCACGGCGAACCCGAGCGCCAGCTTCCAGTGCTCCAAGCTGATCTCGCGCGGGATCAGCGAGCCGTTGGCGAAGTTGCCGGGACGCAGCGAGATCGAGATCACCGCCGCGAGCGGGAACAGCGTGACGATCAGCAGGACGATGAGGAAGGCGTGCGCGCCGAGGACGCGCCAGCGCTGGTTCTTGCCGGTGACGATGGGCACTTTGGGGCGTTCCTATTTTCTTGCGTTGCGGGCGGCGACGCGCAGGTTCGCGAACGACAGCATCGCGACGAGGAAGAAGATCACCGTGGAGATCGCGGCGGCCAGGCCGAAGTTCTGGCCCGAGTCGAGGAACGCGATGCGGTAGGTGTACGACACCAGGATGTCGGTGGTGCCCGCGGGGATCTTCGTGTTGAGGAAGTCGGGGCGGCCGTTGGTGAGCAGCGAGACCAGCACGAAGTTGTTGAAGTTGAACGCGAAGGCCGAGATGATCAGCGGCGACAGCGGCTTGACGATCAGCGGCGCGGTGATCCTGAAGAAGTTGGTGAGCGGCCTGGCGCCGGCGATGGCCGAGGCCTCGTAGAGGTCGACGGGAATCGCCTTGAGCAGGCCCGTGCACAGCACCAGGAAGTACGGATACCCGAGCCAGGTATTGACGACGAGCATCATCGCGCGCGCCAGCATCGGGTCGGCGAACCAGGCCGGCTTGATGCCGAAGACCGCGTCGAGGATGGCGTTGATCTCGCCGAAGTTCTGGTTGAACAGGCCCTTGAACACGAGGATGGAGATGAAGCCGGGCACCGCGTAGGGCAGGAACAGCAGCGTGCGGTACAGCGTCCGGAAGCGCAGTCCTTCCCAGTTCAGCAGCACGGCCAGCGTGCAGCCCACCGCCAGCGAGAACGCCACCGACAGCGCGGCGAACACCACCGTCCACGCGAAGATGGACACGAACGGGCCGCGGAACTCCTGGTCGGCCAGCATGCGCGCGTAGTTCGCGAAGCCCACCGCCACCTTGAAGCCGGGCTGCAGCCGATCGCCGTCGGCGGCCTTGTAGAAGCCCTCGCTGGTGTCGGGCCAGTAGGTCTTCCTATCGTCCAGGCGCAGCAGCGAGCCGTCGGCGTTCTCGTGCCAGACCGCGGCAGAGGGGCCGAACTCGTGCACGCCGGCGTAGCCCAGCACGTGGTGGTCAGGCAGCTCGAGCTTGAGCGCCATCAGCGCGGCGCGATGCGCGAGCGCGTCGCGCGTGGAGAGCGCGGGCGTGAGCGCGAGATCGGCGGGGAGGGCGCTCATGGCCGCCGTTGCGGCCTTGTCGCCTTTCAGTTTCAGGGGCGCGGAGACGAAGCGCTGCGTGCCGGACGCGGCGTCGTACGGCGCCAGCACCAGCCGCAGGCCATCGCCCTCGGGATGCAGCGTGAACTCGAGCGAATGCTCCTCGTCCGGCACGGTCTGCTCCAGCAGGTAGGCCTTCACGCGCGCCTGGCTCAGCAGGTGCGTGGACGAGTAGTTCGTGAAGCCTATCCACATCGTGTAGACCAGCGGGAAGGCCACGAACAGCAGCATGCCCACCACGCCGGGGAACAGGTAGCGCCAGGCGATCGCGGCGCGCGACGCGTACACGTGGAGGCCGGCCGCGAGCAGCGCAAGGGCGCCGAGCGCCAGCATGGTCTGGCCGGCGGAGTAGATGGCGGCGACGAGCCACAGGCCCGCGATGGCGGCGAGGGCCGCCACGCCGGCGCCCGCTGCGCGCTTCCAGTCGAATGTCTTCATTGCGCTCACTTGACGAGGATCCGCGCCTTGGCGCCGTCGAGGGCGTCCTGCGGCGACTGGCGCATGTTGGTCACGGCTTCGAGGGCGGCGTCCATCGCCGTCCAGAACTTGCCCACCTCGGGGATGTTGGGCACCGGCTCGCCGCGGCGCGCGTTGTCCATCGTCGCGGCGATGTGCGGGTCGCTCTTCAGCTCGGCGAAGTAGGCCTTGTTGGCGGGCGTGCCCAGCGGCACGTCGGCGTTGATGGTGCGCAGGCCGTCCAGCGTCAGTACGTAGTTCTCGAGGAAGTCGCGCGCGAGGTCCTTGTTCCGGCTGGGCGCGGCGATCATGCAGCCCAGCACGCCCACGAAGGGCTTGGGCTCGTGGCCGTCGACCGCGGGCAGCGGGGCCACGCCGAAGTCGATGTGGCTCTTCCTGGCGTTGTCCCAGGCCCACGGGCCCGAGATCATCATCGCGATCTCGCCGCGGTTGAACGCGCCTTCCATCTCGGAATAGCCAGCCCCCTTGGGCAGCACGCCGGTGCGGATCAGGTTCTGCAGCATCGTGGCGGCCTGCACCGCGCCGGGCGCGTTGACGCCCACCGAGTCGGTGTCGAGGCTGCCGTCGGCCTTCTTCGCGAAGATGGTGCCGCCGGAGCCGGCCAGCAGCGGCCAGGTGAAGAAGCTCTTGTTGTAGTCCCAGAGGATGGCCTTCTTGCCGCGCGCGGCGAGATCCCTGTCGATGGCCACGACCTGGTCCCAGGTGGTGGGCGCGGCCTTGAGCATCGCCTTGTTCCAGATCAGGCCGATGGCCTCGATCGACAGCGGATAGCCCCAGGTGCGGCCCTGGTACTGGAAGGCGTCCCAGGCCGATTCCTCGATCTGGTCGTGCAGCGACCGGCGCGGCTTCACGGGCACGATGAGGCCGGACTTGGCCCATTCGCCGGCGCGGTCGTGCGGCCAGCAGAAGATGTCGGGGCCCTTCCCGGCGCCGGCGGCGGCCTGGAACTTGGACGGCGCGTCGTCGGGGTGCTGCACCACCACCTGCACGCCGGTGTCGGCCGTGTAGTGGTCGCCGACCTTCTGCAGGCCGTTGTAGCCCTTGTCGGGGTTGATCCAGACGAGCAGCTTGAGCGGCTCGGCCGCCTGTGCGACCGGCGTGACCGCGATAGTGGCCGCGGCGGCGCACGCCGCGACGCGGCGCAGGGTGTCGCGATGGCTCATGCGGCCTCTTGCCGCGCGTCGGCGACGTGGCGGCGGAAGGCGTGGCCGCCGGCGTCGAACAGGTAGGCGCGGGCGGCGGGAATCGACAGCGCGAGCGCCGCGCCGTTGCGCAGGCGCGTTGCGCCGTCGAGCTCGCAGACCAGCGTCTCGGCCGCGCCCGGGTAGTCGCAGTACGCGTGCGTGGTGCTGCCCAGCGATTCGACGAAGGTGACCGTGGTGGCGATCGCGTTGCCGGACTGGCCGGCGGCCGCGGCCTCGAAGTGCTCGGGGCGCACGCCCAGCGTCACCTTGTCGCCGGGGCGGGCGCCCGCGGCGTCGACCTCGCAGCGGATCTGCGCGCCGGTCTCCAACTGCACGACGGCGGCGCCGGCGTCGGCCGAGACCACCGTCGCGGCCAGGAAGTTCATCTTGGGCGAGCCGATGAAGCCCGCCACGAACAGGTTGTCCGGGTGTTCGTAGAGTTCCAGCGGCGAGCCCACCTGCTCGATGCGGCCCGCGGCCAGCACGACGATGCGATCGGCCAGCGTCATCGCCTCGACCTGGTCGTGCGTGACATAGATCATCGTGGTCTTCAGGTCCTCGTGCAGCTTCGCGAACTCGTAGCGCATGCGCACGCGCAGGGCCGCGTCGAGGTTGGACAGCGGCTCGTCGAACAGGAACACCTCGGGCTTGCGCACGATGGCGCGCCCGATCGCCACGCGCTGGCGCTGGCCGCCCGACAGGGCCTTGGGCTTGCGATCGAGCAGGTGCTCGATGTTGAGGATCTTCGCGGCCTGGTGCACCAGGCGGTGGATCTCGTCCTTGCCGACCTTGGCGATCTTCAGCCCGAACGCCATGTTGTCGTACAGGTTCATGTGCGGGTAGAGCGCGTACGACTGGAACACCATCGCGATGCCGCGCTCGGCCGGCGGGACGTCGTTGACGATCTTGCCGCCGATGGCCAGCGTGCCGCCCGTGATGTCCTCCAGGCCGGCGATGCTGCGCAGCAGGGTGGACTTGCCGCTGCCCGACGGGCCGACGAACACCATGAACTCGCCGTCGCGGATCTCGAGATCGATGTCCCGCAGGATCTGGATCTCGCCGAACGCCTTCTGCACCTTCATGAGCTGAACGTGTGCCACTTCGTCTTGTCTCCTCGGCCGGTGGCCTGAGCCACGTCCGCTGCATGTTTCTTGGGATAGCCGCAACGACGCCTTTGGGTCAGCCGTGGTGCGGAATGTAGAGAATATACAGTCAACTTGTCCTCCCAACAATGCGTAACTACTTAAAGTACATTCATTTCCTTCCTGTGAAAAACGATTTTTCCTCCCCGCTCAGGGATAACCCTCTGTAGGATAACTACACAAACTCCCGGAGACACGCGATACTCGCTGCTGTTCAGTCGGGCGGCTGACGCACGTCCCTCCTGCCCGACTCCGCCAAAGGATCTCCCGCAATGAGCAAGACAACCGTCGCCGCTCCGGCGCACGAGCCCGTCCGGGCGCGCGCAGGCGACTCAGCAGACCCCGCCTTGAGCCAAGAATTCACCTCTGCCTTCAAACGCGAACTCTCGCAACGCAGCGACGCCCCGTCGCCCGACGCCTGCCTGCGCGCCGCCGTCGTCGCCTGCAGGCCGATGCTCGCCGACCGCTGGGCCGCCACGCAGGCGGCCGACGCGAAGCGCGCCCGCGGCGTGCGCCGCGTCCACTACCTGTCGATGGAGTTCCTGATGGGGCGCGCGCTGCGCAACGCCCTGTCGGTGATGGGCCTCGAGGACGCCCTGAAGGCGGCGCTGGCCTCGCGCGCGGGTGCCGGCGCGCTCGCCGGTGTGCTCGAGCAGGAGCCCGATGCCGCGCTCGGCAACGGCGGCCTCGGCCGGCTGGCCGCCTGCTTCCTCGACTCGTTCGCCACGCTGGAGCTGCCGTCCTTCGGATACGGCCTGCGGTATGCGCACGGCATGTTCGCGCAGGCCATCCAGGAGGGCCGGCAGGTGGAGCTGCCCGATGAGTGGCTGAAGCACGGCAACCCGTGGGAGTTCGTGCGCGCCGAACTGCGCTATCCGGTGGGCTTCGGCGGCGTCGTCGAGAGCTCCGGCGGCCATCGCGCCTGGAAGCCGGCCGAGGAGATCGTCGCCCAGGCCTGCGACTTCGTCGTGCCGGGCCACGCCACCGAGCGCGTGTCCACGCTGCGCCAGTGGCACGCGCAGCCCTCGCGCGCCATCGACTTCGCGATGTTCTGCCGCGGCGATCACCTGGCCGCCGGGCAGCATTACGAGGCCGCGGACACGCTCAACTGGGTGCTGTACCCGGACGACTCCACCGCCGCCGGCCGCCAGCTGCGGCTGAAGCAGGAGTTCTTCCTGTGCAGCGCGTCGCTGCAGGACATGGTCGCGCGCCACCTGCGCGAGCACGCCGAGATCGACACCTTCGGCCGCCACAACGTCGTCCACCTGAACGACACGCACCCGGCGCTGGCCCCGGCCGAGCTGATGCGCCTGCTGCTGGATGTCTACAGCATGGGCTGGGAAGAGGCCTGGGCCGTCACCACGCAGGCCACCAGCTACACCAACCACACGCTGATGCCCGAGGCGCTGGAGACCTGGCCGGTGCGCATGTTCGAGGAGCTGCTGCCGCGCCACCTCGAGATCATCTACGAGATCAACCGCCGCTTCCTCGACGAGGTCGGCGCGCGTTTCCCCGGCGACACCGGGCTGATCGCGCGCATGTCGCTGATCGACGAGAACGGCGAACGCCGCGTGCGCATGGCCTCGCTGGCCATCGTCGCCTCCGGCAAGGTCAACGGCGTGTCGGCGCTGCATTCGCGCCTGATGGTGCAGACCATCTTCGCCGACTTCGCGGCCATGTGGCCGGAGCGCTTCCTCAACGTCACCAACGGCGTCACGCCGCGGCGCTGGCTGATGCAGGCCAACCCCGCGCTGTGCGACCTGCTGGATCGACACATCGGCACCGGCTGGCGCGCCGACCTCGTCGGCCTGAAGGCGCTGGGCGCCCTGGCGGCGGACAGGAAGATCGGCGAGGAGTTCCTCGCCACCAAGCGCGCCAACAAGGAACTCCTGGCCCAGCGCGTGCGGCGCGACTTCGGCGTCACGATCTCGCCCGACAGCCTGTTCGACGTGCAGATCAAGCGCATCCACGAATACAAGCGCCAGCTGCTCAACGTGCTGCACGTGGTGGCGCGCTACCAGGCCATCGTCGCCAGCCCGGACGCCGACTGGGTGCCGCGCACGGTGATCTTCGCCGGCAAGGCCGCCTCCGCGTACCACGCGGCCAAGCTCACCATCCAGCTGATCCACGACGTCGCGCGCGTCGTCAACGCCGATCCGCGCGTGGGCAACAAGCTCAAGGTGGTGTTCCTGCCCAACTACGGCGTCAGCCTGGCCGAGGTGATCCTGCCCGCGTCCGACCTGAGCGAGCAGATCTCCACCGCCGGCACCGAGGCCTCGGGCACCGGCAACATGAAGTTCGCGATGAACGGCGCGCTCACCATCGGCACCTGGGACGGCGCCAACATCGAGATGGCCGAGGCGATGGGCGTGGAGAACATGTTCGTGTTCGGCCTCCGTACGGATGCCGTCGCGAAGATGAAGAGCTGGGGATACGATCCGCGTCTGTATGCGGAAGAAAACCAATCCCTCCAGCAGGTCCTCGACGCCATCGGCGGCGGCGTGTTCTCGTGGGGCGAACCCGATCGCTACCGCTCGCTCGTGCAGCCGCTGCTGCATCGCGACCCGTACATGCTGCTCGCCGACTTCGCCGACTACGTCCATGCGCAGGAGCAGGTCGACGCGCTCTATCGCCGGCCGGCGGCCTGGGCCGAGCGCGCGTTGCGCAACATCGCCGGCATGGGCGCGTTCAGCACCGACCGCACCATCGCCGAGTACATCGAGCAGGTCTGGGCGGCGCCCGGCCCGCGCTGATGCCCATGACGGGAATCGTCGAACAGGAGCGGCCGATGCTGTCCGATGACGATCTGAGCGCGCTCGTCCGGTCGCGCCATCACGATCCGTTCGCCGTGCTGGGCCTGCATGCCGATCCCCAGGGCCGGCTGTGGGTGAGCGCGCTGCTGCCCGCGGCCGTGTCGGCGGAGGTGCTCGACGTGTCCGGCGCGTCCGTCGGCCCGCTGCGCCGCCGCCTGGGCTCCGACCTGTTCGAGGGCGAGATGGAGGGGCGCACGGAGCGCTTCGACTACCGCCTGCGCGTGCGCTGGGATTCCGGCGTCGAGGGCACCTACGCCGACCCGTATTCGTACGGCCCGCTGATCTCCGACGACGACCTGCACCTGCTCGCCGAGGGCACGCACGTGCGGCCCTACGAGGTGCTGGGCGCGCTGCCCATGACGATCCTGCCAGGTTCGGGCGAAGGCGCGCACGCCGTCGCGGGCGTGCGCTTCGCCGTGTGGGCGCCCAATGCGCGCCGCGTCAGCGTGGTGGGCGACTTCAACAACTGGGACGGCAGGCGCCACCTGATGCGCTCTCGCGGCGGCTCGGGCGTGTGGGAGATGTTCATCCCGCACATGGTGGAGGGCGATCGCTACAAGTACGAGATCGTCGGCCCCGACGACGCGCTGCAGCCGCTCAAGGCCGACCCGTACGCGCGCGCCGCGCAGCTGCGCCCGGACAGCGCCAGCCTGGTCGCGGCGCTGCCGCCCCGGCGCGAGCTGCCGGCCTCGCGCGCCGGCATGAACGACCGCCACGCGCCGGTCTCCATCTACGAAGTGCACCTGGGCTCGTGGCGGCGCCACGTCAACGGCGGCTTCAAGACCTGGGACGAGCTCGCGGCCGAACTGCCGGCCTACGTGGCCGACCTCGGCTTCACGCACCTGGAGCTGATGCCCATCACCGAGTTCCCGTTCGACGGCTCGTGGGGCTACCAGACACTGGGCATGTTCGCGCCCACCGCGCGCTTCGGTCCGCCCGAGGGCTTCGCGCGCTTCGTCGACGCCTGCCACGCGAAGGGCGTCGGCGTGATCCTCGACTGGGTACCGGCGCACTTCCCGGTCGACGCGCACGGCCTGTCCCGCTTCGACGGCACCGCGCTGTACGAGTACGAGGATCCGCGCGAGGGCTTCCACCGCGACTGGAACACCTACATCTACAACTTCGGCCGCCCCGAGGTGCGCAACTTCCTGGCCGGCAGCGCGCTGTTCTGGATCGAACGCTACGGCGTCGACGGGTTGCGCGTGGACGCCGTCGCGTCGATGATCTACCGCGACTACAGCCGCACCTCCGGCGAGTGGCTGCCCAACCGCTACGGCGGCCGCGAGAACCTCGAGGCGATCTCGCTGCTCAAGCACATCAACGAGGCGATAGGCGCCGAGGCGCCCGGCGCCGTGACGATGGCCGAGGAATCCACCACCTTCCCCAACGTCACCGAGCCCACCTACGCGGGCGGCCTGGGCTTCCATTTCAAGTGGAACATGGGCTGGATGCACGACACGCTGCAGTACATGCGCCAGCCGCACGTGCAGCGCCGCTGGCACCACGAGAAGCTCACGTTCGGGCTGGTCTACGCGTTCAGCGAGAACTTCCTGCTGCCGCTGTCGCACGACGAGGTGGTGCACGGCAAGGGCTCGCTGATCAGCAAGATGCCCGGCGACGACTGGCAGCGCTTCGCCAACCTGCGCGCCTACTACGGCTTCATGTGGGCGCACCCGGGCAAGAAGCTGCTGTTCATGGGCCAGGAGTTCGCCCAGGACAGCGAGTGGAACCACGACGCCGAGCTGCCCTGGCACCTCACGAACAACGCGCGCAACGCCGGCGTGCGCCACCTGGTGCGCGACCTGAACAGGCTTTACCGCGAGCTGCCGGCCATGCACCGCCAGGACTGCGACGGCTTCGGCTTCGACTGGCTCGAGTCCACCGAGGCCACGCACTCGCTGCTGGCCTGGGTGCGGCGCGACGCTGAGGGCCACCTGATGATTTCCGTCAGCAACATGACCCCGGTGCCGCAGTTCGGCTGGCGCCTGGGCGTGCCCGACGGCCCCACCGGGTGGCGCGAGGTGCTCAACACCGACTCGGCGCACTACGGCGGCGGCAACGTGGGCAACGCGTCGGCGGTGCTGCCGGTGACGCCGGTGGCCTCGCACGGCCGCGCGCAGTCCATCATGCTGGTCGTTCCGCCGCTGGCCACGATCTACCTCGTTCCCGGCTAGATGACTCCGATTCCCGCGACCGCCCAGCCCGGGCGCTGCGAGCCGATGGGCGCGCACGTCCGCGACGGCGGCGTCAACTTCGCCGTGTTCTCGCAGAACGCCGAGCGCGTGGAGCTGTGCCTGTTCGACGCCGCCGGCGCCACCGAGCTGAAGCGCTACGAGCTGCATGGCCCGCACGATGGCGTGTTCAACGGCTTCCTGCCCGGCATCGGCGTGGGCGCCCTCTACGGCCTGCGCGTGCACGGCTCGTACGACCCGTGCAAGGGGCATCGCTTCAACGCCAACAAGCTGCTGCTCGACCCGTGCGCGCGCGAGATCGTCGGCCGCTTCGAGTGGCGGCCCGAGCACCACGGCTACCAGCTGGGCCACCCCGACGGCCCGCAATCCTTCGACGTGCGCGACAACGCCGCCGGCGCGCTGAAGGCCCGCGTCGCGCCCGCCGGCACGCCCGCGCGCGGGTGGCTCAACGCGCCGCGAATCGATCCGGCCGACGTGGTGCTCTACGAGGTGCACGTCAAGGGCTTCAGCAAGCAGCTGCCGGGCGTGCCGCCGGAACTGCGCGGCACCTACGCCGGCCTCGCGCATCCCGCGTCGGTGGCGCACTTCAAGGCGCTGGGCGTCACCACGCTGTCGCTGCTGCCGGTGCACTACCACGTCGACGAGCCGGCGCTGGCCGGGCGCGGGCTCGTCAACTACTGGGGCTACAACACGCTGGGCTTCTTCTGCCCCGACCCGCGCCTCGCGACGCGGCCGGACGATCCGGCCGCCGTCAACGCCGAGTTCCGCGCGATGGTGGCCACGCTGCACGAGCACGGCCTGGAGGTGGTGCTGGACGTGGTCTACAACCACACGCCGGAGGGCAACGAGGCCGGTCCCACGATCAGCTTCCGCGGCATCGACAACGCGAGCTGGTACCGGCTGATGCCCGACGACGCGGGGCGCATGGAGAACCTCACCGGCTGCGGCAACACGATCAACGTGGCCCATCCGCGCGTGACGCAGTTCGTGCTCGATTCGCTTCGCTACTGGGTGCAGGAGATGGGGGTCGACGGCTTCCGGTTCGACCTCGCGCCGGTGCTGGGGCGCACGAGCCAGGGCTTCCAGCCCGACGCGCCGTTCTTCACCGCGCTGCGCCAGGATCCGATCCTCGCCCGCGTGCACCTGATCGCCGAGCCCTGGGACGCCGCGCCCGACGGCTACCAGGTGGGCCGCTTCCCCGGCCGTTTCCTCGAATGGAACGACAAGTTCCGCGACACGGTGCGCCGCTACTGGCTGTTCAGCGGCACGCCCGAGGCGGTGGGGCGCGGCGAGCTCGCGCGCCGCTTCACGGCCTCCAGCGACCTGTTCAACCACGGCCAGCGCACGCCGCTCGCGTCGGTGAATTTCCTGGCGGTGCACGACGGCTATACGCTGGCCGACCTCGCCAGCCATTCGCGCAAGCACAACGAGGCCAACGGCGAAGGCAACCGCGACGGCCGCGACGGCGAGCCGAGCGCGAACTTCGGCGCCGAGGGGCCCACGAACGACCCGCGCATCCTGGCGACGCGGGCCCGCGTGCGGCGCGCGATGATGGCCACGCTGCTGCTGGCCCAGGGCACGCCCATGCTGTGCGCCGGCGACGAGATCGGCAACAGCCAGCAGGGCAACAACAACGCGTACTGCCACGACGGGCCGCTCACGTGGCTGGACTGGACGACGGCCGACACGGATTTCCAGGCCTTCGTCGCCGAGGTGCTGGCGCTGCGCCGCGCGCACGTCACGCTGCGGCCCTCCGACTGGCGTTCCACCGCGGCGGTGGGTGCCGGCGCGCCGCGCCTCACCTGGCTGAGCCCGCGCGGCCACGAGATGGGCGCGGTCGACTGGCACGACGAGAAGGCCCAGGCTTTCGCGTGCCGCATCGACCCCGCGCCGACCACGGCCGCCCCGGCCGATCCGCCGTTGCTGGTGCTGTTCAACGGCGAGGATCGCGCGCTCGACTTCCGCCTGCCGGCCGGCTTCTGGCATCTGGCGCTCGACTCCAGCCTGGTGCTGCGCGCCGAGCTCTCCCCCGGCGCCGTCCTCACCCAATCCCTGCACCTCCCGGCCCGCGCGCTGGTGGTGCTCCGCCAATCGACATCATGAGCATCGATCTCCAGAAACGTTCCGCCGGCGTGCTGCTGCACACCACCTCCTTGCCCGGCCCGCACGGCATCGGCGATTTCGGCCCCGCCGCGTTCCAGTTCGTCGACTGGCTCGTGTCGGCCGGCCAGACGATCTGGCAGCTGCTGCCCACCGCGCCCATCGGGCCGGCGAACTCGCCGTACCAGAGCGTGTCGGCGTTCGCCGGCAGCCCGCTGATGGTGGCGCTGGAGCCGCTGGTGGCCAAGGGCTGGCTGGCCGCGCCCGTGCTGCCGGAGGGCGGCTTCGACGCGCATCGCGTGGACTACGGCAAGGTGATCCCGTGGCGGATAGCCCAGTTGCGCGCGGCCGCCAAGGGCTTCGCCGCGCGGGCCGACGCGGCGGAGCAGGGCGCGTTCGCCGCGTGGGGCGCGAAGCACGCCTCGTGGCTGGACGACTACGCGCTGTTCATGGCGCTGGAGACCAGCTCCGGCTGCAGGCCCTGGTGGGAGTGGGAGGGCGGCCTGCAGCGCCGCCAGGCCGCGGCGCTCGCGGCCGCGCGCACGAAGCATGCCGGCGAGATCGCGTTCTGGCGGTTCGTGCAGTGGCAGTTCGACGCACAGCTGGGCGCCATCAAGCGGTACGCCAACGACCGCGGCGTGTTCCTGATGGGCGACCTGCCGATCTTCGTGGCGCACCACAGCGCCGACGTGTGGGCGCGTCCCGACCTGTACACGCTGGACGAGAACTTCCAGCCCACCGTCGTGGCCGGCTGCCCGCCCGACGCGATGGCCGTGGACGGCCAGCGCTGGGGCAATCCGTTGTACCACTGGGATCGCATGGCCAAGGAGGACTTCGCCTGGTGGACCGCCCGCGTGAGCCGCGCGCTCGAGCAGGCCGACGTGTTCCGCATCGACCACTTCCGCGGCTTCGCCGGCTACTACGAGATCCCCGCGTCGTGTCCCACCGCGCGCGAGGGCACCTGGCGCACCGGCCCGGGCAAGCCGCTGTTCGACGCGATCGCCAAGGCACTGGGCCCGCTGCCCATCGTCGCGGAAGACCTGGGCTTCATCACGCAGGACGTCTACGACCTGCGCGACGGCCTCGGCTACCCTGGCATGCGCATCCTCCAGTTCGCCTTCGGCGGCGACGCGGGCGACACGTTCCTGCCGCACAACTACGTGCGCAACACCATCGCCTACACGGGCACGCACGACAACGACACCGCGCGCGGCTGGTGGGACAACGCCTCGGGGCGCGAGCGCGCCTTCGCCGGAAGCTACCTGGCCGCCGGTCCCGACGACATCCACTGGGTGATGATCCGCGCCTGCTGCAACTCGGTGGCCAACATCGCCGTCTTCCAGCTGCAGGACGTGCTGGGCCTGGGCTCCAGGCACCGCATGAACACGCCGGGCACGGTGGGCGACCAGAACTGGTCGTGGCGCTTCGACTGGCCCATGCTGGGCAGCGAGCCGGGCCGCGTGCTGGGGCTGATCTGCGCGGCCAGCGGACGGGCGCCGTTCGAGCTCGTCAAGCTCCCCTGACCCTTGCAGCTCAGTTCGCCGTGAGCTGCTGCGTCGACCAACCCCCGCCGAGGGCGGAGACCATGTTGATGGCCGCGGTCTGGCGGCTCAGCGACACCTGCATCAGCGCGCGCCGCGCGCTCAGCGCCGAGGCCTGCGCCGTCACCACGTCGGTGTAGGCCACCAGGCCCTGCTGGTAGCGGTTCTGCATCTCCTGCTCGGTCTGGTCGGCGGCCTGCGAGGCGATGCGGCGCAGCGCCTGCTGCTGCTCCAGCGACGTGGCGGCCGACAGCTGGTCCTCCACCGCGGAGAACGCCGCGAGCACCGTCTGGCGGTACTGGGCCACGCTCTGCTTCCACGTGGCCTGCGCCTCCTCGACGCGCGCGGTGCGGGCGCCGCCGTCGAAGATCGTCTCGGCCAGCGACGCGCCCAGCGACCACGCGAACGACGACGCGTTGAACAGGTCGGACAGCCGCGTGGAGCCCGCGGTGCCGTTCGCGCTGAGCGTCAGCGAGGGGAAGTACGCGGCTCGCGCGACGCCGATGTTGGCGTTGGCGACGGCCACGTGGCGCTCCGCGGAGGCGACGTCGGGCCGGCGCTGCAGCAGGTCGGAGGGCAGGCCCGGCGGGATGGCCGGCACCGCCGTCGAATTCCAGTCGCCCGCGGGCAGCGTGTACATGGCCGGCGGCTGGCCGGCGAGCACGGTCATCGCGTGGAAGAACTGCGCGCGTTGCTGCTGCAGCGCGGCGAGGTCGGCCTGCGCGTTGGCGAGCGTGGTCTGCGCCTGCAGCACGTCGCTCTTCTGCGCGATCGCGGCGGCGTAGCGGTTGCTGGTGATCGTCAGCGCGCGCTGGTAGCCGACGATGGTGGCCTGCAGCGTGACGATCTCGGCATCGGCCTCGCGCACCGAGAGGTAGTCGGTGACGAAGGTCGTCTGCGCGGACAGCAGCGCCGCGGCCAGGTCGGCCTCGCTGGCCTGGGCCGTCGCGCTCGCGGCCGAGACGGTGTTGGCGATCCGGCCCCACAGGTCGGGCTCCCAGCTCGCGCCCAGGCCCAGCGAGTAGCGATCGCCGGTGCTCGACGAGCTGCTGCTGGTCTTGCCGCCGACGCCCGAGCGCGTGACGCCGGCGTCCAGCGACAGGGTGGGGAAGAAGGACGCGCGCTGCTCGCGCACCGCGGCGCGCGACTCCTCGACGGCCGCGGCCGCGGCCGCGACGTTCTGGTTCGATACCGCGACCTGCGGCACCAGCTGGTTCAGCACGGCATCGTCGAACAGCGTCCACCACGGGCCGCGGGCGAGCGTGTCGGCCGGCGCCGCGGCCATCCAGCCGGGCGGGGGTTCGAGATACTTCGCGGACGCCGGCGCATCGGCCTTCTGCGAGGGCGCGAGCGCGGTGCAGGCGCCGAGGGCGAACAGGCTGGCGAGCGCCAGCGCGGAGGGGAGGGGTTTGCCCATCGTGGTCATCATCAGGTCCCTGTGGCCGCGGCGGCGGCGTGGGGCGGAAGCGGTCGGCCCGCGTCGCCGGTCGCCGATTCGGAGACGTGGCGACTGAGCATCTTTTCGTCGGGGCTGCGCCGACGGATCTTGTCCAGCAGCAGGTACACCACGGGCGTGGTGAGCAGCGTCAGCAACTGGCTGGCGACGAGCCCGCCGATGATGGCGATGCCCAGCGGCTGGCGCAGCTCGGAGCCTTCGCCGAAGCCGATGGCCAGCGGCAGCGCGCCGAGCGCGGCGGCCAGCGTGGTCATCATGATCGGGCGGAAGCGCAGGCGGCACGCCTCGCGCACGGCATCGTGCGCCGACAGGCCGCGCGAGCGCTCGGCCTCCAGCGCGAAGTCGATGATCATGATCGCGTTCTTCTTGACGATGCCGATCAGCAGGAACACGCCGATCAGCGCGATCAGCGAGAACTCCATGCCGAAGATCATCAGCGCGAGCACGGCTCCGACGCCGGCCGAGGGCAGGGTGGACAGCACGGTCACCGGATGCACCAGGCTCTCGTAGAGCATGCCCAGCACGATGTAGATCACGACGATGGCCGCCAGGATCAGCAGCGGCTGCTGGTTGCTGTTCTGCTGCGCCGCGGCCGCCGTGCCCTGCATGCTGCCGCGCACGTTGATCGGCATGTGGATGGACGCCGACGCGTGCTCGATGGCCACCTTGGCGTCGGACAGGGAATAGCCGTCGGCCAGGTTGTACGACACCGTCGTGGCCAGCTCGCCGTCCTGGTGGTTGACGCTGGAGCGCGCGGCGTCCTCGCTGAAGCTGGCGATCGTCGACAGCGGGATCATCGCCTGCGCCGAGGTGTTCACCGTGGCGCCGGTGGACGCGTCCTTGGAGCCCGGGTTGGCGCTCACCGCGACGCCGGCCGCGGCGTAGGCGGTGCTGGCCGCGTTGGCCGCCGGCGGCGCGGCCTGGCCGCCGCTGCCCGGCACCCGCACGTCGCGCAGCGACACGGGGCTCTGCGTGAACTGCGGCATGGCCTCCATCACCACGTGGTACTGGTTGAGCGCGTCGTAGATCGTGGCCACCTGGCGCTGCCCGAACGCGTCGTACAGCGCATTGTCCACGTCCTTGTTGGACATCCCCTGGCGCGCCGCCGCGTCGCGGTCGATGGTGACGAAGCTCTCGATGCCGTTCTCCTGCTGGTCGGTGTCGACGTCGGTGACGGCCTCCTCGTTCTTCATCGCGTCGGCCAGCTTCGTGGCCCACGTGGCGAGGTCGGCCTGGTTGTCGCTCTTGAGCGTGTACTGGTAGGTGGAGTTCGTCTGGCGGCCGCCCATGCGCAGGTCCTGCACCGGGTTCAGGAACAGGCTGATGCCGGTCACCCTGGCCAGTTGCGGGCGCAGGCGCGCGATGACGGCCTGGCCGCCGTCCTTGCGCTGGCTCTTGGGCTTCAGGTTGATGAACATGAAGCCGCCGCCGGCGCGCGAGCCGCCGGTGAAGCCCACCACCGTGTCGACCGCCGGGTCGGCGTGGATGATGTCCACCAGCTGGTGCAGCTTGGCCTGCATCTGGTCGAACGAGATGCTCTGGTCGGCGCGCATGCCGCCGTTGAGCTGCCCCGAGTCCTGCTGCGGGAAAAAGCCCTTGGGCACGGCCACGAACAGCCACACGTTGAGCGCGACCACCGCGGCCAGCACCAGCATCACGGTCAGCTTGGAATCGAGCGCCCAGTCGAGCGAGCGCTCGTACAGGCGCAGCGTGGCCTCGTAGCCGCGCTCGGTCCAGCGCGTGAAGCGGCCGGCGGGCCTGTGCGCCTTCTTGATTCGCGCCTTGTTGCGATCGAGCAGCCACGCGCACATCATCGGCGTGGTGGTGAGCGAGATCACCAGCGAGATCATCACCGCGGCCGACAGCGTGACCGCGAACTCGCGGAACAGGCGGCCCGGCTGTCCGCCCATGAACAGCAGCGGGATGAACACGGCGATGAGCGACAGGCTGATCGACAGCACCGTGAAGCCCACTTCCTTGGCGCCCAGCAGCGCGGCCTGGAAGCGGTCCATGCCCTGCTCGATGTGGCGGCTGGTGTTCTCCAGCACCACGATCGCGTCGTCGACGACGAAGCCGGTGGCCACGGTCAGCGCCATCAGGCTGAGATTGTCGAGGCTGAAGCCCAGCAGGTACATCACGCCGAAGGTGCCCAGCAGCGACACGACCGTGGCGATGCCCGGCACCAGCGTGGCGCGCAGGCTGTGCAGGAACACGCCCACCACGAGCACCACCAGCGCCACCGAGATCAGCAGCGTGATCTCCACCTCGTGCAGCGAGGCGCGGATCGAGTTCGTGCTGTCGGAGGCGACCTGCAGCTCGATGTCGCTGGGCAGCTGCGCCTTCAGCTCGGGCACCAGCGCGCGCACGCCGTCCACGGTGTCGATGATGTTGGCGCCGGGCTGGCGCGTGACGATCACGATGACCGCCGGGCTGCCGTTGAACAGGCCCAGCGTGCGCACGTCCTCGGGGCCGTCGGTGACGGTGGCGATGTCCGACAGCTTGACGGCCGCGCCGTTGCGCCAGGCCACCGTGAGCGACCTGTATTCGGCGGCGGTGTGGCCCGGCTGCTGCGTGTAGATCTGCAGCCGCTGCACGCCGTCGTCGATGCTGCCCTTGGGCCGCGTCGCGTTGGAGGCCTGGATGGCAGCGCGCACGTCCTCGGTGGGGATGCCGAGGTTGTTCAGGGCCAGGGTGTTCAGGTCGACGCGCACCGCGGGCAGCGAGCCGCCGCCGATCTCCACGTCGCCGACGCCGGAGACCTGGGCCACCTTCTGCTGGACGATGTTGGAGACGGCGTCGTAGATCTGCTGCGGCGTGCGCGTCTTCGACGTGAGGGCCAGGATGATGCAGGGCGCGTCCGACGGGTTGGCCTTGCGGTAGGTCGGGTTGCTCTTGAGCGTGGCGGGCAGGTCGGCGCGCGACGCGTTGATGGCGGCCTGCACCTCGCGCGCGGCGCCGTCGATGTCGCGGTTGAGGTCGAACTGCAGGCTCACGCGCGTGGAGCCGGTGCCCGAGTTGGAGGTGATCTCGTTGACGCCGGCGATCGTGCCCAGGCGGCGTTCCAGCGGCGTGGCCACGCTGCTGGCCATGGTGTCGGGGCTCGCGCCGGGGATGCTGGCCGACACGGAGA
>JABCYW010000048.1 GCA_013289985.1 Betaproteobacteria bacterium | reverse complement strand
ATGGCGACCCAGTTCATCACCAGCGGTCCCTTGTAGACGCCGCGGCGGATCAGGCGCTCCACGCTCTCGTAGCTGTTGATGTTGTAGAACTGGAAGGCGCTCTGGATGCCGGCGGCGCTCAGGCGGCGCACGTGCTCCTCGATGAAGCCCGGCCCCGAGGGCACGATCATCTCGGTGTAGGCGCGGCGGTTCTCGGGCGTGGACAGCGAGGTGCCCGCCACGTCGCGCTCGTCCATCTGCTCCAGCACGTTCATCTGGGTGGTGTTGACCGTGACGGTGACCTGGTCGGGCTTCGGATCCAGTTCGGCCAGCATGTGGCGGGTGTCGTCGGAGAGCCACTTCGCGCCGGCCGTCTCGTTTTCCGGCGCGAAGCTGATCGAGCCGCCCACCTGGATGATCATGTCGGGGACGGCCTTGCGCACACCGGCGATCAGCTCATTGAACTTGGACAGGCGCTTCGAGCCCTTGCCGTCGAGCTCGCGTACATGCAGGTGCAGCACGGTGGCGCCGGCGTTGTAGCAGTCCACCGCCTTTTGAATCTGCGCTTCCATGGTCACCGGGATGTCCTCCGGGAAGTCGGACGGGATCCATTCGGGACCATAGGGGGCCGCCGTGATGACGAGTCTTTCCTGGTTTTCAGGGAACAGCGAGCCGTCGAGAAAGTTCATGTCGTGTCTCCTTGGACGATGAATGGGGGCAGCGGTCTTGCGAGGCCGAAAGGCATGGCGCCGACCAGCGCGGACGCCGCGGTGAGCAGGCCCGCGTGGCGGAACGGCAGGCTTGTGGATCTGGCCACGTCCGCCGGCAGCTTGATCAAAGTATCTTGGCTCTCGTATCGAGGTGCTTAACCACACGAGACAGCGGCTTACCATTCGGCGCCATGGTCGATCGAAGCGCCGCGAACGACCTCTCGCATCGGTCGCGTGCACCTCGCGGGCGATGCCGCCCACATCCACTCCGCGCTCCGCGGCCAGGGCCTCAACGCGGGACTCGACGATGCGATGAACCTCGGCTGGAAACGGGCCGCCACCGTGCACGGCAGCGGTTCGCGCGACCGAGGACGCACGGGAGCCGCGGCCGTCATCCCGACCCGGCCCTGTCACCAACGCGCCAGATGGCCGTCGCGGCGCAGAGCCTGCGCGAGCAGGCCGCGCGGCTCTCGCAGGTGGTCGGCAGCTTCCGGCTCTGAAGCCGGGGGCTCAAGGCAGGTCGACGATCTCGACCCAGTTCGGGTTCTTGCCGACGGCCACGCGCTTCGGCGCACCGAGCGCGCCGCTGCCCGCGTCGATCGTGCGCAGCGACACGGCGTTGGAGTCCTGCCCCGCGGCGATCAGGAACGCACCGCTCGAATCGATCGCGAAGGCGCGCGGCGTCTTCTCGGTCGGCGTCTGGCCAAGCGCTTGCAGCAGGCCGGTGGCGGCGTCGACGCGGAAGGTCGAGATCGTGCTGGAACTGCGCTCCGACGCGTACAGGAAGCGGCCGTCCGGCGTCAGGTGCAGGTCGGCGGCCCAGGGCTTGCCGTCGAAGCCCGCGGGCAGCGTGGTCGTGCGCTGCAATTCGGCCAACGCGCCGCGCCGCGCGTCCCAGGCATAGACGCCGAGCGAGGCGTCGACTTCCCCGAGCAGGTAGACGAAGCGCTGCGCCCTGTCCCAGACGAAATGGCGCGGGCCCGACCTGGGCGGCGCCGCGAGCAGCGGGGGATCGTTCGCCGCGAGCCTGCCGGTCTGCGCATCGAATCGCCAGATCGACACGTTGTCCCCGCCGAGGCTGGTGGCCAGCACGAAGCGGTTGGCGGCGTCCGCGTGGATCGCATGCGCGTTCGGCGCGGTGTCGATCAGCTGGCGCACCGCGCCCACCACCCCGTCCTTGCCGATCTCGTTGACCGTGATCTTGGCGCCGCCGTACGAGGCCGCGAAGAGCCAGCGGCCGCTGCGGTCGGTGTCGATATTGGCCATGCTGTCGGCCAGCGACGACTCGCCCAGCCGCGTCAGGCGGCCATCGGCGGCGGCGATGGAGAAGCTCACCACGCGATAGGGCTGCGAGCGCAACGCGGCGTACAGGAAGTGGCGATCGGGGCTGACCGCGAGCGGCATCACCGGGCCGCCCACCTTCACCGTGTCCAGCGGCTCCAGCGCGCCCCTGGCCTTGTCGAGCCGCAGGATGGAAATCTCCTGGCTGTCGGCGTTGGAGACATAGACGACCGTCGTCGCGTTCGCGCCGCCGGCCGCGGCGAGGAGCAGCGTGGCCAGGTGTGTCGCGAGCCTGCGACGCGGGAGGGTGGCGTGCGTCATGATTTCCTGTCTTGGAGCGAGGGTCAGGCTGGGACGTCGTGGAATTCGATGCGCTGGATCTTGCCGACGACCACCGCGTAGGACAGTACCGTCACGAGCGCGTTGAGGCCGACGAACACGAGCGCGAGATTGAACGAGCCGGTGCTCTCGACGATGTAGCCGATGACGACGGGCGTGACGATGCCCGCGGCGTTGCCGAACATGTTGAAGATGCTGCCGGCCAGGCCCACCACCTCGCGCGGCGCGGTGTCCGCGACCACGGCCCAGCCGAGCGAGCCGACACCCTTGCCGAAGAACGCCAGCGCCATCAGGCCCACGACCAGCCACTCGCTGTCCACGTAGTTGCACACGATGAGGCTGACCGACAGCAGCATGCCGCCGATGATGGGCAGCTTGCGCGCCGCGGTGAGCGACCAGCCGGCCTTGAGCAGCGCGTCGGAGAGGAGGCCGCCCAGCACGCCGCCGGCAAAGCCGCACAGCGCGGGCACCGAGGCCATGAACCCTGCCTTGAGGATGGACATGTGACGCTGCTGCACGAGATAGACCGGGAACCAGGTCAGGAAGAAATACGTCAGCACGTTGATGGAGAACTGCCCGACGTAGACCCCCACCAGCATGCGGTTCGACAGCAGTCGCTTCAGGTAGAACGCCGTGCGCCCCTCTCCTATCGTGCGCGACTGCAAGGGTCCTGCCGCCGCCGCCTCGCCCATGTCGATCAGCCCGCCGCCGTCGGCGATGTGCTGCAGCTCGCCGCGGCTGACCGACGGGTGCCTGGCGGGGCTGCGCATGAAGCGCACCCACACGAGCGCGAACACCATCCCCACGGCGCCCATGGCGACGTAGACCGCACGCCAGCCGAACCAGTGCGTGATGGCCGCCATCAGCGGCGTGAATGCCATGGCCGCGAAGTACTGCGCGGAGTTGAAGACGGCGGACGCCGTGCCGCGTTCGGCGGTCGGGAACCAGCTCGCCACGATCTTCGCGTTGGCGGGAAAGGCCGGCGACTCGGCGAGCCCGACGGCAAAGCGCAGCACGAACAGCGTCGTCACCGCGGTGAGGCTGCCGGAGATCAGCGCGCCCCAGCCCGAGCCGGCCTGCATCAGCGTGAACAGGGACCACGTGAAGATGCTGCACGCATAGACGCGCCGGGGTCCGAAGCGATCGAGCAGCCACCCCCCGGGGACCTGGGCAAGCACGTAAGCCCAGCTGAACGCCGAGAACAGGTAGCCCATCTGCACGGCGCCGAAGCCGTATTCGGCGCGCATCGCCGGGCCGGTGACCGACAGCGTCGCACGATCGGCGTAGTTCAGCGTGGTGATGAGGAAGATCATCGCGAGCACGGCGTAGCGCACCCGGGTCGCCGAGCCGGCGGTGTCCCGCGGCTGCGCAGCCGTCGCCGCGGAAGGCGACGAAGCGAGCTTCGTCATGGCGCTCCCCCGTGCGCCACGCAAGCGCCTCGCCCACCGGGCGACAGCCCGATGCGCGTGCCGACGAGCCGGCGCGCGCTCCGCTTTCGTGCTAGCTCGGATTCGATGTAAGTCATATGTTGTCTGATCTCTTGCGAGACTATCGCTCAGGCAACATTCACGAAAAATAGGCATTTCCCCTGTGAGACGATGCCGCCTTGTGTACAAGGCATCAACACATTATTTGTACGACGTCGTATCACTAAATCGCAAGAAACGTGTCCGTTTCTCGATCAGGTGCGGGCTGCCTGCGTCGTTTCGCGATTCGCGAGCTCGACCGAAGGACACTTGCGCGACCCGTACGAGCAGAAGACGCAGCAGTCGCCACGGAGCGGGCGCAGCAGTTCCCCGCAGTTCGTGCACTCGTAGAACCATTGGCACGAATCGGTGGGCATGGCCTCTGCCTTCGCGTGACCGCATGAAGGGCACGTGACGATCGATCGCAACGGCGTGTCAGTCAATCTCGATGCCTCGGTGCCGCGGGTTCATCCGCCTGTCGACCGGATGCGTGCCCGCTCCGGATCCGCCGCAAGCTAGCGCGTGCCAGTCAGGGCGAACATCGCGCCTTCGGGGTCGATGCCGTTGACGATCCAGCCGCCACCGGGGACCTCCATCGGGCCGTGAACGACCTGGCCTCCCGCCTCGACGATGCGGGCGGCGGCACGTTCGATGCCGTCGACGCGAAAGTAGATCAGCCACGCCGGTCGCGGGAAGTCCTTGTCGGTCATGATGCCGCCGAGGTCCCGCCCATCGATGGCGATCAGCTGGTAGACCCCCGCGGGCCCCATGTCCATTGCGCCGGACTTGCCCCAGCCGAACTGCCCGATGTAGAAATCGAGGGCCTTCGCTCCGTCGGCCGCATGCAATTCATGCCACGCACCGTGGCCGGCCCGGCCGGGGTCGCACGCAGTGCTCGTTTCGTCGCTGGAGCCGCGCATCACGTAGAACGGAGCACCCTGCGGATCCGACACCATCGCGATCCGCCCGACGTTCGGGATGTCGAAGGCCGCCATGTCCACACGACCTCCGGCCAACGCGATGGCGGCTACGCACGCATCGACATCGGTCACCCCGATGTACATCATCCAGCACGGGCGCGCGCCCTGTTCGCACATGTCGTCCGTCAGCTTGAAGACCCCGCCGACCGGGCCGTCGGCCGCGTTGATCATGCGGTAGTCCATGGCGAACTCCGGCGGAGGCGACTCGTCGATGCGCCACCCGACAACGGCGTCATAGAAGCGCCGCGCGGCCTGCGGGTCCTTGGACATCAATTCGTACCAGATCGGTGTTCCGTGACGGTTGCTCATGGCTCGCTCCTGGGCGTGTCGATCGATTCGACCGGGACGTCATGTTGACAGAGAACTGCCGCCATGGCGATGTCTCGCCGCGCCCATTCGACGAGTCGTAAGATTGGCAATCAGGCCAGGGCTTCCGCAATCGGTCGGGACTCGATGAAAGAGCAAGCTCGCCTTCTAGTTGAAGCCATTCGGACCGTGTGATAGCTCGCAACGCGCCACAATATGACTGAATCTACGAAGACAGGAACTGGAATGCATTCGGCTGCTATTGATGAGCGCCTGGCGTCTTACACCGCAATACGGTCAGAAATTGTGAATCTGGTTCCAAGCGAGGCGCGGCAGATTCTGGATGTGGGCTGTAGCAACGGGGCTCTCGGAAAGCATCTAAAAACTATGCTGGAGGGCCGAAAGGTGTTCGGAATCGAGTTTGATCAAAGTTTTGCTGAAGTAGCGTCCCGCCATCTCGACGGTGTGGTGAACGCCGATCTAAACACAATGGACTGGCCGACAGTCTTGCCTGATCAGATCTTTGATTGCATGATTTTCGCCGATGTCCTTGAGCATTTGGTGGATCCCAGGCGCAGCTTGACTTTGGCGCTTGAACGATTGACCCCGGGAGGCAGTGTAGTTATCAGCTTGCCAAACGTGCGTCATGTCTCCGCGTTCTGGAGTATTTTTGTCATGGGGGTGTTTCCCCAGCGAGATCGCGGGCTATTCGACAGAACGCACTTGAGATGGTTCACCTATTCCGATGCGAAGGCCCTGCTGTTGGACCATGGCTTGAAGATCTCGTCCGAGTCATTTGCGCTGAGGTGGCGAGATCGGGGTGGTGGTTTCCTGAATCGTATGTTGAATCGGCTGCCATCGGTTGTGCAACGATGGGCTCCATTTCGGGAATTCCTGTCCTACCAGATTTGTTTCCGCGCAACGGTAACAACCTAGTGGGTTTTACTTTCCCCAACTGAGGCGAGGCGGAGGCAGTTCACCAAGGGCAAGCCACGAAATCGAGGGCGCCATAGCCTGCAGCAAACGGGCACCGAACGGGCACCAGTACCCGCTTAGCACCCAGAAAGACGAAAGGGTCAGTAGCGACTTGGCTACTGACCCTTGAATCTCTTGGTCGGGGCGGCGGGATTCGAACTCGCGACCCCTTGCACCCCATGCAAGTGCGCTACCAGGCTGCGCTACGCCCCGACTGAGCCTCGCAGTATAGCCCGAAATCTGGGCTGTCGAAAAGAGGAACGCGGAAAGTTCTCAGCTCACCAGCAACGCGCGGATGGCCAGCAGCTCGGCGCGGATCTGTTCGGGCGTCGACAGGTCGCCGTGCGCCGCGGGCGGGGCACTCGCGACCGCTGGGGCGCGGCGGCCGGATTGCAGCGCCGCGGCGCGCACGCCCGCGTTGCCGGCGGGGATGCTGGCGGTGCGGGTGAACGTGGCCGTGGCCGCGAATTCGCCGACGCCGCGTTGCGCGCGTTCGATGATGGCCAGGTCGTCGCGGGCCATCGCTTCCAGCGCGGCATCGTCGAGCTCGGCGACGTCGGTCGCGCGCGAGCGCGTGCCCGGGTCGCGCGCGGGCTCGAGCGCCATCGGGGCCGTCGAGGCCAGGTCGTCGGCGGCATCGGCCTCGAGCTCGTCGGGATCGAACGGTTCGGCCGCGGGCGCCTGCGCGTGGCTGCCCGCGGAATCCGTGAGCTGGTTGCGCGCGCCGCTGATGGTGAATCCCTGCTCGTAAAGCAGGTCGCGGATGCGGCGGATCAGCAGCACCTCGTGGTGCTGGTAGTAGCGGCGGTTGCCGCGGCGCTTCATGGGCTTGAGTTGCGTGAACTCCTGCTCCCAGTAGCGCAGCACGTAGGCCTTGACGCCGCACAGCTCGCTGACTTCGCCGATGGTGAAGTAGCGCTTGGCGGGGATGGCGGGCAGTGGCTTGATGTCCGCGCTCATTGACTGACCTCTTCGGAAGTTCTCATGATCCGCTCCCCCTCCTGATGCCCGGCTCCTGCGCCGCGTTGCAAATCAACGGTCTCCGGAGTGGGGCTCAGACTTTACTCGAACTCTTCGGGGGGCGGAATCTCGCCCTGGACGATGGCCTTGAGCTTGTGGCTGGAATGGAAGGTGACGACGTTGCGCGCCTTGATGGCCACGGCCTCGCCGGTGCGCGGATTGCGGCCCGGGCGCGAGCCCTTCTCGCGGATGGAGAAGTTGCCGAAGCCCGAGAGCTTGACCTCGGTGCCCTTGACCAGCGCCTCGTGCAGCAGCTCGAAGAACGCCTCCACGATGTCCTTGGATTCGCGCTTGTTCAGGCCGATGCGGTCGAACAGCAGCTCGGCCAGTTCGGCCTTGGTGAGCGTGGGCGTCTCCAGCGACGGCAGGATGACGGCGTCGGGGCGGGTCTCTTCGGTCATTCCAGTGTCCATGTGCGCATCATCGCAGAGCTCTCAGCCTCTTAGGCACGCAGGCGCGCGCCGACGGCCGCCGTCGCGCGCGCGATGGCCTCGGCCACGGCGGCATCGATGATCTCGTCGGTGAGCGTCGCGTCGTCGGACAGCAGTTCCAGGCGCACGGCCAGGCTGCGCTCGCCCGCGGCGAAATCGGCGGCGCCGGCCTTGGGGCGGTACACGTCGAACAGCGTGGCCGAGCGCACCAGGCCCGTGGCGTCGTCGCGCAGCGCGGCCATCAGCGCGTCGTGCCTGACGCTTTCCTGCACCACCAGCGCGAGGTCGCGACGGGCGGCCTGCTGGCGCGGCAGGGCCTGCGCCTGCGGCACCTCGCGTGCCTGCACGCCCGCGAGGTCAAGCTCGAACACGATGGGCGCGGTCGGCAGGTCGTAGGCCTGGCGCCAGCGCGGATGGAACTCGCCCACGTGGCCGATGGCCTGGCCGTCGACCACCACCGCCGCGCAGCGGCCCGGGTGCATCGCCGGATGCTCGGCGGCCACGAACGTGACGGCGCGCGGCGCGAGCAATTGCTCGACGTCGCCCTTGACGTCGAAGAAGTCGACGTGGCGCTCGGCGGCGCCCCATTGCAACTGGTCGACGGGCCCCCAGGCCAGGCCGGCCACGCGCAGCGGCTGCGACACGCCGGCCACCGACGTCAGCGTCGACGTGACCGACGCATCGCGCGAGAACACGCGGCCGATCTCGAAGATGCGCACGCGCGGCGCCTTGCGGGCCAGGTTGTTGCGCAGGATCTGCACCAGGCTGCCCACGAGGCTGGAGCGCATCACGGCCAGCGGCGCGGCGATCGGGTTGAGCACCTCGATCGGGTTCGGATTGCCGGCGAGCTCGTGCTCCCAGCGCGCCTCGACGAAGGAGAAGTTGATGGTCTCCTGGTAGTCGAGCGCGGCCACGGCGCGGCGCACGGCGTGCGACGAGCGGCTGGCCTCGCGGCGCACCCGCGCGGTCACCGGCGCGATGGGCGGGGTGTCGGGCAGCCTGCCGAAGCCCAGCACGCGGATCACTTCCTCGATCAGGTCTTCCTCGATCTGCAGGTCGAAGCGCCACGACGGCGGCGTGACGGTGATCGTGCCCTCGGCCTCGGTGCAGTGCAGGCCCAGGCGCTTCATCACGCCGGCGCACTCCTGCTGCGTCACGGGCATGCCGATGACCTTGGCCGCGCGCGCGACACGCAGCGTCACGGGCGGGCGCGCGGGCAGGCGCGCGACGACGTCGTTGAGCGGGCCGGCCTGGCCGCCGCAGATGTCGAGGATCAACTGCGTGATGCGCTCGACGTGCTCGGGAATGGTCTCGGCGTCGACGCCGCGCTCGAAGCGGTGGCCGGCGTCCGTTGCGAAGTTGAAGCGGCGCGAACGGCCCGCCACGGCGACGGGCCACCAGAACGCGGCCTCCACGTAGACGTCGGCGGTGGTGTCGGACACGGCCGTGGCGTCGCCGCCCATGATGCCGGCCAGCGACTCGGGGCCGGTGCTGTCGGCCACCACGCCCACCTTCTCGTCGAGCTCCACGGTGTTGCCGTTCAGCAGCTTGAGCGTCTCGCCGGGCCGGGCCCAGCGGATCACGAGCTCGTCGTGGATCTTGGCGTGGTCGAAGATGTGCGACGGGCGGCCCAGCTCGAACATCACGTAATTGGAGATGTCGACCAGCGGCGACACCGAGCGCTGGCCGCAGCGGGCCAGGCGATCGACGATCCACGCGGGCGTCTGGACCTTCGGGTTCACGCCCTTCACCACACGGCCGACCCAGCGGCCGCACAGGTCGGCCGCCGCTATGCGCACCGGCACCTGGGCGTCGTGCGTGGGTTTCACGGGCGTGAAGGTGGGCAGCTTCAGCGGCGCGCCGGTGAGCGCCGACACCTCGCGCGCCACGCCCAGCACCGACAGGTTGTGCGCAAGGTTGGGCGTGAGCTTGAGCGTGAACAGCGTGTCGTCGAGCTTGAGCACGTCGCGGATGCTGATGCCCACCGGGGTATCGGCCGGCAGCTCCAGCAGGCCGCCGTGGTCTTCCGACAGCTTCAGCTCGCGCGCCGAGCACAGCATGCCGAAGCTCTCGACGCCGCGCAGCTTGCCCACGCCGATCTTGAAGGGCTTGCCATCCTCGCCCGGGGGCAGCTCGGCGCCCACCATGGCCAGCGGCACGCGGATGCCCGCGCGCGCGTTGGGCGCGCCGCAGACGATCTGCAGCGGGCCGTCGGGCGACAGCGCGCCGGCGTCGACCTTGCACACGCGCAGCTTGTCGGCGTTGGGATGCTGCACCGCCTCGAGGATCTCGGCGACGACGATGCCGGAGAACGGCGGCGCCACCGGATGCATCTCCTCGACCTCGAGGCCCGCCATGGTCAGCAGGTCGGCCAGTTGCTCGGTGGAGATGGGCGGGTTGCAGAACTCGCGCAGCCAGGATTCCGGGAATTGCATGATGGGGAACTCGAATTCGGGTGGTCGGTGGACGTGACGACGAAGCGGGCGACGATCAGCGGAACTGCGACAGGAAGCGCAGGTCGCCGTCGAAGAACTGGCGCAGGTCGTTGACGCCGTAGCGCAGCATCGTGAGGCGATCCGGGCCCATGCCGAATGCGAAGCCGATGTAGCGTTCCGGGTCCAGCCCGAAGTTCCTCACCACGTTCGGATGCACCTGGCCGGAGCCGGCCACCTCCAGCCAGCGGCCCTTCAGCGGACCGCTCTGGAACGCGATGTCGACCTCGGCCGAGGGTTCGGTGAACGGGAAGAACGACGGACGGAAGCGGATCACCAGGTCGTCGGCCTCGAAGAACTGGCGCAGAAAGTCGGTGAACACCGAACGCAGGTCCTTGAAGCTCACGTTCTCGCCGATCCACAGGCCCTCGCACTGGTGGAACATGGGCGAGTGCGTGGCGTCGGAGTCGACGCGGTAGGTGCGGCCCGGGGCGATCACGCGGATCTCGGGCATGCTCTTCGCGCCGGCGTATTTCTTCACGTGCTGCATCGCGTAGCGCACCTGCATCGGGCTGGTGTGCGTGCGCAGCAGCTTGCCGCCCTCGACGTAGAACGTGTCGTGCATCGAGCGCGCGGGATGGTCTTCCGGCGTGTTCAGCGCGGTGAAGTTGTACCAGTCCTCCTCGATCTCGGGGCCGTCGGCCACGTCGAAGCCCATCGAGCCGAAGATCTGCTCGATGCGCTCCAGCGAGCGCGACACCGGGTGCAGGCCGCCCTGCCCACGCGCGCGTCCGGGCAGCGTCACGTCGAGCGCCTCGGCCTTGAGCTGCGCCTGCAGTTCGGCGTCGGCCAGCGCCTGGCGGCGCGCCGTGAGCGCCGCCTCGATGCGCTGCTTGACCCCGTTGATCTCGGCGCCGCGGGTCTTCTTCTCCTCCACCGACAGCGCGGCCATGCCCTTGAGCAGCTCGGTCACGCGACCGGTCTTGCCGAGGAAACGGGCCTTCGCGTTCTCCAGGTCGGCCGGCGTGGCGGCGGCGGAGAAATCGGTTTCGGCGGACTGCACCAGGAGGTCGAGGTCGTTCATGTTGTCCGTCGGTCGTAGCCCGCGAGCTTGACCGCAAATGGAGACAGGAAAAAGAAAAGGCCGGCACCCAGGGTGTCGGCCTTGTCGTGGAGAGGCTGCCGCGAGGCAGCGTCTCGTTGGCTTTGATCGCCGCCAGCCCGCAAAGCCGGCCGCGGCGTGATCACGTTCAAGCCTGCTGGGCCTTCACCTTGGCGACGATGCTGCCAAAGGCGGCGGGGTCGTTGATGGCCATGTCCGACAGCACCTTGCGGTCCAGGTCGATCGACAGCTTCTTGAGGCCGGCGATGAAGCGGCTGTACGTGACGCCGTGCGAACGGGCGCCGGCGTTGATACGGGCGATCCAGAGGGCGCGGAAGACGCGCTTGCGGGTACGGCGGTCACGGTAGGCGTATTGACCGGCCTTCATCACCGCTTGCTTGGCAACGCGGTAGACGTTCTTGCGGCGACCGCGGTAGCCCTTGGCCAGGGCGAGGATCTTCTTGTGGCGGGCGCGAGCCGTTACACCACGTTTGACGCGAGGCATGAGTAGTTCCTTTCAGTCCGTTACTTGAAGATCAGAGACCGGCGAACGGGAGCATCTGGGCCATGTGGCCCATGTTGGTCTCGTGCACGTTGGTCGAACCGCGCAGGTGGCGCTTGTTCTTCGTGGTCTTCTTCGTGAGGATGTGGCGCTTGAACGCCTGACCGCGCTTGACGGTGCCACCCGGACGGACGCGGAACCGCTTGGCCGCGCTCTTCTTGGTCTTCATCTTGGGCATGTGAATGCTCCTTTTAATGCACCCTGGTCCAGGCGAACGTCGAGATCGGCGTTACTTGTCTGCCTGCCGGGCTTCTGGCGAAGTCCTCGCAAAAAAAGCGCATCTTTCGACGCGCTTTCTTCACGGGGCTCACCGTGAATTCCACCTGCCAGCCTGATCGGCCAACCGGGGAACCCAGGATTATATACTAAGCCTTCTTCTTGGGTGCAAGCACCATGATCATCTGGCGACCTTCCAGCTTGGGCATGTGCTCGACCACCGACACGTCCGCCAGTTCGTCGCGGATGCGTTCGAGCATCCGCATGCCGATGTCCTGGTGGGTGATCTCGCGACCGCGGAAGCGCAGCGTGACCTTGCCCTTGTCGCCATCTTCCGCGATGAAGCGGCGAAGATTGCGCATCTTGATGTGGTAGTCGCCATCATCGGTGCCGGGACGGAACTTCACTTCCTTGACCTCGATGATCTTCTGCTTGGACTTGGCGTCGGCGGCCTTCTTCTGCTCGATGTACTTGAACTTGCCGTAGTCCATCAGGCGGCAGACCGGGGGATCGGCCATGGCGGCGATCTCGACCAGGTCCACGTCGTACTCGCTGGACAGCCGCAAGGCCTCCATCAGGCTCACAACGCCGAGCGGCTCGTTTTCGGGGCCGTTCAAACGCACCATGGGTGCGGTGATTTCTCGATTGAGCCGGTGTTTGCGCTCGACATTGGGAGTCCGGCGGTCAGCAAAGGTAGCGATGGTGCAAGTCCTTCAAGTGCAATCCTGGGCAAGAGCAGGACGCATAGCATGGGGTGGTGAACGAACAGGGCAAATCGCCGACCCGCCAACACGAAAACGCGCCAAAAAGCGCGTTGTCGAGGAGGAAGACCGACGATTTGAGCGGTCAGACCTTGGTGGCGATGTCCTCAGCGAGCTTCCGTTCGAAGTCTGCAAGAGGCATCACGCCGAGATCCCGGTTGCCCCGGGCGCGCACCGCAACGGCCCCGCTTGCCTTCTCCTTGTCGCCAACGACGAGGATGAACGGGACCTTCTGCAATGAATGCTCGCGGATTTTATAGGTGATCTTTTCGTTGCGCAAATCGGCCTGCACCTTGATACCGTCTTTTCGGAGGGTATCGACCACCTGCTGCACGTAATCGGCCTGCTGGTCCGTGATGCCGCACACCACCACCTGCATGGGCGCCAGCCAGGCCGGCAAGGCCCCGGAATGCTGCTCGATCAGGATGCCGATGAAGCGTTCCAGGCTGCCGACGATGGCGCGGTGGAGCATGACGGGCGCATGGCGCTCGCCGGATTCGGCCACGTATTCGGCGCCCAGGCGCTGGGCCATGGAGAAGTCGACCTGCATCGTGCCGCACTGCCACTGACGGCCCAGCGCGTCCTTCAGCGTGTACTCGATCTTGGGGCCGTAGAAGGCGCCGTCGCCCGGGGCGATGACCACTTCCACGCCGGAGGCCTCCAGGCTCTTGATGAGCGCGGCCTCGGCCTTGTCCCAGATCTCGTCGGAGCCGATGCGCGCGGCCGGGCGCGTGGCCACCTTGTAGATGATGTCCGTGAAGCCGAAGTCCTTGTAGACCTTCTGCAGCAGCGCCGTGTAGGCCAGGCATTCCGGCAGGATCTGGTCTTCCGTGCAGAAGATGTGGCCGTCGTCCTGCGTGAAGCCGCGCACGCGCATGATGCCGTGCAGGCCGCCGCTGGGCTCGTTGCGGTGGCAGTTGCCGAACTCGCCGTAGCGCAGCGGCAGGTCGCGGTAGCTCTTGATGCCCTGCTTGAAGATCAGGATGTGGCCGGGGCAGTTCATCGGCTTGAGGGCGTAGTCGCGCTTCTCGCTCTCCGTCGTGAACATCGCGTCCTTGTACTTGTCCCAGTGGCCGCTCAGCTCCCACAGCGACTTGTCGATGACCTGCGGGCCCTTGACCTCCTGGTAGCCGTTGTCCTGGTAGACCTTGCGCATGTACTGCTCGACGCCCTGCCACACCGCCCAGCCCTTGGGGTGCCAGAACACCATGCCGGGGGCGTGATCGTCGATGTGGAACAGGTCCAGCTCGCGGCCCAGCTTGCGGTGGTCGCGCTTCTCGGCCTCCTCCAGCATCGTGAGGTACTGCGCCAGTTCTTCCTTCGTGGCCCAGGCCGTGCCGTAGATGCGCTGGAGCATCTCGCTGCGGTGGTCGCCGCGCCAGTAGGCGCCGGCCACCTTCATCAGCTTGAAGAACTTCAGCTTGCCCGTGGAGGGCACGTGCGGGCCGCGGCACAGGTCCTCGAACGCGCCTTCGCGGTACAGCGAGACGTCCTGGCCTTCGGGAATGCTGCCGATGATCTCGGCCTTGTAGGCCTCGCCCATGTCCTTGAAGTACTTCACCGCCTCGTCGCGCGGCAGCACGCGGCGCGTCACCTTCTCGTCCTTGGCGGCGAGCTCGCCCATCTTCTTCTCGATGGCGGCGAGGTCTTCAGGCGTGAACGGGCGCTTGTAGGCGAAGTCGTAGAAGAACCCGTTCTCGATGACCGGGCCGATCGTGACCTGGGCCTCGGGGAACAGCTCCTTGACGGCGTAGGCCAGCAGGTGGGCCGTGGAGTGGCGGATCAGGTCCAGGCCGTCCGGATCCTTGGCCGTGACGATGGCCAGCGATTCATCCGCCTCGATCAGATGGCTCGTGTCGACCAGCTTCGTGTTGCCGGGCGCGCCGACGCGGCCGCCGAGCGCGGCCTTGGCCAGGCCCGCGCCGATGGAGGCGGCGACGTCGGCCACCGTGACGGGTTGCGGAAACTCGCGCCTGGAACCGTCGGGCAATTGGATGGCGATCATGGGAAATCTCTTTCGGAAATGAAAAACGCGGCCATCTGGCCGCGTCTCTGGAATGAGGAAAAAAGCTTGCCGCGCGTCAGTGCGCCACGGCCGGGCGCGCCTCGCGGATCGATTCGAACGTAGCCGTAGTTCGCGGTGTCATAACCCGTCGCGCCTTTCCCATTCTTGAAAATCAGTCGATGCAGGATCGAGATGGCTCGATTCTATTGGATTTTTTCAAGGCAAGGGCAGCGCCTCGATGGACGACTGCCGCACCAGCGCCTCGAACTCCTCGGCCAGCCGCGCGCTCTCGGCGGTCGCGCGCGCCCACACGCGCTCGCGGGCGTCGTGGTCGTCGCCGTAGGCCTTGAAGTCGCCGCGATCGGGGATCTTGCCGCCCGGCAGCGTCGCCACCCACTCGGGGCTGGGCGACAGCAGCACCACATTGGCCAGGCGCGCGCTCGCGCGATGGCGGTGGCGCAGCGCCTTGTCCAGCCAGCCGGGCACCAGCGTCTTCTGGAAGTGCGGGTACAGCACGAGGCCCTCGCCGATCGACGCGTAGTCCAGGTGCAGGTGGTAGTCGGTGATGCCGCCGTCCCAGTACGGGCCGGGCGGCCCGCCGGGAATGGAATCGACGGCCTCCAGCCAGAACGGGATCGTGCAGCTCGCGAGGATGCTGCGGCTCAGGTTGGCCGCGTCCAGTTCGACGTGGTGGGTGCGGTAGTCGTGCGTGGGCACCGGCAGCCGGTCGCGCGGGTCGGAGAAGATCACGCGCTCCAGGAAGCCGCCCATCGCGCGGCGCGACACGGCGTTGGATGCGAACGCGCCGAGGTAGCCGAGCGGCGTGCGCAGGCGCCCGTCCCGCGCGAGCGCGCGCACGCCTCGGCTCGTGAACACGTGCAGCCGCAAGCGCGGGTTGGACAGCAGCTCGTGCTCGCGGCCGCCGAAGCGTTCGCGCAGCTTGGCCTCGAACAACTCGCTCACATGGCCGGGCCTGGGCGCCTTGCCCGGCGCGTGCTCGTAGCGCTGCGCGATGTAGTCGGCCGCCAGCTCGGCGACCGCCGCGTCGGGGTCGGGCAGGCAGGCGCTGGCCATGCGCCACGCGCCGATCGACGCGCCCAGCAGGTGCACCACCTGCTCGCTGCGCGGCAGCCACTGTCCGAAGATGAAGCGGTCGAGCGGGTTGAGGATCAGGCCCTTGGGGCCGCCGGCGGCCGCGGGGATCGCGCGGATGTCGGATGGCTGCAGGCCGCGCTCGCGCAGGCGCTTCAGCGCCGCCGGGCCGGCAAGGATCTGCAGCGCCCGCATCGGCCTACTGGGCCGCGATCACGCCGCAGGCAATGCGCGCGCCGGCGTTGCCGCTGGGCTGCGCCTCGTAGTTGTCGGCCGCCGCGTGCAGGATCACCGCGTGGCCGACGAAGCCGTCGGTGCCGCCCAGCGTGACGCCCTCGAGCGTGAAGCGCGCGTCGATCTTGCCGGCCGGGTCGGCCAACAGGCTGGGCATGTCGCCGGCGTGGTGCGGCTGGTCCTGCGCGCCGTGCGGCTTGTGCGTCGGGTTGAAGTGATCGCCGGCGCCGAGGAAGTCGGCGCTCGCGCAGTTGCCGTTCTCATGCACGTGGAAGGCATGGATCGAGCCGGGCTGCAGGCCCGACGCGAGCACGTGGACGTCCACCGTGGTGCTGCCGCCCGAGAACGTGACGATGCCCGTGACGCCGCTGGTGGCCGACGGCGTCAGCGTGGCGACGGCCGCCTTGGTTCGTCCGAAGTAGGACTCGGTGACCTTCACCTCGGGCGAGGCGCCGGGCGCCGGTGCGGCCGCGGCGACGGGCGCGGCAGCAGGCTTGGAGGCGCAGGCGGCGAGGCCGGCGGCGGCAAGAACGAGCGTCAGGGCATATCGCATGGAGAAGAAACGAAGTGGCGGGGATGGCTCGACCATAGCGCAGTTCGTTGACGCGGCGCTTTCGAGATGCGATCAGCCCTTGTTCTGCAGCTTCGCGAAGGCCGCCGCCATCGCGCTGTTGCCGGCGGGCGCGCTGGCCGGCTGGCCGCCGCGCGAACCCTGCGGCGCGCGCTCGTTGCGGGCCGGCGCGCGGTAGCTGTTGTCGGCACCGCGCGCGCCCTTCTGCTGGGGCTGCGAATCGAGCTTCATCGTGAGCGCGATGCGCTGGCGCGCCAGGTCGACCTCCACCACCTTCACCTTGACGATGTCGCCGGTCTTGACCACCTCGCGCGCATCGTTGACGAACTTGTTGGAGAGCTGGCTCACGTGCACCAGGCCGTCCTGGTGGACGCCGAGGTCGACGAAGGCGCCGAACTGCGCCACGTTGCTGACGGTGCCTTCCAGCAGCATGCCGGGCTGCAGGTCCTTGATGTCCTCGACGCCGTCGTTGAAGCGCGCCACCTTGAAGTCGGGGCGCGGGTCGCGGCCGGGCTTGTCGAGCTCGACCAGGATGTCCTTGATCGTGATCGCGCCGAACTTCTCGTCGGCGAAGGCCTCGGGCTTGAGCGACTTCAGCACGTCGCTGCGGCCCATCACCTCGGTGATCGGCCTGGACGTGGCGGCCAGCAGCCGCTCGACCACCGGATAGGTCTCGGGGTGCACGCCCGTCATGTCCAGCGGGTTGCTGCCGCCGCGGATGCGCAGGAAGCCGGCGGCCTGCTCGAAGGTCTTGGGGCCCAGGCCCGTCACGTCCAGCAGCTGCGAGCGCGCGGCGAACGCGCCGTTGGCGTCGCGCCAGCGCACGATGGAACTCGCCACGGCCTGGCTCAGGCCCGAGACACGCGCCAGCAGCGGGGCCGAAGCGGTGTTGAGGTCGACGCCCACCTTGTTCACGCAATCCTCCACCACGGCGTCCAGCGTCTTCATCAGCTCGCTCTGGTTGACGTCGTGCTGGTACTGGCCCACGCCGATGCTCTTGGGGTCGATCTTCACCAACTCGGCCAGCGGATCCTGCAGGCGGCGCGCGATGGAGACGGCGCCGCGCAGGCTCACGTCGAGGTCGGGCAGTTCCTTGCTGGCGAATTCGGACGCGGAGTACACCGACGCGCCGGCCTCGCTCACCACGATCTTCTCGATGACGACGTCCGGCGCGAGCTGCTGCACGCGCTTGATGAGGTCGGCGGCCAGCTTGTCGGTCTCGCGGCTGGCGGTGCCGTTGCCGATCGCGATGAGGTTGACGCCGTGCTGCGCCACGAGAAGGCCCAGCGCATGCAGCGAGCCCTCCCAGTCGCGGCGCGGCTCGTGCGGATAGACGGTGTGCGTGGCCAGCACCTTGCCGGTGTCCGAGACCACGGCCACCTTCACCCCGGTGCGGATGCCCGGGTCCAGGCCCATGACGACGCGCTTGCCGGCGGGCGCCGCCAGCAGCAGGTCGCGCAGGTTCTCGGCGAACACGCGGATGGCCACCTTCTCGGCCTCCTCGCGCACGCGGCCGAACAGGTCGCGCTCCAGGCTCAGCGACAGCTTGACCTTCCACGTCCACGACACCGTGCGCTTGATGAGATCGTCGGCCGGTCGCTTGCCGTGGGCCCAGCCCAGGTGGCGCGCGATGCGGCCTTCGGCCAGGCCAGGCTGGCCCGGGACGAGTTCCTCGTCGAGGATCAGCTTGGCGTCGAGGATCTCGTTGGTGCGGCCGCGGAACACGGCCAGCGCGCGGTGCGAGGGCACGGTGCGGATCGGCTCCGAATAGTCGAAGTAGTCGCGGAACTTGGCGACGTCGGCGTTGTTCTCGTCCTTGCCGTCCATCTTCTTCGACTGCAACAGGGCCTCGTCCCACAGCCATTCGCGCAGCACCTTCACCAGCGCGGCATCTTCGGCCCAGCGCTCGGACAACAGGTCGCGCACGCCATCGAGCACCGCGAACGCGTCGGCGAATCCGGCGTCGGCGTTGACGAACGCGCCGGCCTCGGCCTGCGGATCCAGCGACGGGTCGGCGAACAGCCTGTCGGCCAGCGGCTCGAGGCCGGCCTCGCGGGCGATCATGCCCTTGGTGCGGCGCTTCTGCTTGAACGGCAGGTACAGGTCTTCCAGCTCCTGCTTGGTAGGCGCGGCGGCGATCGCCGCGGCCAGTTCGGGCGTGAGCTTGCCCTGCTCCTCGATGCTTTTCCTCACGGCAGCACGGCGGTCTTCGAGCTCGCGGAGGTAGCCCAGCCGGCTCTCCAGTTCGCGCAGCTGGATGTCGTCGAGGTTGTCGGTGACTTCCTTGCGATAGCGGGCGATGAACGGCACCGTAGCGCCGCCGTCCAGCAGCGTGACCGCCGCGTTGACCTGTGCGGGGCGGACCTGGAGTTCCGCCGCGATTTGAAGAAGGATCTTTTCCAAGGCTCGTGCCGTTCAGAACGTCGCAAAGCGCGCGAGTTTGCCATAGCGACCCGGCCGATGCCGAGGCCGAAGGTGGGGCTTTTGGCGCGCCGGGTGTGGTAGCGGATTCAGGCCGCCGGAACGGTCGCGGGCGCGCCCTCGCCGCGCTCGGTGATCCACCCGACCAGCCACAGCATCGCCAGCACGCAGGCCGACGCCCCGGCAAGTTGCAGCGGCGCCAGGCGATGCGCGTTCCACAGCACGACGCTGGTCACCGCGACGGCCGCGACGAAGGCGGCGGTGGCCGCGCTGCGTCGCGCGGGCGTGAGCGCGGGCGCGTAACGCGGGATCGCGCCCGGCACGAACGCGTCCTTGGGGAAGCGCGCCGCCACGTCGACCGGCCGCCAGCCCGGCGGCTTGAACCAGACGCGCAGCTTGTCGCCCCAGTTCGCGGCATGGCGGCAGTCGTGCCACAGCCCGGCGTAGACCTCGAGGTTGGCCCACACCGGATTCCAGCTGCGCAGCGGGCTGCGCGTGCCGTAGTGGCAGGGATGGTCGTCGAGCTCCGGCTGGAAGCTGCCGAACATCCGATCCCACACCACCAGGATGCCGCCGTAGTTGCGGTCGAGGTAGATGTCGTCGACGGCATGGTGCACGCGGTGGTTCGACGGAGCGCAGAACCAGCGATCGAACCAGCCGAGGCGGTCGATCTGGCGCGTGTGCACCCAGAACTGGTACAGCAGGTCGACGAGCGCGACCACGGCGAAGACGAGCGGCGGCACGCCCACGAGGGCCAGCGGCAGGTAGAACAGCCAGCCGGCGATCCAGCCCGAGCCGGTCTGGCGCAGCGCGGTGGACAGGTTGTATTCCTCGCTCTGGTGGTGCACCACGTGCGCGGCCCAGAACAGCCCCACCGTGTGGCCGGCGCGGTGCAGCCAGTAGTAGAGGAAGTCGTAGGCGAGCAGCGCGCCCAGCCACACCCACGGCGAGCCCGCGCTCAGCGGGAACAGCGCGGCATGCGCGTACACCCATTGGTAGATGCCCAGCATGAACAGCTTGGTGAACACGCCGATGACCTGGCTCATCATGCCCAGCCCGATGCTGTTGAGCGTGTCCGACCAGGCGTAGGTGACGCGGCGGCGGTGCCAGCCCACCAGCATCTCGATGGCGATCAGCAGGAAGAACACGGGCGTGGCGAGCACGATGACCTGGGCGTCTTGCATGCAGGGATGCTAGGGCCGCCCACGCATCGCGATTCCCCTCGCATGCCCTAGTTGCCCGCCACTGCAGAGCTGGAACGGTCGCGTTTCGGCGAAGACGTAAGGATGAGCAACCGCGCCGCTGCCGAGCAAGGCGGAATGCGGAAAGGACGTTTCGCCCTGTTACCTCGATACACCGAAATGACCGCAGGATGGCGGCGTCATTGCGTGAATGAATTCACGACGAAGCACCGAACATGAAGGCATCCGCTGGTTCCCCGGCCGAGCGCCGGGGAGGCCGTCCCGCTCGGCCCAGCCGTTGCGCACTCCATCCCTCCAGGTAATCGCCATGACCGCCATCCAAGACATCGATCCTCTCGCCCCCGGCCTGAGCGCCACCGACCGCGCCATGCTGATGGACCTGATCAAGGCGCGCGAGGCCTACTGCCTGCAGGGCCGCGGCCGCGAGTACCACGCGCTGGGCAAGGCGCTGATGGTGGTGTGGCACTACATGCAGCACAACGCCGGCCGCCCGGACCTGCCGCGCACCGACTTCGGCTCGCTGGACGTCACGCTGCCGATCGACGACACGCGCGAGGCCGCCAACCGCGCCCACGCGCTGTCGTGGAATTTCTCGGCCACCCGGCTGCAGGCCACCGAGTCCTCCGCCGGCTGAGTCCGTCCGGCCCGCGAGCCTATGCCTCGTCCAGCGCCTGCATCGCCTCGTCGATCAGCGCGTGCAGCGCGATCACCCTTTCGGGGCCCAGCGTCGCGTTGATCCCTTCCTGCGCCACGCGCCAGCGCCGCTGCGCCTCCGCGCGCTTCGCGCGCCCGGCCTCGGTGGCGCGCACGAGGCGGCTGCGCGCGTCGGCGCCCGCCTCCAGCGTCAGCCAGCCCGCGGCGATCAGCGGCTGCAGGTTGCGCGACAGCGTGGACGCGTCGACGTTCATGCGCGACGCCAGGTCCACCGGCCGGATGGGTTCCAGCTTGACCACGTGGCTCAGCAGCGAGTACTGCGTGCCCTTCAGCCCCACCTGACCCACCTCGGCGTCGTAGCGCTGCGCCACGCGGCGCATCAGCTGGCGCAGCTTGAGGTTGGTGCAGCCCTGCGGCTTGGCGACCGCCTCGTGCGGCGCGCGTCCGGTCTGTAGGGAAGGCGACATGTCGCGATTATAGTTGCAGCTACAATCGTTGCATATGCATCAATGACGACGACCGTTCGTCGCCCGAAAGGAACGCCATGTCCGCCCTGCTCGCCCCCGCCGCTCCGCCCCGCCTGTCCGCCGACCAGGCGCAGGCCGTGCTCCAGCAATGGATCGCCGACGGCGAGGCCAGCGACACCCGCATGCTGCGCGCCGGCCCCGGCGTGGCCACGCCCGGCCAATGGGCCGGCAAGAACGGGCTGGAGCAGATGCAGGCGATGCTGGCCGGCGAGCTGCCGTTCGCGCCCATCGCGCAGACGCTGGACTTCTCGCTGATCGAGGTCGGCCCCGGCGTGGCGTTGTTCCAGGGCAGGCCCGGCCCCGCGCACTTCAACCCGATGGGCGGTGTGCACGGCGGCTGGTTCGCCACCATGCTGGACTCGGCGCTCGGCTGCGCCGTCCACACGATGATGCCCGCGGGCCGCGGCTACACGACGGCCGAGCTGAGCGTGAACTACGTGCGCGGCCTCACGCCCAAGGTCGGCCGCGTGCGGGCCGAGGGCAAGGTGATCCACTGCGGCAAGCAACTGGCCACCGCGGAGGCGCGCCTGTTCGGCCCGGACGGCACGCTGTTCGCGCACGCCACCACCACCTGCCTGGTGTTCGAGCTGCCGCCGGCGCGCTGATCGACCACCGCCCGCCGCCCGGCGGACGAAAAAAAGCCCGCCGGCAATTTGCCGCGGGCTTTTCGGGGGTCGTCATGCCGGCACCAGGCCGGCGAACGCGGGCTCAGTTCGGGCCGCGACGCTCGATGTGACGGAAGGTGATGCGGCCCTTGGTGAGGTCGTAGGGCGACAGCTCCAGCGACACCTTGTCGCCGGCCAGGATGCGGATGTGGTGCTTGCGCATCTTGCCGGAGGTGTAGGCGACGAGCTCGTGGCCGTTGTCCAGCTTCACGCGGTAGCGCGAGTCGGGCAGCACGTCCTCGACCACCCCGTGCATCTCGATCAGTTCTTCTTTTGCCATTGAAAACGCTCCTGAAATTTATGCGATGGAAAGGCCAGCGGTGCCACGCGAGCCTTGTGGCCCCGAGATGGGCCACGCCGGCTGTTGGCGCGCCCAGTTCAGGCCTTCGGAGGTGGCGTAGCGCAGTGCAGCCTCGGACGTCTCGAAGAGCGGCGCGAAGCGCATCACGCGGGCATGGGCTGCGTTGCCGCGGCCCGTGCCGATGGAAACAGTGGCGGTGTAGCCGCCGTCGGCTTGCGGTTTGGCCAGGGGACAAACCGTGTACTTGCCAACAGGAATATCAGTGATTATTTTATTGCTTTCTGAGCGGTCTGTTGCCCGTCGCCTCTTGCCTGCTTGGGGGTAGACCGCCGCACCCGTGTCGGGCGCATTCATTTCGAGGGCATGGCGACCTGGGGGACGTCGCGTCCGGCTCACGTTCCGCGAGCCTGGGTCGAATTCGCTCGGCCTTGCGAGCACACGTTCGACCCGGTGACGGTCAGCCTCAGCGTGCCACCGTGCCATTCCAGCCAGTTCAGGGCGACGAATTCCTCGATCTCCCTGGCGGCTATCAAGCCGGCTTGCCGGGTGCGCAAGAGCTCCACGGCAGCCGGCAGTGCCTGCCGCAAACGTTCCTTCCGCTCCGCTTCCTCCTTGATGGAGGCTTCCAGCATTCCCTTGGCAGCTTTGCTCATGGGGGATCCTGCTTTGCGGGGAGAACGGTTTGCGGCCGTCACGCTGCGCGCCCGGTTCGAGCGCGCAGTCCGTGCATTACAGCGGACGGATGTTCGAAGCCTGCAGGCCCTTCTGGCCCTGCTTCACTTCGAATTCGACGCGCTGGTTCTCGGCCAGGCTCTTGAAGCCCGTGCCCTGGATCTCGCTGAAGTGGGCGAACAGGTCCTTGCCGCCGGAGTCCGGGGTGATGAACCCGAAGCCCTTGCCGTCATTGAACCACTTCACGATACCGGTTTCGTTCGACATACTCGAAAAATCCTAAATTCAAAATCATGCGCAGCACATGCCAACGCAGTGCAGGTACTACGCAAGAAAATCAAACTGGAGAGTTCGACCAAGCCGAGTCGTCGTTCACACGACGGGTTGCCGGAGGAGTCCTTCTGGACGACGGTCTTAAGTATTGCCTACTCCGACATCATACACCATTCGGCCTCCCTTCGCTCGGGACGAACCCTGTCACCGTCGCAGGGCCGCCCGCAGCTGCTCGCCCAGCTCCGGCCGTTCGCGGTACGGATCGGACGGGTTGGTGGCGGCCAGGATGTCCTCGGCGCGCGTCATCACCGGCGCCAGCGCCTTCGGGTGGCTGTAGATGTAGAAGCGATCGGCGTCCAGCGCGTCGAAGACCAGTTGCGCCACGTCGGCCGCCGTCACGCGCCCGCCGGCCACCGCCTTCTCGATCAGGCCCTGCGCCACGCGCTGGCTGGTGGTGGCCCGGCGGCCGTCCTCCCGGGCGTCCTGCGCGTCAAGGGGACGGGCGCGCTCGCTGTGCGCGATGCCGGTGGGCACGAAGTACGGGCACAGCACGTGGGCGTGGACGCAGTCGCTCACCAGGCGCAGGTCCTGGTACAGCGTCTCGCTGAGCGCCACCACCGCGTGCTTGCTGACGTTGTAGACCCCCATGTTGGGCATGTTCACGAGCCCCGCCATCGACGCGGTGTTGACGATGTGGCCCGAGAACGCCGGGTCGGCCTTCTCGGCGGCCAGCATCATCGGCGTGAACACGCGCACGCCGTGCGCGACGCCCATCACGTTGACGCCCATGACCCACTCCCAGTCGCGCGCGGTGTGCTCCCAGATGAGGCCGCCGGCGCCCACGCCCGCGTTGTTGAACACGACATGCGGCGCGCCGAAACGGGCCTGCGCGGCCGCGCCCAGCGCCTCCACCTCGGCGGCGTGGCGCACGTCGCATCTGAACGGCAGCACCTGCGCGCCAAGCGCCTCGACCTCCTTGACTGCCGCCGCGAGCGGCTCCTCCAGCACGTCCGCCATCACGACGTTCATGCCCTTGTTCGCGGCCAGGCGCGAGGTCTCGAGGCCGAAGCCGGAGGCGGCGCCGGTGATGACGGCCGTGCGGCCTTGCCAGGTGGTCGTGGTCATGGGTTGTCTCCCTTTGTGTGTTGTCAGTGCGCGGCGGCGCGGCGCAGGATCGCGTCGAAATCGGTGGCCGCTCCGAGCTGTCCGAACGCGTCGGGCGCGCCGTCGAGCCGGCTCTCGCAGAACGCGGCGAACACCGGGCCCGGCGCGGCCTGCGCGAGCAGCGCGCCCTGCGTCAACAGCGCGAGGTCGCGCGCGAAGCGGCGGGCGTCGATCTCGTCGACGCCGTTCTCCACGCGCGCCACCAGGCGCTGCAGCGCGCGATCGAGCAGCGGATGCGCACCCTTGGCGGCACTGGCCTCGTGCCGGATCGCGTCGGCGACGGGGCCGCCGCGCAGCGCGCGCAGCAGGTCCAGCGCCATGATGTTGCCGGCGCCTTCCCAGATGGAGTTCAGCGGCATCTCGCGGTAGATGCGCGCCATCACGCCCTCGCCCTCCCCTTCGACGTAGCCATTGCCGCCCAGGCACTCCATGGCCTCCTGGGCGAAATGGCTGCCGCGCTTGCAGACCCAGTACTTGGCCGCGGGGGTCAGCAGGCGGCGCATCAAGGCCTCGTGTTCGCGTTCGGCGGCGGGCGTCGCCGGGTCCTCGCTGCGGTCGACGGCGCGCGCCAGGCGCAGCGCCAGCGCGGTGGAGACCTCGCTCTCCAGCGCGAGATCGGCCAGCACGTTGCGCATCAGCGCGTGGTCGACCAGCCGCTTGCCGAACGCCATCCGGTGCGTGGCGTGGTGCAGCGCCAGCGACAGCGCGCCGCGCATCAGGCCCGCGGTGCCAAGCGCGCAATCCAGGCGCGTCAGCGCGCCCATCGCGAGGATCTGCGGCAGGCCCCGGCCCTCGTCGCCCACGCGCCACGCGAGCGCGTCCACGAACTCCACCTCGGAGCTGGCGTTGGCGTGGTTGCCCAGCTTGTCCTTCAGGCGCTGGATGCGCACCGCGTTGAGCGAGCCGTCGGGCAGCCAGCGCGGCAGGAAGAAGCAGGTGGGGCCCGCGGGCGTCTGCGCCACGACCAGGAAGGCGTCGCTCATCGGCGCCGACATGAACCACTTGTGGCCCACCAGGCGATAGCGCTGGCCCCAGGCGTCGTGGCCATCGGGCTCGGCGCGCGTGGTGTTGGCGCGCACGTCGGAGCCGCCCTGCTTCTCCGTCATGCCCATGCCCATGGTCATCGCCGTCTTGGCGCTGGCGAGCTGGAACCGGTGGTCGTAGCGCGGGCTGGCCAGCAGGCCCGCGAAGGTCTGCTGCAGGTTGTCGTTGGCACGCAGCGCGGGCGCCACGGCGTAGGTCATCGACACCGGGCACAGCACCGAGGGCTCGAGTTCGGTGAACAGCATGAAGCCGGCCGCGCGCTCGACGTGGCTCGGGCCATCGGCGGCCCACGGCGAGCCGTGCAGGCGGTGCTGCAGCGCCGCGCCCAGCAGCGCGTGGTAGCTCGGATGGAACTCCACCTCGTCGATGCGATGGCCGAAGCGGTCGTGCGAGTGCAGCACGGGCGTGTGCAGGTTGGCCAGGCGCGCGTGGCGCTGCATCTCGGCGCTGCCGGCCAGCGTGCCGAGCGTGGACAGCGAATCGGTGGCCAGCGCCGGCGCGTTGAGCTTCACCGCGTCGCGCAAGGCGGCGTTGGTCTCGAACAGGTTGACGTTCTCGAACGGCGGCACCTGGTTGGTCACGGCGTGCGTGGCGCCGTGCAGCGAGGCAGGGGTCATGACGGGGCGCGCTCCATGTCGATGTGGACGATGCCGTCCTCGAGGTAGGTCTCGCCGACGGGCCGATAGCCGTGGCGGCCGTAGAAGCCCTGCAGGTGGGCCTGGGCGCCGATGCGGTTGGACGCGCCGGGCCAGGTGGCGTCGCAACGCCTGAGCGCCTCGGCGATCAGCACGTGGCCCAGGCCGGTGCCGCGCTGCGACGGGTCGACCACCACGCGGCCGATGGACGGCGGCGCGTACTTCACGCCGGGGTCGCACACCCGCACGTAGGCGAGCAGGCCGCCGGAGGCGCCGTCGCGTCCCAGCAGGTGCCAGGACTGGCGGTCGAGGCCGTCCGGATCGAGGTAGACGCAGTCCTGCTCCACGACGAAGATCGTCGAACGCAGCGCCAGCATGTCGTACACGTCGTCGCCGCTCAAGCCCGCGAAGCGGGTCCATTGCCAGGTCAGCATCTGTCTCGTCCGTCGGAGTGGGATCAGACGAGTTTTACCAGTTGCTTGCCCTGGTTCTTGCCCTTCAGGAGGCCGAAGAACGACGCCGGCGCAGTCTCGATTCCTTGGGAGACGGTTTCCTTGTATTTGAGCTTGCCGGTGGCCACCAGCGTGCCGAGCTCCTTCAGCGCTTCCGGCCACGCCTCCATGTGCTCGCTGACGATGAAGCCCTCGATCTTCATGCGGTTGACCAGGATCAGCTGCGGCATCGTCATCGGGATCGGCTCGCCGTTGTAGCCGGCGATCATCCCGCACATCGCGATGCGCGCGAACGCGTTCGAACGCAGCATCACGGCGTCGAGCAGGTGGCCGCCGACGTTCTCGAAGTAACCGTCGATGCCGTTCGGGCACGCCGCCTTCAGCGCGCCGGACATGGACTTCACGTCGGGGAACTGGCGGTAGTCGATGCACTCGTCGAAGCCCAGCTCCTCCTTGACCGAACGGCACTTGTCGGGGCCGCCGGCGATGCCCACCACGCGCGCGCCGCGCGCCTTGGCGAGCTGGCCCACCGCGCCGCCCACCGCGCCGGCGGCGGAGCTGACGACCACCGTCTCGCCGGCCTTCGGGTTGATGATCTTCACGAGGCCGTACCAGCCGGTGACGCCGGGCATGCCCACCGCGCCGAGATAGGCCGACAGCGGCACGTGCGTCGTGTCCACCTTCTGCAGCACGCCGCGCTGATCCGCGTCGACGACCGCGTACTCCTGCCAGCCGCCCATGCCCACGACCTTGTCGCCGGCCTTGAAGTGCGGGTTCCTCGATTCGACCACCTCGCCGGCGGTGCCGCCGATCATCACCTCGTCGAGGGGCTGCGGCGCGGCGTAGCTCTTGGCGTCGTTCATGCGGCCGCGCATGTACGGGTCGAGACTCAGGAAGTGGTGGCGCACCAGCACCTGGCCGTCGGCCAGCGGCGCGACGGGGGTCTCGACGAGCTTGAAGTTCGCGGCGCTGGGCTCGCCCTGGGGACGCGAGGCGAGGAGGATCTGGCGATTGATGGTGGACATGGAACGGTCTCCGTGGTGTGGGAAGGCGACGCCTGCGAGCGCCGCCGGGTTGTCGTTCAGGAAGGTTCGTCGCCGCGCTTCAGGGCGCGCAGCAGCTTGAAGGTGCCGGTGGCATGCGCGCACAGCGCGCCCGTGGCGTCGCGCACGCTGCCCTCGCAGAACGCCATGCTCCGGGTGCCGTGGAGGAGCTGGCCGGTGGCCATCAGGCGTCCGGTGGCCGGCCGCATGAAGCTGGTCTTCATCTCGACCGTGACGATGCGCGGCGCCCCGTGCTCGCCCTCGTCGCGCACGCTGCGCGCCGCATGGGCCATCGCCACGTCCAGCAGCGTCATCACGACGCCGCCGTGCGCCACCGCCCAGGAGTTGTGCATGTCGGCGCGCACGTCCATGCTGACCTCCGCGACGCCGCCGTCGAAACGCCAGAGCTGCATGCCCAGCGCCTCGACGAAGGGGATGTCGAGCGCGAACTCCAGGGGCGTGCGTCCGGTCATGAGCTCAGCCACCGTGCACCGCGCTGACGCCGCCGTCGACGGCGATCACCTGGCCGGTGATGTGCTTGCCCGCGTCGCTGGCCAGCAGCAGCGCCGCGCCCTTCAGGTCCTCGTCGTCGCCGAGCCGGCGCAGCGGCACGTGGGCGCGCATGTTGTCGACGCCCACGTGGGCCAGCAGGCCCGCGGTCATCCTGCTGGGGAAGAAGCCCGGCGCCAGCGCGTTGACGTTGATGCCGTGCACGCCCCACTCGCCGGCCAGCGCGCGCGTGAAGTTGATCACCGCGGCCTTGCTCGTGTTGTAGGCGATCGTGGTCATCGCGCCGGTGTTGCCGCTCAGGCCCGCGATGGACGCGACGTTGATGATGCGGCCACGCCGGCGCGGGATCATGCCGGACTTGGCTATGGCCTGCGACAACAGGAAGATGGCGCGCACGTTGAGGTTCATCACCTTGTCCCAGGCCTCCAGCGGATGATCCTCGGCCGGCGCGCCCCAGGTGGCGCCGGCGTTGTTGACCAGGATGTCCACGTGGCCCAGCCTGGCGATCGCCTCGTCGGCCAGGCGCCGCACCTCGGCGGGCTGGCTCGAGTCGGCGGCGATCCAGTCGGCGGCGATGCCGCGTTCCTTCAGCGCCGCGGCGGCGGCCTCGAGATCCTGCGCCTTGCGCGCGCTGAGCACCACGCGCGCGCCGGCCTCGCCCAGCGCCTCGGCGATCTGCAGGCCCAGGCCGCGCGAGCCGCCGGTGACGAGCGCGGTGCGGCCGGACAGGTCGAACAGCTTCTGGATGCTGCGGCGTTCGGCGCAGGCCGTGGTGGGGATGGCGGAGGCAGTGGTCATCGTTGTCTCGTGTTCTTGTTCAGAAGGCGTCTTCGGGCACGTCGCGGCAGGTGCGGTCGCGCGACTCGACGACGCGCAGCCACGCGTCGGTCTTCGGCAGCTCGTAGCGCATGAAGTAGTCCAGCGCGGCCAGGCGGCCGACATTCGCGGTGGATCCGGCCGCGCCGGCGTCGAGGATGGAGGCGCCGACGTCCAGCCACAGCCACGCGAGGATCGTGTGGCCGAAGGCCTGGAGGTAGGGCGTGGCGTTGGCCAGCGCGTCCTCGGGCAGCGCGGTGGCCCACGCGGCGCGCGTGGCCGCGCCCAGGCGCTGCAGGGCCTGCGCGAGCGCGTTCGCGTGCGCCGCGAGACGTGCCCGCGGGAGCGCGCGCGCGATCGTCGCGTCGATGCGATGGGCCAGCAGCTTCAGGCCCGCGCCGCCCTGCATCACCGCCTTGCGGCCCAGCAGGTCCAGCGCCTGGATGCCGTGCGTGCCCTCGTGGATCATGTTGAGGCGGTTGTCGCGCCAGTGCTGCTCCACGGGGAAGTCGCGCGTGTAGCCGTAGCCGCCGTGGATCTGGATGGCCAGGCTGTTGGCCTCCAGCGCCCACTCGCTGGGCCAGCTCTTGGCGATGGGCGTGAGCATCTCCAGCAGCGTGGCCGCCTCCGCGGCCGACCCGGCCTCGCCCGTGCGCTGCTCGTCGACCAGGCGCGCGCAGTACAGCGCCAGCGCCATGCCGCCCTCGACGATGGACTTCTGGGCGAGCAGCATGCGGCGGATGTCGGCATGTTCGATCAGGCGCACCGGCGGCATGGCCGCGTCCTTGCCGCCAGCCGAGATCGGCCGTCCCTGCGTGCGCTGCTTCGCGTACGCCAGGCTGGCCTCGTAGCCCGCCGCACCCAGCATCGTCGCGCCCAGGCCCACGCCGATGCGGGCCTCGTTCATCATGTGGAACATGCAGCGCAGGCCCTCGCCCGGCTGGCCCACCAGGTAGCCCGTCGCCCCGCCCTTCTCGCCGAAGTTCAACAAGGCGTTGGAGGTGCCGCGGAAGCCCAGCTTGTGGTTCAGGCCGGCCAGGCTGACGTCGTTGCGCTCGCCGGTGAGATTGCCGTCGGCGTCGATGTGGCGCTTCGGAACGATGAACAGCGAGATGCCCTTGGCGCCGGCGGGCAGCTTGCCGTCCGGGCCGGGAATCTTGGCCAGCACCAGGTGCACGATGTTGGGCGTGATCTCGTGCTCGCCGGCCGAGATCCACATCTTGTTGCCCACCAGCCTGTAGCGCGGGCCCAGCGGGTCGGACTCGAACTCGGGCCCATCGGGCACGGCGCGCGTGGCAATGTCGCTCAGCGACGAGCCGGCCTGCGGCTCGCTGAGGCACATCGTGCCGAACCACTCGCCGGTGAACTCCCGGGCCGCGAACACTTCCCGCTGCCTGGTCGTGCCGTGCGCCATCAGCAGGCCCGCATTGCCGTGCGTGAGCAGCACGTAGCCGCCCATGCCGATGCAGGCCTGGGAGAGGAAGGCGTTGGCGGCCTTCTCGACGACGCAGGGCAGCTGCATGCCGCCGATGCCGGCATCCTGCGAGGCGGCGATCATGCCGGTGGCCGCGTAGGCGTGCAGCGCGTCGTGCGTGGCCTGCGGCAGGTGCACGCGCTCGCCGTCGAAGCGCGGCTCGTCGATGTCGACGAGGCGGTTGAAAGGCGCGAACTTCTCACGCGTCAGGCGCTCGCAAGTGTCCAGCACCGCGTCGAAGGTGGCGCGCGAGTGGTCCGCGAAGCGCTCGCGTTCAGTGAGCCGCTCGACCCGGAGCCAGTCGTAGAGCAGGAAGTCCAGGGTGTCGCGGGTACTCATGCCGATGCCGTGCTTACAGAACCTCGAACACGCCTGCCGCGCCCATGCCGCCGCCGATGCACATCGTGACGCAGACCTTCTTCGCGCCGCGGCGCTTGCCTTCGATCAGCGCGTGTCCGGTCAGGCGCTGGCCGCTGACGCCGTACGGGTGGCCCACGGCGATGGCGCCGCCGTTCACGTTGAGCCGGTCCATCGGGATGCCCAGCGTGTCGGCGCAGTACAGCACCTGCACCGCGAACGCCTCGTTGAGTTCCCACAGGTCGATGTCCGCCACCGTCAGGCCCAGGCGACGAAGGACCTTCGGCACCGCGTACACGGGGCCGATGCCCATCTCGTCGGGCTCGCAGCCGGCCACGGCGAAGCCGAGGAAGCGGCCCAGCGGCTTCAGGCCCTTGCGTTCCGCGTACTGGCTGGAGACCACCACGCAGGCGCCGCCGCCGTCGGAGAACTGGCTCGCGTTGCCGGCGCTGATCAGGCCGCCGGGCAGCGCCGAGCGCAGGTCCTTGATGCCGTCGTAGGTGGTGCCCGGGCGGATGCCTTCGTCGTTCTCGACGGTGACCTGCTTCGTGCGGATGCCGTTCTTCGGATCGGCGACGCCGGCGGTGACCGTGATGGGCGCGATCTCGTCCTTGAACAGGCCGGCCTCCAGCGCCGCGGCCGCCTTCTGCTGGCTGGCCGCGCCGTACTGGTCCATGCGCTCGCGCGAGATCCTGTAGCGCTTGGCCACCGTCTCGGCGGTCTCCAGCATCGACATGTAGACGGCCGGCTTGTTCCGCGCCAGCCACATGTCGCGCAGCATGTGGTGGTTCATCTCCTGCTGCACGCACGAGATGCTCTCCACGCCGCCGGCCACGTAGACGTCGCCCTCGTTGGCGATCACGCGCTGCGCGGCCATCGCGATGGTCTGCAGGCCGCTGGAGCAGAAGCGGTTGACGGTGGCGCCGGCCACCGACACCGGCAGCCCGGCGCGCAGCACCACCTGGCGCGCGATGTTGGCGCCGGTCGCGCCCTCGGGGTTGGCGCACCCCATCAGCACGTCCTCCACCTCGCCGCCGTCGATGCCGGCGCGCTCGAGCGCCGCCTTGACGGCATGGCCGCCCAGCTCGGCGCCGTGCGTCATGTTGAAGGCGCCCTTCCAGCTCTTGGCAAGCGGCGTGCGGGCGGTGGAAACGATGACGGCATCGGTCATGGGGAACTCCTGGAAATCTTTTGGGGTGAGTCAGACGCGCAGGTCGGGCGCGCGCTCGCGTTGGATCGGGGCGGTGGTCGCCGGCTCGGGCTTCTTCAGCAGCTCGCGCCACGGGCTCGTGCCCGCGACGACCGCCATGCCCAGCACGACGCCCAGCAGCACGGCCGCGGCGCGCACGAGGAAGCCCGGCGCCCTGGACATCAGCTGAAGCTCTTGCCTTCGGCGGCCAGCCTGGCCAGCAGCGGCGCGGGCTGCCAGAACGCCTGGTCGTCGGCCGGGTTCTTCGCGAACTTCTTCATCGCCTGCACGACGTTCCACAGGCCCACCGTGTCGGCGTAGTTCATCGGGCCGCCGCGCCACAGCGGGAAGCCATACCCCGTGAGGTAGACCATGTCGATGTCGGAGGCGCGCAGCGCGATGCCTTCCTCGACGATGCGCGCGCCTTCGTTGACCAGCGAATACACCAGGCGGTGCACGATCTCGTCGTCGCCGATCTTGCGCGGCGTGATGCCCAGATCGGCACGGTGCTTGACCAGCATGTCGTTGACCAGCTCCGACGGGATCGCGTCGCGCTTGCCCGGCACGTAGTCGTACCAGCCGGCACCCGTCTTCTGGCCGAAGCGGCCCAGCTCGCACAGCAGGTCGGCCGTCTTGCTGTAGCGCACGTCGGGCTTCTCCACGTAGCGGCGCTTGCGGATGGCCCAGCCGATGTCGTTGCCCGCGAGATCGCCCATGCGGAACGGACCCATCGCGAAGCCGAACTTCTCGGCCGCCTTGTCCACCTGCTGCGGCGTGCAGCCTTCGTCGAGCAGGTAGCCGGCCTGCCGGCTGTACTGCTCGATCATGCGGTTGCCGATGAAGCCGTCGCAGACGCCGGAGACCACGCAGGTCTTCTTGATCTTCTTGCCCAGCTTCATCACCGTCATCAGCACGTCGGGCGCGGTCTTCGCGCCGCGCACCACTTCCAGCAGGCGCATCACGTTGGCCGGGCTGAAGAAGTGCATGCCGATCACGTCCTGCGGGCGCTTCGTGAACGCGGCGATCTTGTCGAGATCCAGCGTCGAGGTGTTGGAGGCCAGGATCGCACCGGGCTTCATCACGGCGTCGAGCTGCTCGAACACCTGCCGCTTGACGCCGATCTCCTCGAATACGGCCTCGATCACCAGGTCGGCGCCGCCGAGCTCGGCGTACGACAGCGTGGTCGACAGCAGCGCCATGCGCTCGGCGTACTTGTCTTCCTTCAGCTTGCCCTTCTTGACCTGGGCCTCGTAGTTCTTGCGGATGATGCCGACGCCCTTGTCCAGCGCCTCCTGCTTCATCTCCAGCATCACCACCGGCGTGCCGGCGTTGAGGAAGTTCATCGCGATGCCGCCGCCCATGGTGCCGGCGCCGATGATGGCGACGCTCCTGATCTCGCGTGTGGCGGTGTCTTCCGGAATGCCGGGCACCTTGGCCGCGGCGCGCTCGGCGAAGAACGCGTGGCGCAGCGCCTTGCTCTCGGGCGTGAGCATCAGCGCGGCGAAGGCCTCGCGCTCGACCTTGAGGCCGTCCTCGAACCTGGCCTTGGTCGCCTGCTCGACGCAGTCGACGCAACGCGCCGGCGCCGGGAAGTTCTTGGCCATCGCGTTGACGGTGTTGCGCGCGAAGCCGAAGTACGCGTCGCCGTCAGGGTGCTTGCACTTCAGGTCGCGCACCATGGGCAGCGGACGCGCGGCGGCGATCTCGTTGGCGAAGGCCAGCGCGCCTTCGATCAGGTCGCCCTCGATCACGCGGTCGAACAGCTTCTGGCCGGGGATCTGCGCGAGCAGCTCGCTCTTGACCGGCTCGCCGCTGACGATCATGTTCAGCGCGGCCTCGACCCCGATCGCGCGCGGCAGTCGCTGCGTGCCGCCGGCACCCGGCAGGATGCCCAGCTTGACCTCGGGCAGCGCGATCGCCGCGCCCGGCGACACCACGCGGTAGTGGCAGCCCAGAGACAGCTCGAGGCCGCCGCCCATGCACACGGTGTGGATCGCGGCGACGACCGGCTTGGACGCTCCCTCCACGCGGGCGATCAGGCTCAGCAGGTTGGGCTCGGCCAGCGCCAGCGGCGAGCCGAATTCCTTGATGTCGGCGCCGCCGGAGAACGCCTTGCCGGCGCCCGTGATGACGATGGCCTTGACGGCCGCGTCGTCCTCCGCCTTCTCGACCGCAGCGGCCACGGCCTTGCGCGTCTCGTAGCCCAGGCCGTTGACCGGCGGGTTGTTCAGCGTGATGACGGCGATGGCGCCGCGGACTTCGTAACTCGCACTCATGGGGCTGGTCTCCGTGAATTCAGTTCGCCCGGGGCCGGCGAGCGGCCACCCCGGAAAATAGAACGATCGTTCGATTCTAGGACTGTTCGCGCGCCGGGCACTGTCCCGGCTGCGACAAGGCCCGGTCGCGCGCCCGGCCTTGCTGGAAAACCCGGAGCCTACGCCATCTTCGTGGCTGCCGCGATGTCCGCGCAGGCCATTCGCGAGCCGCTTGCAGGGTGACGCGCGCTGAAACATGCACCATCATCGCGTTACCTTGCGCCACCCGAAGCTGTCGACTCTCTGAGCAACGGGTTTCGGTTTACGTGTCTTCACACCTTTCGGCGCCAGTCGTCGCACAGTAGCGATCTCGACGAGGAACGCCCTCGCGCCATCAGGAGACAACCATGAAGACTTCCACGAAGTTCAGGACTCTGTCGTCCGTGCTCGCATTGGCCCTGGCCGCCTGCGGCGGCGGTGGCGGCAGCTCGACCTCGTCAGGCGGCACCTCCAGCCCCAGCGGCGCCTCGACATCCAGCTCTTCAGGCGCGATCACGGCGTTCGGCAGCGTGTTCGTCAACGGCCATGAATACGCCACCGGCGGCGCCCAGGTCGTCGACGACGACACGGGGGCCTCCGACGCCCGCGTCTCCGCGCTGGAGGTGGGCGAGGTGGTCGACGTCGATCCCGCCAGCAACAGCACGCCGACCGCCCCCGTCGCGCGCCTGCTGCACGTGCACCCGCTGGTGCGCGGCGATGTGGACGCCTGGGACGGCACCGCGAACACGCTCACCGTCATGGGCCAGACGATCAAACTGGACAGCGCCACGCTGTTCTCCGACCACCGTGCCTGCGTGACCGCGACGACGAACGCGTGCACCCCGATCGGCGGCGCCTCCGGCCTGACGCTGACCGCCACCAGCGGCGGTGCCACCACGCCGGGCTCCTACGTCAGCGTCGACGGCTACCTGTTCAGCAGCACCAGCGGCAGCGCCAACATCGTGGCGACGCTGGTCTCCATCCATGACACCCCGACCGGCGCCAGCGGCGCGCTCTACAAGGTGGAAGGCGTCGTCACGGCCATCAGCGCCACGCCCGGCGTCACCATCGGCGGCCTGCAGGTGAGTCTTGCCGGCGCGACATGCCGCGCGCAGGGCGAGTCCGCCGCCTGCGCCAGCGCCTTCGCCGTGGGCGACGTCGTGTCCGCGTTCTCGGCCACCGCGCCGAGCCTGCCGGCCACGTCGTTCAACGCCACGGTGGCGCTGAAGCGCGACCGCCTGCCGGTGCAGACCGCGGGCGCCACCGTGGAATTCGAAGGCGCCGTGTCGTCGTTCACCGCGGCCTCGGGCACCACGGCCGCCAGCTTCGTCGTGCGCGGCGTCGACGTGACCACGGCCGCCCTGGCGGCGGGCACGTCGCTGCCCGCGGTCGGCGACCTCGTCTCCATCGTCGGCACGGTGTCCAGCGACGGCCTGTCCGTGGCCGCCAGCTCGATCCGCATCCTGCGCGCCGCGCGCAGCGTCAGCTACGGATTCATGGGCGACGTCACCGCCGTCGCGGCGGGCACTGCCGCCAACACCTACACGGCCACCGTGCTGGGCGAGTCCGTCGTCGTTTCCGCCCAGACGCGACTGGCGGACCGCTCGACGCGCCAATGGTTCGACGACGACCCGCAGGCGAACCCGTTCAACATCTCGACGTTCCAGACCTACCTGGCCGCCAGCGCCTCGCAGCATGTGCTCGTGCGCGCCGCCAAGGACAGCAATGGCGTGCTCCAGGCGCTGTCGGTGACCATCGTGCCCGCCTCCACGGCCAGCGAAGTGGCCGGGCCGGTGGACGCGAGCCCGGCGCCGGTGGCGGGCACCAGCACCACGCCCGCGACCTTCTCCATCGACGGCCTGCCCGTCAGCGCCGCCGTCAGCGCGATCCTGTTCCGGCATCATGCCGGCACGTCCATCGCGGCCGGCGACGAGGTGCTGGCCTCGGGCACCTACGCGTCCGGAACGCTGAGCGTCGGGCCGACGCCCAGCTTCAGCAACTTCGTGGTCGACGGGGGCGTGCCGGAAGAGGACGACGAGCCGCTGCTCTGAGCGGAGCAATCCCCGGCGCACCCGTTCCGGCGGGTGCGCCGCGAACGACGGAATCCGGCCGCAGGATGTCGATCTGCCGGCCCGTCGTTCGTCGTGGTCCTGGCGCACCATTCAACCCAGGAGAACGACGATGCGATTCATCATCACGGCCCAGGCGGGCACGAACGATCCGGAGCAGGCGGCCGGCCCCGGTCTGGACGAGGCCCTTCTCACGGCCTACATGAGGTTCAACGAGGAGATGCACAAGGCCGGCGTCCTCGTGGCGTCCGAAGGCCTCAACCCGGCGGCGCGGGGAGCGCGCATCGGGGTCGCCAAGGGCAAGCGCTACGTCGTCGACGGCCCGTTCGCCGAGTCCAAGGAACTGGTCGGCGGCTTCTACATCGTTGAAGTCGGATCGCTGGAAGAGGCGATTTCCTGGGCGTTGCGCGCGCCATGCGGCCTCGGCACGGACGATGTCCTGGAGGTTCGCCAGCTCACCGGGGCGGGCGACGTCCCGCCGGAGGTCCTCGCGATCATCAAGTCGGCGGCCCCCACCTGGAGCGCGTCGGTCTGGCAAGCGCGGGGGTGAAGGCCACGGCCCCGCCGCTCGCGCGATCGCTTCAGGAAATCGGCCGGGTCGACAGGCGCACGCCCTTCGAGCCGCCCCGCGCGGGCGGCGTGGCGGGCCTGGCCTGAGCGCCGCGCACGTCGAAGCTCACGGTGTCCAGTGCGACGCCTTTCGCGTCCACCAGTTCCAGCACGTGATGGCCGGGCCACGGCGCCCACGGCAAGGACCGGGCCGCGCCCAGGCGCTTGCCGTCGAGCCGCCAGGCGGCGCCGGGCGGCGGCGCCACGGCCTCGAAGCGCAGGCGCTGCACGGCCGGCGGGATGTCGGGATCGAGCGCGATCACGGACCGGTCGTCGGGCGACACGATCGGCCGCGCGGCGGTGCCCGCGGCGCTCGCCAGCGCCACGTGCGCGGTCTCGGTGCCGGCGAGGAACCACTCGGTGCGCGGCGCCTCCAGCTGCGCGTCGAAGGTGATCGCCTGCGCCGCCAGGCCCGGCGGCGGCGCGGGCACGGCGGGCACCCAGGCCGCCTTGACCAGGGCGCCGGGCCGTGGCGACGCCGGGCCGACGCGGCCGGGATGATCGTCGGCGACGTCGCTTCGCTGCAGGGCGTCCATCACCGTCCGCCACACGGGCGCCGCGCCGGTGACGCCGGAGACCGCGTGCATCGGCGCGCCGCCGGCGTTGCCCACCCACACACCCACCGTGTAGCGGGTGCTGAAGCCCACGCACCAGTTGTCGCGCATGTCCTTGCTGGTGCCGGTCTTGACCGCCGACCAGTAGCGCGTGGCCAGCGCGTTGTCCAGGCCGAAGGTGGGCACGCGGGCGCCGTTGTCGGCCAGGATGTCGGCCACGACGAACGACGCTGCCGGATCCATCACGCGCGTGGACGCCGGCGGCGGCGCCGCGTCCGCCAGGACCATCCGCGGCGGGCTCGTCGTGCCGCCGTTGGCCAGCGCGCGGTAGGCGTTGGCCAGCGACAGCAGCGTCACCTCGGGCGAGCCCAGCGCGATGCTGTAGCCGTAGAAGTCGCCGGGGCGGCGGATCGGCAGGCCCAGCGCGACGAGACGCCGCGCGAAGCGGTCGGGCGTCACCATCACCGCCGTGCGCACGGCCGGCACGTTCAGCGACGAGCCGAGCGCGGTGCGCACCGTCACGCGGCCCTTGAAGTCGTGGTCGTAGTTCTGCGGGATGTACAGGCCCGACGGCGTGTGCAGCCGCGTGGGCGCGTCGTCCAGCACAGAGGCGGCCGTCAGCCAGCGCTGCTCGATCGCCTGCTCGTAGAGGAAGGGCTTCAGCGTGGAGCCGGCCTGGCGCGGCGCGACCACCGCATCGACGGCCGCGGCGCGCGACAGGTCGCCGCTGGAGCCCACCCACGCGAGCACGTCGCCGCTGGCGTTGTCCAGCACCACCACGGCGCCGTCCTCCACGTCGCGGTCGCGCAGCTCGGCCAGTTGCTGGCGCAGCGCGTCGCGGGCGCGGCGCTGCGTGCCGGCGTCGAGCGTGGTGCGCAGCGTGGCCGGCGGCGCCGCCTTGCCGGTCGCCTTCAACACCTGCCGCGCGAAGTGCGGCGCGAGCTGCTCGCCGGCGGTGTCCGCCGCGTTCGCCGCCCGGCCCAGGATCAGTTCGGCGAAGCCCTGCGCGACGGCGCACTCGTCGGCACGCCCCTGCGCCTTGAGCACGCCGCACGCGCGCTGGCCCACCACGGCCGGCGCCGCGTTGGGCGCACGCAGCAGGGCCGCGGCGATGGCCGATTCGTCGGCGTCGAGGCCCGAGGGCGTCTTCTGGAACAAGGCCTGCGACATCGCCGCCACGCCCACCTGCTCGCCGCGGAACGGCACGAGGTTGAGCCAGGCCTCCAGTATCTGGTCCTTGGTCCAGCTCCGCTCGAGACGCAGCGCCGCCGCGGCCTGCGCCACCTTCATTCCGACGGTGCGTCCGCCCCTGGGCAGGGCCAGGTCGGGATCGAGCAGCCCCGCGAGCTGCATCGTGATGGTGGACGCGCCGCGCGTGCCGCCCGCGCCCGCGCGGCCGATCGCGGCGCCCGCCACGGCCGACCAGTCGACGCCCGAATGCTGCAGGAAGCGCTGGTCCTCCGACGCGATGGCGGCCGCGCGCAGCGCCGGCGAGATCTGCGTCAGCGGCACCCATGCCCCGCGCCGCACGCGCAGGTCGGTGCGCACGGTCTGCACCGGCTGGCCGTGGCGATCGAGCAGCACCGTCTCCGAGCTGCGAGTGGCGGCGCGCACCTGCTCGAACGACGGCGTGGCCGCGTGCACGCCCGTGCACGCGGCCAGGCAGGCCGCGGCGAGCGTGGTGCGGAGCCGGTTGCGGGTCAAGGCTCCACCGTGAACGCCGCGTTGGGCGACTCGCCGAACATCTCCGGCGCGTACATCGCCTCGACGTGCGTCTGCGGCAGGCCGAAGCGGCCCGGGTTGTTGAGGCGCATCGTGTATTCGACGCTGAACGCGCCCTTGGGCAGGTAGCGGTAGTACGCGCGGAACGCCTCGAAGCTGCGTTCCTGGTACGCGAGCCAGCCGCGCGCGTCGTCCTTCTCGGTGCCGGTGCTGATCTGGTCGTCGTTGCCGAGCCCGGTGCCCAGCATCGCGGCGCCGCCGGGGATGGGATCGTTGATCACCACCCAGGTGGCGTCGGCCTGCACGGCTATGTCGAGATGCACGCGCACGACGTCGCCGCGCGACCACTTGCCCTTCGCCTTCTGCTCCACCGGCGTCACCGTCTTCGTGATGCGGTAGCCGCTGCCGAACGGTGCCGTGACCGGCACCGCGGCGC
>JABCYW010000047.1 GCA_013289985.1 Betaproteobacteria bacterium | reverse complement strand
CGGCTACGGCACGCTCACCATCCGCGGCACGGGCAGCGAGGACCTGCGCCTGCGCGGCATCGGCGACCCGGTGGGGTTCCAGGCCGAGGCGCGGCGGGCGATCAACGCGGCGAGCGGCGGCGCCACCTTCTAGTGTCATCCTGCGACTGCGCGCAGGATGACGTCATGCGTACGCGGTCGAGTGATCCAGGTCGTCGATCAACCCCGGATGCGTACCGGGCGTCCAGCCAAGTCGCTGGCGGGTGAGGGCGCTCGAAGCGGGATTGCCCATGGTGGCAAAGTGCCCCATCGCGCCGAAATGCGCCGCCGCCTCGTCGCCGGACACCGAAATCACCGGCACTTTCAGCCCCCGTCCGATCGATTCGGCGATGGCCTTCAGCGTGATGCCTTCCTCCTCGACCGCGTGATAGCGCGCGCCGGCCACGCCCTTCTCCAGCGCCAACCGGTAGAGCGAAGGCGTCGAGAACCGATGCGCGGCCGCCCAGCGGTTCCGGCCCTCGCCGACGTAGGCCGACACGCCCTTCTGCTTCGCGACGCCGATCAGGAACGGCACCAGGCCCGCCTTGTCCCGGTCATGCACCTGCGGCAGGCGGATGACGGAGGCGCGCACCCCGCGGGCCGCCGCGGCCAGCGCCCTCGGCTCGGACACCCGCGGCATCGGCGAGCCGGCAGGCAGGTCGTCGTCCTCCGTGGAGATTCGGCCCTGCATGCCGGGGATGCCCGAGGTCACGACCAGGGGCTTGCCGCTGCCGGCCAGCACATCGGCCAGCGCGTCGATGGCGCGGCCGTCGATGGCGCAGTTCTCGGCGAACTTCGAGAAGTCGTGGATGAAGCCGCAGTGCACCACGCCTTCGGCCTGCGCGGCGCCGCGGCGCAGCGCGTCGAGGTCTTCGAGGTCGCCGCGGTGCACGGTGGCGCCCAGCTTGCGCAGCGCCCCGGCGCCGTCGTCGGAGCGCGCGTAGCCGAGCACGGAATGGCCGTGTTGCAGCAGTTCGGGGATGAGGGCGGACCCGATGAATCCGGTGGCGCCGGTGAGGAAGACTCGCATGTCGATTTCTCCTGGAGGGGGTGGTTCAGTCCACTTTAGGACGCCCGGTCGATACAATCCATGCGGTTCAGTCCGCGAAATCTTCGCAATCGTCCGGAATCGCCATGGATCCGTTGTCCGATGTCCTGTCCCTGCTGCGGCCGCGCAGCTTCATGTCGGGCGCCGTCGACTACGGCGGCGACTGGGCCGTGGAGTTCGGCGCCCACGACGGCATCAAGTTCCAGGCCATGACCAGCGGCAGCTGCTGGCTGGCGATCCAGGGCATCGCGGAGCCCATCCGCATCTCCGCGGGCGACTGCTACCTGCTGCCGCGCGGGCTGCCGTTCCGCCTCGCCAGCGACCTCTCGCTGACGCCGGTGGACGCCATGACCTTCCTGCGCACGCCGCTTCGCGGCACCACGCGCGTGATCAACGGCGGCGGCGGCTGCTTCGCGCTGGGCGGCCACTTCGCGTTCGCCGGCAAGCATGCCGAGATGCTGCTGGGCATGCTGCCGCCCATCGTCCACCTGCGTTCCGAAGAGGACAAGGCCGCGATGCGCTGGTCGGTCGAGCGCCTCATGGCGGAGCTGCGCGAGCCGCAACCGGGCGGCTTCCTGATCGCGCAGCAACTCGCGCAGATGCTGCTCGTGCAGGCGCTGCGCCTGCACTTGCGCGACGCCGCCGGGCAGGGCGTGGGCTGGCTATTCGCGTTGGGCGATCGCCAGGTGAGCGCGGCGTTGACCGCGATGCACGCGCAGCCTGGCCGCCGGTGGACCATCGACGACCTGGCGAAGGTGGCCGCGATGTCGCGCTCCACCTTCGCGCTGAAGTTCAAGCGCCTGGTCGGCGCGTCGCCGATGGACTACCTCACGCGCTGGCGCATGCTGCTGGCGGCCGACCGGCTCACCAACGGCGGCGAGACGGTTTCGGTGCTGGCGCCCGCGCTGGGCTACGAGTCGGAGAGCGCGTTCAGCACCGCGTTCAAGCGCGTGATGGGCGCGCCGCCGCGGCACTACGGGCGCGGGCAGGAGCCGACGCTGGTGCCGGCCTGATCAGACGCCCAGCTTCTTCTTCAGCATCTCGTTGACCTGCGCCGGGTTGGCCTTGCCCTTGCTGGCCTTCATCGCCTGGCCCACCAGCGCCTGGAACGCCTTCTCCTTGCCGGCGCGGAACTCGTCCACCGACTTCTGGTTGGCGGCCAGCACGGCGTCGATGATGGACTCCAGCTCGCTGGTGTCATTGCTCTGGCGAACGTCGAGCCTGTCGATCGTCTCGTCGACGTTGCCGGCCGTGCCCTTCTCGCGTGTCCACAGCGCGTCGAACACCTGCCTGGCCGCGTTGTTGGAGATCGTGCCGTCCTGGATGCGCCTGATCAGCGCCGCCAGCAGCGCCGCATCGACCGGGGCCTCGACGATCGAGAGGTCCTCGGCGTTGAGGCGGCGCGAGAGCTCGCCCATCACCCAGTTGGCCACCAGCTTGGCCGGCGCGCCGGCGTCGCGCGCGGCCTCGTAGTAGCGGGCCGTCGCGAGCGACTGCGTCATCGATGCGGCATCGGCTGGCGCCAGGCCGTCGGCGGCCTGGAAGCGCTCGGCCATCGCGCGCGGCAGCTCGGGCATCTGGCCGCGCACCTGCTCCACCCATTCGCGCGAGATCACCAGCGGCGGCAGGTCGGGATCGGGGAAGTAGCGGTAGTCCTGCGCGTCTTCCTTGGTGCGCATCATGCGGGTCTCGCCGGTGTCCGGGTCGAACAGCACGGTGGCCTGCACGATGGCGCGGCCGTCCTCCAGCTCGTCGATCTGCCAGTTGATCTCGTAGTCGATCGCCTGCTGCAGGTGGCGGAAGCTGTTGAGGTTCTTGATCTCGCGGCGCGTGCCGAAGGGCTGGCCGGGCCGGCGCACCGACACGTTGGCGTCGCAGCGGAACGAGCCTTCCTGCATGTTGCCGTCGCAGATGTCCAGCCACTGCACCAGCGCGTGCAGCGCCTTGGCGTAGTCCACGGCCTCGGTGGACGAGCGCATGTCGGGCTCGGTGACGATCTCCAGCAGCGGCGTGCCGGCGCGGTTCAGGTCGATGCCCGACATGTTGGCGTGGCCCTCGTGGACCGACTTGCCCGCGTCTTCCTCGAGATGGGCGCGCGTCAGGCGCAGCTGGCGCATCTCGCCCTTGTGCATGAACGGCACGATGCCGCCCTGCACCACCGGGATCTCGTACTGGCTGATCTGGTAGCCCTTGGGCAGGTCGGGGTAGAAGTAGTTCTTGCGCGCGAAGATCGACAGCGGCGCGATGGTGGCGTTGACCGCCAGGCCCAGGCGGATGGCGCGTTCGACCGCACCGCGGTTGAGCACGGGCAGCGTGCCGGGCAGCGCCAGGTCCACGGCCGAGGCCTGCGTGTTGGGCTGCGCGCCGAACTCGGTGGAGGCGCCCGAGAAGATCTTGCTGGCCGTCGACAGCTGCGTGTGGGTCTCGAAGCCGATCACGACTTCGTAGCCGCGAATGAGGGTGCTCATGATGGGACGTTGTCCTTGGGAATTTGGGGCGAAGCGGTCGCGCCGCGACGCGGGAAAATGAGTTCTTGTTCGGTGACCACGCGCGCGCGCGCCAGCGCCTGCGCGGCCTCGCGCGCGGTCGCGACCGCGTCACGGGCGCGCGCCACGTACGCGGACGCGAGCTCCACGCCGATCGCGTTGCGGCCGAGTTCCAGCGCCGCGGCCAGCGTGGTGCCGGAGCCGGCGAACGGGTCCAGCACGGTGTCGCCCGGGTCGGTGAAGAGTTCGATGAACCAGCGCGGCAAGGCCTGCGGGAATGCCGCGCTGTGGCCCTTGTTGCCGCATTCGGTGGCCAGGTGCAGCACGTTGGTGGGATAGGCGCGGTCGCGGCCCTGCCAGTTGGCGATGTTCTTGCCGAACGCGTTGCCCACGCGCGAGTCGTGGCGCACCACGTCGTTGGCGCCGAGCGTCTTCAGGCGCGTGTTCGCCCAGTCGCCCATGGGCACCATCACGGCGTCCTGGTTCATCTTGAACCGGCGTTCGCGGGTGAAGTGCAGGCAGCGCTCCCACGCGTCGCGGAAACGGTTGGGCCACTTGCCGGGAAAGCAGTTGCGCTTGTGCCAGACGTACTCCTCCGTCCACAGCCAGCCCTGCTTGCGCATCGCGATGATCAGCTCGAGGACGTAGGTGTGGCGCTCGCCGTCCACCACCTTTTCCTTGATGTTGATCACCAGCGAGCCGGTGGGCTTGAGCACGCGGGCGAACTGCTCGGCGCGCGGCATGAACCACGCGACGTAATCGTCCGCGCTCACGCCGCCGTAGGTGGAGGCGCGCTGGTCGGCGTAGGGCGGCGACGTGACGATGAGGTCGACGCGTTGCGCCGGCAGCGTGCGCAGCACCGCGAGGCAATCGCCCGCGACCACGCCGCCGCGCACCGGGGTGGCGAAGGGGAGGTGGTCGACGCGTGCGTTCATCAGGCGCGGGGTCGCTGCAGGTGGAAATCCGTCGCGAGCTGCAGCGCGTGCGCCGCGTGCAGCAGCGTGCCCTCGGCGAAGTAGTTGCCCAGCAGCTGCAGGCCCACCGGCATGCCGCCCTCGCCGAGACCCGCGGGCACGCTCATGCCGGGCAGGCCGGCCAGCGAGCCGGGCAGGGTGAAGATGTCGGCGAGGTAGGCCTTGACCGGGTCGTCGCCCTGCTCGCCGAGCTTCCACGCCACCGTCGGCGCCACCGGGCCGGCGATCAGGTCGCATTGCTGGAAGCAGGCCTGGAAGTCGTCGGCGATCATGCGGCGCAGCTTCTGCGCCTGCAGGTAGTAGGCGTCGTAGTAGCCGTGCGAGAGCACGTAGGTGCCGATCATGATCCGCCGCTTCACCTCGGGGCCGAAGGCCTCGGAGCGCGACTTCTTGTACATGTCCATCAGGTCGCCGTACTGCGCGGCGCGATGGCCGTAGCGCACGCCGTCGAAGCGGCTCAGGTTCGAGCTCGCCTCGGCCGGCGCGATGATGTAGTACACGGGGATCGACAGCTCGGTGCGCGGCAGCGAGACGTCCACCAGCGTGGCGCCCAGCTTCTCCATCTCGGTGAGCGCCGCACGCACGCGGCCGCTCACGTCGGCGGCCAGCGCGGCGGGGAAGAACTCCTTCGGCAGGCCGATGCGCAGGCCCTTGAGCGGCTGCGCCGCGGTGGCGCCGGCGCGTGCCTGAAGCATCTGCGCGTGGAAGTCCTGCGGGGGCCTCTGCACGCTGGTGGCGTCGCGCTCGTCGAAGCCGCTCATCGCCGACAGCAGCAGCGCGCAGTCCTCGGCCGAACGCGCGAGCGGGCCGGCCTGGTCGAGGCTGGAGGCGAACGCGATCATGCCGAAGCGCGAGCACACGCCGTAGGTGGGCTTGATGCCGGTGACGCCGGTGAAGCTGGCGGGCTGGCGGATCGAGCCGCCGGTGTCGGTGCCGGTGGCGGCGGGCACGAGCTGCGCCGCGACGGCGGCCGCGGAGCCGCCGGACGAGCCGCCCGGCACGCGCGTGGCGTCCCAGGGGTTGCGCACCGGGCCGTAGGCCGAGTTCTCGTTGGCCGAGCCCATCGCGAACTCGTCGCAGTTGAGCTTGCCCAGCGACACCGCGCCCGCGGCCTTCAGGCGCGCCACGACGGTGGCGTCGAACGGGCTCCGGTATCCCTCCAGCATCTTCGAGCCGGCCGTGGTGGCGGACTCCTGCGTGACGAAGATGTCCTTGTGCGCGATGGGCACGCCCAGCAGCGGGTGCGCGTCGCCGGATCCGCGCTTCGCGTCGGCGGCCTTCGCTGCCGCCAGCGCGGCGTCTTCGTCGACGACCAGGAACGCGCCGTGGGTGTCGGCCTTGGCGCGCGCGAGCAGGGCCTGCGTGGCCTCGACGCTGGAGGTGGACTTCGCCGCGAGCGCGCGGCCCAGCTCGGCCACGCCGAGCGTATGCAGTTGGGCGCTCATTCGATCACCTTCGGAACCAGGAACAGGCCCTCTTCGGAGGCCGGCGCGTTGGCCATGTTGGCCTCGCGATTGTTCGTTTCCGTGACGGCGTCGGGCCGCAGGCGCAGCTCGACATTGCCGATGGCCGACAACGGGGTGTGCAGCGGCTCGAGGCCGGAGGTGTCGACGGCGCTCATCTGCTCGACGATCTTGAAGAAATCGTTCAACTGGGTCTGCATCGCAGAACCCTCGGCGGGCGACAGCTCCAGTCGCGCGAGGTGCGCGATGCGGCTGACGTCTTCGGGTGACAGGGGCATGGGGAAATCCGGCTGGAGGCCGCGCAACCGGAAACGTAGGCGCAGCCTCAAAAGTTACGACCCGCATACACGATCAAGGGGTGCGCTTGGGGTATTATCCTCGGTTAATTCGAGGCTTACTGCACGAGGTTTTTCCCATCGTGCAGCCATCTTCGAACCCACCCAATTCATGCGCCTTGCGGCGCACCGAGCGTTCGCACATCCAGGTTCGGCACCCGGCCCGGGCTTTCCAAGCCCCCGCCTCAGGTTCCGGAGTCACACCCATCCAGATGGCCTGATCTGCGTCCCGCGAAGACCGTCGCAAGTCGCCGACCCCGTACCCGCCCATCTCAGCCAATGTTCTCTTCCCTGAGCCGCTACTTCTCCACCGATCTCGCGATCGACCTCGGCACCGCCAACACGCTGATCTACGTCCGGGGCAAGGGCATCGTCCTCGACGAGCCCTCGGTCGTCTCGATCCGCCACGAAGGCGGCCCGCACGGCAAGAAGATCATCCAGGCCGTCGGCAAGGAAGCCAAGGCGATGCTCGGCAAGGTGCCGGGCAACATCGAGGCCATCCGCCCGATGAAGGACGGCGTGATCGCCGACTTCGTGGTCACCGAGCAGATGATCAAGCAGTTCATCAAGATGGTGCACCCGCGCAGCCTGCTCACGCCGAGCCCGCGCATCATCATCTGCGTGCCCTGCGGCTCCACCCAGGTCGAGCGCCGCGCCATCAAGGACGCGGCCGAGGCGGCCGGCGCCAGCGCCGTCTACCTGATCGAGGAGCCCATGGCCGCGGCGATCGGCGCCGGCCTGCCGGTGTCGGAAGCCTCCGGCTCCATGGTGGTCGACATCGGCGGCGGCACCACCGAGGTGGGCGTCATCTCGCTGGGCGGCGTGGTCTACAAGGGCAGCGTCCGCGTGGGCGGCGACAAGTTCGACGAAGCCATCATCAACTACATCCGCCGCAACTACGGCATGTTGATCGGCGAGCAGACGGCCGAGAACATCAAGATGGGCATCGGCTCGGCCTTCCCGGGCTCCGAGGTGCGCGAGATGGAAGTCAAGGGCCGCAACCTGTCCGAGGGCGTGCCGCGCAGCTTCACCATCTCGTCCAACGAGGTGCTGGAGGCACTCACCGACCCGCTCAACCAGATCGTGTCCGCCGTCAAGAACGCGCTGGAACAGACCCCGCCTGAACTGGGCGCCGACATCGCCGAGCGCGGCATGATGCTCACCGGCGGCGGCGCGCTGCTGCGCGACCTCGACCGCCTGCTGGCCGAAGAAACGGGCCTGCCGGTGCTGGTGGCCGAGGACCCGCTCACGTGCGTGGTGCGCGGATGCGGCATGGCCCTGGAGCGCATGGAGCGCATGGGCGCGATCTTTACCTCCGACTGACATGGTTGGCGCGGGACCCCGTTCATGGCGGGGCAATCCCGCACAAGGCACGGAACCCGGCCTTGCGATAATTTCTCAAACGCCTTCCCCCTTGTCCTCCGCCGCGGCCGATCGCCCGGCGCGTTGAGCATCCCATGCCGCTCGGTACCCTGGACCGCCGTCCGCCGCCGTTCTTCCACCAGGGCCCGTCCGCACTGACGCGCCTGGCGGTGTTCTCCGCGGTGGCGCTGTTCCTGATGGCGGCCGATACCCGCTTCGCGGTCACGCGCCCGCTGCGCTCGGGCCTGCAGATGCTGCTGCTGCCGGTGGAGCGCGCGCTCGCGGTGCCGCTGCAGGTCACGCACGCCGTTGGCGAGTACATGGGCGGGCTGCACGCCGCCCAGGCCGACCTGAGCCGCGCCGAGCTCGCGCTCACCGCGCAATCGGCCAAGGCGGCGCGCGTGGACGCGCTCACGGCCGAGAACACCCGGCTGCGCGCGCTGGTCGACCTGAAGCCGGGGCTGGCCGTCAAGTCCATGGCCGCCGAGGTGCTCTACGAGGCGAGCGACCCGTTCTCGCACAAGATCTTCATCGACCGCGGCGCGTCGCAGGGCGTGGTGCCGGGCGCGCCGGTCATCGACGAGGCCGGCGTGCTGGGCCAGGTCACGCGCGTCTATCCGCTGTCGTCGGAAGTGACGCTGCTGATCGACAAGGAGGCCGCCATCCCCGTGCTCAACACGCGCACCCGCCAGCGCAGCGCGGCCTTCGGCGCCGACGGCTCGGCGCTGGAGCTGCGCTTCATGGCCGGCAATGCCGACGTGAAGGTGGGCGATCTCCTGCAGACCAGCGGCGTCGACGGCATCTACCCGCCGGGCCTCGACGTGGCCAAGGTGGTGAAGGTGGATCCGCGCGCCGATTCCTCGTTCGCGCGCATCGCGCTGGCGCCCACCGCGTCCGCCGACGGCGTGCACCACGTGCTGGTGCTCGAGCCGATGGCGATGCAGTTGCCGGCGCGCCCGGCGCCCGAGCCCGACGCGGGCAAGGACAAGAACGCCAAGCCCGCCAAAGGGGGCAGGAAATGATCATGCCGCGCGGCGCCGACCAGCTCCTGCTGCCGGTCAACCCCCTGTTCCTGTGGTTCTCGCTGTTCGCCGCGCTGGTGCTCAACATGCTGCCGCTGGGCCGCGTCGCCGCGATGCCCGATTTCGTCGCGCTGGTGCTCGTGTTCTGGAACGTGCACCAGCCGCGCCGCGTGGGCATCGGCGCCGCGTTCTTCTTCGGCCTGCTGATGGACGTGCACCAGGGCGCCGTGCTGGGCCAGCACGCCGAGGCCTACACGCTGCTGAGCTTCCTGGCCATCACCATGCACCGCCGCCTGCTGTGGTACGGGCTGGCCGAGCAGGCGCTGCAGATCCTGCCGGTCTTCATCGTCGCGCATGCGGCGTCCCTGGTGGTGCGGCTGCTGTCCAGCGGCAGCTTCCCCGGCTGGCCGATGCTGCTGGCGCCCGTGTTCGAGGCGCTGCTGTGGCCGGGCATCTCGTGGATGCTGCTCGCGCCGCAACGCCGCGCGCCCGACCGCGACGAGAACCGTCCCCTCTAAGAATCGATTGGCACCCACGTGAGATCGATGACCGAACTGCGGAACATCGAGGTCGAACTCGATCGATTCCGCACGCGCACGATCGCCGCGGCGGCGTTCGTGCTGCTGTGCTTCGGCGTGCTCGTGTTCCGCTGGTTCGTGCTGCAGGTGGTGCGCCATGACGACCTGCAGGCGCAGGCCGAGGCCAACCGCATCGGCGTGGTGCCCATCGTGCCCAACCGCGGCCTGATCGTCGACCGCAACGGCATCGTGATGGCCACCAACTATCCGGCCTACACGCTGGAGATCACCCCCTCCAAGGTGGCCGACCTGGAGTCCACGATCAACGAGATCGCCAAGGTGATCGAGGTGGCGCCGCGCGACCGCAAGCGTTTCGCGCGCCTGGCCGCCGAGGGCAAGAGCTTCGAGTCGGTGCCCATCCGCACCAAGCTCACCGATGAGGAGGTGGCGCGCTTCGTGGCGCAGCGCTTCCGCTTCCCGGGCGTGGAGGTCAAGGCGCGGCTGTTCCGCAACTATCCGCACGGCGAGCTCGCGAGCCACCTGGTGGGCTACATCGGCCGCATCAACCAGGAAGAAAAGCAGAAGATCATCGACGACTGGTCGGACGAGGATCAGGCCAACTACCGCGGCACCGAGTACATCGGCAAGCTGGGGCTGGAGCAGAGCTACGAGTCGGAGCTGCACGGCACCACCGGCTTCGAGCAGATCGAGACCTCGGCCGGCGGCCGCGCGGTGCGCCAGCTCGCCAGCAAGCCGGCCACGCCGGGCAACACGCTGCAGCTGTCGGTGGACATCAGGCTGCAGGCCCTGGTGGAGGAACTCTACGGCACCCGCCGCGGCGCGCTGGTGGCCATGGATCCGCGCAACGGCGAGGTGCTCGCCTTCGTGTCCAAGCCCACGTTCGACCCCAACCTGTTCGTCGACGGCATCGACGCCGACAACTGGAAGGACCTGAACGAGTCCATCGACAAGCCGCTGCTCAACCGCGCGATCCGCGGCACCTACGCCCCCGGTTCCACGTACAAGCCCTACATGGCGCTGGCCGCGCTCACGCTGGGCAAGCGCACCGCGGCCTGGGGCATGCAGGATCCGGGGCACTACACGTTCGGCAACCACGTCTTCCACGACGACAAGCCCGAGGGCCACGGCTTCGTCGACATGTACCAGTCGATCGTCCGTTCCTGCGACATCTACTACTTCCAGCTCGCCAACGACATCGGCGTCGACAACATCGCCGCGTTCATGCAGCCCTTCGGCTTCGGCCAACCCACCGGCATCGACCTGCAGGGCGAACTGCGCGGCGTGCTGCCATCCACCGAGTGGAAGAAGAAGGCGTACCGGCGCCCCGAGCAGCAGCGCTGGTACGCGGGCGAGACGATCTCGCTGGGCATCGGCCAGGGCTACAACAACTTCACGATCATGCAGCTCGCCAACGCGCTGAGCACGCTGTCCACCGGCGGCCAGCGTCACACGCCGCACCTCGTGCGCGACGTGGTGGACGTGGTCTCGGGCGCGCGTCACTCGATCGCACCGGCCCCGTTGGATCCGCTCAACCTGAACCCCGAGTTCGTCGACGTGGTGCGCAACGCGATGGTGGGCGTCAACCGCGATGCGGCCGGCACGGGCTACGCAGCCTTCCTGAACGCCGGCTACGTCTCGGGCGGCAAGACGGGCACCGCGCAGGTGGCCGACATCAAGGCCAACGAGAAGTACAACGCCGCCACCGTGGCCGAGCACAAGCGCGACAACGCGCTGTTCATCGCCTTCGCGCCGGCCGACCACCCGACGATCGCCATCGCGATGGTGGTGGAGAACGTGGGCTTCGGCGCGCAGTACGCCGGCCCGATCGCGCGCCGCGTGATGGACTACTGGATCAAGGGCGTCTACCCGACCGACGACGACATCGCCGCCGTGCAGGCCGGCACGGCCGGACCGCCCAAGAGCCAGCCCGTGCCGATCTCGCTGGCCGCCAACATCCGCCTGGGCACCAACCACTCGCCCATCGCTGACGATTCCGCCGGCACGCCGCTCAACGGCGCCGACACCCTCGCGGGTGCGGCCAGCGCCGTTGCGGCTTACCAGGCCGCCAGCGGTGCGAGCGCGCCCACGGCCGCCGAGAAGGCAGCGGTGGCGGCGAGCGCGGCGAGCGCGGTGCGCGCCGCCGCCGCCGCCGCCGCCCTGGCGAACGCCGGCAGCGGCGCCGTGGCCGTGGCGGCTTCGGGCGCCTCCGCCGCGACGCGGCGCCAGCCCGTGCAATGGACGCCCACGCCCAAGTCCGGAAAGCGCAACCCATGATCGCCGTCGTCGAACGTCCCACGCTTTGGCAGCGGCTGCGCCCGGTGCTGCTCGGCTTCGACCTCACGCTGATGATCGCCGTGCTGATGATCTGCGGCATCGGCCTGGTGACGATGTACTCGGCCGGCTTCGACTACGGCACGCGCTTCCCCGACCACGCGCGCAACATGGCGCTCGCGTTCCTCGTGCTGTTCGTGGCGGCGCAGATCTCGCCGCAGAACCTCATGCGCATCGCCGTGCCGCTGTACAGCCTGGGCCTGGCGCTGCTGGTCGCCACCGCGCTGTTCGGCATCACCAAGAAGGGCGCGCAGCGCTGGCTCAACGTGGGCATGGTGATCCAGCCCAGCGAGATCATGAAGCTGGCCATGCCGCTGATGCTGGCCTGGTGGTTCCAGAAGCGCGAGGGCCAGCTGCGCGCGCTCGACTTCGCCATCGCCGGCCTGATCCTGCTGCTGCCCGTGGGCCTCGTCGTCAAGCAGCCCGACCTCGGCACCGCCATCCTCATCCTGTCGGCCGGCCTGTACGTGATCTTCTTCGCCGGCCTGTCGTGGAAGCTGATCCTGCCGGTGCTGCTGCTGGCGGCGCTGGGCATCGTGGCGGTGGTGTGGAGCGAGGACCGCATCTGCCAGGACGAGGTGGTGTGGCCGCTGCTGCGCGACTACCAGAAGCACCGCATCTGCACGCTGCTGGACCCCACCACCGACCCGCTCGGCAAGGGCTTCCACATCATCCAGGGCATGATCGCCATCGGCTCGGGCGGCGTCACCGGCAAGGGCTTCATGAGCGGCACGCAGACCCATCTCGAATTCATACCGGAACGCACGACGGACTTCATCTTCGCCGCGTTCTCCGAGGAGTTCGGCATGCTGGGCGCGCTGCTGCTGCTGTCCAGCTTCACACTGCTGATCTTCCGCGGCCTCGCGATCGCCGCCGATGCGCCCTCCGTGTTCACGCGCCTGCTGGCCGGCTCGATCACGCTGAGCTTCTTCACCTACGCGTTCGTCAACATGGGCATGGTCAGCGGCATCCTGCCGGTGGTGGGCGTGCCCTTGCCGTTCGTCAGCTACGGTGGCACGGCCATGGTGACGCTGGGGCTGGGGCTGGGCTTCCTCACCTCGATCGCGCGCAACCGGCGCTCCGTGCAGACCTGATCAAGGCGCCGGCGAACCGGCCGGCACGATGTCCGGCCGCGGCGCGCAGGCGAAGCGCACGCTGAACAACGCGCCGGAGGCGGCATGGACGCCCGCGTGCGGCGGCGTGGCATCGGCGATGGTGACGATCGCCCCATGCTTGTCGGCGATCTCCTTGACGATCGCCAGGCCCAGGCCGCTGCCGTCCACGTCGGTGCCGAGCGCGCGGTAGAACGGCTGGAACACCTGCTCGCGCTCGGCCTCCGGGATGCCGGGTCCGGTGTCCTCCACCTGCAGCAGCACCACCTGGCCGTAGGGGTCGGGCATCAGGCGCACGGTGACCGTTCCGCCGGCTGGCGTGTACTGCAGCGCGTTGTCGACCAGGTTGCGGATCAGCTCGCGCACCAGCACCGGCTGGCCGACGATGCGCGGGGCGGGCGGATCGACGTCCGGGCCTTCGTAGCCGAGGTCGATGCGCTTGTCCATGGCGCGCGGCACGAAGTCGCGCACCACCTCGCGCGCCAGCTTGACGATGTGCACGTCCTGCAGCCGCCGGGCCTGCTCGGAATCCTCGGCGCGCGCCATCGCCAGCAGCTGGTTGACCAGGTGCGCCGCGCTCTGGCTGGAGCGCGCGATCTGCTTGAGCGAGCGCTTGATGGCCTGCGGGTCGCCGCCGGCGTCGATCTCGCGCTGCGCCAGCTCGGCCTGCATGCGCAGCCCGGCCAGCGGCGTCTTCATCTGGTGCGCCGCGTCGGCCAGGAAGTGCTTCTGCGAGCCCATGGTCTGGTCGAGGCGGGCCAGCAGGTCGTTGATCGCGCTCACCAGCGGCGCCACCTCCTCGGGCACGTCGTGCTCGTCGATCGGGCTGAGGTCCTGGCTCTGGCGCCGCCGGATGCGCTGCTGCAGCGCGTTCAGCGGCGCGATGCCGCGGGCCAGCGCGAACCACACCAGCAGCACCGCCAGCGGCAGGATCACGAACTGCGGCAGGATCACGCCCTTGATGATCTCCGTGGCCAGGCGCGAGCGCTTGTCGAAGGTCTCGGCCACCTGCACCATGACGCCGCTGTTGGCGCCCGCGGGCGTGCCCACCCACAGGTAGGCGACGCGCACCGGGTCGTTGTGCACGGTGGCGTCGCGGAACTGCACCTCGTCGGCCGCCTGGCGCTCCTCGGGCGGCGGCGCGAGCTCCGCGTCGCCCGCCACCAGCTCGCCCTGCACGCTGCGCACCTGGTACCAGACGCGGTCGACGTCGTCGCTGCGCAGGAGCGCGGCGGTTGGCTCGGCCAGGCGCAGGTCGTGGCGGCCGGCCAGGCCGCGGTCGAAGGCCGGATCGGCGCGCATCTCGCGCGCCACGCCGTGCGCGAGCTGGCCGAGCTCGCGGTCGTAGGGGCCGTTGGCGATGCCCTGCGCCACCAGCCAGGTGAGCGCCACGCTCATCGGCCACAGCAATAGCAGCGGCGCGAGCATCCAGTCGAGGATCTCGCCGAACAGGGAACGTTGCTCATGTCGGTCCGTCATCGCGGGCGCCAGCATAAGCGACGGCCGCGGCGGCAGGGGCCGTTCTCAGGCGGCGATCTTCTCCAGGCAGTAGCCCAGGCCGCGCACGGTGGCGATGCGGATCGGCCCCTGCTCGATCTTCTTGCGCAGCCGGTGGATGTAGACCTCGATCGCGTTGTTGCTCACTTCCTCGCCCCATTCGCACAGGCGGGTGACGAGCTGGTCCTTGCTGACCAGGCGGCCGGCGCGCTGCAGCAGCACCTCCAGCAGGCTGATCTCGCGCGCGGACAGCTCGATCATCTGGTCGTTGATGTAGGCCACGCGGCCCGTGGCGTCGAAGGTGAGCGGGCCGTGGCGGATCAGGCTGGAGGCGGTGCCCAGGCCGCGCCGCGTGAGGGCGCGCACGCGGGCCTCGAGCTCCTGCAGCGAGAACGGCTTGGCCATGAAGTCGTCGGCGCCCAGGTCGAGGCCCTTGACGCGCTGGTCGACCGAGTCGGCGGCGGTCAGGATCAGCACGGGCAGCGTGGAGCCGCGGGCGCGCAGCTTGCGCAGCACCTCCAGGCCGTGCAGGCGGGGCAGGCCCAGGTCGAGGATCAGCAGGTCGAACTCGTGCGAGGCCAGCGCCGCGTCGGCTTCGGTGCCGCTGGAGACCTGGTCGACCGCGTAGCCGGAGCCGCGCAGCGAGCGCAGCAGGCCGTCCGCGAGGACCTGGTCGTCTTCGGCGATCAGTATGCGCATGCGACGCTCTCCTGGGCTTTCAGCCTCGTTATCGGTGGGTTTGGCTCCGGCGCCCATTTTCGCGGCGATTCGGCGCCCGGCGCGGCGGCGGCGCGCGCGTACATTGATTTTTCGCGGGGTGTTGCCACTGGCTCACGCAGCGAGCCTCGCCCCGCGAACAATCTTTCCTCAATAGCTGTACAGATATCCAGCTAATGGTCATAATCCCAGCAGCGCAAACCGAACACGGAGATTCCGCATGGACGCCCCCACCAAGAACGCCTCGAAGAACGCCAACCCCGCCGCCAACCAGGCCGTCAACGCCGCTCCGGTCGCGCAGACCCCGGCGCTGAACGCCGAAAAGGCCAAGGCCCTGCAGGCCGCGCTGGCCCAGATCGAGAAGCAGTTCGGCAAGGGTTCCATCATGCGCCTGGGCGACGGCGAGGTCATCGAGGACATCCAGGTGGTGTCCACGGGCTCGCTGGGCCTCGACATCGCGCTGGGCGTCGGCGGCCTGCCGCGAGGCCGCGTGATCGAGATCTACGGCCCGGAATCGTCCGGCAAGACCACGCTCACCCTGCAGGTGGCGGCCGAGATGCAGAAGGTCGGCGGCGTCTGCGCGTTCATCGACGCGGAACACGCGCTCGACATCCAGTACGCGCAGAAGCTGGGCGTCAACCTGCAGGAACTGCTGATCTCGCAACCGGACACTGGCGAACAGGCCCTCGAGATCGTCGACGCGCTGGTGCGCTCGGGCTCGGTCGACCTGATCATCGTCGACTCGGTGGCGGCGCTCACGCCCAAGGCCGAACTCGAAGGCGAGATGGGCGATTCGCTGCCCGGCCTGCAGGCCCGCCTCATGAGCCAGGCGCTGCGCAAGCTCACCGGCACCATCAAGAAGAGCAACACGATGGTGATCTTCATCAACCAGATCCGCATGAAGATCGGCGTGATGTTCGGAAGCCCCGAAACCACCACCGGCGGCAACGCGCTGAAGTTCTACGCCTCCGTGCGCCTCGACATCCGCCGCATCGGCTCCATCAAGCGCGGCGAGGAAGTGGTGGGCAACGAGACCAAGGTCAAGGTCGTCAAGAACAAGGTCTCGCCGCCGTTCAAGGAAGCCGAGTTCGACATCCTCTACGGCCAGGGCATCAGCCGCGAGGGCGAGATCATCGACCTGGGCGTGGTCGCCAAGGTCGTCGAGAAGTCCGGCGCCTGGTACGCCTACAACGGCGAGAAGATCGGCCAGGGCAAGGACAACTGCCGTGAATTCCTGAAGGAGAACCCGGCGCTGGCCATCGAGATCGAGAACAAGGTGCGCGAATCGCTGGGCGTGCCGCTGGTGCCGGTCGTCGAGGCCGCGGCCCCCAAGAAGGGCAAGGCCGCCGCGGCCGAGTGATCTGAGTCGTCGGCGCGATCCGCGGGGTGGCGGCATCGTCATCCTGCGAGCAGTCGCAGGACCCACCCCGCCATGTCATCCCCCGGCAACCTCCGTGAGCCGCGCGCGCCCCGGCGGGCGAAGGCGCGTCCCAGCCTGAAGATGCAGGCCATCGGCTTCCTGTCCCGGCGGGAACACAGCCGGCAGGAGTTGCGCGCGAAGCTCCTCGATGCCTTGCGCAAGCCCGTGCGCGAGGACGCGGCCCTGAGCGCGGCGGCCGGCAAGGCCGCTCTCGATCTGGCGCGGGCGCTGGATGCGCAATCCTCCAACGGGATCGACGATGCGTTCGCGCCGACTGCACCGCCCGTGCGTGCGATGGCTGCGGCAAGCTCGGCGCCCTCATCGCCTGTCGACGACCTGCAGGCCACCGACCCGGAGGCCGCCGTCGACCAGTTGCTCGATTGGCTCACCGCCAACAAGTACCTCGACGAAACCCGCTTCGTCGAGAGCCGCGTGAACGCCCGATCGCGCAAACAGGGCACGCTGCGAATCAAGATGGAGTTGTCGCGCCACGGACTGGCGCTGGAGCCGGAGCAGGCCGCCGCGCTGCGCGAGAGCGAATTCGCGCGCGCCCAGGCGCTCTGGCAACGCAAGTTCGGCGCGGTGGCAGCCGACGCGCGGGAGCGGGCGAAGCAGGCGCGCTTCCTGGCCGCCCGAGGCTTCGCCGCCGACCTCGTCCGCCGCATCGTCGGAGGCCTGGAAGAATCCTGACAGGGCCGCCTGGAGACACCCCTGCGGCGCAGTCGGTCACCCGCGCCATGCGCCGACATGGTGCGGTGCACCATGATAAAGTCGCCGGTTACGTCGGGTTTCCGGGCATCCGCGCCCTGCGGATATCCCCCCGCGTGTAGCAAACCATCGCAAAATCTCCCGCTTGCGTGAATCCCGTCCGCTGCCCCCTGTCGAATCGCCGCGCGTCCTGACTCCCCCCGAGATCGAGAACCCGGCGCTCCCGCGCAGCCCCCGGACACTCCCTTTAGTCGACCACTTCAAGAAGACGCTTCCATGAAGATCCACGAATACCAAGGCAAGGAACTCCTGCGCCAGTTCGGCGTGCCCGTGCCGCGCGGCTACCCCGCGTTCACGGTGCAGGAGGCGGTGGAAGCCGCTCAGAAACTCGGCGGCAACGTCTGGGTCGTCAAGGCCCAGATCCACGCCGGTGGCCGTGGCAAGGGCGGCGGCGTCAAGCTCGCGCGCACGCCGGACGACCTGAAGAAGCTGGCCGGCGAGATCCTCGGCATGCAGCTGAAGACCCACCAGACCGGCCCCGAAGGCCAGAAGGTGCGTCGCCTGTACATCGAGGAAGGCGCCGACATCAAGAAGGAATACTACGTCTCGCTGGTCACCGACCGCGCGACGCAGAAGATCGCCTTCATCGCCTCCAGCGAAGGCGGCATGGACATCGAGGAAGTGGCCCACTCCACGCCCGAGAAGATCATCACCGACTACATCGACCCGCTCACCGGCCTCTCCGCTGAGCAGGCGAAGAAGATCGCCACCGCTATCGGCCTGCCCGAAGGCTCGCACGCGCAGGCCGTCGACCTGTTCCAGAAGCTCTACCAGTGCTACATGGACACCGACGCCTCGCTGGTCGAGATCAACCCGCTGAACTGCGACAGCAAGGGCAACCTGATCGCGCTGGACGCCAAGTTCAACTTCGACGCCAACGCGCTGTTCCGCCATCCCGAGATCGTCGCCTACCGCGACCTCGACGAGGAAGATCCGGCCGAGATCGAGGCCTCCAAGTTCGACCTGGCCTACATCAGCCTGGACGGCAACATCGGCTGCCTGGTCAACGGCGCCGGCCTGGCCATGGCCACGATGGACACCATCAAGCTGTTCGGCGGCGAGCCGGCCAACTTCCTCGATGTTGGCGGCGGCGCCACGGCCGAGAAGGTGACCGAGGCCTTCAAGATCATGCTGAAGAACCCGCACGTCGAAGGCATCCTGGTCAACATCTTCGGCGGCATCATGAAGTGCGACACCATCGCCGAGGGCGTCATCACCGCCTGCAAGGCCGTGAACCTGCAGGTGCCGCTGGTCGTGCGCATGAAGGGCACGAACGAGGACCTGGGCAAGAAGATGCTGGCCGAATCCGGCCTGCCCATCATCGCTGCCGACACGATGGCCGAAGCGGCCACCAAGATCGTCGCCGCAGTGGCCTAAGCCCAGATCAAGGAATTCAAGACATGTCGATCTTCATCAACAAAGACACCAAGGTCATCACCCAGGGCATCACGGGCAAGACCGGCCAGTACCACACGCTGGGCTGCCAGGCCTACGCCAACGGCAAGGCCGCGTTCGTCGCCGGCGTGAACCCGAAGAAGGCGGGCGAGAAGTTCTCGGACATCCCCATCTTCGCGTCCGTCAAGGAAGCCAAGGCTGAGACCGGCGCCACCGTCTCCGTGATCTACGTGCCGCCCGCGGGCGCCGCCGCCGCCATCTGGGAGGCCGTCGAGGCCGACCTGGACCTGGTGGTCGCGATCACCGAAGGCATCCCCGTGCGCGACATGCTCATGGTGCGCAACCGGATGAAGGCCAAGGAAGCCGCCGGCGGCAAGAAGACGCTGCTGCTGGGCCCCAACTGCCCGGGCCTGATCACGCCGGAAGAAATCAAGATCGGCATCATGCCGGGCCACATCCACCGCAAGGGCCGCATCGGCGTCGTCTCGCGCTCCGGCACGCTGACGTACGAAGCCGTGGCGCAGCTGACCGAGATCGGCCTGGGCCAATCGTCGGCGGTGGGCATCGGCGGCGACCCGATCAACGGCCTGAAGCACATCGACGTGATGAAGGCGTTCAACGACGATCCCGACACCGACGCCGTCATCATGATCGGCGAGATCGGCGGCCCGGACGAGGCCGACGCGGCGCGCTGGTGCAAGGACAACATGAAGAAGCCGATCGTCGGCTTCATCGCGGGCGTCACCGCCCCGGCCGGCAAGCGCATGGGCCACGCCGGCGCGCTGATCTCCGGCGGCGCCGACACGGCCGACGCGAAGCTCGAGATCATGGAAGCCTGCGGCTTCACCGTCACGCGCAACCCGTCGGAAATGGGCAAGCTCCTGAAGGGCCTGCTCTGATCTGAGTCGAACCCGCGGTTTCGCGCACAACGCCCGCGAAACTGAACGGAAGCTTGCTGGCCGCGAGTAGACTGCAGGCCGGCACGACAAGGAGCCCTCGGGCTCCTTTTCTTTTGGCCGCCCACCTCCCGCGCGCGACTTCGTGGATCTCCTGCTGACCCCTGCCTTCTGGGCCGCCCTCGGCTCCATCATCCTGGCCAACGTGCTTTTGTCGGGCGACAACGCCGTGGTCATCGCGATGGCCGCGCGCGGCCTGCCGGCCAGCCAGCAGAAGAAGGCCATCGTGTTCGGCAGCGGCGCGGCCATCGTCATGCGGATCGTGCTCACGCTGGTCGCCGTGCGCATCCTGGGCCTGCCCTGGCTGAAGCTGGCCGGCGGCGTCGCGCTGCTGTGGATCGGGGCGAACCTGCTGGCCGGGGACGATGAAGAGGACGGCCACGACGTCAAGCCCGCCGGCGTCGCCGCCGCGGTGCGCACCATCCTCGTGGCCGACCTGGTGATGAGCCTGGACAACGTGCTCGCCGTCGCCGCGGCGGCCCAGGGCAACACGCTGCTGCTGATCATCGGCCTGGCGGTCAGCGTCCCGCTGATCGTGTTCGGCAGCACGCTGATCCTGAAGGTGATGGAGCGCTTCCCCGTGATCATCACCGCCGGCGCGGCCCTGCTGGGATGGCTGGCGGGCGAGATGATGCTTGGCGATCCGGCGCTGCGCGCCTGGTTCCCCGGGATGCCCGAGTCCGCCGCCCGGGCAGGCGCTGTCATTGGCGCGGTACTGGTGGTCATCGTGGGCAAACTGCTCCAGCGCCGCGCCAAGGTCCGAGCCTGATGTTGCCGCGCGCTCGACCGCGCGTGACGTATGCCTCAAGGAACTGTCCTGTGACAAACGTTGGGTTGACGCGCGCCGCATCTGCGGACAACCTAGCGCCATGCCGCGTTCCTCGCTTCCGAAGCCCGCGCAGCCGTCCCCGGCTGCGCCGCCGGCGTGGTTCCGCTTGAAACGCATGTTCGGACGCCGGCCCGAGGCGGCCGCGGCGCCGCCCGCCGGCTGGCCGGTGCACGACAAGGCGTCCGGGCAAATGCCGCGGGTCACCGACTACGACCTGCGCCACGTCATCGCGCGCAACGAACGGGCCACCATCTACCAGGCCACGGAACGCCGCACCGGCCGGCTGATCGCGCTGAAGACGGTGCGCATCGGCAGCACGAGCGGCACCGACCGCGGCCTGTGGCGCGAGCGATTCCTGCGCGAGGCGGCGGCGGTCGCCCGGCTCAAGCACGAGTACATCGTCACCGTGCACGCCGGCGGCGTGCAGGGCGAGGGCGACGCCACCACCGGCTGGCTGGCGATGGAGTGGATCCACGGCACCGACATGTCGCGCTACGCGAGCGCGAGCCGCCTGCTGCCCGAGGGCGTGGTCGTCGGCATCTGCCAGCGCGTGGCGCTCGCGCTGGACATGGCGCATCGCAACGGCATCGTCCACCGCGACATCAAGCCGTCCAACGTCCTGTTCGATCCCACCACCGGCACGGTCAAGGTCACCGACTTCGGCTCGGCCCGGGTCGCCGACACCGCCGCCACGCGCAGCGGCGTCATGATGGGCACGCCCGCCTACATGGCGCCCGAGCAGCTGGCCGGCGTCGACGCCACGCCCCAGTGCGACCTGTACGCGCTGGGCGTGCTGCTGTTCGAGCTGCTGATCGGGCGGCGCCCGTTCGAGGCCGATTCCATGGGCGACCTGCTGGCCCGCATCGCCCACCAGTCGCCGCCGCGGCTGCGCATGCTGCGCCCCGAGCTGCCGCCGCTGCTGGACGACATCGTCGCGCGGCTGCTGGCCAAGACCCCGGGCCTGCGCCAGCAGGACGCCCACCAGGTCGCCCTCGAGCTGCGCCTGGCCCGCCAGCAATGCGCCGCCGCCGAGCCCGGCAGCGCGGCGGCCGAATGGCCCGATACCGCCCCCGGCGCCTATTCCGGACACGATCCCTCGCACGACTTGACGGCATCCCATCCATTCCAAGGCACAATCGCCAGCTAAACAGCGCGAACGAACCGTTTCGCCGCATCCTGCCGTCCTCATGATCCTTGAGTTCTTCAGCGTTACCGATACCGGCCGCGCACGCCGCAACAACGAAGACTCCGTGGCGCTCGATGAACCCGGGCGCATCGCGGTGCTGGCCGATGGCATGGGCGGCTACAACGCGGGCGAGGTGGCCAGCGGCATGGCCTCCGAACGCGTCAAGGGCGAACTCGGCACCCGGCTGAAGTCGCTCGGCGCCATTCCCACCGATCCCGAGGTCAAGACGGCGCTGCTCGACGCCGTCGACAGCGCCAATCGCGAGGTGTACGAGGCCGCGATGTCGCACCCCGAGTACGCCGGCATGGGCACCACGCTGGTGGTGGCCGTCTATCGTGGCGATCGCCTCTGGCTGGGCCACATCGGCGATTCGCGCGGCTACCGTTTCCGCAACGGCCACCTCGAACAGCTCACGCGCGACCACTCGCTGCTGCAGGAGCAGATCGACGCCGGCCTGATCACGGCGGAGCAGGCGGCCTACTCGATGCACAAGAATCTGGTTACACGTGCGGTCGGGGTCGATGAACTCGTCGACCTCGAAATCCACGATTATCCTGTCGAGCCCGGCGACCTGCTGTTGATGTGCTCCGACGGCCTGTCCGACATGCTCACCGACGAACAGGTCGAACAGCTGTTGCGGACCAACGACAGCCTGCCCGCGGCGGGGGCCATGCTGGTTCAGGCCGCCAATGCGGCCGGCGGGCGAGATAATATTGCGGTGATATTGGCACGCGCCAAGCCGGGCACTCGGGATTTGGCCAAGTCCTGGTGGTCGTTCTGGCGCTGACAGGCCGGTCGGTGGAAACCGGACGATGAATTACAACGAGCGCTGCGGCGTTTCCGACAAGCGGTCTTGAGGCCGCAAAAGCGGTCTGAAAGCCGCGAGAGAAACTGAGGTTTTCAATGGGCAAACTCGTCGTCTCGCTCGATAACGTCGTGATCAAGGAGTTCCAGATCACGAAGGAGCGCACCACGCTCGGCCGCCGGCCGTACAACGACATCGTGATCGACAACCTCGCCGTCAGCGGCGAGCACGCCGTGCTGACGGCGGCGCAATCCGACGTGTTCATCGAAGACCTGAACAGCACCAACGGCACGTACATCAACGGCAAGGCGGTCAAGAAGCAGCTGCTGTCCAACAACGACGTCGTCGAAGTGGGCAAGTACCGCATCAAGTTCCTGGCCGAGGACGCGGAAGACTACGAAAAGACGATGATCCTGCGCCCGGGCGCGTTCGGCCGTGCGCCGGGCACGATCGGCGCGACCCCGCCGGCCGGCCCCGCGGCCGCCGGCCCGGCGTCCATCAAGGTGCTCAACGGCGGCGCGGCCGGCCGCGAGGTGCTGCTCACCAAGGTGGTCACCACCGTCGGCAAGCCGGGCGTGCAGGTGGCCTCCGTCACCAAGCGTCCGGGCGGCTACGTGCTGTCGCATGTCGAAGGCTCGCGGCGCCCCAGCGTCAACGGCCAGGCCGTGGGCGAGGACTCGGTGTCGCTGAAGCACGGCGACATCATCGATCTCGCCGGCACCCAGATGCAGTTCGTGCAGAACTGATCCCCGGATCAGTCGCCGAGTCGTGGCGTGACCCCCGCGCCCGACCGGGACCCGGCGACCAAGCAGTCGCCGCTGTCGCTCAGGCAGCGCGTGCTGCAGCGGATCCAGGGCTGGCACCCCACCGTCCGTCTCTCGCTGGTGGCCACGGTGCTGTGGCTCGTCGGCGCCTGGCACGTGATCGTCGCGCCTATCGCCCCGCTGACGCGCCTGGAGCTCGCGCTCGACGACGTCCGCCAGTCCATAGCGCTCTCGCCCGTCGCGGCGCCGCGCGACGACATCGTCATCGTCGACATCGACGACGCCAGCTTGCGCGCCCTCGGCCGCTGGCCCTGGCCGCGCGACCGGCTCGCCACGCTGGTGGAGACGCTGTTCGACGACGACCGCGCCGCGGCGCTGGGCATCGACCTGGTGCTGGCCGAGCCCGACGACCAGGCGCGCACCGTGCGCGACGCGCTGGCGTCGCTCACCCGCCTCGCGCCCGGCGACGCGGCCCTGCGCGCGGGCGTCGCGCGCTGGCAGGGCACGCTGGAGGCGCGCGCCGACCACGACGCGCGCCTCGCGCGGGCGCTGTCCGGCCGTCCCGTCACGCTGGCCTACCACTTCAACCACCAGGCCGACCCGGGCGCGCCGGGGAGCGCCGCGGCCCAGCCGCCCGCGCCGATCACCGAGGCCGACGTGCTGCCTGCCAGCGCGCTGGCGATGACGCCGTGGCAGGGCGTCGAGGTGCCGGTGCCGGCGCTGCTGCGCGCCGCCTCGGGCACGGGCTTCGTCAACGCGTTGCCCGACGCCGACGGCGAACTGCGCTCCACGCTGCTGGTCACCGGCTACGGCGGCGCCGTGTACGAGTCGTTCGCGCTCTCGCTGTGGCGCCAGTGGCACCACGTGGGCGCGCTGCGTCCCGTGATCCGGCGCGGCGAGGCGGGCGGTCCGACGCGGCTGACCGGGCTGCAGCTCACCTCCAGCGACGGCGAACCCCTGCGCGCGCTGCGCGTGGACCCGCGCGGGGCCGTCACGCTGCCCTATCGCGCGGCGCTGAACCCGGGCATGTCGCCGGGCACCGGCCGCTTCCGCTACATCCCGGCGGCCGACGTGCTCGCGCATCGCGTGGGCCCGCGCGAGCTGGAAGGCCGGGTGGTGCTGCTGGGCAGCTCGGCGCCGGGGCTGGCCGACCTGCGCGCCACGCCCGTGCACCGCGCGTTGCCCGGCATCGAGGTGCACGCCCAGCTGATGGCCGGCCTCGAGGACAACGACCTGAGCGTGCGCCCCGACTGGTCGCAAGGCTTCGAGCTGCTGCTGCTGGCCGGGGTGCTGGCCGCCGTCGCGATGGCCGTGCGCCGCCTGGCCGGGCCGGTGGCGGTGCTGGCGCTAGTCGCCATCCTGGCGCTGCTGCTGGGGTGCGACCTGTGGGCGCTCACCGGCCGCGGCTGGGACATTCCCATCGCCGCGCCGCTGGCCGCCGGCCTGCTGCTGGGCGTGGTAGGCATCGTGGCCAACTACCTGCGCGAATGGCACTCGCGGCGCTCGCTGGCGCAGCTGTTCGGCCATTACCTGCCGCCGGAACGTGTGCGCGCCATGGCCAGCGATCCGGACCGCTTCCTCGACGTGGCCAGCAGCGCCGAGAACCGCGAGCTGACGGTGCTGTTCTGCGACCTGCGCGGCTTCACGCCGATGTCCGAGAAGATGGCGCCGGACCGCCTGCGCGAGCTGCTGAACCTGTATTTCCTGCGCATGAGCCAGATCATCCACGGCCACGGCGGCACGCTGGACAAGTTCATCGGCGACGCCGTGATGGCGTTCTGGGGCGCGCCCGAGCCCGACGAGCGGCATGCCGCGCACGCGGTGCAGGCGGCGATGGCGATGATCGCCGCCGTCGAGCCCCTCAACGCCGAACTGGCCGAGCGCGGCCTGCCGCCCCTGGCACCCTGCATCGGCCTGGCCACCGGCGTGGTGTGCGTGGGCGACCTGGGTTCGGCCCTGCGCCGCAGCTACACCGCGGTGGGCGATGGCGTGAACCTGGCCGCGCGCATCGAGGGCGCCACGCGCAGCTACGACGTGCCGCTGCTGGTGGCCGACACCACGCGCGCCGCGGCCGGCGAGCTGCCGGGCTGCGCCTGGGTGGAGGTGGACGAGGTGGCCGTCAAGGGGCGCAGCCAGCTGGTGACCCTGTACCTGCCGTTGCCGGTTACGGATGTCACATTGTCGGGTCCGGCCCCCGAAAACGCGCAGGAAATCACGGGGATTCATGAACAACTTGGCCTCTGGCGCCTTGCACGCGATGCGCTGCGCGGGCACCATGGCAAATCCACGCGGGAGGTTTCCATGCCCTCCGCGCGCGCTGTCGCCCAGGCGCGTCTGACCGAGCTGCTCGCCGCCCGGCCGGCCTCGCCGCAGCTCCGTGCACTGGCGGCCCACCGGCTGGCCAGGCTGGCAGCCGAAGAAGCCCAAGAACAGCAACCTTCCCGTTGACACTCCCGCGTCCACCCTCCGCGTGATCCCCGCATGAAAATCCAGGTCCTCGGCTGCTCCGGGTCGATCGCGCGCGACTGCCGCACCACCAGCTTCCTGCTCGACCAGGACGTGCTGATCGATGCCGGCACCGGCGTCGGCGACCTGTCGCTCGACGCGCTGGAACGCATCGACCACATCCTGCTGACGCACTCCCACCTCGACCACGTGCTGGGCGTGCCGCTGCTGGCCGACAGCGTGCTGCGCCGGCGCCAGGCGCGCGGCGCGGCCCCGATCGAGGTGCACGCGCTGCCCGAGACGCTGGCCGTCCTGCGCGCGCACCTGTTCAACAACCACCTGTGGCCCGACTTCACGCGCCTGCCCACCGCCGAATATCCGGTTCTGCGCTTCGTGCCGTTCAACGTCGGCAACACGCTGGAGCTCGCCGGCCGCCGCGTGGAGGTGCTCAGCGCGCGCCACTCGGTGCCGGCCTGCGGCTTCGCCGTCCACGGCCCCGACGGCGGCCGCGGTGCCTGGGTGTTCAGCGGCGACACCGGCCCGAATCCGGCGTTCTGGGAGCGCATCGCGCAGTTCCCGGTCGCGCACGTCGTCATCGAGACGGCGTTCAGCGAGCCCGAGTGCCGCCTGGCCAAGGCGAGCGGCCACCACTGCCCCAGCACGCTGGCCGCCGAGCTGGCCACCGCGCCGCCGGACGCCAGCATCTACATCACCCACATCAAGCCGGGCGAGATCGATGCCGTCATGGCCGGGCTGAGGGCGCTCAAGCGGGAGCGGCCGCTGATGGAGCTGCTCAAGGGTGACACTTTTGAGCTCGGGTGACAAAAATTGTCAGTGCCTGGTGCTCGGCGACAACCCCTGTCAGACGCCGCTGACACAGCCTGTCACTCGACCGTGCATAAATCACACCGAAATCGGCCAGAATGCCGCACTGCACGCTGGCACGGCATTCGCATAGGACTGTGTGCGAATGTCTGTCTCGTTCCAACAGTCGTCCCCTTCACACCTCCCAGGAGTCTTCATATGAAGCGCACCATTCAGCAGGGTTTCACCCTGATCGAACTGATGATCGTCGTCGCGATCATCGGTATCCTTGCCGCAGTGGCCCTGCCGGCGTACCAGACCTACACCATCAAGGCGAAGGTCTCGGAAGCGCTGCTGGCTGCTTCGCAGTGCCGTACGACCATCTCAGAGGTCTATCAGACCGGTAGCGCCACCGCTCCTCCGGGAATCAATGGCTGGGGCTGCGAGCAGACCGTTGCCGGCTCCTCGAGTAAGTACGTTTCCACCGTCACGACCGACGCCAATGGCGTCATCACCGTGACGCTGCAGACCGCTGCCAACGCGCCTGATTTGGGCGCCGCCGCCGCCCAGACGTTGACCCTGACGCCATACACTGGCACTGCTGCCGCGCAGGCCGCCGCCGTCGCCGCCAGCATTGGTGGCACGCAGATCTACCGCTGGTCTTGCATCGGGACTGGTACGCTGCCGAAGTACCTGCCGGGTTCCTGCAAGGGCTGATTGCCAGCTTGCTTAGTGGAAAGAGGCGCTTCGGCGTCTCTTTTTATTTTTGCGCCTGATTTCTTTCTCTGAACAAACATGCGCGCCTTGACCGCTGTTCGTGGCATTGATGTCATCGGTTCGGGCATGCTCGGTGTGGCGTTGCTCCTGCCCGTCGGCGACGGGCCCTGGTTCAGCTTCTGGCGCGAGTGGACAGCGGCGATCGCCGTCCTGTTGATCCTGCTGGGCGTGCTGACTCGATTGCGCCACCAGCGCGCCAGCGTGCGGGTCGCCGCCGCTTCCCTGCCCACCGCGGCGTGTCTCCTGGCGACGGTGCCCTGGCTGCAATGGCTGGGCGGCGTCCAGTTCTACCGCGGCGACGCCGTTCTCGTCAGCGCGTACCTGCTCGCCTTCGCGCTTTGCGTCGCCGTCGCCCAATCGCTGGCGGCCACCGACAGGGGCGCGTTGGCCGACCGCCTTGCCGCCGCGATGCTGTTCGCAGCCGCCTGCTCCGTTCCGCTGGCCGTGCTGCAATGGCTGGGCTGGCTGCGCCTCGACCTCGGGACGAAAGTCGCCGCCGGCCGCCCCGTGGCGCACATGGAGCAAACCAACCTGTTGTGCTCGCTGATGATCCAGGGCGTCCTGGGTGCATGGCGACTGCGCGAACGCGGTCGGCTCGGCCGCATTCCGTTCGGCGTGCTCGCGCTGATGTTCCTGCTGACGGCCGACCTGACGCAATCCCGGGTCGCCTGGCTGGTGCTGCTCGCGGCGGGCGCGGCGTTCCTGTGGCGCCGCAATAGCTTTGAGCTTCGCAGACGGGGCATGCTGATCGTGGGCGCGGCCGTCATCGTCGGCGTCGGCGCGATCGCTGTGCCCTGGATCGACAGTCAACTCGGTTTCATCGGCTTGGCGCTCGGCGATCGCGTCAGCGGCGGACGACGGCCCGATGCGTGGCTGCTGTTCCTCGACGCCGCCAGGCTGCACCCGTGGGTTGGCTGGGGCGCGCTCCAGAACGGGGCGGCGCAATTCGCTGTCGCGCCGGCGCATCCGCCGCTGTTCTGGCTCTTCACCAGCGCGCACGACGTGGTGCTGGACCTGGTGGTGTGGTTCGGCATCCCGGTCGGAGCGGGGGCGGGCGTGGCGCTGATCGTCGCGGTCTTCCTGCGGCTCAGGCGCGCGCCGGATGCGGCCGCCTTCACGACCGCTTTGGCGATCATGGCGCTGTTGCTTCATGGCCTCGTGGAGCTGCCATTGCAGTACACCTATTTCCTGTTTCCGATGGGCCTGATGATGGGCACCGTGAACGGCCTCGAACCGCGCGCCCCCCGCGTCTGGCGCCTGCCTCTGAATACGCCTGCCGGCTTCGCGACCCTGGCGATCGCGCCGGCGTTGCTCCTGATGCTCCTCGCGCGTGACTACATTCCGCTGAGCGACACGCGACCCGTCCTGATCCCCGATCGGGCGACGCAACATGCGTCGCTCAATGCCTCTGCCGACGTTCCCGACGCGGTACTGCTCGACCAGTTGCAGGCCTTCCATGCGTTCGCTGCTCACCCCGTGACGAGTGGGCTCGCCGCGGACGTCGTCGCGAGCCTGCGTAAGCCCATGTTGCGTTTTCCTTCCGCGCCGAGCCAGGAACTCTACGCCCACTTCATGGCGCTCAACGGCCGTCCCGCGCAAGCCATCGACGCTTTGCAACGCGGATGCACCTTTATGATGCCGCTCCAGTGCGACGAAAGCCGAAGCGCCTGGGCGTATTGGCGGAGCGAGGGCGAGCCATTGCCTGCTTGGCCGCGCCAACCCTGATTCGGCCAACGATCCACCCATGCACATGCCGCTGCCCTCGTCCAATGGAAAGGCGGCCCGCCTCGCCCTTTTCCTGGCACTGATCGCCTGGACGATGTTCGCCGGCAAGGATGTCAGCTGGGACGTCGTCAGTCACCAGCTGTATCCGCCGTTCCTCTGGCTCAGCGGTCACCATGCCGCGCCGAGCATCAGGACGCGGCGGACATCCGCCTGGCCGAGGATCCATTTCAGCATCCAGGAGCACTTGCGTGAGGAACGCCGGTTCTGGTCAGCCAGGAAGTAGCCGGCGCCGTCCCCATCGGCGATCCTCGTCGCATATGGGCGGCGGATATCACCGGCGACGACGGTGCAGCCCGCCTGCGCGACACGCTCGCTCCCCTGGCGAGCGCACTGGAGTCGATCCCGCTCGGCTCGTTCACTGGCCGTCGCGCTCGCTGGGCCATGGTCTTGGGAACGATGTGTCGAGTCCTACCTGGCATCCCGGGCCGGCCTTCGAACGCGTAGCCACCACCGCCCGATAATCGAGCTACGTCACTGATCGTGCGCAAAGTAGCCTGCATGAGAATTCTCTCGTTCCTGATCGCCGTCGCGTTGGCGGTGTTGATCGACTACCACGTGTCGCCCAGCGTCACGATGCCCAACCAGCTGGTGGCGATACTCGGTTGGGGTCTGGTGCTGCTGCTTTCTCCCGCGCCGGCGCTGCAGCGGCCCGTGCTGCGCGCGGTGTCACCCTTGCTTGGCGTGCTCGCGCTCGCAGCCGCTGGCTGTGCCATCGGCATCGCGAGCGGCTCCCAGCCTTCGCCGCCGGGCATCGGCGTGCTGGCCTGCATCGGGCTCGCGGCGGCCGTGTGTCTGCACGGCGCGAGCGCGGGTGCCACGGCCCTGGTCAGCTACTTCCGCGCCATGTCGATCGCGATGCTGGTCGCTGGCCTGTGCTGCGCCGGCATCGCGATCCTGCAGGTGTTCGCGTACGACTCGCTCGACAACCATCTCATCGCGATCCCGGCGCAGCAAGGCCGCGCCGGGGGCAATATCGGCCAGGCGAACCAGTTCGCGGATCTGATGCTGTGGGGCCTGATCGCGCTGCTGCCGCTGGCGCGCGCCTGGCGCATTCCCGGCGGGGCGATGCTCCCCCGGCTCGGCTGGACCTTCGCCGCGTTGCTGATGCTGATGGGCGTCGTCCTTACCGGATCACGGACGGCTCTGTTCGCGCTGGTGCTGTTCGCAGGCTGGGGCGTGGTCGACCGCCGGATGGCGCGGACGTTGCGCATCGGACTGGTGCTGGCGCCGCTCGTCGCGATCGCGTTGCAGCCCGTGGTCTCTTCGGCAGCGCACGCACTCGGCGCGACGGTGGTGCTGACCGAACGCGATGGGACGACCGACATGACCTCGTTCCGCAGCGAGATCTGGAGCGCTTCGATCGCGCTGATCCGGGAGCAGCCCTGGCTGGGCGTCGGCTGGGGCGGATTCAATTTCGCCTGGACCCTGACGCCCGGCATCGCTCGTCACGCCGGCGTGGTCGACAACGCGCATGACCTGCCGCTGCAGCTCGCCGTCGAGCTCGGGCTGCCGGCCGCGCTCGCGATGATGGGGCTGCTGCTGTTCGCCTTCGCGAGGGCGGGCCGCAGCGCGTGGAGGCTGGAGGGCGAGGCCGGCATCGCCGCGCGCGCCGCCGTGCTGCTGGTCCTCGTGATGGGCGTGCACAGTATGCTGGAGTACCCGTTGTGGTATGCCTTCCTCCTGCTGCCGACGGCCTGGACGTTCGGCTTGGCGCTGGGCGCTGGTGCGCCGCTTGCATCGGTCGCGCCCGGCGTGCCGGCGGCTGCGCTCTCGCCCTGGCGCGCGTGGCGTGCCGTCGGCTTGTTGATGGTGGTGGGCGCGGTCTCCGCGTGGCTGGACTACATGATCGTCGCCGACCTGTTCCTGCCGACCCCAGCGGCGCTGCCGCTCGTCGACCGCATCGTGCACGCCCAGGCCAGCCCGCTGTTCTCCAACCAGGCCGACGCCGTCGCCGTCAGCGACCTGGCGTTGACCGCGGACTCGTTGCCGCTGGTGGTACGAAGCTCGCACGTGCTGCTCACCGGACGCGCCATGTATGTGTGGGCCAACCTGTTAGCGGCGCAAGGCCAAGTGGACAAGGCTCGCTACCTGGCGGACCGGCTGCGCGAATTCGACCTGCCCGGCCCGCGGCCCTGGTTCGCGCCCTGCAGCGATCCCGCGGTCATGGCAAAGCCGTTCCAGTGCCTGGCCCCCGACCACACCGTCAGCTGGCGCGACTTCAGGTAGTTGGAAGCCGGCGCCCTTGGCGCGGCCGAATGGCGTTACCCTGTGCACCGTTCGCGCGCCGCAGGGCCTGTCCGCCGGCGCCACTTTCCTTGCAGCAATGACCAGTCAATCCTTTTCCAGCGATCGCTCCGACATCCGCCTGCTCGTCTACGCGCTGGCGCTGATCGCGCCTCCGCTCCTGGCCTACAACCGCACGCCGTCGGCCACCCAGCTCAACGAGTTGCTGTGCGTGTTCGGCTGGGGCCTGTGCCTGCTGGCGGCCGGCCGCACACCGACCACCGGTGCCCGGCGCGGCGCCACCACCGTGCTGGCCGGGGCGCTCGGGCTGATGTGCGCGGCCGTCGTCGCCTCGTGGACCTTCGGCTCGCTGCCCACCTCGCTCGCGTTGCCGCCGCTGCTGCTGCTGCTGGTGGCGTGCTTCGTGGCGGCGCTGGGCGCGCGCGCCGCGCAGGAGGGCGACCAGTCCGGCGGCCTGCAGGCCTTCGCGCCGTTCGCCATCGGCGTGGTGGCGGTGGGCGTGCTCAGCACCGTGGTCGCGGTGATCCAGGTGTGGATCCCCAAGCTGGCGGAAGGCAACCTCATCGCGCAGTCGGGCCTGCCTGGCCGCGCGGTCGGCAACCTGCGCCAGCCCAACCACCTGGCCAGCCTGCTGGTGTGGTCGGTGATCGCGCTGGTGCCGCTGGTCGAATGGCGCCGCATCCCGCGCTGGCTGGGCGGCGTGCTGCTGCTGTTCATCATGTATGGCGTCTTCCTCAGCGGCTCGCGCACCGGGCTCATCGGCGGCGCGGCCGTCCTGGTGCTGTGGGCGGCCATCGACGGGCGCCTGTCGGCCAGCACGCGCATCGCGCTCGTGGTGGCGGTGGCGCTGGCCCTGGTCATGCCGTGGATCACCTCGCATCTCACGCACGCGGCCATCGGCACGGCCACGCGGGCCTCCGACGGCGACAGTTCGCACTTCGCGATCTGGAAGAACGCCGTCGAGATGATCCGCCAGCAGCCGCTGCGGGGCGTGGGCTGGGGCGAGTTCAACTTCGCCTGGACGTTGACGCCGTTCCCGCACCGCCCCACCGCATTCTTCGACCACACGCATGACCTGCCGTTGCAATTGCTGGTCGAGCTGGGCATCCCGCTCGCGCTGGTGGTGCTGGGACTGATGGTCTGGGCGCTGGTGCAAGGCATGCGCCGCGCATGGGCCACGCAGGGCGAGGCCGGCCACGGCGCGCGCGCGGCCTGGATGATGATCCTGATGATCGCCATCCACAGCCTCGACGAATACCCGCTCTGGTACGCCTACTTCCTGCTGCCCGCGGCCTGGGCCTGGGGCTTCACGCTGGGATCCGGCCCGGCGCCGGTGGAGACCCTCAGCGGCGTCGTCGGCAGCCCGCCGCTGGATCCGGGCAAGCTGATCCGCCTCGGCAGCGAGGGCACCGCGCTGCGCTGGTTCGGCGGCGTGATGGTGGTGGTGGCGCTGGCGTCCACCTGGGACTACTGGCGTGTCTCCACGATCTTCCTCGACGACCCGGGCCTCGCGCCGCTGAAGGAACGCATCCAGGCGGGCCAGACCAGCCCGTTCTTCGCCCACCACGCCGACTACGCCGACGCCACCACCGCCGATCCGCCGTCGCAGGCGCTGGGCGCGCTGGAGCACACCACGCACTCGTTGCTGGACAGCCGCCTGATGATGGCCTGGGCTGTGGCGCTGTCGGAAAGCGGCCAGACCGAGCGCGCGCGCTACCTGGTGGCGCGCCTGAAGGAATTCGACAAGACGGACGCCGAGGAATTCTTCGCGCCCTGCGCCGACGCGACGATCGCGCCCAAGCCGTTCCAGTGCCAGCCCGAGCCGCGGGGGCTCACCTGGCGGGACTTCCGCTGAAGGCACGAGGCCCGCGCGATGCGGGCCTTTTCATTTGTGCGTCAGGGCGCCGTCCAGTCGCCCGACTTCCCGCCGTGCTTTTCCAGCACCCGGATGTCCCCCATCACCATGCCGCGGTCGATCGCCTTGACCATGTCATAGATGGTCAGCAGGCCCACCTGGACGGCCGTCAGGGCCTCCATCTCGACGCCGGTGCGGCCCAGGGTCTCGCACTGCACGGTGCAGTGCACGGCGTTCGCGTGCGCGTCGATGACGAAGTCCACCTGCACGTGCGTCAGCGGCAGCGGGTGGCACAGCGGCACCAGGTCGGCGGTGCGCTTGGCGGCCTGGATGGCGGCGATGCGGGCGATGCCCAGCACGTCGCCCTTCTTCGCGTGGCCGCCGGCGATGGCGGCCAGCGTGGCCGGCTGCATGCGGATGGAGCCCGCGGCGCGCGCGACGCGGCGGGTCTCGGGCTTGCCGCCGACGTCCACCATGTGGGCCTGGCCCTGGGCGTCGAAGTGCGTGAGGCCGGCGGCGGCGGAAGATTCGGGGCTGTCGTTCATGGAACCTTGGAGGGGCATGGGGATCCGACCGCGTGGGGCCGCGGACGCGCGCTACACGGCCGATACATGGCGGTGTCATCATAGCGACCGTGTGCCGCCGCGTCGGCACCGCTAGCCGGACTGGAAAGCTTCTCACTTGCGCCCGAAACTCGCCACCCTCGCCGCCGCTGCCTGCCTCGTGCTGAACGCGTTCATCGTGCCCGCGGCGCCTGCCGCCCAGCTGAACCTGCCGGCGCTCGGCGAAGCCGAGTCCGACAGCTTCAGCCTCGACGACGAGCGCAAGCTGGGCGAGCAGATCATGCGCCAGATCCGGCCGGATCCCGCGGTCATCGACGACCCGGTGCTCTACCAGTACCTGATGGGCATCTTCCTGCGGCTGCACGAGGCGGCCCTCAAGCGCGGCAACATCAGCCCCGAGCAGGAGGAGAAGCTGGCGTGGGAACCCTTCCTCGTCAACGACCCCGAGTTCAACGCGTTCGCGCTGCCCGGCGGCTACATGGGCGTGAACCTGGGGCTGATCGCGCAGGCGGGCACGCGCGACGAGATGGCCTCGGTGCTGGGCCACGAGCTGTCGCACATCACCCAGCGCCACATCGCGCGCAGCATGGTGGCCAACTCGCACCAGAGCATGATGACGATGGCGGCGATGCTGATCGGCCTGATCTTCTCGGCCCGGGCGCGCAACGCGGACGCGCCCATGGCCGTGATCACGTCCGGCCAGGCCGCGATGGCCACCGGCCAGCTCACCTTCTCGCGCCAGATGGAGACCGAGGCCGACACCTTCGGCCAGGACGTGATGACCGACGCCGGCTTCGCGCCGTCGGGCATGGCCGACATGTTCGGGCGCCTGGAGGAAGTCAGCCGGCTCAACGACAGCAACCAGTACCCCTGGCTGCGCTCGCACCCGTTGACGATCGAGCGCATCTCGGCGGCTCGCCTGCGCGCGCGCGAAGGGTTGCCGCAGGATCCGGCCCAGTCGCACATCACCGAGCATTCGCTGATGCGGGCCCGCGCCCGCGCGCTGATGGACACCTCCGACGTCGCGCTGCGCCGCATGCAGGGCCAGGCGCGCCTGAACATTCCGCTGAACGACGCCGAACGCCTGGGCACGCTGTACGGCGGCACGCTGGCGTCGATCGAGCTGCGCGACTTCGCCTCGGCCGAGGCGATGCTGGCGACGGCGCAGGAGGTGATGGCGGCGCACGCCGCCGCGGTCGAGCAGCAGGCACGCGATGCCGCGATCGCCGCCGGGCCGCCGCGCCAGGCCACCGAGAGCGCGGGCATTGCGCCGAACCCGCCCGCGCTCGTCACCGTGAGGCCGCGCCTTTACCCGATCGAGCCCGAAGTGGCGCGCGATTTCGCGCTGCTGCGCGTGGAGGATGCGGTGGGCAAGCGCGACCCGGCGGCGATCGTCGTGAGCGTGGCCGCGCTCGGCAATGCCCGCTCGCGCCCCGAGACGATGGCGCGCGCCCAGGGTTCGATCGCTCGCGCCGCCGCACACGACCGCACGGCCGGCGCCGCGCTTCAGCAGTCGCTGGAGGCGCTGCAGACCTGGGTCGCCGAGCATCCGCGCGACGTGCTCGCGTGGACGCTGCTGGCGCAGTGCGCCGAGCCGCTCGGCCAGAAGCTGCGCGCGATCCGCGCCGAGGCCGAGGTGCACGCCGCGCAGGGCGACCTGATCGGCGCGATCGACCGTTTCCGCGCGGGCCAGAAGCTGACGCGCACCGCCGGCGGCGTCGATTTCGTGGAGGCCTCGATCATCGATTCGCGGCTGCGCGAACTCGAGGCGGAGCGGCGCGAGCTGCTGAAGAACTCGCGCGGCGATCCCGACCGGCAGTGAGGTTCAGAACGTGTGAACGAACCCGACATGCCCGAGCGGGTCCATTCACACGTTCTCAGTCCTCGAACAGGTGCTCGATGGCGACGTCGATGATCGTGGACGCGACGCTGTAGATCACCGAGCCGATCAGCGCTGAGCCGAAGCCGTCGACGCGGAAACCGTCCAGCAATCCGGCGGCCGCCCAGAACATCAGCGCGTTGATCACGAACAGGAACAGGCCCAGCGTGAGCACCGTGACGGGCAGCGTGAGCAGCACCAGCAGCGGCCGGACGAGCATGTTGAGCAGGCCCAGTACCAGCGCCGCGACCAGCGCGGAGCCGAAGCTCTTGACGGAGACGCCGGGCAGCAGGTGCGCCACGAGCAACAGCGCGGCGGCCAGCAGCAGCCAGCGGACGATGAGTTTCATGACGGGTGGACGTTGGTTGGATCTCCGCCGGATTGTGGGGCAAGCGCGCGCCATCCGTCACGCGGCGATGTCGGCGTGCGATTCGCGGACCTGCAGGCGGCGTGCCCGCGCCGCGCCGCGTGCGGGACAACCCGGGTGCGCGCGCGCTCCGGCGCCGCGGAAAAGCGCGCCGCGCGTCTTTCGCGAGCGCGCGCGGCGAAACGCAAAATACCGCCAGGGGTATACGATTTCCCGCATCGATTCCCGCTCTGCGGGGCCGAATGACGCCTCCAGGAGACAAAAACATGCGTTTCCCTCGTGAGTTTGACGATTTTCATAGGTGAAGTGGCTTCTCACGCCCTGCGTGAGGCAGTACCATTCGTTTCGCTGAGATCTGCAGAGAAACGAGGGTTCACGCGACCCTCACCCAGACCCCGGCGCATCAAAACCTCTTGATGGAGAGAATCAACATGGCAACTGCAACGAAGAAGGCCGCCCCGGCCAAGAAGGCTCCGGCCAAGAAGGCCGCTCCGGCCGCGAAGAAGGCTGCACCGGCAAAGAAGGCCGCTGCTCCCGCGAAGAAGGCAGCGCCGGCCAAGAAGGCGGCTGCTCCCGCGAAGAAGGCCGCTCCGGCCAAGAAGCGCACTCCCAACGCCGCGTTCATGAAGGCGATGACGCCTTCGCCGACGCTGGCGGCCGTGATCGGCGCCACGCCGATCCCGCGCACCGAGGTCACCAAGAAGGTGTGGGAGTACATCAAGAAGAACGGCCTGCAGGACAAGGCCAAGCGCACGATGATCAACGCCGACGCCAAGCTGAAGGAAATCTTCAAGAAGGCGCAAGTCTCGATGTTCGAGATGACCAAGCTGATCAACAGCCACCTGAGCTGATCGCCGCGCGGCCGCGCAGCCGGCCGCCAGCGCAACGCCCGGAACCGGCGCCGCGACGAAAGTCGCCGCGCCGGTTTTTTTTGCCTGCGCGCATGGGCTGGACGGGACGTCCTGGCCAATTCCCTCCCCGGCGCGATGGACGTCACGTAACCGCGTGTGACGCACAGGCAGAATGCACGACAGGAGTGCGCCCCGTCACGGTCTCCGTGAGCGAGGGCGGCCCTTTATAAACACCGTTGTTGAGGTCTGATTGAGATACGAAATGAGCATCGAGCGCAGCACCGAGCTGCTGCGCCAGGCGTTGCCGTGGATGTCGCGCCAGCAGGCCGGGCTGCATCCCGTCAGCTACGCCATCTGGTTCGACTACGTCGCGCAGACCAATCCGCCGCTGCGCGCCGCGATCGACGAGCACCTGGCGCGCGAGGGCGCGCTCGACGAGTTCGCCACCCACGCCCTGTTCGCGCGCCACGTGGCGGACGTCACGCCGGAGGCCGCCCGGCGCGTCGTCGACCAGATGCAGCGCGTGCTCGGCGGCATCGGCGATGCCGCCGGCGCGGCCGGCGCCCACGCGGCGCGCTACAGCGCCTCGCTGGCGCAGCTGGCCGGTGCCCTGGTTCGTGGCGATACCGCCAGGGGTATCGACGACGCCGCCCACAACGGCCCGCCGCCCCGGAAGCTGGCCGACGTCGTCGCCGAGGTGATCGCCGACACCGGCACGATGCGCAGCCAGATCGGCGGCCTGCAGCAGCGCCTGGCCGACAGCCGGCGCGAGATCGACCGGCTGCGCGAGGAGGTGCGCCGCGCCCGCGAGGATTCGCTGCGCGATTCGCTCACCGGCCTGTCCAACCGGCGCGCGTTCGACCAGGCGGTGGCGGCCTGCCTCGCCGCGCCGGCCGCGCCGGCGGCGGGCGCCCGCGATGCGCGGGCCGCCATCGACGCGGCGAAGGCGCCCGCGGGCGCTGCGCCGCCGGAGACGCGCGGCACCTGGCTGCTGATGGCCGACATCGACCGCTTCCAGCGCATCAACGAGGCCTACGGCCGGGAATTCGGCGACCAGGTGCTCAAGGCGGTGGCCGACGCCCTGCTCGGGCTGGTGCCCGCCGGCGCCACGCTCGCGCGGGTGGACGGCGAGGCGTTCGGGCTGCTGGTGCCCGGCCTCGACGCCGCCGCGGCGCTCCTGCTGGCCGATCGCGTGCGGGCCCAGATCGGCGGCGCCCGCATCCGCCGGCCGGAGCAGGGCGACGCGGAGCGCGTGACGCTCTCGGTCGGGCTGGCGCGGGCGCGCGAGGGCGAACCGGCACCGGCCTGGCTGGCGCGGGCCGGCGCGGCGCTGCGCCAGGCCAAGGACAACGGGCGCGACCGGGTGGTCAGCGCCGGCTGAGCCTGCTCTTCACTCGCCGAGCAGCCGCGCCAGGTACGTTCCGGTGTGGCTCGCCGGGCAGGCCGCCACGTCCTCCGGCGTGCCCTCTACCACCACCGTGCCGCCGCCGGCGCCGCCCTCGGGGCCCATGTCGATCACCCAGTCGGCCGTCTTGATGACGTCCAGGTTGTGCTCGATGACCACGATGGTGTTGCCGGCGTCGCGCAGCTGGTGCAGCACGGTGAGCAGCAGCTGGATGTCGGCGAAGTGCAGGCCCGTGGTGGGCTCGTCGAGGATGTAGAGCGTGCGGCCGGTGTCGCGCTTGCTCAGCTCCAGCGCGAGCTTCACGCGCTGGGCCTCGCCGCCCGACAGCGTGGTGGCGCTCTGGCCCAGCGTGATGTAGCCCAGGCCCACGTCCAGCAGCGTCTGCAGCTTGCGCGCGATGTTGGGCACCGCGCTGAAGAACTCCAGTGCGTCCTCCACCGTCAGCTCCAGCACCTGGGCGATGTGCTTGCCCTTGTAGAGAACCTCCAGCGTCTCGCGGTTGTAGCGCTTGCCGTGGCAGATGTCGCAGGGCACGTAGACGTCGGGCAGGAAGTGCATCTCCACCTTCAGCACGCCGTCGCCCTGGCAGCTCTCGCAGCGGCCGCCCGACACGTTGAACGAAAAGCGGCCCGGCCCGTAGCCGCGCTCGCGCGCCGCCGGCACCTCGGCGAACATCTCGCGGATGGGGGTGAACAGGCCGGTGTAGGTGGCCGGATTCGAGCGCGGCGTGCGGCCGATGGGGCTCTGGTCGACGTTGATCACCTTGTCGAACGCCTCCAGGCCCTCCAGCGCGTCGTGCGGCGCGGGCTCGGCGTGGCTGCCGTACAACTCGCGCGCGACGGCGGTGTAGAGCGTGTCGTTGACCAGCGTGGACTTGCCCGAGCCCGAGACCCCGGTGACGCAGGTGAACAGGCCCACCGGAATGTCCACCGTCACGTTCTTCAGGTTGTTGCCGCGCGCGCCGCGCAGGCGCAGCCGGGTGGCGTTCTGCGGATCGTCGTCCTGGGGCTCGTCGCGCCACGGATGGCGTTCGGCCGGCACCTCGATGCGGAGCACGCGCGAGAGGTACTTGCCGGTGAGCGAGTCGGGATTGGCCGCGACCTCGTCGGGCGTGCCCTGCGCGATCACCTGCCCACCGTGGCGCCCGGCGCCCGGGCCCATGTCGATGCAGAACTCGGAGGCGCGGATCATGTCCTCGTCGTGCTCCACCACCAGCACCGAGTTGCCGAGGTCGCGCAGGTGGCGCAGCGTGGCGATCAGGCGATCGTTGTCGCGTTGGTGCAGGCCGATGGACGGCTCGTCGAGCACGTACATCACGCCGGTGAGGCCGGAGCCGATCTGCGATGCGAGCCGGATGCGCTGCGCCTCGCCGCCCGAGAGCGTGTCGGCGCTGCGATCGAGGCTCAGGTAGTTCAGGCCCACGTTGTTCAGGAAGGTGAGGCGGCTGCGGATCTCGCGCACCACCTTGTCGGCGATGTCGGCACGCGCGCCCTCCAGGTGCAACTGCTCGAAATAGGCCAGGCAGTCGGACAGCGTGGAGTGCTCGATCTCGAAGATGGGCTTGCGCTGCTGCGCCGGATCTTCGCCTGAGCCCACCAGGAACACGTTGCGCGCCTCGCGCCGCAGCCG
>JABCYW010000046.1 GCA_013289985.1 Betaproteobacteria bacterium | reverse complement strand
GGCTCGACGATCTTGGCCGACGCGGCCATCGAGATCATCGGCACCTGCGCCTCGCTCACGACGTCGATCATGGCCAGCGAGTTGGGGGTCACGGTGGAGCCCAGGATGATGTCGACCTTGTCCTCGGTGATCAGCTTGCGCGTGTTGCTCACCGCCTTGGTGGTGTCGGAGCCGTCGTCCAGCACGATGTAGTTCACCTTCTGGCCGGCGATGGTCTGCGGCATCAGGGCGATGGTGTTCTTCTCCGGGATGCCCAGCGACGCGGCGGGGCCGGTGGCCGACACCGTCACGCCCACGTTGATGTCGGCCAGCGCGGCGCCGGCGGCCAGCGCCAGCACGGCCGACACCAGGGCGTGGAACGGAAAGCGGATCTTCGTGTTCATCTCGGTCGTCTCCATCAATCGGTCAGGGAAGGAATGGGGGAACTCTGGCGGCCCGCCGCGCGCGGCTTGCGCACCGCCTCGAGGCCGCCGAAGAACAGGTCGGCCACCACGGGCGCCATCTGTTCGTGGGTGAGGCTGCCGTCGGGGCGCAGCCAGGTGAACATCCAGTTGATCATGCCGAACAGCAGCATCGCCAGCGGCCGGTCGAGCTCGTTGCGCGCCAGGTTCGGGCGCACCGCCGCGATGGCGTCGGCGAACGCCGCCACCACGCGGCGCTGCGGCTCCAGCACCTGGACGCGCTCGTGCTCCTCGAGGAAGCGCACGTCCTCGGTGAGCACGCGGTGCTCGTTCTGCGCATCGGCGTACTCGCGCACGAAGCGCAGGATCAGCGCGCGCAGCCGCGCGTCGGGCTCGGCGCCGGCGGTCTCGCGCAGCACCTCCTGCACGAACTGCTCCAGCCGCGCGACGTGGCCCACGGTGATCTGGAACAGCAGCTCGCGCTTGTCGCGGTAGTAGTGGTAGAGACCGGCCTTCGAGGTGCCGCAGGCGGCCGCGATGTCGTTCATCGAGGTGGCCGTGTAGCCGTGGTCGGCGAACAGCTCCGCGGCCCGCGCGAGGATCGCGTCGCGCTGGTCGTCATAGGTGGCGGAGCGGGTTCGGGCCATCAGAGTCGCCGGTTTGTCGAATTGCCGGGCATCGCCGGAGGGGTCTGGCATCTCCTTCGTCCGCGCCAAGGCACCGGCAGCGGCGAGGACCTCGACCGCGGACGAAGGCAATGCCTGACCCCGATCCCCTGCGAATCCGGGGTCAGGCATTGCCTCGAATCGCGGAGGCCACGCCGATTGTCATGCAGCGAAGCGGCGCGATTCGAGGAGATGCCAGACCCCTTCGGCAGGCGCCCGCGGCGCCAAGAGGAAGATTCGGAGATCAGACTCACGAGATCGTCCTAGCGGTGGTCGAAGGAGATGCGCACTTCGGGCGTGGTGGGATGCGCCTGGCACGTGAGGATGAACCCTGCGTCCAGGTCGCGCTTCTCGAGCGCGTAGTTTCGCGTCATTCTCACCTCGCCCGAATCGAGGTGCGCGCGGCAGGTGCCGCATACGCCCGACTTGCACGAGTACGGCACGTCCAGGCCGGCGCCGGCGCAGGCGTCCAGCAGGTTGACGTCGCTCTCGCGGTACTCCACCTGGTGGGTGACGCCGTCGCGCACCACGGTGAGATGGCAGTCGGCCGCGTCGCCCGGCGCGGGCGACTGCACCGGCGCGGACTGCACGCCCATGCCGGTGTCGGCGGGGATGGGCACGCCGAAGCGCTCCACGTGGATGCGCTCCGCGGCCACGCCGGCGGCCAGCAGCGCGGCCTCGGCCTCGTCGTTCATCATGAACGGGCCGCAGATGAACGCGTGGTCGATGCGGTCGGCCCGGATCAGGTGGCCGAGGAACTCGCCCAGCTTGGCGCGATCGAGCACGCCCTGGTTCAGCGGCGAATCGACGCGCTCCTCCGAGAACACGTGGTGCAGCGACACGCGCGTCACGTAGCGGTTCTTGAGATCCTCGAGCTCCTCCTTGAACATCGTCGAGGCCGCGCGGCGATTGCCGTAGACCAGCGTGACGCGGCTGCCCGGCTCGTTGCGCAGCACCGTCCTCATGATGGAGATCATCGGCGTGATGCCGCTGCCGCCGGCCACGCACAGGTAGTTGCGCGACGCGCTCGCGTCGACGGGCACGAAGAAGCGGCCCTGCGGCGGCATCACGTCGATGGTGTCGCCGGCGCGCAGGTTCTCCGCCAGCCAGTTCGAGAAGCGGCCTCCGCGCACCCGGCGCACGCCCACGCGCAGCTCGCCGTCGTCGATGCCCGCGCAGATCGAGTACGAGCGGCGCACCTCCTCGCCGGCGATGCGCTGGCGCAGCGTCAGGTACTGCCCCTGCGTGAAGCGGAAGCGCTCGCCGAGCGCGTCGGGGATGTCGAACGAGACGACCATCGCCTCGTCGGTCTCGGGGCGCACCGAACGAACCTTGAGCGGATGGAAATGGGTGTCTGTGGCCATGGCTTAGATCGGCTTGAAGTGTTCGAAGGGCTCGCGGCACGCGATGCAGCGGTACAGCGACTTGCAGGCGGTGGAACCGAACGCGGACAGGCGCTCGGTCTGCGCGCTGCCGCAGCGCGGGCACGCCACGTTGCGCGCCATCAGGCGGATCGGCGCGGCGTTGCTGCCGGTCGCCGACGAGGCGCAGGAACCCGGCGGCGCGATGCCATAGGCGCGCAGCTTCTCGCGGCCCTCGGGCGTGATCCAGTCGGTGGTCCACGCGGGCGCGCGCCGCTGCGTCACGCGCGCGGGCCCGAGGCCGGCGGCGACGATCGCCTCCGCGATCGACTGCTCGATGACCTCCGTGGCGGGGCAGCCCGAGTACGTCGGCGTGACCACCACCTCCAGCGCGTCGTCGCGCTCGATCACGTCGCGCACGATGCCGAGATCGGTGACGGAGATCGCCGGCACCTCCGGATCGAGCACGTCGTGCAGCACGCGCCAGGCATGCGCGACGCGCGGCGATGGCGCGATCAGGGCATTCACCACACGCCGCCCGGAAAGCTGCGCTGCAGCGTCTGCATCTCGGCCAGCAGGTAGCCCATGTGCTCGCTGTGCACGCCCTTCGATCCGGTGGAACGGAACGCGCTCGCGGCGGGGATCGCCAGCCCCGCCTCCGCGAACACCGGCTCGACGATGGCCTGCCACCCGGCCTGCAGCGCGACGCGCAGCGGGCCCAGGCCGCTCTCGGCGGCGGCGGTGTCGACGGCGTCGGTCTCGAACAGCTCCGCGGCGTACGGCCACAGCCGGGCCACCGCCTGGCGCGTGCGGCGCGTCGATTCGTCGGTGCCGTCGCCCAGGCGCACCACCCAGTCGGCCGCGTGGGCCACGTGGTAGCGCGACTCCTTCACGGCCTTGCCGGCGATGGCGGCGATCTCGGCGTCGCTGGACGACTCCAGCTTCTCCCACAGGACGTTCATCCACGCCGCGATCAGGAAGTTGCGGACGATGGCGTCCGCGAAATCGCGTCCCGCCTTGCGGCCCGGCAGCTCGGCGAGCGTGAAGTTGCGGAAGTCGCGCTCGTTGCGCAGGAACGCGAGCTGGTCCTCGTCGAAGCCGGTCTGCGCGCCCACGTGGGTGAGCAGCGCGCGCGCCTGGCCCACGAGGTCCAGCGCGAGGTTGGTGAGCGCGATGTCCTCCTCGAGGATGGGCGCGTGTCCGCTCCACTCGGCCAGGCGCTGCGCGTGGATCAGGCAGGTGTCGCCGATGCGCACCAGGTACGCCTGCTGCGGCGTCGGCGCGAAGACGATGGACTCGGTGGTGGTCGACGCGACGGCGGCGGATCTGCTCGCGGTGGTCGGAAGAGGGGCAAAGGTGGTCGTCATGGCCGCGTCCTCACATGTGGCCCACTTCGGGCGGCAGCTCGTAGAACGTCGGGTGGCGGTAGACCTTGTCTTCCATCGGATCGAACAGCATCGCCTTGTCGGCCGGGTCGGACGCGACGATCTGGTCGGAGCGCACGACCCACACGCTGATGCCTTCCTGGCGCCGCGTGTAGACCTCGCGCGCCAGTTGCAGCGCCATCTTCGAGTCGGCGGCGTGCAGGCTGCCGCAGTGCTTGTGGTCGAGGCCGGCCTTGGGGCGCACGAACACCTCCCACAGCGGCCACTCATGGGCTTGGGCCTGGGCGTTGGCGATGTCGGTCTTGGATGCGGTCATGGCGATGTCTTCCTGTTCAGGCGGCTTGCTTCTGGGCGCGGGCAGCGGTCTTGCGGGCATGCGCGAGGGCCGCCTCGCGCACCCACTCGCCGTCGTTCCACGCGTCCACGCGCTCGGCCAGGCGTTCCTTGTTGCACGGCCCGTCGCCGTTGACGACCTGCCAGAACTCGCTCCAGTCGATTGCGCCGAAGTCATGCTCGCCGCGCGCCTCGTTCCACTTCAGGTCGGGATCGGGCAAGGTGACGCCGAGGATCCTGGCCTGTTCGACGGCGGCGTTGACGAACTTCTGGCGCAGCTCGTCGTTGGTGATGCGCTTGATGCCCCAACGCATCGACTGCGCCGTGTTGGGCGACTGGTCGTCGGGCGGCCCGAACATCATCAGGCTGGGCCACCACCAGCGGTTGGTGGCGTCCTGCACCATCGCGCGCTGCGCGGGCGTGCCCTTCTGCATCATCGTCAGCAGCGCGTCGTAGCCCTGGCGCTGGTGGAACGACTCCTCGCGGCAAACGCGCACCATGGCGCGGGCGTACGGCGCGTACGAGCAGCGGCACAGCGGGATCTGGTTCATGATGGCCGCGCCGTCCACCAGCCAGCCGACCACGCCCACGTCGGCCCAGGTGAGCGTGGGGTAGTTGAAGATGGAGCTGTACTTGGCCTTGCCGGTGTGCAGCGCGTCCAGCATCTGGTCGCGCGAGGTGCCCAGCGTCTCGCCGGCCGCGTACAGGTACAGGCCGTGGCCGGCCTCGTCCTGCACCTTGGCCAGCAGGATGGCCTTGCGCTTCAGGGTGGGCGCGCGCGTGATCCAGTTGCCTTCGGGCAGCATGCCCACGATCTCGGAGTGCGCGTGCTGGCTGATCTGGCGCACCAGCGTCTTGCGGTAGTGATCCGGCATCCAGTCCTTGGCCTCGATGAAGCCCTCGTTGTCGAGCGCGGCCTCGAAGGCCTGCTCGGCGACGACCTCGTCGGCGTTGCGGATGGCGGCGCGCTCTTCCTTCGGCGCGGTGTCCATGGCTTGCGTATACATCGCGTGCTCCTTACTTCTTTCTTTGGTCGACGACGCGACGCGCCTTGCCGACCAGGGTTCGTTCGATCGAATCGGGCGGGCCGACGCGCACCGCGGTGCTCACGCCGGTCAGCGTCTTGATGCGTTCCTGCAGGTCGCGGCCGACCGCGCCCGGATCGCTGTTCGCGTGCGCGGGCAACAACTCGCACAGCACCTCGACCTTGTCCAGCAGCCCATCGCGCGTGACGACCAGCTGGTACTGGCCGCCGAGGGCGCCATGCGCCAGCACGATCTCCTCGATCTGCGTGGGGAACAGGTTCACGCCGCGGATGATCAACATGTCGTCGGACCGGCCCACGATCTTGCCCATGCGGCGCATGCTGCGCGCGGTGGGCGGCAGCAGGCGCGTGAGGTCGCGCGTGCGGTAGCGGATCACCGGGAAGGCCTGCTTGGTGAGCGTGGTGAACACGAGCTCGCCCTCCTCGCCGTCGGGCAGCACCTCGCCCGTCTCGGGGTCGATGATCTCGGGATAGAAATGGTCTTCCCAGATCACCGGGCCGTCCTGCGTCTCCACGCACTCGCTGGCCACGCCGGGGCCCATCACCTCGGACAGGCCGTAGATGTCCACCGCGTCGATGTCGGCCGCCTGCTGGATGTCGCGCCGCATCGCCTCCGTCCACGGCTCGGCGCCGAAGATGCCAACCTTGATGCTCATCGCGCGCGGATCCAGCCCCTGGCGGCGGAACTCCTCGCAGATCACCTGCATGTACGACGGCGTGACCATGATCGCGTCGGGCTTGAAGTCGGTGATCAGCTGCACCTGCTTCTCCGTCTGGCCGCCCGACATCGGCACCACGGTGCAGCCCAGGCGCTCGGCGCCGTAGTGCGCGCCCAGTCCGCCGGTGAACAGGCCGTAGCCGTAGGCCACGTGCACCATGTCGCCCTTGCGGACGCCCGCGGCGCGCAGCGAGCGCGCGACCAGGTTCGCCCAGTGGTCGATGTCGGCCTGCGTGTAGCCCACCACCGTGGGCTTGCCCGTAGTGCCCGAGGACGCGTGCACGCGCGCCACCTGCTCGCGCGGCACGGCGAACATCCCGAACGGGTAGTTGGCGCGCAGGTCGGCCTTGCCCGTGAACGGGAACTTCGCGAGGTCGGCCAGCGTCTTGCAGTCGGACGGATGCACGCCCTTCTCGTCAAAGGCGTGCTTGTAGTGCGGCACGTTGGCGTACACGTGCGCGAGCGTCTCGCGCAGGCGCGCGAGCTGCAGCGCGGCGATCTCGTCGCGGCTGGCGCGTTCGATCGGGTCGAGTTCGGTGGGACGGAGCGGATGGATCGGCATGTCAGCTCACTCGGCGACGGGAAGGACGGGCTTGCCCTTCATGGTGTACGAACGGCCGCGGAACGCCACGACGCGTTCGCCGCGCTGGTTGCGCACGTCGACGTCGTAGACGCCCATGCGGCCGGACTTGCTCAGCTCGACGGCGGTGGCGGTGAGCACGTCGCCCAGCTTGCCCGGGGCGACGATCTCCACGTTGAAGCCCGAGGCCACGGTGATCTCGTTGTAGGCGTTGCAGGCGAACGCGAAGCACGAGTCGGCCAGCGCGGCAAGCAGGCCGCCCTGGCAGGTGCCGTAGCCATTGAGCATGTCCGCGCGCACGGTCATGGTCATCGTGCAGGTGCCGGGGCCGATGGCCGCGACCTCCATGCCCATGCCCTGCGACGCGCGATCCGTCGCCCACATGTGGTCGCGGACGCGCTCGGCGATGCGTTGCGGCGTTAACACGAGATGTCCCTCCGCCTGACGGCTGCGGGGCGAGCGACTGCTGGCGGCCGGGCGTCGCTCATCAACGATCCTTGAAGACGGCCGGACGCTTCTGCTGGAACGCCGCCACGCCCTCGGCGAAGTCGTGCGCGCGGCCCAGTTCGCCCTGCACGCGCGCCTCCAGCGCCAGCGCGTCGGCCAGCGACAGCGCTTGCGACGCGTCCAGCGCCTGGCGCGTGGCCACCAGCGCCCTGGACGGCATCGCGGCCAGCTTGTCGGCCAGCGCGAGCGCCTGCGCCGGCAGGTCGGCGTCGTCCACCACCTGCCAGATCAGGCCGAAGCGCTCCGCGTCGGCGGCCGACAGCTTGTCGCCCGTGAGCGCTAGCGCGAGCGCGCGCGAACGGCCCACCAGGCGCGGCAGCAGCCAGGTGCCGCCGCAGTCGGGGATCAGGCCGATCTTCGCGAACGCCTGGATGAAGCTGGCCGAGCGCGCGGCCAGCACGATGTCGCAGCAGAACGCGAAGTTGGCGCCCGCGCCGGCGGCCACGCCGTTGACGGCGCAGACCACCGGCACCGGCATCGCCTGCAGGCGCAGCGCGAGCGGGCGGTAGTTGGCCTCGATGACGGCGGCGATGTCGGGCTTGCCGTCGGCGCCGGCGGCCATGCCCGGGTCGTTGAGATCCTGGCCGGCGCAGAAACCACGGCCGGCGCCGGTGATCAGCACGGCGCGCACGGCCGGGTCGGCGGCGGCGCCGTCGAGCGCGGCGCGCAGCTCGACGTGCATGTCCTGCGTGAAGCTGTTGAGCGCCGCGGGCCGGTTGAGCGTGAGCGTGCGCACCGCGCCGCGTTGCGCGACCAGCACGAGCGCGTCGGGCGAGGACAGGAGGGTGGCTTCGGACATGGTTGGCCCTGGCAAGAAGAGAATGGCTGCGGGGTTGTCTCCCCCACCGGGTCGGTTTTTCCAATATTCTTTGACCGACCGGTCGGTCAATCTTAAACTCCGTCTTGATCTGGCGCAAGTCCACGCGCGCCAGTCCACCATGACTCGAGGAAAACCCGAATGCCCAGCTACGAGATCGACGGCCTGCGCCCCGTGGTCGACCCGAGCGCGTACGTCCACCCCACGGCCGTGCTCATCGGCGACGTGGTGATCGGGCCCGGCGCCTACGTCGGCCCCTGCGCCAGCCTGCGCGGCGACTTCGGCCGCATCGTGCTCAAGGCCGGCTGCAACGTGCAGGACACCTGCGTCATCCACGGCTTCCCGGCCTCGGACACGCTGCTGGAGGACAACGCCCACATCGGCCACGGCGCCGTCCTGCACGGCTGCGTGATCCGCGCCGACGCGCTGGTGGGCATGAACGCGGTGGTGATGGACGAGGCCGAGATCGGCCCCGGCGCCTTCGTGGCCGCCAGCGCGTTCGTGCGCGCCGGCCTGAAGGTGCCCGCGCGCTCGCTGGCCGCGGGCGTGCCGGCGAAGATCCTGCGCGAGCTGAGCGACCAGGAGCTGGCGTGGAAGCGCGAGGGCACGGCCACCTACCAGCGCCTGACCGAGCGCTGCCTGGCGACGATGAAGGAATGCGAGCCGCTCGCCGCGGAGGAGCCGGATCGCGGGCGGCTGGAGACGGGCACGGTGCAGACGCTGGTCGCGACGAAGCGCGGCGACTAAGAACCTGCGAACGAATCCCACACACCCGCTCGGGATCCATTCACAGATTCTCAGGCTTGCGGGATCCCCGGGCTTGGCGCATCCTCCTTTGGCTGCACAATCGCATGGCATTCAGCCCGGGAGCAACGATGGATCAGCGTGAGTTCGAGGCGGTGGTGGACGAGTTCGGCGCGAGCGCGAAGGACCTGGTCGAACTCGTCGAACAGGCGCGCTACGAGCAGCCGACGGCCGTCGAGATCTCGCGCCTGCTCGACGCGCGCGAGGACATGCTGACGCTGATCGGCAAGCTGCCGGCCCTGCGCGCCGTGTCGCCGCCGGTGGAGATCCCCGTCAAGCTCGCCAGCCTGCGCGCCCGCATCGCCGACGCCCGCGCCGCGCTGCACACGAGCCCGGATTCGAGCGCCATCCTGCACCTGGTCATCGACGTGGGCGAGACCTTCGCCGCCACCGTGGCCCCGCTGCAGGCCGAGGGCCGCTGGCCGAAAGGCCGGGCCCGCTGAGCGCGGCGACAATGCGTCCATGAAACTGGTCATGGACTTCCAGATCCAGGGCGATACCGCCCGCGTCGCCGCGGTCGCCTTCGACGACTGGGTTGCCTTCGAGGGCACGAAGAACTATTCGCTGCGCATCGAGCACGTGGAGAAGCCCGCCAAGGGCGAGCTCGACCTGCGCGCCCTGCCCTGGCTGGTGCAGCTGCTGGACGCCAACCGCCTTCAGCCCGAGCTGATCGTGCTCGACGGCTTCGTCCACCTCGACGCCCAGGAGACGCCGGGCCTCGGCCGCCGCCTGCACGACACGCTGGGCGGCCGCACGGCCGTCATCGGCGTCGCGAAGACGGGCTTCAAGGACACGCCCGAGCAGTTCGAGCTGCACCGCGAGGAGGAGACGGCGCCGCTGGTGATCACCTGCGCGGGCATCGATCTCGGCGCCGCGAAGGCGCGCGTGCGCATGATGCACGGCAGGAAGCGCGTGCCCACGCTGCTGAAGCTGGCGGCGCGCATCGCCAAGGGCAGCGTGGACGCCTGAGCCGAGCTCAGGCGGCGACGCGGCGATCCGTTTCCTCGCTGAAGAGGTAGGCCGACTCGAAGGTGTCAGCCACCGCGAAGCGGCGCACGAACGCCAGCGCGGTGTCGGCCACCTCGCGCCAGCCGCCGTCGATGACCAGCGAATGGCCGCGGTTGGGCAGCTCCACGATCTCCGTGAGGCCCGGGTTGGCCTGCTGCTGGCGGAACGACGCGCTGGCGATCGCCCAGGGCACCGTGTGGTCCTTCTGGCCGGAGACGATCAGCAGCGGGCCGCGTTCCTGGTTGAGCGTGTCCACCTGCGCCTCCGTCCACGGGTTCAGGTTGGCCGCGGCGGCCTGGAACAGCGGCGCGCCGGGCGCCGGCACGGCGTAGGTGCGGTACAGCTCCCGGGCCTCGTCCTCGCTCACCGCGTTGGCAAACGCGTAGCGGAACTGCTCGTCGCTGAGCGGCACGGCGCGGTTGCGGTTGGCCGGGTTGCCCAGCACCGGCCACGACGCCTTCAGCGCCGAGAACGGCAGCGGCAGCACGCCGCGGAACGGCGCCGGGGCGATGGCCACGGTGACGGCCGACTGGCCGCGCCCGGCCAGGATCTGCGCCAGCAGCCCGCCGAAGGAATGGCCGACGACGGCCGGCTTGCGCTCGAGCTGGCCGATGACCGCCGAGAAGTGGTCGGCCACCTGGCCCACCGTCTTGTTGGCCATCACGGCGGGGTTGGCGTTGGCCTCGGCCACGGTGGCCGGGTCGTCGGGCCAGTCGGGCGTCAGCGCGACGTAGCCGGCCTCCTCGAAGGCCTCGGCCCAGCGCTGCCAGCTGCCGGGCAGCAGCCACAGCCCGTGGACGAACACCACGGGGTGCAGGCCGGAGACGTTGGCGCGCTGGACCTGCGCGCGTTCGGCGGCCGTCAGGGCCGCGGCGGATGTCGATGCCGAAGTGCTCATGCCCCGATTCCTCCCGGATCCCTGGCTCGACGTGAGGCCTGTGTCGGATCCGATTTCATCGTATCCAAATGTTGCCGGACGTCAACGCCGGCCATCCATGAACCCCTGTTCCGGGGAGGCTCGTTACATCGCCGTGGCGCCGGCGATCCAGCGGTCGGCCTCGGGCAGGCGCTGCTCGCGCAGGACCGCGCGGTAGCGGATCAGCGCCGAGGCCCGGACCACGCTGACGCGCGTCCCGGCCGGGACATGGGCCGCGACGAAACCGTCCAGGCGGGCGAGCATCGCGCGATCGGCGGCGTTGCCGAAGAAGCTGGTGGCGACCTTGGCGGCCGCGCCGGATCCGAACAAGGGCTCGACCCGGGCCCAGCGTGCGGTGACGAAGTCCAGCGTCGTCGCGGGATGCTCGCCCGCGACGACCGCCAGCAGCGTTCCGGCGACCGTCGCCGGCGGCTCGCCCGAGATCGCCAGCGCCAGCGCGCGATCCGCCACCGCCGGGTCGCGCGCAAGGCCCAGCGCCTGGTACAGGTCCGACTTCTGCACCTCGGACGGCGCCGCCCTGGCCAGCTTGTGCAGCGCCTCCCAGGTCGCCGCGTCGGCCTGCCGGGCGACCACGTTCAGCAAGGCATCGCGCAACTCGCCCTGGGCGTTCGCGGGATCGGCCAGCGAGAGCCGGAACCGGCGGCTGGCCTCCGCCACGACCGCCGCGTCGTCGAACCGGCCCAGCGCTTCGACCAGTCGGGCGCGCAAGGTGGTGACGGCGCCGGACTCGCCCGCCGCGCCCTGCCAGCCGACGCGGGCGAAGACGGGCGCCAGCTGCGCGCGCGCGAATTGGCGGAACGCCGCCTGGGCGGGCAGCCCGTCGTGGAGGACGTCGAGGAAGACGAGCTGGCGCGCGAGCGTCTGCAACACCTGCGCATCGGCCTGCGGCGGCACGCGGCGCAGCAGGCCCAGCCAGGTGCCCATGGGCAGCCGGCCGGCCAGCGCCAGCGCCTGCGTGTCGCCCAGCAGGCCCAGCTGGTCGTCGACGCCCAGGCGGTCGAACGCGGCGGCCAGCGCCGCGAGGCCGGCGTCGGTGTAGCGCACGCGCAGGTAGCTGGACTGGCCCGCGTTGATCACCAGCGGGCCGCAGCCGGGCACCGTGGCGGCTTGCGGCGCCGGGCCGTCCACGATCGTCGTCGCGCTGCCGCCGCCCAGCACCGCGAGCCGCACGGGCGCGTGCCAGCGGCCGGTGCGCGGCGGGTCGATCGCGAAGCGCTCCTGCGCCAGCGTGACCTGCGTGCTGCCGTCCACGCAGCGGGCGTCGCGCTCGACGATCAGCGGCACGCCGGCCTGCAGCGTGAGGTCGCGCGCGATCGCGCCCACGGGACGCTCGGCGTGCTCGTCCAGCGCGCGCCACAGGTCGTCGGTGACGGTGTTGCCGTAGGCGTGCCGCGCGATGTAGCGGCGCACGCCGTCACGGAACGCGTCCTCGCCCGCGTAGGCCTCCAGCGTGCGCACCACCTGCGCGCCCTTCCCGTAGGTGATCGCGTCGAAGGAGCCCTCCACCTGCGAGAGGTCGTCGATGTGCATGATCACCGGATGCGTGCCCGTGCGCGCGTCGACGTCGAGCGCGTGCTGCTTGCCCGCGTCCCGCTCCGGCCAGCCCTGCCACTCGGGATGCACGGCCTGCGAGGCCTTGACCTGCATCCACGTGGCGAAGCCTTCGTTGAGCCACAGGTCGTCCCACCACGCCATGGTGACGAGGTTGCCGAACCACTGGTGCGCCATCTCGTGCGCCACCGTCTCGAACACGCGGTGGCGGTCGTCCTCCGTGGCCCGCCCGGCGTCCACCAGCAGGTCTCTTTCGAAATAGAAGATCGCGCCCCAGTTCTCCATCGCGCCGAAGGAGACGCTCTCGCCGGCGCCCGCCACCATGTCCAGCTTGGGCAGCGGATAGGGCGTGCCGAACCAGTCGTTGTAGTACGGCAGCAGCTTCGCGGCCGCGTCCAGCGCGTACCCGGCCTGCGCCGCATCGCCGCGCTTGACGACCACGCCCACGTCCACGCCGGCCACGTCGCGGTGCACGCGCTCGAAGTCACCCAGGCCGAAGAACAGCAGGTAGGTGGACATCCTGGGCGTCGTCGCGAAATGCACGCGCTTCAGGTCGCCCGGCAGGGCCTCGGTGGAGGCCGCCGGCATGTTGCCCACGGCCATCAGGCCTGCCGGCACCGTCACCGTGAGGTCGAAGGTGGCGCGGCGTTCGGGCTCGTCCCAGCCGGGCACGAAGCGGCGCGCGTCCGAGTCCTCGAACATCGTGAACAGCGACGTCGCCGGGCCCGTCGGCGTCGCATGCTGCAGCTTGAAAAGCCCGAAGGCCTGGTCGTTGATCTTGCCGGCGTAGGCGATGTGCAGCGTGTGGCGGCCTGGTGCGATCTCGCGCGCGAAGGTGAAGATGGCGTGCTGGCGCTTCGGCTCCAACGCGACGGTCGGAGGCTCGGCCTCGTCGTCGAGCACGACCCGCGCGAGGGCCAGGTCGGCGCTGTCCAGCACGATGCGGGACGTGGCGCGCAGCACCTGCACGTCGATGTCGACGCTGCCGTCGAAGCTCGCCTCGGCCACATGCGGCGTGATCGCGATGCGGTAGGCCTCCGGCACCACGTCGTCGGGCAGCAGCATCCCCTTGGCGGGAGCGGCCGAGGCCATGGCGCCCGCCGAGGCGAGGACGACGGCGGCGAGCCGGCGGAGAATCTTCTGCATGAGGTCGAGTCCGAAAGGGGGGCCCGGCCATTCTAGGGATGCGTTCGGAGGCGTTGCATTTGATAAACGATCAGGTTTATCATCAACGCATTCGTTGACCATCACCATCGAGGCGACCCATGCGCAAGCCCCCGCCGTCCGGCTGGCCCCAGGCCACGTCCTGCCTGTTCTACCGCGACGCCGCCGCCGCCATAACCTGGCTCTGCGAGGCCTTCGGTTTCGAGCTGCGATTGAAGGTCGAGGGCGAACCCGGCCAGATCATCTACAGCGAGCTGGCCTACGGCGGCGCGCTGGTGTCCGTGAGCAGCAGCGCCAGGCCGGGCGACGACGTCGAACCCGGCCGCGAGTTCAAGACGCGCCACGCGAGCCCGCTGGACGTGGGCGGCCGCGTCACGCAGGCCCTCTGCCTGTTCGTGGACGATGCCGACGCGCATTGCGCGCAGGCCCGCGCGCACGGGGCTGTCGTCACGTCCGAGCCGGCCACGCACGACTACGGCGACGACTACTGGAGCGACCGCAGCTACGGTGCCCAGGATTGCGAAGGCCACGCCTGGTGGTTCATGCACCGCGTGCGCGATCAGCCCGCCGCATGACCCGGCGCGCGGGCCCCACCGATCCGCAGGCGCTCGACCGCACGCTGCAGGCGCTGGCCGAGCCCACGCGACGCGCGGTGGTGGGCCTGCTGCGCGACGGCCCGCAACGCGCCGGCGAGATCGCCGATGCGCTCGCGATGTCGCGCCAGGCGATGAGCCGCCACCTGCGGGTGCTGCGCCAGGCCGGCGTCATCCACGAGGTGGGCGCGACGAGCCCCGACGACGACGCCCGCGCCCGCACCTACCGCCTCGAGGCGCAGCCGCTGGCCGACCTGCAGGCGTGGCTGGGCGACGTGCAGGCGTTCTGGGGCGTGCAGATGCAGTCGTTCCGCAAGCGCGCCGAGCGCGTCGCGCGCGAGCGGGCCGCGCGATGAGCGGCGACCGCGTCAGCGCCAGCGTCTTCGTCGACGCCCCGCCGGCCATCGCCTTCGAGGTGTTCACCGAGCAGATCGACGCGTGGTGGCGCCACGGCCTGAAGTTCCGCGCGGGCGGCCGCGGCCTCAGCGTGCTGCACCTGGAGCCGCGCCTGGGCGGCCGGTTGTTCGAGACGATCGCCGCGGCCGGATCGCGAGACGGCCACGTCGTGCAGACCGGCACGGTCATCGCCTGGGATCCGCCGAACGCGCTCTGCATCGAATGGCGCGGCGTCAACTTCGCGCCACACGAGAAGACCACGGTGTCGGTGTCGTTCGAGCCGCGCCGCGACGGCACGCAGGTGACGCTGGTGCACGCCGGCTTCGCCGCGCTGCCGCCCGACCATCCGGTGCGCCACGGCCAGCCGGCGCCGCAGTTCATCGCGCGCATGGGGATGTGGTGGTCGGACCAGGCAACGTCGCTGCGCATGCGCGTCGCCGACGAGATGCGCGCGCCGTGGCTGCGCGTCGCGCGCCGCGAGCTGGGTGTGCAGGCCTTTGCGCCGGGCAGCAGCAACCCGCGCATCACCGAGTACCACGTCGGCACCAACATCGCCGGCTACGACGACAAGGCCAGCTGGTGCTCGTCGTTCCTGAACTGGACGCTGGCCCGCGTGGGCATCGCCGGCACCGGCTCGGCGCTGGCGCGCAGCTGGCTCGAATGGGGCGAGCCGCTCGACGCGCCGCGGCACGGTTGCGTGGCCGTGCTGTGGCGCGAGGATCCGCAAGGCTGGCGCGGCCACGTCGGGTTCTTCCTGCGCCTCGAGGGCGACGACGTCGTGCTGCTCGGCGGCAACCAGCTGGGCTCGGTGCGCGAGCATCGCTATCCGCGCGGGCAGGTGCTGGGCTGGCGCTGGCCGGCCGAGGCCTGAAACGACGAAGGGCGCGACCCGCGCCGCGCCCTTCCCGCCTGGATCTCCAGGCGTCAGTTGGCAGCCTGCGCCTGCTGGCCGCGCTGCACCGAGCCGCTGCCCGAGCCGTTGGCGCTCACGCTGACGCCGCCCTGGCGCGAGGCCGAGCCTTGCGCCGCGCCGCTGCCGGATCCGGTGGCCGTCGTCTGGTGGCCGGCCGTCGACGAGGTGGAACGCGTGGCCGAGCCGCTGCCGCTGCCCGCGGCGTTGCCGGTCGCCGAATGCGCGGGCGCGGTCGCCGTCTTGTTGCCGGTGGCCGGCGCGGTCGTGGTCGCGGGCGCGGGCGTGGACGAGGAGGTCTGCGTGGCCGAGCCGGCCGTGGCGCCGATGCTGCCGGTGGCGCTGCCGGACACGTCGCCCGCCGCGGAGCGTGCTCCGGAGACCACGTTGCCCGCCTGGTCCTTCGCGTCGCGCGCCGCCTGCACGCCGGCGCCGGCCATGGCCTTGCCGCCGGCCGCCGCGCTGGCCGCGGTCGCCTGCCCGCTGGCCGCGACGGCCTTCGCGTTGGTCACCGCGTCGCCGGCGGTGGACTTGGTCGCATCGACCACGCCGCCCGCATCGGTCCGGGTGGCGTTGACGATGTTGCCGGTGGCGTCCTTGATCGGCGTGCCGCTGATCGCGGGCAGGCTGCCGCTGACCTGGCCGCTGCCGGTGAGGCCGCCGGTCAGGCCGCCGCTGCCCATGCCGCCGAGGCCGCCGCCGTGCATGCCGCCGCCGCCCAGCAGGCCGCCGGCATTGGCCGCGGGCGAGATCGCGACGCACAGGGTCGACAGGGCCATCACGGCGACGGTGTGGAGAGTGGTTTGCTTGCGGATCATGTGGTTCACCTTTGACTGAATGGCTCGCGAACGATTCGCAGCCTGCAAAGGGAGAACGCCGCCCGCGCCGGCTTTCTTCCGGCGCACTTGCAACAATGCGTAACTAGCGCGCGCGGGCCAGTTCGACGGCATCCGGCGCGGTGCGCAGGCCCTCGGCGACCAGTCCGCGGCCGATGCCGTCGCGCGGCGCGGGCCGGGGCAGGTCGTGCGCCACGCTTGCCAGGCTCGCGACGGCCGCGCCGCCGCCTTGCGGCCGCGGCCGCTGGTAGTCCATCGCGAGCAATCCGGCCACCAGCGGCGCCGCGAACGAGGTGCCGCGCACCGGCACGAACGCGCGCGTGCCGGCGCCCGCGGCGGCCATGTCCGCGCCCGGCGCCACGAACATCACCTGCGGCCCGCGCGCGCCCTCGGGCAGCAGCCGCAACTGGCCGTCCACCGCGCCCACGCCCACGACGCCGGGCCACGAGGCCGGGTACAGCGGCGGCGCGGCGGGCCCGTCGTTGCCCACGGCCGCGACGATCAGCATGCCCTGCCCGATCGCGCGGGCCACGAGACGCTGCAATATCTGGTCGGGCGGCCCGACCAGGCTGATGTTGACGACGGCCACGTGCATCTGCGCCATCCACGCCAGCTCGCGCGCGATGGCCTCCACCGAACCGCCCGTGGGCGCGTCGCAGTACACGTCGGCGGCATACAGCGTGGCGCGCGGCAGCGCCGAGCGGAAGGCGTCCGTCTCGCCCACCATCAGCGAGGCCACCGCCGTGCCGTGCGCGGCCGGATGGCCGCCGTCCGCGCAGCCGTGCGTGCGAATGCTGGCGCGGCGCAGGGCCGGATGACGGACGTCGACGCCGCTGTCGATGAGGCCCAGCTGCAGCACGCCGTCGCCGGCCGGCACTGCCGTTGCGCCGGCCGGCGCAACGGCCGACGACGCCGGCACCGCGCCGGCGCCGACGCTGCCGCTGCTGCCGTAGACATGGTGGAAGTCGTAGGCCCCGTCCGGGTCGATCGCCCGCGCCCGCGCGAGCGCGTCCGCGAGCGCCACGCCGGCCGGCGCCTTCAGCACCAGCAAGGCCTCGTCCAGCCCCGCCAGCGCGTCCTCCCGCAGCGGCATGAAGCCCGCGGCCAGCAGCGCGTCGCGCGCCGCCGGCGACGACGGCTGGGCCAGCAGCTCGGCCCGGACGATCAGCTCGCCCCGCGGATCGCGGTCGAGCTCGCGCCGGTGATCGCGCGCGCGCTCGGCCACCTCGTTCAGGCGCGCGGCGGCCAGGTCGACGGGCGCAAGCACCGTGTCCACCACCGGCTCCACGCGCTGCAGCAGCGGCGATCGCGCGATCGGCGACAGCGTGTTGCCCAGCGACGGCAGGCGCAACTGCGCGTGGGCGCTGCCGCACAGAAGCAGCGCCAGCGCAAGGATTCGGCAAGTTCCGGGTCTCATGTGGGGATAACGTCGGGCGCATGGAAGAAAATCCATCCCCACGACGTTATCCCATCATGTCATGAGCCTGTCGCCCCTTGCGTTGCGCGCGGAGATCGCGGCCCTGCTGCCGCGGCTGCGCCGTTTCGCCCGCTCCGTCACCCGGCACCGGGAGGACGCGGACGACCTCGTGCAGATCGCGGTCGAGCGTGCGCTGAAGCACCTCGACCATTGGCAGGATGGAACCCGACTGGACAGCTGGCTGTTTCGAATCATGAAGAACGCGTGGATCGACGAGGTGCGTGCGCGCGGACGCCGCGACGAGGTGCTGGCGCCCGAGGAGGCCGGCGAGCACGTCGGCTATTCGGAGACGGGCAGCCGCGACATCCGCCTGTCCATCGAGAAGGCGATGGCGCGCCTGCCCGAGGACCAGCGCATGGCCGTGAGCCTGGTGCTGGTGGAGGGCCTGCCCTACAAGGAAGCCGCGGAGGTGCTGGACGTTCCCATCGGCACGCTCACCAGCCGCCTCGCGCGCGGCCGCGACGCATTGCAAGCCATGCTGGGCGACGGAGACCTGACGCCATGAATGCCCTGACCGAAGACGACCGCCTCGCGGTGATGGCCTATGTGGACGGCGAATTGCCGCCGCCGGACGTCTCCGCTTTCGACGCCCGCCTCGCGCGCGAGCCCGCGCTGGCGACCGCGGTGGCGCGCGAGCGCGCGCTGCGCGCGAGCCTGCAGTCGGCCTACGCGCCGGTGCTGGAGGAGCCGGTGCCCGCGGGCCTGCTGGACCTGCTGGCGATGCCGGACCCCGCGGCCGCCAACGACCCGCTGCCCGCCGGCGCGAACGATGCGCACCGCGCCGCGCTGCCGCACGAGCGCCGCTGGCGCTGGCCCACCTGGGGCGCGATGGCCGCCAGCCTGGCGCTGGGCGTGCTGGTCGGCGCCCGCCTGCTGGCCCCGCATCCCGCAGCGGGCGGCGCCGACGCCCTCGCGCTGAACGTGGCCGGCGACGGCGCGATCACCGCGCAGGGCGGCCTGCGCGACGCCCTCGAGCAGACCATCGGCGGCACCGTGACCGACCCCAACGCCAAGGTCGGCGTGGGCCTGACGTTCCGCAACCACGCCGGCCAGTACTGCCGCACCTTCGCGCTCGACAGCGCGTCGTCGGGCATCGCCTGCAAGCAGTCAGAGGGCTGGGTGGTGGCCCAGCTGGAACACGCCACCAACGCGCGCGAGGGCGAGGCCGGCGGCTACCGCACGGCCGCGAGCCCGCTCAGCCCGACGCTGCTGCACGCCATCGACGCGATGCGCGACGGCGACACGCTGGACGCCGCCGCGGAGACCGCGGCCCGGGCGCGGGGCTGGAAGCGCTGAACCTGGCCTGCTTCGTCGTCCTGCGACTGCGCGCAGGACGGCCGATGTGCGACAAGAGTTGCGGCCGCCCCTACTTCGCCTTCGCCGCCCACGCCGCGCACAGGCGATGCAGCTGCTCCAGTCCGTCGGTCAGCGCCGCCGGGCCCGGCTGCAGGATGTCGCAGGACTTGATCTCGTGCAGCTCGCCGTGCACCACGGCCGGCACGTCCTGCCAGCCCGGGCGCGCCGCCACGTTGGCGCCGCGGAACTTCTTGCCGCACCAGCTGCCCACGATCAGGTCGGGCGCGCGGCGCGGCGGCTCGGCCAGGTCGTGCACGATGCGATCCTTGCCGCCGGCGTGCAGGCCCAGCTCCTCGAACACGTCGATGCCGCCGGCGACGGCCACCAGCTCGGAGACCCAGCGGATCGCGCTGATCATCGGCTCGTCCCACTCCTCGAAGTAGACGCGCGGCCGGCGCGGCCAGGCGGCCGAGGCCGCGGCGATGGCGGCGTGGCGCGCCTGGCAGGCCGCGATCCACGCCTCGGCGCGATCGCCCGCCTGCACCAGCCCGGCCACCAGGCGCAGCGTGGCGAAGATCTCGGCCACGCTGCGCTGGTTGGTGATGAACACGTTGAGTCCGGCGCGGATCAGCTTGTCGGCCAGCGCGGCCTGCATGTCGGAGAACCCGATCACGAGGTCGGGCCGCAGCGCCACGATCTTGTCGATCTTGCCGTCGAGGAACGCCGACACGCGCGGCTTCTCGTCGCGCGCGCGGCGCGGCCGCACCGTGTAGCCGGAGATGCCGACGATGCGGCGTTCCTCGCCGAGCAGGTACAGCCACTCGGTGGTTTCCTCGGTGAGGCAGACGATGCGTTGCGGGCCGGTCATTGCGGCCATTGTCGCCGCGGCCACGACGCGCCCGCCGTCCCGGGGGCTTCGCGCAAGGCCGGGCGCGGACAATGGGCGTTCCGTCCGACCGAAAGCCGCCATGGGCCCAGCCGCCACGTCCCCGCCCGCCGGCGCGCGACACCACGCCACGCATCCGTTCCTGTTCCTCGTGCTGTTCGTGCCCTTCGGCGCGGTGCCGGGCTTTCTCACGGTGGCGCTCGCCTACGACCTCAGCAAGAAGGGCATCAGCACCTCCGACATCGCCGTGGTGGTGGGCCTGAGCTACATCTCGCTCATCTTCAAGTGGCTGTGGGCGCCGCTGGTGGACACGCTGCTCACGCGCAAGATCTGGTACGTGGGCTCCACGGCGGTGTGCGCCATCGGCCTGTGGCTGGCGGGCCGGGCCGCGATGGGCGAGCACCCGTCGCTGACGATGATCAGCATCGCGCTGACGATCAGCAACTTCACCTCCACGCTGCTGGCGATGGCCGTGGAAAGCCTGATGGCCGCCACGGTGCCCGACGCCCTGCGCGGCCAGGCCGGCGGCTGGTCGCAGGCGGGCAATCTCGGCGGCCAGGGCCTGGGCGGCGGCCTGAGCCTGTGGCTGATCCAGAACTACGGCCTCAGCGACGCCGCCTCGGGCGCCGCGCTCGGCGCGTTGTGCGTGCTGTGTTGCCTGGCCCTGCTGTGGGTGGACGACTCGCGCCCGCTGCTGAAGGTGGAAGGCCACGTCGAGGCCGTCGGCCACCTGGGCCTGGGGGGCAACCTGAAGGCCATCGGAGTCGACCTGTGGGACCTGCTGCGCTCGCGCGTCGGCGTGCTGGCGCTGCTGATCTGCCTGCTGCCCATCGGCAGCGGCGCGGCCCAGAACCTGTGGTCGCCCATCGCGGACGAATGGCACGCGTCGGCCAACGTCGTCGCGTTCGTCACCGGCGCCATGAGCGGCCTGATCTCGGCGCTCGGCTGCCTGGCCGGCGGCTGGCTGTGCGACCGCATGGACCGCAAGGCGGCCTACTGCGTGTTCGGCCTCCTGCTGGTGCTCGCGGCCGCCGGCATGGCGCTGTGCCCGCGCACGTCCAACCAGTACATCTTCTGGACGTCCGCCTACGCCTTCGTGGTGGGCCTGTGCTACGCCGCCTACTGCGCGGTGGTGCTGGAGGCCATCGGCAACACGGCCGCCGCCACCAAGTTCAGCTTCCTGTCGGCGGTGTCGAACGCGCCCATCATGCTGATGACCTTCGTCGACGGCTATGCGCAGAGCCACCTGGGCACCAAGGGCATGCTGTGGACGGACGCGGCCTGCGGCGTGGCGGGCATCGCCGTGTTCGCGGCGGTGTTCGGGGGCACGCGGCGCAGGCCGGCGGCGGTGCTCGCCGAGGCGCGCTAGCCGCGCTCGACCGCCGGCAGCACCGTCCCCGCGCAATCGCCGAAGCCGATCCGCCGCGCGCCCTCGGCCTCGCAATGGCCGCGCAGGATCACGCAATCGCCGTCCTGCAGGAAAGTGCGCGTCTCGCCGTTGGCCAGCGCGAACGGCAGCTTGCCGCCCTGGCTCAGCTCCAGCAGCGAACCGGCCTGGCTCGCGGCCGAGCCGCTCTGCGTGCCGCTGCCCATCAGGTCGCCGGGCTGCAGGTTGCAGCCGTTGCTGGCGTGGTGGGCCAGCAGCTGGGCGGGCGTCCAGTACGCATCGGCGAACGAGCTCGCCGACACGCGCACGGCCGCCTGGCCCTGCGCGCGCATCTCGTTCGTCTGGATCCACACCTCGAGGGCGATGGCGATGGCGCCGCGCTCGCGGTTGGTGGCCGAGTCGAGATAGGGCAAGGGCTGCGGGTCCAGCGGGTCGCGCTCGAACGGCGCGCGGAACGGCGCGAGCGCCTCCATCGTCACGATCCACGGCGAGATGGTGGTGGCGAAGTTCTTGGCCAGGAACGGGCCCAGCGGCTGGTACTCCCAGGCCTGCACGTCGCGCGCCGACCAGTCGTTGAGCAGCGTGGCGCCGAACAGCGACGCCTCGGCCTGTGCCATGTCCAGCGGCGTGCCGGGCGCGTTGGGCACGCCGACGAACATTCCCAACTCCAGCTCGTAGTCGAGGCGGCGCGTGGGCGCGAACACCGGCGATTCGCCCTCGCCCCTGGTCTGGCCCCACGGACGCGGAAAGCGCTGGCCGCTGACGCCGATCGACGAACTGCGGCCGTGGTAGCCGATGGGCACCCACTTGTAGTTCGGCAGCAGCGGCGCATCGGGCCGGAACAGCTTGCCCACCGTCGTCGCGTGGTGGATGCCCGTGTAGAAGTCGGTGTAGTCGCCGATGTGGCATGGCAGCGTCATCTCGGCCTCGTCCTGCGGCACCAGCAGCGCGCCGGCCTTCGCACGCCACAGCGACGCGGTGCCCGAGGGCTGCGCCGACAGGCCCGTGAACAGCGCATGGCGCAGCGCGATGCGCGCGGCGCGGCCGTGCGCCATGAAGCCGTTCAGGTCGCCTTGCGCCAGCGGGCCCAGCAGCACCGCGACCTGCGGATCGAGCTGGCCCAGCGCGGCGAGATCGAGCACCTGGTCGCCGATGGCCACGCCGATGCGCCAGGCCTCCTTCGCGCCGGCGCGGCGGAAGCGGCCGAGCGGGAGGTTCTGGATCGGGAAGTCGGTGTCCGGCGCGTTGGCGGACAGTACCCAGCTCGTGGCCTCGGCCGAGTGCGTGAAATCGAGCATGTCAGACCTTGAAGTTGTCCTGCAGGGGCGCCCAGCAATCGGCGTACGTGGTGTCGAGGTGGCCGCCGTTGAGCGCGTACTCGGTCGGCCGCAGGCGCCAGCGGCTTTCCACCATGAAGGCCAGCGTGTTGTCGAGCTTGCGCGGCGCCAGGTCGGCGGCGCTGGCCTTGTCGAAGGCGTCGGCGTCGGGGCCGTGCGGCACCATGCTGTTGTGCAGCGAGAGGCCGCCCGGCCGGAAGCCCTCCTCCTTGGCGTCGTACTGCCCGTGGACCAGGCCCATGCACTCGCTCATCACGTTGCGGTGATACCAGGGCGGACGGAACGTGTCCTCGGCCACCATCCAGCGCGGCGGGAAGATGACGAAGTCGCAGTTGGCCCAGCCCGGCGTGTCGGACGGCGAGGTGAGCGCCGTGAAGATGGACGGGTCGGGGTGGTCGAAGCTGATCGAGCCGATGGTGTTGAAGCGGCGCGTGTCGTACACATAGGGCACGAGGTTGCCGTGCCAGGCCACCACGTTGAAGGGCGACGCCGCGGCCGGCGCGCGCCACAGCGCCCCGCCGAACTTGCGCACCAGTTCCCACGGCTGCGCCGGGCCGTCGTCGAACGCGGCGTCGGGCGCGATGAAGTCGCGCGTGTTGGCCAGGCCGTTGGAGCCGATGGGGCCCAGCTCGGGCAGGCGGAACGCGGCGCCGTAGTTCTCGCAGACATAGCCGCGCGCCGGCTCGCCGTCCACCGCCGGATCGACCTTGAACAGCATGCCGCGCGGCAGCAGCACGATCTCGCCGGGGGCGGCGTGCAGCACGCCCAGCTCGGTGGTGACGCGCAGCGCGCCCTCCTGCGGGATCAGCAGCAGCTCGCCGTCGACGTCGACGAAGGCGCGCCGGCCCATGGGCCTGCTGGCGCCGTACAGGTGCACCGCGACGCCCGTCTGCGCGTCGGGGTCGCCGTTGAGCACCATCGTGCGCAGGCTCTCCACGAAGTCGAGCGGCTCCGCGGCCAGTGGTGCGGGATGCCAGCGCAGCGGATCGGGCGGGATGTCGACGCCGTCGCGGGCCCCGGTCTTGAGCAGGGCATGCGGCATGGTCGCGTACGGGCCGCTGCGCACCGAAGGCTGGCGGCGATAGAGCCAGGTGCGCTGGTTGGCGTGGCGCGGCGCGGTGAAGGCGCTGCCCGACAGCAGCTCGGCATAGAGGCCGAACGGCGCGCGCTGCGGGCTGTTGCGCCCCAGCGGCAGTGCGCCGGGCACGGCCTCGCTGGAAAAGTGGTTGCCGAAGCCGCTGAGCCGGCCGTGGTCCGGGTTGGGAGAGCCCGTCATCAATTTCACCTTTGCTGAATTGATTCATCAATGCTGAATCCGACGTTATCATAGGGCCGTCGACCCGCCGTGTCCAATCGCCCTGTCCGCCGTGACCTCATCCACCAGAACGACCCAGCCCGCCCGCGACTCCGATTCGCGCGGCATCCAGAGCATCGAGGTGGGCGGCCGCCTGCTGCTGGCGCTGGCCCACCACGGCCAGCCGCTGGCGCTGAAGGACCTGGCCGCGGCCGCCGACATGAGCGCCGGCAAGGCGCACCCCTACCTGGTGAGCTTCATCAAGCTGGGGCTGGTGGAGCGCGAGACCGAGGGCGGCCGCTACGGCCTGGGCCCGCTGGCGCTGCAGATGGGCCTCATCGGCCTGCAGCAGTACGACCCGGTGCGCCTGGCCACCGAGCGCATCGACGAGCTGGCGCGCGCCACCGGGCACACGGTGGCCATCGCGGTGTGGGGCCATCGCGGGCCCACGCTGGTGCGCATCGCGGAGGCGCCCTCGCCCGTGCACGTGTCGATGCGCCACGGCACGGTGATGAGCATCCCCGACACCGCCTCGGGCCGCCTGTTCGCCGCGTTCGGCCCGATGGAGGCCGTGCGCGAGGCGCTGGACAACGAGGCGCGCCTCGAGCCCGCGCGTGCCGCCCGCGCGCGCGGGGGTCGCTTCGGGCTGGGCACGGCCTTCGACCGCGAGGTGGAACAGGTGCGGGCCCACGGCATCGCCGTGATCGACGGCGTGGCGCTGCCGGGCGTCAGCGCGGTATCGGTACCGGTGTTCGACGCCCGCGGCCACCTGGTGCTGAGCCTGACCGCGATCGGGCCCAGCGCCACCTTCGATTCGGCGGTGGACGGCGCGGTCGCGGCGCGGCTCAAGCCGGCCGCGGCGCAGCTGTCGACGCGGCTGGGGTGGAAGCCGCCCGCATGAGAACGGGCCCGCGGCGCATCCCGCGCCACGGGCCGTCGTCAGGCCATCTTGGCGGCGTTCTGCTGCGTGATGCGGCGATCGAGCAGGCGGCGCATGTTGTTCAGCGACACCATGTGGATCTGCAGCAGGCCCAGCAGGCCGTTGCGGTACATCTGGGCGATCTGGGCGTCGGGCAGCTTGCCGAGCGCCTCCTCGTCGACCGTCATGAAGCCGTCCACCGACAGCGACTCGCCGCTGGCCAGCGTCGCGTCGAAGCGCATCGGCTTGAGCAGCTTCATCTCCAGCAGCGCGGCGCAGGCCTGGCGGGTGCGCTCGAGGTCGGTCTCGAGATCCTGCACGAACTTGTGGATGCCGTTGAGCAGCTCGGTGGCCTCGCCCTTCTCGTCGAACAGCGGCAGGCCCTCGGTGCGCGACATGCCTTCCCACGTGTTGTCGAACACGATGGCCCAGCGGTCGGAGCCTTCGATGCGGGCCATCGTGAACGGATAGGCGCGCAGCATCGCGGGCACGTAGCCGGCGTCCCACTTGTCGTCGGGCGTGACGAACAGGTTCTCGCCCGGCTTCATGCCGAACACGGCCACCGGCGCGACGGTGTCGCGGCCGAGCGCGTCGGGCGCGGCGCGCACGAACAGGATGGGGAAGTGGAGCGCCGCGTCGGAGAATTCGCTCACCGACACCATGAACGAGGTGAACGGGGCGAGCCGCGGGATCGCGTTCAGCTCATTCTTCAGGCGCAGGTCGCGGTGAAGGACAGTGTCGAGCGCAAGCGGCTCTTTGTGCAGGTTCGTGACGATCATGGTTGTTCTCCAGGGGAAGTATTCCGGCTCACGAGTACCTTGTCGACTCGCTTGCCGTCGAGGTCGACGACCTCGAATCGCCAATCTCCCCATTCGACCGCATCGGTCGTCCGGGGCAGGCGTCCCAGCAGCAGCATGATCATGCCGGCCAGGGTGTTGTAGCGCCCGCGGTCTTCCTCGGGCAGATCCTTGATTTCGAGGCGATCCTTGATCTCGGGCACCGGGATCAGGCCGTCCATCAGCCAGCTGCCGTCCTCGCGGCGCACCGCCCACGCATCATCGCCGGATTCGGGGCCGAATTCACCCGTGATGGCCTCCAGCACGTCGCGCAGGGTGATGACGCCCTGCACCGCGCCGTACTCGTCGACGACGAACACGAGCTGCGCCACGTGGGTGCGGAAATGATCCAGCAGCTCCATGCCGGACAGCGTCTCGGGCACGAAGACCGGCGGCAGCAGCTCCTCGGTGAGCACCGGCGTGCGGCCCTCGGCCAGCGGCCTGAGCAGGCCCTGGGCGGTGATGACGCCGATGACGTCGTCGAGGCCGCCGCGGCACACCGGGTAGCGCGCGTGCGCCTCCTCGATCACCGCCTTGAGCACCTTCTCGATCGGGTCGTTGGCGTCGAGCCAGTGGATTTCCGCGCGCGGGATCATCATCGAGCCGATCTGGCGGTCGTCCAGGCGGAACACGTTGCGCACCATCTGGTGCTCCTGCGCCTCGATCACGCCGGCGTCCAGGCCCTCTTCCAGGCTGGCCGCGATCTCCTCTTCCGTCACCGCGCGGCTGGCGTTGCCGCGGACTCCCAGCAGGCGCAGGATGGCCTCGGTGGTCTTGGACAGCAGCACGACCAGCGGCCGCGTGGCCACCGACAGCATCAGCATGGTCGGTGCGAGGATGCCCGCCACCGTCTCGGGAAACATCTGGCCGATGCGCTTGGGCACCAGCTCGCCGAAGATGATGGTGACCACCGTGATGATCAGCACCACCAGCGCCGTCGCCGTGAGGTGCGCGGGGCGCGCGCTCAGCGCGAACGTGGCGTGCAGCCACTCGCCCAGCGGCTCGGAGAACGCCGCGTCGCCCACGATGCCGTTGAGCACGCTGATCGACGTGATGCCCACCTGCACCGTCGACAGGAACTTGGTGGGATGGTCGTGCAGGTCGATCGCCGCCTCGGCGCCGCGCTCGCCGGCCTCCAGCATCACCTGCAGCCGCGCCTTGCGGCTGGCCGTCAACGCCATTTCCGACATGGCGAACGCGGCGTTCAGCACGATCAGGAAAAAGAGAAGGGCGACGTCCATCGAGAAGCGCGTAGGGGTGGGATCCCGGTCCGGGGCTGGACGCGGAACAGGGGATGCGCCAGGGCATCCCCAGGGGAAATACGGAGGCCCGGCGGGGCCAAAGCCCGCGAGCGTAGCAGAATCGGACCATGGATTATCTGATAGGCGACGTCCAGGGCTGCTGCGCCCCCCTGGACCACCTGCTGGCCAAGATCGATTTCTCCCCGTCGCGCGACCGCCTGCACCTGCTGGGCGACCTGGTCAACCGCGGGCCGCAGTCGCTGCCCGTGCTGCGCCGCCTGGCCGCGCTGGGCGACGCCGCCCAGTGCCTGCTGGGCAACCACGACCTGCACCTGCTGGCCGTCGCCCACGGCGTGCGCCCGCCGGGCAGGAGCGACACCCTGGCCGAGATCCTCGCCGACCCGCGGCGCGACGCCCTGCTCGACTGGCTGCGCCACCGCCGCATGGCCGCCCAGGCCTGCGGCTGGCTGCTGGTGCACGCCGGCGTCATCCCGCAATGGAGCGCCGACCAGACCCTCGCGTGCGCGGGCGAGATCGAGACGCTGCTGCGCTCGCCCGACATCGCCACCTTCCTGCCGACGATGTACGGCAACGAGCCGCGCCGCTGGGACGCCGCGCTGCAAGGCCCCGACCGCTGGCGCTTCATCGTCAACACGCTCACGCGCATGCGCGTGTGCAGCGCGGATGGCGAACTGGAGCTCAAGAAGGACGCCCCGGGCGAGTACCCGCCGGGCATGCTGCCCTGGTTCGAGCATCCCGGCCGCCTGACGAAGGACACCCCGATCGCCTTCGGCCACTGGTCGCAGCTGGGCCTCGTCGACAGCCCGCTGCTGCTGTCCATCGATACCGGCTGCGTGTGGGGCGGCGCGCTCACCGCCGTGCGCGTGGACGATGGGCGTCGCGAGGTGATCCAGGTCAGCTGCCCGCAGGCGCGCAAGCCCGGCTGACCGGCCCGGTCGCTACAATCGCGGCCTCGACTCCAGGAAGCGTGGCAGAGTGGTCGATTGCAACGGTCTTGAAAACCGTCGGCCCGCAAGGGCCCGTGAGTTCGAATCTCACCGCTTCCGCCAATCTCGAGGGTGCCAGGTCTTGCTAGGCAACTTTGCTCACTCGAAGGTGCCAGGTCTTGCCTGGCAACATTGAGGCGTGCGTGAGCGACCCGCGCGGTCTCGCGCAATCCGCGAACTTCAGGTGTCCTTCCGCAATGCCTGCTCGGCGCGCGCAATCAGCCGGCTGATTCGCGAGATGGACAAGTTGGCTTGGCGGGCGATCTGCACCATGGTCATTCCGCCGTCTGCATAGGCGATCCGAAACGCCTCCGCACGCGATACCGTCGCTGCCTGTCGTTCGTGCCAACCCGGCGTCAGGCTCCGTTGAGAGGCGGGAATTTCCACGCACTCAGACGTCGAGCCATCGACGCGGGCCTGTATGCCGGCAACGAAGGCGTCGTCACCCAGGAAGATCTCGTGATTCAACCCGTTGACCCACGGGTTTGCATTCGAAACCTCATTCACGAGTTGCGCATAGGCCTGCATCGCGGATTTCTGATCTTCAGGCGTCGTGACGTCCCGCCTCAGAATATGGTTGTGAAGTTCGGAGGTCGCCAACCATGCTGGGGGACTCTCGGCACCGGTGTTCGCCCTGAAGCTCGACCAGGCCCAGTCTTCGGCGCGAGCCACGAGCCCCGCGCGAACCGGATTCAGCTCGACATACCGGCAAACCTCCACGAGGTACGCATCGCTGTCCACGAGAATCGAGTGGAATCGTCGTTGGAACAAATGACCATCAAGCGCATGTCGCAGATTGAACGCACGGGCATATTCGCCATTGAGATGACGCATGATTCGTGACACGTTCGCACGACGGGTACGCAGCACCAGATGGTAGTGATTGCCCATCTGGCAGTACGCGAGTACCTCTGCGTCATACCGGGACATAGCCTGGCCGACGACTTCCAGCATGCGACGCCTGTCCTGAGGGTCGACGAATATGGGTGCGCGTCGATTGCCGCGCGAGGTGATGTGATAGATCGCGCCGGGAAACTCGATGCGCAGTGGTCGGCTCATCGGCAAAGGCTACATCCTGCGGCAGGATGCGTCCCTCGCCGAAAGCTTGATTTCGGAGCATGTGGACGCAGCCCGCACATTCGCTTGCGCAGCGCGGAACTTCGGCCACGGAGGCCTGCCGTTGTCTCAAGAACCGCGTGATGCGAGAAGTTGCCTAGCAAGACCTGGCACCGTCTCCAACCTGGCGTCAGGCTCCGTTGAGAGGCAGGAATTTCCACGCACTCAGACCATGAAGTGCACAAAGAGCGATCGACGCAACTTGCACGCCGCACCCGCGCCGTTAGACTCGCGCGCATGACAACCCGCATCTGCCTCCTCTGGCCGCCCATCGCACTGGCCTTGCTCGCCTGCACCGGCGCGCAGGCGCAGACGAGCCCAGCCGATTTCCACGCCCAGGTCGCCTCACTCTACGCCTTCCATCCTCACACACTGACGACGGCAGAGGTCAATGCCAAGTCAAAAGAACTGGACGCCTTCTGGTCCGAGGCCAAGGCCGACCCGACACACGTGCTTCCGCTCATGCGTGAGGAACTCGAAAGAACGCGCAGCCCCGACTTCTTCGCCTACGACGGCGCCAAGCTGCTTCTGTCTCTCTCGACGGACAAGTCCGATCGAGAACTGGCACTCGCCTCGATGCCCAAGGCCGATCTCCTGGACGTCGACAACACCAACTACCTGAAGACGATCCACTGGTTCGCCAGCCAGGGCTTCGACACGCGAGCCGCCGCCTTCCGCGTCCTCGCCTACCCGGACTTCAAGGCCTTCATTCCCGAGCACTCGCTGGCCCTGGGACAGGACTACGCGCTGGTCTACATGCTGTACCCCATCGAAGGTGTCGCGTTCGACCAGGACCTCATCGACAGGCTGGCCACCGAACAGGATCCCCGTGCTCAGAGGAGCCTGCTCCACGCGACCTGGTACCTGATGACGCCGGCCAGCATGTCGGCGCTGAAGGCCTTCGGCGAGCGGCCGGGCGTCGATCCCGCGCTGGCAGGCTTCGCGAAAGAACTGCGGACCAGTTCCTCCGGCTTGAGTTTTTCGCTCTCCTCGGCGGAGACGCTGCGCAACGAGCGAAGGAAGATGATGCAGCGTCCCATCAGCGACGAGGCACTCATCGAATTCGACTCCTTCACGATGAAGCTGCTGGCCAAGCTTTGACGGCACTTCAGGCCATGGCACGCCCCAGCCAGTGGACCGCCAGCCAGACATAGGCGACGACCGTGGGCAGCACGGCCATCGTCATCCCGAACGCGCGCGCCGTGGGATGCGAGAACCCACGCATCGCAGTGGGCGTGCGGACTCCACGCCCGCGCCGGTCCGGATGCATCCGGACTTGCCTGCGGCGAGGCACACTCGAGGATCGGATCCCATCCACTCGACTCGACGATCGGAGCAAGCCCTTGCCAACCTGCATGCGCCTTCCCTGCATGGCCCTGCTGCTTGCCGCCAGCCAAGCCTGGTGCACGCCCGCACCCGCGGACGCCGCGCACGAGCGCGGTGCGCCCGCGGCCGCCGGCGCCGCGAGCGCGCCTGCCTCCGCCGTCCCCTGCCCCGGCCGCGCCGTCTCCGCGCCGCAGGACGCGGCGCGGCCCACGAGCAAGCTGCGCCACATGCCCGACGAGGGCGATCCGTGCGCGAGCTCCATCGGCCTCGGGCGACCGCTGCGCCGCCTCGAGCCGGCGAGCGGGGCCCGATGAGGCCTGGCCGCGACGGCGGGCCCCTTCGAACTAGGGATTCGTAAACCCGTATCCGACGCCCTGTATCAGCATCGGCGCCCGGGAAAACGGGGCATCGACGCGATGCTCGCAAACCCGCTCCACGTTTTCCAGCGTCCGATCCCGATGGCTCGTTCCCTATAGTGCGACGGCGCAGGCCACCGCCGCGCCGATCGGCAGCCGCGCCATGACGACCTCGTGGCGCGCAAGAGAGTCACTGACCTCTCTGTCAGTGCATACCCTGGTACGTATGAACTGATTCGTCTCCGCCTGGCTCGGTAGTTGCATGCAGACATCCGCGACAACAACCGAGTCTTGAGGAGAACCCATTGAAATTCCGTTTGGCCACTGTCGTCGCAGCCGCCTTGCTGGCTGCCGGCGCCCTTCCTTCCGTTGAAGCCGCGGTGCCCGCCGCCGGCCAGTCCCGCATCACCAAGGCCCCGCTGGTCGACCTCGGCGTGGCGCCTTCAGACGCAGTGCAGACGATCGCGCTGGCGCTGCCGCTGCGCAACGCCGCGGCGCTCGACGCGTTCATCGCCAGCACCGTCGATCCCAAGAGCCCCAACTTCCGCCAGTTCCTGACGTCGGCGCAATTCGCCGACGGCTACGGCGCCACGCCCGACACGGTGGCGCAGGTGACCGCGTATCTCGCCGCCAACGGCATCGCCGTGACCGAGGTGTCCGGCAACCGCCTGCTGGTCACCGCCACGGCCACCAACGCGCAGCTGAGCGCCCTGTTCGGCACGCCCATCCACACCTACAGCCAGGGCGGCCAGGTCTTCCAGCGTCCCGTGGGCACCGTCGTGATGCCGCTGGGCCTGAACGGACTCGCGCAATCCGTCACCGGCCTGGACAACCAGCCGCTGGCGCACTCCAACGTGCAGTACCTGCCGCGCGCCGGCGCACTCGCCGCCGAGCCCGCGCCGGCGCCGCAGTCGCTGGACGGCAACGTGGCCATCACCAACACGCCGGGCTACCTCACCACCGGCGACGTGCTCAACACCTACAACGGCCTGGCGCTCCCGGCGCGCGGCATGAACGGCTCCGGCACCACGATCGGCATCATGACCTTCGCCGGCTTCTCGCAGGCCGACGCCTACGCGTACTGGAACGTGATCGGCCAGCCGGTGCTGGCCAACCGCATCACCGAGATCGGCGTGGCGGGCCACACGGCCAAGCCCACCGACAACGGCGCGGACGAGACCAGCCTCGACGTGGAGCAGTCCGGCGGCCTGGCCCCGCAGGCGCAGATCCGCGTGTACGAGGCGGCCAACACCCGCCTGGGCGCGCTGCAGCTGTACGCCAAGGCGATCAACGACAACCTGTGCGACACGCTGTCCATCAGCTGGGGCCAGGCCGAGATCACCGAGAGCCCGGGCGACTTCGCCACCTACGACGCGCTGTTCAAGCAGGCCGCCGCGCAGGGCACGCCGATCATGGCGTCGGCCGGCGACTCGGGCGCCTACGACATCAACCGCAGCACCTACCTGTACCCGCAGTTCACGTCGCTGCTGACCGTCGACTTCCCGGCCAGCCACCCGCTGGTGCTGGCCGCCGGCGGCACGACGCTGCCCACCACGATCCAGATGAAGTACGCCAAGCTGACGGTGCCGGCGGAGCGTCCGTGGGGCTGGGACTACTTCCGCGACTACTACGTGAGCCACTACGGCCAGGCCGTCTACTACGCGCAGGTGTTCCCCGTGGGCGCCGGCGGCGGCGTCAGCGTGGTCTACCCCATGCCCGGCTACCAGGCGGGCCTGAGCGGCGTGAAGACCTCGTCGCCGGGCCAGTCGCTGTTCGGCCCCATGAACTACGACCCCAAGTCGCAGACCTTCAGCGGCCCGATCACCGACTACATCGACCTGCCCGGCAACTTCGCGGGCCGCAACGTGCCCGACGTCTCGCTCAACGCCGACTCCAACACCGGCTACTACCTGGTGTTCGGCAACTCGCTGTACGCGGGCGGCGGCGGCACCAGCTTCGTGGCCCCGCAGCTGAACGGCATCTTCTCGCTGATCACGCAGCAGGCCGGAAAGCGTCTGGGCCTGCTGCATCCGCAGCTCTATGGCGCCTTCCGCAGCATGGGCTACGGCGCGGGCTCGCCGTTCCGCGCCGTCGGTGCGGGCAGCAACCTCTACTACACCGCCACCAACGGCTACAACCCGGCCGTCGGCCTGGGCGTGCTCAACATCGACAACCTGTCCAAGGTGCTCGCTCCCGTCGCGCCGAACTGAGCGGCCCGCTTCCAACACATCGCAATTCAAGGACTATCCAGCCATGATCCGCAAGACTCTCACCGCCGCCGGCGCCGCCGTGGCGCTCGCCGCCGGCCTGGCCGCCCCGGCCTTCGCCGACGCCACCCATGACATCGCGACCCAGGACGTGTCCTTCAACTCCCTGACGTACGGCAGTGGGCTGAACACCTCCGGCGGTTTCGGCAGCAGCTTCGCCGGCACGGGCACCTTCGACGAAGTGTTCCGGTTCTTCGCACCACCGACCCAGTCGCAGGTCGAGTTCGACGGCTTCGCCGATTACATCAACGGCCAGGCCAGCGTCTCCATCACCGGCATCGACTTCGGCGTCTTCAACTACGAGAACTACGACGCGAACGGCAACTTCCTTGGCGTCAACGTGACCTCGCTGGCGCTGGGCAAGAGCTTCCTGGTCCCGGTCGCCTTCGGCGGCCAGTCGAAGGACTTCCTGGGCAGCGGCGTCTACTACGTCGAAGTCACGGGCACGGCGCTGGTGGCCAACGGTGGCTTCACCGGCCATATCAACACCACGGCCATCCCCGAGCCCGGCAGCCTCGCGCTGATGCTGGCCGGCCTGGGCCTGGTGGGCACGCTGGCGCGCCGGCGCAAGCAAGCCGCCTGAGGCCGACGCGGCGGCCCGCGAGCCGCCGCCTCAGTTCGAGCGCTCGCGCTCCTGCGCCAGCCAGTCGCGCGCCTGCTGCAGCAAGGGCACGCTCTCGTCGTTCAACGCCGCGTCCGGCTCGATGGGGACGCGCTGGACCACGCCCTTGCGGTCGGCGGCGCGCGTCTCCAGCACGCCCAGGCCGGTGCCGTCGGAGAGCCGGTGCATCACCACGCCCTCGGTCGGGAAGCCGCCGGTGGCGGAACCGAAGAAGCGCGTGTGGGCACGGCCGCGGAACGCCACGGCGAGATCCTCGCCCGCGTTGCGCGTGCCCGGGCCGAGCAGCAGCGCCACCGGGCCGCGGAACGGCGGCTCGGGCGCGGCCTGCACGTCCACCAGCGCGGGGCCGCCGGCCACGCGCGAGACGCCGCGGTCGGCGATCCAGTCCTGCGTCCCCTGACGGCTCACCCAGCCGCCGATCGCCGGGCCGTCGAGCAGCGCCGACAGCGCGGCGAAGGCCGGCCACGGGGCGTCGGCGTCGTGGTCGCGCAGGTCGACGATCCAGGCGCGCGGATGGCGCATGGCCAGCTCCGCGAGCTTGTCGTGCAGCGAGGTCGCCCACGCCAGCGCCTCGGCGTCCGTGAGCGCGTCGAGCGCATGCAGGCGCACGGTGGCGGTGCCGTCCGCGCCCAGTTCGAGCTCGGGCGCGCGCGTGACCAGCGCGCGGCGCGCGGGAGGCGCCTCGCCAGGGAGCACCACATAGCCGTGGGTGTCGTGCACGGCCTGCATCAGGCCGCGCAGCGTCCACGCCACGTCGCTGGCGTCCTGCGCGCCGCTGCCCAGCTTGCGCGCCTCGTCGTAGCTCGCCCGCGGATCGTTCAGCGGATCGACGAAGCTGTTGAAGTACGTTCGCAGCGCCTCGTCCATCAGCGGGGCGATGGCCAGCGCGCGCTCGCCGATGTCGAAGCGGGCGTCCGAGCATTCGAGGGAGAACGTCGCGGAGACCGTGCCGGCGAGCGTGGCGCCCAGCAGGCGCACGCCCAGCGTCCTGGCATCGTCGGGCACGTAGACGGCGAGCCGGGCGCTGGCCCGCGCATGCGGCTCCAGCGCCAGCGGCAGGCCCAGCAGCACCGTGGACGCGCCGCCGTCGGCGCGGGCGTCGAGCAGCATCTGCGGCAGCACGTGGGCCGTCGCGTCGGAGCGGTTGTCCACGCCGAGCGTGATCCAGACGCGGTGGCGCTGCCACCAGCGCACGTCCCAGTTCGCGAGCGCGGCGGGATGCGCGGCGTCGAGGCTCACGGACAGGGCGTCGGGCGATTGCGACGCCACGTCGCCGGCCGGATGCAGGGTGCAGGCGGCGCGCACGGGCGCGGCCTCGGCCAGGGTGGCGGCCTGCAGCGACAGGACGATCAGCAGGGGAGCGAGCAGGAGCTTCATAGGGACGCGGGGCCAGGGGCAGCCCGCAATATACGACTCCGCCGCTCACGCCAGCTGCGCGGCCAGTTCCCGGTATTTCTCGCGCACCGCCGCCACGCCGTACTGCCGCTCCAGCCGGCGCACGACGAAATGGCCGCGCGCCACCGACTGGAAGTGGTCGATGAAGATCGTGTTGATGGCCGCGCCGCCCACCGCGCCGAGCAGCGGCACCAGCTGCGCCGCGGCCTTCTCGGTGACGTTGACGGAGTAGTGCTCCGCGATCAGCGTGATGAGCCGCACCAGTGCCGGCGCGCCCTCCTTGGCCAGGCCGTGGCGCGCCAGGTGCGAGGCCGCGCTGGAGACCGCGCGCGTCATCGCCTCGCGCACCGCGAAGTAGCCCACCTCGGCGGCGTCGTCGGCGGCGCCGGGGCCGCCCAGGCCCAGCACCATCACGCACTCCAGCTGCACCTGGCGGTCGGCCAGGTCGGCGCCCTCGCTGCGCGCCACGTCGGCGATGGAACGCATCATGATCGTGGTGGAGACCGGCAGCTCGACGCCCAGCGCCACCAGGCCGAACGCGCCGCCGAGCGCCCCGCTCGCGGCGCTGGCCGCCTTGTGCCAGCCGTTGGACGAGGGCGGCGGCGCGCCGTGCGACAGCGGCCCGTTGGTGGCCAGCGTGCGCAGCGACAGGTTCAGCGCCCCGTGGATCGCCTTGCGCGCGGCCGCGGCGATCACCGACGAGGCGCGCGCGGGCAGCATCCCGATGAGGTGCTCGATGGGCGAGCCCACCACGTTGGCGAAGCGCGCGCCCACGCTGGGGCGCTCGAGCGCGCGGACGGCGTCGGTGAGGGCCAGGGTATCGGCGGCATGAAGGGTCATCGCGGTGTCGGGGCCTGGATGCGGCGGATCGGCATGGGTCGTGGTGGGAGCCTACGGCAATCGACGCGCCATCGGTGTCCAATGGGCACATGAACCGCCTCACCCCCATCATCCTCCTGGCCACCGCGGGCTGCGCGGCGCAGGCCTCCATGGACGACCGCTACGACGCCTCGCTGCAGCGCTGGAAGGGCGCTACGCGGGCCGAGCTCGAGGCCGCCTGGGGCAGGCCGATGCTGGTTCAGGCGACGCCGGACGGCACCGTGCTCGCCTGGGTGAAGCGCACCGACATCGACGACCGGCCCGGCGCGCCCGGCTCGCCCACGGTGGTGGTCAACCGCTCCGGCGGCGGCCTGAGCGGAACGACGGTGATGCCGTCGACCAGTCCGGTGCCAGCCGCCGTGCCCATCACGTGCACGACGCGCTTCGTGATGAAGGACGACCACGTGGTCTCGTGGACGTTCAGGGGCCTGGGCTGCGGCGCCCCCTACTAGCCGATGCACGTGCGGTTCTTGCCGGTGCGCTTGGCCTCGTAGAGCGCCTCGTCGGCCCGCTCCAGCGCCGCCTCCAGCGGCTCGCCCGGACGGAACCGGGTGACGCCCGCCGAGAAGGTGACGAACACCTCGCGGCCGTCGTGCATGAAGAGGCTGGCCGACAGCGTGCGCTGCAGGCGCGTGAGCGTGACCTGGGCCTCGTCGACGGGCACGCCCGGCAGCAGCACCACGAATTCCTCGCCGCCGAAGCGCGCCACCACGTCCACCGCGCGCAGCTGCGCCCGCACGTGGCCGGCCAGCGACTTCAGCGCCGTGTCGCCCACCGAGTGGCCCAGCGTGTCGTTGAGCTTCTTGAAGTTGTCGATGTCCAGCAGGCCGATGGCCAACTCGCCGCCCTGCCGCTCCAGGCGCGCGGTCTCGATGTCGAAGGCCTGCATCAGGCCGCGCCGGTTGGCGACCTCGGTGAGCACGTCGGTGGACACCTCCTCGGACAGCCGCCGCAGCTCGCTCTCCAGCGTGCGCACCTGCGCCTCGAGCTCGGTGGCGCGCTGGCGGCCGTCGTGCAGGCGCTGCTGCGTCTCGCTGACGAGGCCGTGCACCGCGCGGCTCTCCTCCACCATCTGGCGCACGACGCCGGCCAGGCTCTCCAGCGACTCGGCGTTGGCGATGGTGTCCACGTAGCGCGCCACGTTGTCGGCGAAGCCGCCGGTGTGGTCGCCCAGCGCGTCGAGCTCGGCGAGCATCTGCGAGATCGCGTCCTTCAGCGCCACGCGCGCGCTGTCGCGTTCCGCGCGCACGCGCTGCTGGCGCGTGCGCGTCTGCGCCAGCATCTCGCTGGCCGCGCGCACCGAGCGCACGCTGGGCGCGTCGCCCAGGCTCAGCTGCAGGCTCTCGGTCTGGCCCTTCACCCAGCTGCCGTCCTCGGCCACCTCGGCCAGGCCGGCGCCCATCTCCTGCGTCAGGCGGTGCAGCTCGTCGACCAGGTGGTGGCGATGCGCCAGCAGCCGCCGCACGCGCTCGCAGACCTGCTCGGCCTGCTGGCGCAGCGGCGCGGTGGCGCCGTCGCGCAGCAGGCGGGCCTGCAGCTCGGTCAATTCCAGCGCCAGGGCGGCGGCGCGCTCCTCGCCGGGCGGCAGCGCCACGCGGAGAGCGGCGTCGTACTGGTCCAGCACCGGCGGCCACTCGCCGGGCGAATCGGCGGACCCACGCTCGGAGGACGGCCGATCGACGTCGGCGGTCACGTCGACGGCGATCGTGTCGTCGGTGACGTCGCCGTCCCACGACGCGACGAGCTGCTTCACGCGCTGGTGCAGGCGCGCGATGTCGTTGCGGTTGGCCTCCAGCACGCGCTGCAGGCTGTCCTTCTTGCGCGCCGCCGTCCACTGGCGGCCACCGCGCTCGAGCCCGCGCGCGAGCTTCTCGATGGTCTGCGCCCAGCCCTGGGCAAGCGCCAGCTGCGACTCGGCCGCGCGCTCCACGTGGCCGCGGGCGGCCTCCCAGTCGGCGCGCTGCATCGCCTGCGAGAATTCCTCGCGCTGCGTGCCGTCGTCGAACAGGCGCGCCGCGATGCGGTCATGGACGTTCTTGGCCTTGGGGCTGGCCGCGGCCGGCACCGGCGCCGCGGCCGCGGGGGACGGCGCGGCCGCTGTACCGCCCTCCTCGGCCCAGGCCCGGGCATAGTTCTCGGGCGTGGGTTCCAGCTTGGACAGCGCGAGGCGGCGCAAGGCGGCCTTCGCGGTCTCGGCGGCGGACGGTTTCGGCATGGACGATGGACTGTGACGGCCGCCAGGCGACCGCTCGGTTTCTACGAGCGCCGACCGACGTCGACGATGGTCTCGGTGCCGGTCCGCGCCTTCTGGACGGACGGCATCCACGGCGCCTTCCGGGGCAGTGCCACCTGCTCCATCCAGACCTGGATGTCCTCGGGAGGCAGCGGCTTGCTGAACAGGAACCCCTGCATCAGCGTGCAACCTTCTCCGTACAACACGTCCTGCTGTCGGGTGTTTTCGACACCTTCGGCCACCACCTTGAGGTCCAGCGACTTCGCCAGCGCGATGATGGCTGTAACAACCGCAAGACTCTGTGGCAGCACGCCCAGGTCGCGCACGAAGCTGCGGTCGATCTTGACCTCGGCGATGGGCAGCGACGTGAGGTAGGCCAGCGACGAATAGCCGGTGCCGAAGTCGTCCACCGCGATCTTGACGCCGATCTCGGTGAGCCGGTGCAGCGACGGGATCACGCGCTGCAGGTCCTTCATCAGGCCCGTTTCGGTGATCTCGAGCTGGATCATGCTGTGCGGGATGCCCTCCTCGCGCACGGCCGCCGAGATCTGGTCGATCAGGTCGGTGCGCTCGAACATGCGGTTGGGCATGTTGACGGCGATCGAATCGGCGAAGCCGAACGCGTCGGCCCAGATGCGCGCCTGGCGCGCGGCCTGGCGCAGCGCCCACTCGCTCATCGGCACGATCAGGCCCGTTTCCTCGGCCACGGGGATGAAGTCGGCCGGCTGGATCAGCAGGTCGCCGCGGCGCCAGCGCATCAGCGCCTCCACGCCCACCATCCGGCCGTTGGCCACGTCGATCTTGGGCTGGTAGTACAGCACCAGCTCGTCGCGCTCGATGGCCTTGTGCAGCGCGCTTTCCAGCGCCAGCTTCTCGCGGCCGCGGCCGGCCAGGCGCGGCGTGTAGACCAGCGCGTCGTTGCGGCCCTGGCTCTTGACGGCGTACATCGCCACGTCGGAGTTGCGCAGCAGGTCGGCCACGGTGTTGCCGTCGCGCGGGAACAGCGCGATGCCCACCGAGGCCGTGGCGAAGCAGTCCTGACCCGCCACCACCACCGGCTCGCGCAGGGCCTCGAGGATGCGGGTGGCCACGCGCTGCGCGTCGGCCTCGTCAGCCACCTCGGGCAGCAGCGCCACGAACTCGTCGCCGCCCAGGCGGCCCACTGCCTCCAGCGTGCGGTGCGAGCGCGAGCCCGCGGTCTCGATGACGCCCTCGAACAGCTGCTCGCAGTGGCGCACGCAACCGCGCAGGCGGAAGGCCACCTCCATCAGCAGCTCGTCGCCGGCGGCGTGGCCGAGGGTGTCGTTGATGACCTTGAAGCGGTCGAGGTCGATCAGGAGCAGCGCCACCTGGTGGCCCAGCCGGCGGCCGAACTCCAGCGCACGCTCGGCGCGCCAGATCAGCTGGCGGCGGTTGGGCAGGTTGGTGAGCGCGTCGTAGTTGGCCAGGTGGCGGATGCGGTCTTCCGCGATGCGGCGGTCGGTGACGTCCTGCACGATGCCCGTGTAGGCGCAGCAGTGGCCGTGCTCGTCGAACTCGGGCTCGGCCTCCACGTGGATGATGCGGAAGCGCCCGTCGGGCAGCGTCATCGGCACGTCGGTGGCGATGACCGAGACCTGGTACAGGATCTGGCGCGCCAGGCGCACCAGCGGCTCGCGGTCCGTGGGGGCGATCATGCGCAGCATGTCGCGCAGGTTGACGCGGTCGTCGGGGCCGTAGCCGAACACGCGCAGGCCCTCCTCCGACAGCTCCAGCCCGTTGACGAAGCTGCGGCCTTCCTCCTGCCACCAGTCGAAGCTGCCCATGCGGGCGAGATCCTGGGC
>JABCYW010000045.1 GCA_013289985.1 Betaproteobacteria bacterium | reverse complement strand
CCGAGATCTGCTCGTAATAGGAGTCGCCGCTCTTGTCGGCGCGCCGCAGCGACGGGCTGGTGGCCGACTTCGCGAAGGCCTCGTCCACCGTCGCCAGGCCGGCGCCGCCGGCGGCGTTGGCCACCTGTTCCAGCAGGTTGAGGAAGCGCCGGCCGTCGCCGTCGGCGTAACCGCCCAGCAGCGCGAGCGCGTCGGCGTCGACCGTCACCGCGGGCAGGTGCGCCCGGGCGCGCTGGTAGAGCTCGTTGAAGTCGTCCTGCGACAGCGGCTGCAGGTTGTAGACCTGGGCGCGCGACAGCAGCGCGTTGGTGACCTGCATCCCCGGATGCTCGGTGGTGCCGCCGATCAGCGTCAGCAGGCCGGACTCGACGTGCGGCAGCAGCGCGTCCTGCTGCGTCTTGTTGAACGAGTGGATCTCGTCGACGAAGACCACCGTGGGGCGGCCCTCGCGGTCGAGCGCGTCCTGCGCCACGTCGATGGCGGCGCGGATGTCCTTGATGCCGGCCAGCACGGCCGAGATCGCGATGAAGTGGCTGTTGGTGACCTTGGCGGCCAGCCTGCCCAGCGTGGTCTTGCCCACGCCCGGCGGGCCCCAGAGGATGAAGGAATGGAGCTTGCGCGACTCGAAGGCCAGGCGCAGCGGCTTGCCGGGGCCCAGCAGGTGGCGCTGCCCGACGACGTCGGCGAGCGCCTGCGGCCGCATCAGCTCGGCCAGGGGCGGGACGGGTTTCGTGGAAAAGAGATCGGCCATGGTGGTCGGTGCATCCTACAGCGCCCCGCGACGCGCCTTCCAAGCCGGGAATTGGCCGGGCCGCGGCGCTCTTTTCCGGGCATTCGCCGCGCCACGCCGGCTCACACTGCAGGGCATAGACGCGGCCCGCCTTCCTCGCAGGGCCGCGCGGCACCCGTCCCGTTGCAAGGAGCAAGAACGCCCATGAGCGCCATCACCGCCACCGATCCCCGCACCAGCGCCCAGGCAGCCACGTCGGCCCTGCACGGCGCCACCCGCGAATACCTGTCGTTCAAGCTCGGCGCCGAGGAATACGGCATCGACATCCTGAAGGTGCAGGAGATCCGCGGCTACGAGAACCCGACTCGCATCGCCAACGCGGCGCACTTCATCAAGGGCGTCGTGAACCTGCGCGGCGTCATCGTCCCCATCGTCGACATGCGCCTGCGCTTCGGCCTGTCGGACGTGCAGTACAACAGCTTCACCGTCGTCATCATCCTCAACATCGCCAGCCGCACGGTGGGCATGGTGGTGGACTCGGTGTCGGACGTGCTGGAACTGGGTGGCGACGCCATCAAGCCGGCCCCGGAATTCAACGGCGCGATCGACGCGGCCTACATCACGGGCCTGGGCACGATCAAGAACGGCGACGCCGAGCGCATGCTGATCCTGATGGACATCGAACAGATGATGACCGCCCCCGACATGGGTCTCATGGACGAGCCCCTGGTGCACTGAGTGCGTTGATCCGGGGCGAAGGACGGCGCGACCTCACCGCGCCTGGATCCCCGGACGATTTCCTCGAAGGGTTCGAAGGCCGCCCAGGGCAACCTCGGCGGCCGTTTTCTTGGGGCGGCGCCGGGGCCTTCCCGACGCCGCTACTGCTCGGAGACGTCAGCGCCCTTCGGCGGCACGAACGTGAACGTGTCGGCGGCCAGCTTCGCGTTCGGCTCGAACGCGTTGAACACGATCATCGACTTCTGCCCGAAGCTGTCGTTGATCTCGAGCTGCGCCAGCGCGTGGCCCTTGAAGCCGACGCGCAGGGAGCGCACCGTGCCCTCGGCCTGCCTGGGCATGGCCAGCACCCAGTCGAGGCCGTCCTTCGACGGCTGGTCGGACAGCGTGAACACCTTGTCGATGTCGTTGGACACGATCAGCGCGGCCGGCGTGTTGGCCAGCGCGTCGCCCAGCTTGCGCGACGAGGCCTGGTTCAGGTCGGGGTCGTAGATCCACACCTTGGTGCCGTCGCCCACCACCGTCTGCGCGTACGGCTTCTCGTACACGAAGCGGAAGCGGTTGGGACGCGAGAACTCGAAGCTGCCGTTGGACACCTTCTGCTTGCCGTTGGGCGACGTGATGGTCTGCGTGAAGGTGGAGGTGCCGGACTTCACGTTCCTGACGAAGTCGCGCAGTTCGTCGGTGGCGCCGGCGAACGCGCTCGCGCAGGCGGAGGCCAGGATCGCGAGCGTCGCGGCGCGCAGGGCCTTCGGGAACACGGTGCTCATCATTCGTCTCGCTTGGGTAGCAGGATCTCGCGGTTGCCGCTGCCAGACATGCTGGACACCAGCCCCGACTGCTCCATCTGCTCGAGCAGCCGCGCCGCGCGGTTGTAGCCGATGCGCAGGTGGCGCTGCACCAGCGAGATGGACGCCCGCTTGTTCTGCAGCACCACCGCCACCGCCTGGTCATACAACGGATCGGACTCCGCATCGGATGACCCGCCCTCGCCGGCCGCAAGGTCTTCATCCATCACGCCGCCCTCGAGGATGCCCTCGATGTAGTTGGCCGGCGCCTGCGACTTCAGGTACTCCACCACGCGGTGCACCTCGTCGTCGCTCACGAAGGCGCCGTGCACGCGCTGCGGCACGCCGCCGCCGGGCGTCAGGTACAGCATGTCGCCCTGGCCCAGCAGCGCCTCGGCGCCCATCTGGTCGAGGATGGTGCGGCTGTCGATCTTGCTGGACACCTGGAACGACAGGCGCGTGGGGATGTTGGCCTTGATCAGGCCGGTGATCACGTCGACGCTGGGACGCTGCGTTGCCAGCACCAGGTGGATGCCGGCGGCGCGCGCCTTCTGCGCCAGGCGGGCGATGAGCTCTTCCACCTTCTTGCCCACCACCATCATCAGGTCCGCGAGCTCGTCGATCACGACGACGATGAAGGGCAGGCGCTCCTGCGGCTCGGGCGACTCCGGAGTCAGGCTGAACGGGTTCGGGATGTGCTCGCCGCGCTCCTTGGCGTCGTCGATCTTCTTGTTGTAGCCGGCCAGGTTGCGCACGCCCATCTTGGACATGAGCTTGTAGCGGCGCTCCATCTCGTTGACGCACCAGCTGAGCGCGTTGCCGGCCTGCTTCATGTCGGTGACGACGGGGCACAACAGGTGCGGGATGTCCTCGTAGACGCTCATTTCCAGCATCTTCGGGTCGATCAGGATCAGGCGGACGTCCTTGCCCTCGGCCTTGTACAGCAGCGACAGGATCATCGCGTTGATGCCCACCGACTTGCCCGAGCCGGTGGTGCCGGCCACCAGGCAGTGCGGCATCTTCGCGAGGTCGGCCACCACCGGGTTGCCGACGATGTCCTTGCCCAGCGCGATGGTGAGCATCGAGCCGGCCTCGTTGTAGACGTTGGAGCCCAGGATCTCGGACAGCTTGATCATCTGCCGGCGCGCGTTGGGCAGCTCCAGCGCCATCGTGGTCTTGCCGGGGATGGTCTCCACCACGCGGATGCTGACGAGGCTCAGCGAGCGCGCCAGGTCCTTGGCGAGGTTGACGATCTGCGAGCCCTTGACGCCCGTGGCCGGCTCGATCTCGTAGCGCGTGATGACCGGGCCCGGCGCGGCCGCGACCACGCGCACCTCCACGCCGAAGTCGCCCAGCTTCTTCTCGATCATGCGGCTGGTCATCTCCAGCGACTCGGGCGTCACCGTCTGCTCGACGCGCGTGGGCGCGGCGTCGAGCAGGTCGACCTGCGGCAGCTTGCCATCGTGCAGCTCCACGAACAGCGGCTTCTGGCGCTCGCGCGCGACCCGCTTCGATTCGACCACCTGCACGATCTCGGGCTCGATCACGATGGGCGCGTGCAGCACGTCCTCGATGCGGATCTCGTCGGCCTGCTGCTCGCGTTCGCGCAGCGCGATCTCGCCGATGCGCTCGTCCTCGGCGCGCTCGCGCGCCACGGCGCGGTGCTCGCGGCGGCCGTCGATCCAGCCGCCGATGCCGTCGGCCAGGCTCACCCACGAGAAGCGCAACGCGCCCGACATGCCCAGCACCAGCGCCGCGATCCACAGCACGCCGGAGCCGAGGAAGCCCAGCCAGTGCATGGACAACGGGCCGAGGAAGTAGCCCAGGATGCCGCCCGAATGCCCGCCGGGCACGCGCGCCTCCCAGGTGTAGAGCCGCGTCCATTCCAGCGCCGTGCTGGCGCACAGCAGCAGCGCGAGTCCGGCCCAGAAACGCAGGCGCGGCCAGCGCGGCTCGGGCACCGCGTCCTCGTCGATGCCGGCCAGCGCGCGCGAGCCGCGCGCGAGGTTGCGCAGCGCCTGCAGCAGGCCCACGAGGGGCAGCCAGGAGGCGGAGGCGCCGAGCGCCAGCAGCAGGATGTCGGAGACCAGGGCACCCGGCCGGCCAAGCAGGTTGAGCACCGGGCCGCCGTCGCCCGAGGTGGTGAAGGCCGCGTCGGACGCGTGATGCGTGGCCAGCGCCAGCGCCGCGCCCGTCCAGGCCACGAGGCCGAGCAGCGCGGCCAGGCGCTGCTTCAGCACGGAGCGCGGCGCGGGCGCGGCCGGCTCGCCGGTCGCGCGGGAGAACGCCGAGAACTTCGGAAGGGCGAGACTCAAATCAACTTCACTTTCCCGGCGTCAGCGCCGGTCAACTCTTTCTGTTCTGGATCTTGAGGGATCCGTCTTCCTGCGTCTCGATGATGCCGCGTTCCTCGAGATCCTTCATCACGCGGCTGACCATCTCGCGCGAGGCGCCGACGATCTTGGCCATGTCCTGGCGCGAGACCTTGGACTTGATGACCTTCTCGCCCTCGACGTCCTCGGCCATGTCCAGCAGCGTGCGGGCGACGCGGCCGTACACGTCCAGCAGCGCCAGCGACTCGATCTGGCGGTCGGCGCTGCGCAGGCGCGTGACCAGGCCGCGCATGATCGCGTAGGACAGGCTGGAGTTCTCGGGCAGGCAGCGCGCGAATTCGGCGCGGCCCAGGATCAGCACGTCGCACTGCAGCTCGCAACGCACGGTGGCCGAATGCGGTTCGTTGTCGATCAGGCTCATCTCGCCGACGTAGTCGCCGGCGTTGAGCACCGCCAGGATCACCTCGCGCCCGCGCGGGTCGGAGGTGGTGACGCGGGCACGGCCGCTGAGCAGGATGAAGAGCGCATTGCTCTTCTTGCCCTGTTCGACCACCAGCTCGCCACGCCGGAAGCGGCGCTTGACGACCCCGTCCGCCACCACACGTGCCTGATCGGTCGTCAGCATCGAGAACAGCGGAACGCGTCGGATCAGGTCCAGATTCGAGAGCATCGACATGCAAAAACCTTTCGCAAATCCCTTGGAACGATGAGCCCTGCCCCGCATGCCGCCGGCGGCTGCCGGCCGGCATCCCTACAATCACGGGTGCAGTTTGTCGTGTGACATTGTGCCGTCCATTTCACAATTTCCGAGCCCGCACCCGTAATGAGTAACTCTGAGAACACATCCAACCACGCACAGGTGCTGATTCTGGGCTCCGGCCCGGCCGGGTATACCGCCGCCCTGTACGCGGCGCGTGCCAACCTGAAGCCGATGCTGATCACCGGACTGGCGCAAGGCGGCCAGCTGATGACCACCACCGAGGTGGACAACTGGCCCGCCGACGTGGCCGGCGTGCAGGGCCCCGACCTGATGGCCCGCTTCCTGGCCCACGCCGAACGTTTCGACACCAGGATCGTGTTCGACCACATCAACAAGGTCGATTTCAGCCAGAAGCCGTTCAAGCTGTTCGGAGACTCGGGCACCTACACCTGCGACTCGCTGATCCTGGCCACCGGCGCCTCGGCCAAGTACCTGGGCCTGCCCTCCGAGGAGGCCTTCATGGGCCGCGGCGTCAGCGGCTGCGCCACTTGCGACGGCTTCTTCTACCGCGGCGAGGAGGTGTGCGTGGTCGGCGGCGGCAACACGGCCGTCGAGGAGGCGCTGTACCTGTCCAACATCGCCCGCAAGGTGCACCTGATCCACCGCCGCAACAAGTTCCGCGCCGAGGCCGTGCTGATCGACAAGCTGATGCACAAGGCACGGGAAGGCAAGATCCAGCTGCACCTCGACCAGACGCTGGACGAGGTGCTGGGCGACGCCACGGGCGTCACCGGCGTGCGCACGAAGTCGGTCGAGGGCGGCGCCCATGCCGAGATCACGGTCAAAGGCTGCTTCATCGCCATCGGCCACCACCCCAACACCGACATCTTCCAGGGCCACCTGGAGATGAAGGACGGCTACCTGCTCACCAAGGGCGGCAGCGAGGGCCTGGCCACGCAGACCAGCATCCCGGGCATCTTCGCCGCCGGCGACGTGCAGGACCACGTCTACCGCCAGGCGATCACCTCGGCCGGCACCGGCTGCATGGCCGCGCTGGACGCCCAGCGCTACCTGGAATCTCTCGAATAAGGCGGGCCGGCTGGCCAGCCGTCCGTTTTTCCAGTAGAATCTCGGGTTCCCTTGGAGTCATGCCGCCCTATCGGCGTATGCGCATGCTCTCCAGCCGAGACGCACTGGGCGTTTCGTTCCAATTGAGGAGAGCTTCATGGCTCGTGTCTGTCAAGTGACGGGTAAGCACCCGATGACGGGAAACAATGTTTCCCACGCCAACAACCGTACGAAGCGCCGCTTCCTGCCGAACCTGCAGAGCCGCCGCATCTGGGTGGAGAGCGAGAACCGCTTCATCCGCCTGCGCATTTCGACGGCCGCGCTGCGCCTGATCGACAAGAACGGCATCGACGCCGTCCTCGCCGACCTGCGCGCCAAGGGCGCTCTTTAATCATCACTGGAGAGATACACCATGGCAGCCAAGGGTGGACGCGAAAAGATCAAGCTGGAATCGACCGCGGGTACGGGTCACTTCTACACCACGAACAAGAACAAGAAGACGACGCCTGAAAAGCTCGAATTCATGAAGTTCGATCCGAAGGCGCGCAAGCACGTCCTGTACAAGGAAATCAAGCTGCGCTGATCGGAGCGGAGCCCGCGCTCCCCGTTCGTCAAAGGCCGCCTTCGGGCGGCTTTTTGCATTGGAGGTCGCGCGTCGTCCTTGCCAAATTTTGCCAAGCCGATAGCATGGGCGCCATGGGCACGATGAACATCTCCCTTCCCGAGTCGATGAAGGACTTCGTCGACGCGCAAGTGGCCGATCGCGGCTTCGGCACGAGCAGCGAATACGTGCGCGAGCTGATCCGCCGCGACCAGGACCGCTGCCGGTTGCGCGACATGCTGATGGACGGCGCGAACTCCGGCGTCGGCGAGCCCGCCGCACCGCCGTACTTCGACGCCTTGCGCGCGCGCATCCGCCGCCGCGCGGACGAATGAGCATCAAGCCCGTGCGGCCACGTGCTGCCGCGCACCAGGACATCCTCGACGCGATCGACTTCTACCTCTCCGAGGCGTCAGAGCGCGTCGCGCTCGACTTCGTCGATGCGCTCGAGTCCGCGTATCGGCATATCGGCCGAGCACCCGCGACGGGTTCTCCGCGCCACGCGCACGAACTGGGTCTCGCAGGGCTGCGCTCCTGGCCACTGAGCCACTTCCCCTACCTCGTCTTCTATTTCGAGCACGACGACCGGATCGACGTCTGGCGGCTTCTTCACGCAGCGCGGGACATCCCGGCATGGATGAAGCCCGACTGACCGGTAGAGCGACCTCGCCATTCGCCGACGCACAGTCACGTCTTGCGCTTGCGCCGCGTCCATGAAAAAGGCCGCCTCGATGGGCGGCCTTCTCTCGTGCGCGCAGCGCGCGACGCTTACTTGAGCGCCTTGTAGCGCACGCGCTTCGGGCGCGCGCCTTCCTCGCCCAGGCGCTTCTTCTTGTCGGCCTCGTACTCCTGGTAGTTGCCGTCGAAGAACGTCCACTGCGAGTCGCCTTCGCAGGCCAGGATGTGGGTGGCGATGCGGTCGAGGAACCAGCGGTCGTGGCTGATGACCATGATCGAGCCGGCGAATTCCAGCAGCGCGTCTTCGAGCGCGCGCAGCGTCTCGACGTCGAGGTCGTTCGACGGTTCGTCGAGCATCAGCACGTTGCCGCCCTGGATCAGCGTCTTGGCCAGGTGCAGGCGGCCGCGTTCGCCGCCGGACAGGTTGCCCACGAGCTTCTGCTGGTCGTTGCCCTTGAAGTTGAAGCGGCCGATGTAGGCGCGGCTGGGCATCACGAACTTGCCCACCGTCAGGTTGTCGAGGCCGCCCGAGACGTCCTGCCACACGGTCTTCGCGTCTTCCAGGTCGTCGCGCGTCTGGTCGACGAAGGCCATCTTGACCGTCTTGCCGATGGCCACCGTGCCGGAGTCCGGCTGCTCCTTGCCGGAGATCATGCGGAACAGCGTCGACTTGCCGGCGCCGTTCGGGCCGATGATGCCGACGATGGCACCCGCGGGCACCTTGAAGCTGAGGTTGTCGATCAGCTGGCGGTCGCCGAAGCCCTTGCTGACGTTGGTGAACTCGATGACCTCGTGGCCCAGGCGGTCGGCCACGGGGATGAAGATCTCGTTGGTCTCGTTGCGCTTCTGGTAGTCGTAGTCGCTCAGTTCCTCGAAGCGCGCCATGCGGGCCTTGCTCTTGGCCTGGCGACCCTTGGGGTTGGAACGCACCCACTCGAGTTCCTTCTTCATCGCCTTGGTGCGGGCGTCCTCGGTCTTCTGTTCCTGCTCGAGGCGCGTTTCCTTCTGCAGCAGCCACTCGGAGTAGTTGCCCTTGTACGGAATGCCGCGACCGCGGTCGAGTTCCAGGATCCACTCGGCGGCGTTGTCGAGGAAATAGCGATCGTGGGTGATGGCCACCACGGTGCCGCTGAAGCGTTGCAGGAACTGCTCCAGCCAGTCGACGGATTCCGCGTCCAGGTGGTTGGTGGGCTCGTCGAGCAGCAGCATGTCGGGCTTGGACAGCAGCAGGCGGCACAGCGCCACGCGGCGCTTCTCGCCGCCGGACAGGTTGCCGACCACGGCCTCCCAGGCCGGCAGGCGCAGCGCGTCGGCCGCGATCTCCAGCTGGTGCTCCACGTTGTCGGAGCCGGCCGACGAGATGATGGCCTCGAGCTCGGCCTGTTCGGCGGCGAGCTTGTCGAAGTCGGCGTCCTCGTTGCCGTACTCGACGTAGACCTCGTCGAGGCGCTTCTTGGCGGCCAGCACGCCGCCCATGCCCTCTTCCACCGACTCGCGCACCGTCTGCTCGGGGTTGAGCTGCGGCTCCTGCGGCAGGTAGCCGATGTTGAGGCCGGGCATCGGGGTGGCTTCGCCTTCGAAGTCCTTGTCGACGCCGGCCATGATCTTCAGCAGCGTGGACTTGCCGGAACCGTTCAGGCCCAGCACGCCGATCTTGGCGCCCGGGAAGAAGCTCAGGGACACGCCCTTGAGGATCTCTCGCTTCGGCGGAACGATCTTGCCGAGGCGATTCATCGTGAAAACGTACTGTGCCATCTGGGTGACCTGCGAAAGAGATGCGAAAAAGGGGGCGCGAAACCAGCGGGCATGGCTGGACTTCGAAAATGCGCGCGGCCCGGTGACTCGCGTGGAGCGAATCGCCGGGCCGGAGGCGGAGCCTGGTCCGCCGGATCAGGGATTTTACTTGCTCGGACGGATCACGAGGTAATTGGCCGAATCGCCGCGGCGCACCAGCACCGGGATGGCCTTCGTCTTGTCCAGCTTGGCCACCGTGGCGACGAACTGCTTGGCCGAGGTCACCTGCACGTTGCCGATGGCCAGCACCACGTCGCCTTCCTGCAGGCCGGCCCGCGACGCGGCGCCCTCGACGCTCTCGACGCGCACGCCGACCTTCACGTGCAGGCGGGCGCGATCGGCGTCGCCGAGGTCGGTCACCTTCAGCCCCAGCGGGGACTTGGTGGACGTGACGGCCTCCGGGTCGAGGGCGGCCAGCGTGGGGGGCGTCTCGGGCCCGAAGTCGATCACGTCGGCCGTGACGTCCTTGACCTTGCCGTCGTGGAACACGGTGAGGGTGACCTTCTCGCCGGGCTTGACCATGCCCACCAGGCGCGGCAGGTCGGAGTAGCGCTCCACCGTCTTGTCCTGCACCTTGGTGATGATGTCGCCGGCCTCGATGCCGGCCTTCTCCGCCGGCAGCCCGGCCTGCAGGCCTTCCACCAGCGCGCCGATCGGCTTGCCCAGGCCCAGCGCCTCGGCAACCTGCTTGGTCACCACGCCGATCTGCACGCCGATGCGCCCGCGCGTGACGTGGCCGCTGGCGCGCAGCTGGTCGGACACGCGGATCGCCTCGTCGATGGGAATGGCCAGCGAGATGCCCGCGCTGGTGCCCGACGGGCTGAGGATCTGCGAGTTGATGCCCACGACCTCGCCGCGCATGTTGATCAGCGGGCCGCCGGAGTTGCCGGGGTTGATCGCGACGTCGGTCTGCAGCAGCTGCAGGTAGTCACCGGTCTCGCGCTGCTTGGCGCTGACGATGCCGGCGGTGACGGTGCTCTCCAGGCCGAACGGCGAGCCGATGGCGATCACCCACTCGCCCACCTTCAGGCGGTCGACGTTGCCGATCCTGACGAAGGGCAGGCCCGCGGCCTCGATCTTGAGCAGCGCGACGTCGGTGCGCTGGTCGCTGCCGATGATCCTGGCCTTGAACTCGCGCTTGTCGGTGAGCGTGACGGTGACCTCGTCGGAGTTCTCCACCACGTGCGCGTTCGTCATCACGTAGCCGTCGGCCGACAGCAGGAAGCCCGAGCCGATGTAGCCCTGCTCGGGCTGGTCGTCGTCGTCGGGTGCGTCCTGGCCGCCGGGCGGCGTGCCGTTGCGCCCGCCGCGGCCGCCGTGGCGGCGGATGTATTCCTCGATCAGTTGCTGCATCTGGGCCTGCAGCGACGTGTCGGGACCGGCGGCCTTGGGCTTGATGTTGGTGCGGATGTTGACCACCGCCGGGCCCACCGTCTCGACGAGGCCGGTGAAGTCGGGCAGGCCGCGCACGAGCGTGTCGGGCGCCTGCACGGGCACCGCGGCGGCGGGCGCGGCCGCCTCGGCCAGCGCGGGCGGCGTGGCCGCCAGCGCGGTCGTGGCCAGCGCCCCGGCGGCAAGCGCCAGGCGCAGGCGAGGCGAGACGAGCGTCGGGATGGCGGCGTGCGGTTGCGACATGGACTGGGGCTCCGGGACGGGGAAACGGTGTGGACGGTGGAGTATGCCGCGCACCCTGCTCGGAATCCGAGCAAGGTCATCCGCGGCCGGGTTCTCAAGGCTTGCGTTCGAGCGCCCGCATGAATTGATCGAGCGTGGCCGGCGGCACGTCGCCGACGGCGGTGAGCCACATGTCGTTGACGCGCCGCGTGAGCGTGTGGGTGGCCCCGATCACCGTCAATCCCTCGCTGCGATGGCGCTGCGGCTGGAACGCCTCGATGAACAGCGACACGTGCGTGATGCCGTCCGACCAGATCGACTGCAGCACCTTGGGCTGGCCCGCGTCGTCGCTGGTCATGTTCAGCGCGCGGCGCACGCAGCCCAGCGTCTGGAAACCCGCGGGCAGCAGCGCCGCCTGCATCGTCCAGCCCTCGGCCTCCAGCTTCGTGTGCTGCACCTCGCGCCGCACCAGGTGGTAGCCGTCGCCGCGATGGAGTTCGGCGTAGATCGCCGCCGCGTCGGGCTTCACGCCGATGTTGACGTCGGAGAAGCCGGACGATTCGAGCGTGCGGCCCTCCTCCAGCACGTCGACGCGCAGCAGCAGGCCGGTGGCGTGGTCGGCCCAGATCACGCGGTCGAAGCGGCTGTCGTCGCGCGCCTTCAGCAGCAGGCGGTCGGCGTCGTGGCCGGCGATGCGCTCGGGCGACTGGACGTGCAGCTCGTAGAACTCGGGGATGTGCTTCTCGCTGCCGCTGACCAGCGCCGGGAACGACGCGCGCGGGTCGACCGGCTCGATCACCGCCACGCGGTAGCGCGGCCACAGCGTGCGCTCCTCGTCGTTGATGCGCAGCATCGAGCGCTGCTCGCCGTCGAGCGCGTCGACGCGCTCCAGCGTGGTCTTGCCTTCGTTGAAGTGACCCACGCGCGAGCTCACGACGCTGGTGCCGGTGCTGTTGACGAAGGTGCCCACGTAGTTGCTGCGCGCCGCGGCGTCGTGGATGCGCGCGAGCCAGCCGCGCAGGTCGCCGGGGCTCTCGCCGCTGGCGGTGGACAGCGGCGGCGCGGGCGGCCTCTGCGATTGCGCGCGCACGGAGCCCGTGCCCAGCGCCGCGGCGCACACCAGCGCGCCCGACAGCCGCGACACGCGCGACCACGCGCGCGGCGCACGCAGCACGTGCGCGCGCAACGCTCGCACCGGAGCGGCCACGCGCAGGCTCGTGGACAGCGCGGCGCCCATCACTTCGCGGGCTGCACCAGGGACACGTTGCGAAGGTCGCTGCCCGGCATCTGGAACGGGCCGCTCATCGCCGACTGGCGGTGCGCGGCGAGGTACGGCGCGAGCTGGTCGGCGGCGGCCTTGGTCTGGGCCGGCGTCTGCGCCGAGGTGAGCACCAGGCCGCTGTTGTTGACCGAGGTGGTGGCCGCCAGCACCGGGCCGGAGGCCGGCGCGCCGTTCGACGCCACCGAGGCGTTGCCGCCGTGCCTGAACGGACCGGCCACGTTGAGCACGCCGATGACGGCCAGGAAGCCGGCCGCCATCGCCATGGGCCCCTGCCAGCGGGCGCGGCTGCGGGCCGAGGCGTTGGCCGCGACCGTCTGGGCCACCGCCTGTTCTTCCACGCGCGGCTGCGGCGCGAGCACCACCGGCTCGGTGGCCAGGCGGGCCCGCAGCGCCACCAGGAAGGCTTCGTCGGCGGCCGGCTCGGCGGCCAGGTCGTCGCTGCGCAGCACGTCGCCGATCAGCTGGTACGCGTGCCAAGTCGCCCGCGCATCGGGGTCGTCGCGCCACGCCTGGAACGCGCGCGCGGCTTCGCTGTCGGTGGCGTCGCCGTCGGCCAGCGCCGAGACGATGCGACGGGAAGAGGAACGATCGCTATCAGGCTGGGACATTCAAACCTCGCAACAGGTCGTCGGTTCGCCGGGTGGCAGTGAGTCGGGTATTCATGGCGTCGTTCTGTTCTGATGAGTGTGCGCTCACCAACGTCTGCCGTCACGGGTATCGAGCAGCGGCCGCAGCCGTTCGGCGATGGCCTCGCGGGCGCGGAAGATGCGCGAACGCACGGTACCGATGGGGCAGTTCATCACGTCCGAAATCTCTTCGTAGCTGAGGCCTTCGATCTCGCGCAGGGTGATCGCCTGGCGCAGGTCTTCCGACAGCGCGGCAATGGCCGCATTGACGGTGGCGGCGATCTCCTTGCTGGCGAGCAGGGCCTCGGGCGTCTCGCCGTCGGTTGGTTCCATTCCGCCGCGGTAAGTTTCATCGTCGTCATCGGCGCCCTGCAACGCCGTGTGCGTCATCACGGGATCGCGCTTCATGTCGACCAGCGCCTTCTTGGCGGTGTTGACGGCGATGCGGTAGAGCCACGTGTAGAACGCGCTCTCGGCCCGGAACTGCGGCAGCGCGCGGTAGGCGCGGATGAAGGTCTCCTGGGCGATGTCGGCCACCAGGTCGACGTCGCGCACCATGCGGCCGATCAGGCGCTCGATGCGGCGCTGGTACTTGACGACCAGCATCTCGAAGGCGCGCACGTCGCCTTCCTTGACCCGTTGGACCAGCGCGGCGTCCGGATCGGGGTTGAGCATCGTCATGGACCTGCATCCCCCCGGCCGGCGCGCCAGTTCCACAGCGCGCCCCGGAAGGCGGCCCAGCGCGCCAGGTCGCCGGCCACCGTCAGCGGCAGCCAGGTGGCGGCGCCGGAGCCGGTGCTCGCGCGGGGCAGGAAGCGCACGAGCATCCAGGGGCCGAGGTCCAGCATCAGGGCGGCGTCACCGCGCTGGTCGGGGCGGCCGGCGGCGGCGCCCGCGAGCACCCAATCCTGGCCATCCCAGCGCAGCGTGCGCTCACTGGCCGCAGCTCGCTTGCTGGCCAGCCAGAAGGCGGCGACGGCCATCGCCGCCACCCAGGCGGCCAGGCCGCCCTGCACGAGCGGATTGCCGAGCGCCTCGAACAAGGCGTCGGGCTGGCCGCCGCCCCAGCGGGCAGCCAGGAATGGAAGGCTCCAGGCGAGCGGCACGGCCACGGAGGCGCCGACGAGCAGCGACAACGCGGTGCGCCAGGCGCGCGCGAGCGCGCTCTTGAACTCGACGGGAGGCGGCGCGCGCATGGCTCGCCGGTTGGCCGCGGAACTCAGACCTTGCGGAACACCAGGGTTCCGTTCGTTCCGCCGAAGCCGAAGTTGTTCTTCACCGCGATGTCGATCTTCATCTCGCGCGCCGTGTTGGCGCAGTAGTCGAGATCGCACTCGGGGTCCTGGTTCACCAGGTTGATCGTCGGCGGGGCGACCTGGTCGCGCAGCGACAGGACGGTGAACACCGATTCGATGCCACCGGCGCCGCCCAGCAGGTGGCCGGTCATGGACTTGGTGGAGCTCACGGCCAGCTTCTTCGCGTGGTCGCCGAACGCCTTCTTGATGGCGTTGGTCTCGTTCAGGTCGCCCAGCGGCGTGGAGGTGCCGTGCGCGTTGAGGTACTGCACCTGGTCGGCGTTGACGCCGGCGTTCTCGAGCGCGGCGCGCATCGAGCGGTTCGGGCCGTCCACGTTGGGCGCGGTCATGTGGTACGCGTCGCCGCTCATGCCGAAGCCCGCGAGCTCGGCGTAGATGGTGGCGCCGCGCGCCTTGGCGTGCTCGTACTCCTCGAGCACCAGCGCGCCGGCGCCCTCGCCCAGCACGAAGCCGTCGCGATCCTTGTCCCACGGGCGCGAGGCGCTGGCGGGGTCGTCGTTGCGCGTGGACAGCGCGCGCGCGGACGCGAAGCCGCCGATGCCCAGCGGGGACACGGTGGATTCGGCGCCTCCGGCGATCATCACGTCGGCGTCGCCGTACTCGATCATGCGGCCGGCCATGCCGATGGAATGCAGGCCCGTCGTGCAGGCCGTCACCAGCCCGAGGTTGGGACCGCGGAAGCCGCAGAAGATCGACACGTGGCCGGAGATCATGTTGATGATCGAGGCCGGCACGAAGAACGGCGAGATGCGGCGCGGGCCGCGCGTGGCGTACTCGGTCTGCGTGTGCTCGATCTCGGGCAGGCCGCCGATGCCGGCGCCCATCAGCACGCCGATGCGATCGCCCTCTTCCTCGGACAGCTGGTCGCCGGTCTTCAGGCCCGCGTCCTTGACCGCCTGCATCGCCGCCGCCACGCCGTAGTGGATGAAGGTATCCATGTGGCGGGCATCCTTGCCGGGGACGTAGTCCTCGACATTGAAGCCCTTCACCTCGCCCGCGAAGCGGCAGGCGAACGGAGTGGCATCGAACTTGGTGATCGTGGCGATGCCGGACTTGCCCGCCACGATGTTGGCCCAGCCCTCCGCCACCGTGTTGCCCACGGGACAGACCAGACCAAGACCAGTAACGACGACGCGACGACGACTCATGAAAATTCTCTCGAGCCCAGAGGGCTTCTTCAAACGACGGCAGGCTGGGACGCTAGACGCTCCCGGCGCTGCCGCTCGGTTCTCCCCGATGAAGATTCAAGGGAGCGTGGGGCTCACTGTTTCGCGTGGCCCTTGGCGTAGTCGATCGCGAGCTGCACCGTGGTGATCTTCTCGGCTTCTTCGTCGGGGATCTCGATGCTGAATTCGTCTTCCAGCGCCATCACCAGTTCGACCGTGTCGAGCGAGTCCGCGCCCAGGTCGGCCACGAAGGCCTTGTCGTTGGCCACATCGGCTTCGGGAACGCCGAGTTGTTCGGCAATGATTTTCTTGACTCGTGCTTCGATATCGCTCATGACACTCCTCCGGGAGGGTTTGCGTAAAAACGGGCGGATTCTACTTGCCCAGATAACCAGACGACCGCACCGGCCTTGCGACCGATACGGCAATCCGCTCAATTCATGTACATGCCGCCGTTGACGTGCAGCTCCGTACCAGTGATGTAGCCGGCCTCGCGAGAGGCCAGGAACGCCACCGCCTGCGCGATCTCCTCGGGCTTGCCGAGGCGATTCAGCGGGATCTGTTGCAGCAGCGCGGCCTTCTGCGCCTCGGGCAGCACGTCGGTCATGTCGGTCTCGATGAAACCCGGCGCGACGCAGTTGACGGTGATGTTGCGGCTGCCCAGCTCGCGCGCCAGCGCGCGCGTCATGCCCGCGACCCCGGCCTTGGCCGCCGCGTAGTTGGCCTGGCCGGCGTTGCCGCTGGCGCCGACGACCGACGTGATGCTGACGATGCGGCCGAAGCGCTGCTTCATCATCGGGCGCATCACCTCGCGGGCCATGCGGAACACCGACTTCAGGTTGGTGTCGTGCACCGCGTCCCAGTCGTCGTCCTTCATGCGCATGGCCAGGCCGTCGCGCGTGATGCCGGCGTTGTTGACCAGCACGTGGATGCCGCCGTATTCCTTGACGATGCCGTCCACCAGCGCGGTGACGCCCGCGGCGTCGTTGACGTCGAGCTTGACGCCCTTGCAGCCGGAATGGCCAGCCAGCGCCTCGGTGATGGCCTGCGCGCCGGCGTCGCTGGTGGCGGTGCCGATGACGCGGAAGCCGCGCTCGGCCAGCGTCTGCGCGATGGCGCGGCCGATGCCGCGCGAGGCGCCGGTGACCAGCGCGGTCTGGACTTCGTTCATCGGGAAACCTCCGCGCTTCGCGCTGCGGTCAATTCGCCCTTCGGGCGGCCGTGCGGGCTCATGCCAGCACCCCCTTCACCTCGGCCAGCGTCGCCGGATCGTAGATGGAACCCGTGACGAGCTCGCCGTCGATGCGCTTGGCCATGCCGGCCAGCACCTTGCCCGGGCCGCACTCCACCACGTGCGTGATGCCGCGCGACTTGAGCGACTGCACCAGCTCCACCCAGCGCACGGGCCCGGCGGCCTGGCGCACCAGCGCGTCGCGGATGGCCGCGGCGTCGGCCGGCGAGGCGACGTCGATGTTGTTGACGACGGGGATGGCCGGCGCGTTCAGCGTGACCTTCTCCAGCGCGGCCTGCAGGCGCACGGCCGCGGGCTTCATCAGGCTGGAGTGGAACGGCGCCGACACCGGCAGCGGCAGCGCGCGCTTGGCACCCGCGGCCTTGAGCATCTCGCAGGCCTTCTCCACGCCGGCCTTGGTGCCGGCGATGACCACCTGCCTGGGATCGTTGAAGTTCACGGCCTCGACCACCTCGCCGCTGGCCGCGGCGGCCGCCTTGCAGCCGTCGCGCACGGCCTGCGCGTCCAGGCCCAGGATGGCGGCCATCGCGCCCACGCCCACGGGCACGGCTTCCTGCATGGCGGTGGCGCGCAGGCGCACCAGCGGCAGCGCATCGGCCAGCGTCAGCACGCCGGCCGCAACGAGGGCCGTGTACTCGCCCAGCGAATGGCCCGCCACCGCGGCCGGCGTGGCGCCGCCCTCGGCGCGCCAGGCACGGTAGGCGGCGATGCCGGCGGTGAGCATCACCGGCTGGGTGTTGGTGGTGAGGTCCAGCTGTTCCTTGGGGCCGTCGTGGATCAGGCGGCCGATGTCCTCGCCGAGCGCGGCGGAGGCTTCCTGCAGCGTGGAGGCGATGGCCGGGTGGTTGCCCCAGGCGTCGAGCATGCCGACGCTCTGCGAGCCTTGGCCGGGGAAGACGAATGCGAATGCGGTCATGGGATTTGAAATCTTGTTGTTCTCTTCAAGGCAGCACGGTGCGTGCCGCCTGTGTCTCAATAGTCGACGAGGGCAGCACCCCAGGTGAAGCCACCGCCGACGCCTTCAAGCAGCAGGCGCTGCCCGCGCTGCACCTGGCCGGAACGGACGGCCACGTCGAGCGCCAGCGGAATGGAGGCGGCCGACGTGTTGCCGTGTTCGGCCACCGTGACCACCACGCGGTCCGCGGGCAGCTTGAGCTTGCGGGCCGTGCTCTGCATGATACGGATGTTCGCCTGGTGCGGCACGAGCCAATCGACGTCGGAAGTCGTGCGTCCGGCCAGCGCGAGCACCTCGTTGGCCACGTCGCCCAGCACGCCCACGGCCAGCTTGAACACGGCGGGGCCGTCCATCTTCAGCAGCGGGTCGCCCAAGATCCTGCCGCCGCTGACGGTGCCGGGCGTGCACAGGATCTCCAGGTGGCGGCCATCGGCGTGCAGCTTGGTGGCCACCACGCCGGGCTTGTGGGAGGCCTCCAGCACGACCGCGCCCGCGCCGTCGCCGAACAGCACGCAGGTGGTGCGGTCGTCGAAGTCGAGCAGGCGCGAGAACACCTCGGCGCCGATCACCAGCGCGCGGTTGGCGCCGCCGGCCTTGATCATCGCGTCGGCCACGCTCAGCGCGTAGATGAAGCCCGAGCACACGGCCTGCACGTCGAACGCGGCGCAGCCGTGCACGCCCAGCTTGCGCTGCACGATGCTGGCCGTGGACGGGAACACCATGTCGGGCGTGGACGTGGCCACGATGATGAGGTCGATGTCGGTGGCCGCCAGCCCGGCCGCCTCCAGCGCGCGCTGCGCGGCGGCGGTGGCCAGGTCGCTGGCGTTCACGTCGTCAGCCACGAAATGGCGCGCGCGGATGCCGGTGCGCTCCACGATCCAGTCGTCGGAGGTCTCGACGCCGCGCTTGGCGAGCATCTGTACCAGGTCGTCGTTCGTCAGGCGAAGCGGCGGCAGATCGCTGCCGGTGCCGGCGATGCGGGAATGTCTAACGGCATTAATTTGAGAGTACTCCCCAATGCGTGCATCTAAACAGGCGTCATCAGACCGCAAAACCGCTCAAGCGGCCTGCGGCACCGATTCGCCGCCGGTGGGCGGCAAGGCCTGCATGGTGTCGACGATGGCGTCGTGCACGCCGTCGAGCAGTCGGTTGCGCGCGGCGTGATGCGCGCGGATGAGCGCCTGGCCGAACGAGAATGCGTCGGCGCCGCCATGGCTCTTGAAGACGAGGCCCTTGAGGCCCAGCAGCGCGGCGCCGTTGTAGCGGCGCGGATCGACGCGGGCCTGGAAGCGGCGCAGCACGGGCATGGCCACCAGCGCGGCCAGCTTCGTGAACAGGTTGCGCTCGAATTCCTGGCGGATCATGGCCTTCATCATCTTGGCCACGCCTTCGTTGCTCTTCAACGCGACGTTGCCCACGAAGCCGTCGCAGACGACGACGTCCACGGTGCCCTTGAAGATGTCGTCGCCCTCGACGTTGCCGAGGTAGTTCAGGTGCCCGTGGTCGGCCACCGTGCGCAGCAGTTCGCCCGCGCGCTTGATGACCTCGCTGCCCTTGATCATTTCCTCGCCGATGTTGAGCAGGCCGACGACCGGCTCGGCGCGGCCTTCGGTGGCCGTAACCAGCGCGCTGCCCATCACGGCGAACTGCATCAGGTGCTCGGCCGTGCAGTCGACGTTGGCGCCGAGATCCAGCACGCAGGTGAACGTGTCCTGGATGGTGGGCATGAACGTGGCGATCGCGGGGCGATCGATGCCGTCCATGGTCTTGAGCAGGTAGCGCGACACCGCCATCAGCGCGCCGGTGTTGCCGGCCGACACGCAGACGTCGGCGGCGGCGTTGCCGGATTCATTGGCCTTCAACTGCTCGATGGCCACGCGCATCGACGAATCGCGCTTGCGGCGCAGCGCCGTCTCCACCGTGTCATCCATCGTGACGACCTGGCTCGCGGAGATCAGCGTGCAGCGCGGCCAGTCGGTGGCGGGCGCCAACGCACCGGGGCTGCCGACCAGCAGCAGTTCGGCATCGGGATGACCGTCGAGGAACGCCTTGCACGCCGGCAACGTCACGGATGGGCCGTGGTCGCCGCCCATGCAGTCCACCGCCAGGCGAACACGCGTTCGGGGTGTCAGGTGTACAGGTTGAATCACAGTCGTGATCGGTCGGGCCGATCTTGTTTCCAGCAATCCGGGACCATATCAGACGCGCCTGTCAGGCCGCCACCTATCAACCCGAATGACCCCGCGCAGCATCGGAAACAGCCAAGCCGCGTCATCGACCGGAGGCGAAGGACGCTGCAAGGCAGGGGTGCGGGTGGGCTGGCGCGCGAGCGCGCGACCGAGGCTGCGGCGAAGACGCAGCCGCCTGGAAGATCAGGCGTCGGCCTTGGTCTTCAGTACCTTGCGGCCACGGTAGAAGCCGGTCGGGCTGATGTGGTGGCGCAGGTGCACTTCACCCGTGGTGGCTTCGATCGCCGTGCCCGGGGTGGTCAGCGCATTGTGCGAACGGTGCATGCCGCGCTTGGAGGGCGACTTCTTGTTTTGCTGAACAGCCATTTTGAAACTCCTGGGAACGCCGCTGACGCCAGCGGCCGTTCTGTGAACCCATGCCCTTGCTGCGAGCTGCAAGCGATGCAGCGGCGGGCAAAGATTGGGGAAAGCCTGCGATCATAACGCATTTAGGGCGAGTCGCAAAGAGACGATGACGCCGTCCTGCGCGCAGGACGGCAGTGCGCCGGTCACTTCAGGCCGGCAGCGTCCCGCAGCGCCTGCACCTTGTCCGTGCGCTCCCACGTGAACTCCGGCTCCTCGCGGCCGAAGTGGCCGTAGGCGGCGGTCTTCTGGTAGATCGGGCGCAGCAGGTCCAGCATCTGGATGATGCCCTTCGGGCGCAGGTCGAACAGCTCGTTGACCAGCTGGGCGATCTTGTCGTCGGGGATGACGCCGGTGCCTTCGGTGTAGACCGTGACGTTCATCGGCTTAGCCACCCCGATGGCGTAGGCCACCTGGATCTGGCACTGGCGCGCCAGGCCGGCCTTGACGATGTTCTTGGCCACGTAGCGGGCGGCATAGGCGGCCGAGCGGTCGACCTTGGTCGGATCCTTGCCCGAGAACGCGCCGCCGCCGTGCGGGCAGGCGCCGCCGTAGGTGTCGACGATGATCTTGCGGCCGGTGAGGCCGCAGTCGCCCTGCGGGCCGCCGATGACGAAGCGGCCGGTGGGGTTCACCAGGAAGCGTGTCTCCTTGAGCCACTCGGCCGGCAGCACCGGCTTGATGATCTCCTCGATGACGGCCTCGACGAACTCGGGCTTCATCTTGGCGCCGTCGCTCATCTCGGGCGCGTGCTGGCTCGACAGCACCACCGTGTCGATGGAGTGCGGCTTGCCGTCGACGTAGCGCATCGTGACCTGGCTCTTGGCGTCGGGACGCAGGAACGGCAGGCGGCCGTCCTTGCGCAGCTGCGCCTGGCGCTCGACGAGGCGGTGCGCGTAGTAGATGGGCGCGGGCATCAGCTCGGGCGTCTCGTCGCAGGCGTAGCCGAACATCAGGCCCTGGTCGCCGGCGCCGAGGTTCAGGTAGTCGTCGCTCGCGCGGTCGACGCCCTGGGCGATGTCGTTGCTCTGCTTGTCGTAGGCCACGAGCACGGCGCAGCCCTTGTAGTCGATGCCGTACTCGGTGTTGTCGTAGCCGATGCGCTTGATGGTGTCGCGCGCGACCTGGATGTAGTCGACGTTGGCCTGGGTGGTGATCTCGCCGGCGAGGACGACCAGGCCGGTGTTGCACAGGGTCTCGGCCGCGACGCGCGAGAGCGGGTCCTGCTCGAAGATCGCGTCGAGGATCGCGTCCGAGATCTGATCCGCGACCTTGTCCGGGTGACCTTCCGAAACGGATTCGGAAGTGAAGAGGAAGTCGTTCGCCACGTGTCAAAGCTCCAGGTGCGCAGGTCCAAGGGAAGCTGCGTTCGGCCGTCTTTGCGCGTGATGCCCGGCGAACGCTTTAGTGGAATTTGTGAATCGCCCCACAAGTTGTTCAGTTAACTCGGCGATCTGGACATTGTACGAGCGTCCGCGTAGACCAGACGCGGATAAGGGACAGCTATCCCACGCATATCAGGCGATGTCGGGGCCGCCGTCGCCGTCCTTGTCCTTGCGCAGCAGCGCCAGGCTCGCGAACGGATTGGCCTTCTCCTCGACTTCCGCCACGTCGCCGAACTGCAGCGGCACGGCCTCCGGGCACACGTCGTGGCGCGGCACCAGCGGCAGCGCGAGCAGCATCTCGTCCTCCACCAGGTCGCGCAGGTTCAGCGCCCTGGGCAGCGCGAGCACCTCGTCCTCGATCTCGTCGTCGAGCGCGGCGGCGGTGTCCTCGTCGGCCACGAAGCGGAAGTGGCGATCCACGTGCACCGCCTCGTCCAGCGGCAGCAGGCAGCGCTGGCATTGCAGCACCACGTCGGCGTCGGCTTCCAGGTGCATCCAGACCTGGTTCTCGCCGCCCACCGGACGGTGCGAGCCGGTCGCGCGCCAGCGCACGCGGCGCGTGAGATCGCTCGCGGCGCGTGGCGGCGCCTTGGGCGCATCGGCCTTGGCCTTCAGGGGCGAGCCGGCATCCAGCGGGCATTCGCTGTCGGCCAGGCGCGGCAGCTCGGCAATGGCCCAGTCGCCCTCGGCCTCCAGGGCGTCGGCGGCGAAGCTGGCCACGTTCAGGCGCAGCGGATCGAGGGCAGGAGAAGTCATCGAAAGATTCTAGGCCCTGCACGCAGGCGACAATCCGCCATGTCCCGAGACCCCCCGCTGATCCTGGCCTCCACCTCGCGCTACCGGCGCGAGTTGCTGGAGCGCCTGCGCATTCCGTTCCAGGCCCTGCCGCCGGGCACCGACGAGACGCCGCTGCCCGGCGAGACGCCCGCCACGCTCGCCCCGCGCCTCGCGCTCGCGAAGGCGCGCGCGCTCGCGAGCCGCTTTCCCGACGCCGTGGTGATCGGCGCCGACCAGGTGGCCGACGTCGACGGCGTGGCCATCGGCAAGCCCGGCAGCCACGCGCGCGCCGTCGAACAGCTGCGCGCGATGAGCGGCCGCACCATCGTGTTCCAGACCGCGCTGGCCGTCGTACGCGCGTCCACCGGCTTCGCCGAGGCGCGCTGCGTGCCGGTACCGGTGCGCTTTCGCACGCTCACCGACGCCGAGATCGAGTTCTACCTGCGCACCGAGCAGCCCTACGACTGCGCCGGCAGCGCCAAGTGCGAGACGCTGGGCATCGCGCTGCTGGAGGCGATAGAGTCCGACGACCCCACCGCGCTGGTGGGCCTGCCGCTGATCCAGACCTGCGCCCTGCTGCGCGCCGCCGGGCTCGACCCGCTGCGCGCTCGCGCCCTCGCCTCCACCGAACCCCCGCAATGACCTCCTCCGACAAGACCTTTGGCCGCCTGCTGCTGATGCCCAACGCCCTCGACCTGGGCGCCGCCGAGGTGCCGCTCACCGACGTGATCGCCGGCGGCGTCATCGCGCAGGCCAGCAGGCTCCTGCACTGGGTGGTGGAGGACTCGCGCAGCGCACGCGCGTTCCTCAACCGCGTCAACAAGATCGCCCCGCTGGCCCAGCCGCTGCAGCAGACGCTCATCGAGGAGCTGCCGCGCGCCCCCAAGGGCCCGCAGCGCGTGATCCCCGGCAAGCCCGCGAAGAGCGCGCCCGCGCCGGCCAAGCCCGAGGTGGCCCGGGCCTCGGCGTGGGAGCTCCTGCTGAACCCGGCGCTGGAAGGCCACGACATCGGCCTGCTGAGCGAGGCCGGCCTGCCCGGCGTGGCCGACCCCGGCGCACTGCTGGTGGCCGCGGCCCACGACCTGGGCATCCCGGTGATCGCGCTCAGCGGCCCGAGCTCGATCACGCTGGCCATCGCCGCCAGCGGCCTCAACGGCCAGAGCTTCGTGTTCCACGGCTACCTGCAGAGCGAGGCCAACCCGCGCCGCGCCCGCCTGCGCGAGCTCGAGGCCACGTCCAAGCGCCTGCAGCAGACGCAGGTGTTCATCGAGACGCCCTACCGCAACGCGGTGATGCTGGAGACCGCGCTGGAGGTGCTGCAGCCCACCACCCGGCTGGCCATCAGCTGCGGCCTGACGCTGGCCGAGGGCTGGTCGCTGTGCAGGACGGCGGCGCAGTGGAAGGCCGCGAAGATCGAGTTGCCGGATCGGGTGCCGGCGGTGTTCAGCCTGCTGGGCTAGCCCGTAGATAAGAGTCTTGCCCCCCCCTGGTGGCGTTGCGCTACGCCGTCATGTATTGACAATGACAATACATCGCGGACAATACCGGCATGGACGTCCACTTCGACCTGAACGGCGAATCATTCGTCTGGGATCCCGAGAAGGCGAAGAAGAACCTGGCCAAACATGGAGTGCGCTTCGAAGAGGCGTCCACAGTGTTCGGTGACCCGCTGTTCGTGCTCGTGCAGGCGTCGCGCAATGACGAGGCACGGGAGGCGGCCATCGGGTTCGATGCTTCGGGGCGGTTGCTGTATGTCGTCCACATCGAGGTGGAAGACGAGTTCATCCGCATCATTTCCGCGCGCCGCGCAGAGCTCTCCGAGGAGCAGCATTATGCTTTCTGACCGTCTCAAGCACCGCCTGGTGAAAGACCGGGCAATGACCTCGATCACGCTACGCATCCCCGTGGATGTGGTCGAGTCGATGAAGGCCATCGCCCCGCAGCGTGGATTCGTCGGTTACCAGACCCTGCTGAAGTCCTACCTCAGCGAGGGCCTGCGCCGCGATGAGGCACAGTTTTCCTCCGGCCAGAAGGCGCGGCTGATCGAGGCCTTGAAGAAGCACGGCGTAAGCGACGAAGTCTTGCAGGCGGCCGAGCGGGAGGCCGCCTGACGGCCCTCATCCACACGCAGGACGCGACGGTCGAACTGCCGGATCGGTGCCGACGGTGCTCAGCTTGCAGGCCTGAACCGTTCCATGCCGTCGAAGTCGGCATCGCCGACGCCGTCGCACGGCACCGGCAAGAGCGCTGGCTCAAGGAGAATTTCGAGGCGCTGGAGAGCTCGAATGCCTTTGCGGAGGAGCACGGGCTTCCTCTCGAACGCCATCGGGTGTTCTAGCGAAACGCCGCCGACACGACCACACCGTGCGGCACCAGCATCACCGTGCCGCCGGTGTCGGCCGCGCGGCGCCCGAACCAGTCGCCCACCGTGTAGCCGAGCACTGCGCCGGCCACCGTGTCGGACAGCCAGTGGTTGCGGCCCGCCACCCGCGCGGCATTGGTGAGCGCGGCCACGCCGTACAGCCAGGGCGCGTCGTAGCGCTGCGCGATCGGCGTCAGCACGCCCCAGGCCAGCGCGGCGTGCACGGACGGGAACGAGCTGTCCGAGCGCTTCTCGTGGCCGAAATCCGCGGCGCCCCGGCCCTCGGTCGGACGCGAGCGGTCGACCACGAGCTTGAGCGTTTCCGCCGCCGCCACGGAGACCAGCCCGGACTCGACGCTGGCCAGGGCCACGCCGCTGTCGCGCGCGTCCGGCAACGCCAGCCAACCGATGCCGGCCAGCCCGAACTCGACGTAGGGCAGCGCGGATCCGCCCTCGCGCAGCACCTTCATCGACGGTTCGTCGTGGTGCACGGTCGCGTAATGGTTGGCGGCGCGGTCGAACACCGCGGCGCCTGCGATCAGGGCGGCGCCCGTCAGCGCGCGCGTGGTGACGGCGCCGTCGCCCGCGGCCGACAGCCGCTCGCCGAAGCGGGCGGGCGACCAGCGGCCCAGGTCGTCCAGCCCCAGGCTCATTTCCACGCCCACGCGCGATTCGACGTGGGGGCCGGTGGCCGTGGCGACGCGGCTCCAGTCGAACTCCGGCGTCACCTGGGCCGGCCCGACCCGCCAGGTACGGCGCGCGGAGAGGCCCCACAGCGTGCCCGCCGAAGACAGGTCGCCGTTGCCGATGTAGGTGCCGATCCTCGAGCCGACGCGCCCGAAGTCGAGCCGCACCGAACTCGCCCAGTCGGCATCGATCCAGCCGAGCGTCAGCAGCCGCGCGTCGGAGCCGGCGCTCGCGCCGAGCCAGCGATCACCCGAGGTATAGCCCCCCGGGTACGAATGGTTGCGATAGGCGCACTGGTGCTCCGACGAACCCTTGAGGCTGATCCGGCAACTGACCTCGGCCAGTTCGAGATACGTCCGCGTGACGCCGTCATTGCCCCAGGCCTCGAACCCCAGCAGGTTCATGAAACGGTAGGGCAGGTGCTTCTTGTCGTCCTCGCCCTCCGCCTGCCCGTAGGCGGCACAACGCAGGCCGGCCGGGCAGCGCACCCGCAGGTCGTAGCCCGCGATGCCGTTGCCGGAATCCAGGTTCGCCTCGGCCTCCGTCGACGCGTTCTGGTGCGTTCCCAGCAGGCCCCGCCAGAAGCCGGCCGGGTTCTCTTGATTTTGGTGCCCTTGTCCGCCGAACTGCAGCATGCGCGTCAGCCCCACCTCCACGAGCGGCAACGGCCGCGCCGTCAGGCGGATGCCGGACAGCAGCGCCCGGCTGCCCACCTGCCTGCCGTCCCCCTCGGTGCGGGCGAGAAAGAAATCCGCGTTCCACGGCCCCAGCCAATTCAGCCAGGGCGACTCGGATGGCACGACGGCGGCGCGCTGCAGGCCGATGCCGTCGAGCGCCGGCGCGTTGTTGCTCAGGGGCAGCGCGCTCTGCCAGCCCGGGCCCCACCAGGATCGGTGGGCCCAGATCTGGGCCTGCATGCCCAGCGCGTCGACCGCCAGCGCGCTGTCGTCCAGCCGCGGCGTGGCACGCGAGCGAGCCGTCTCGTCCTCGGCATCCAGCCGGCCGCCGACCTGCATGGCCAGGTGCGGCCCGTCGAGCTCTCCCGAGCGCAGCTGCAGGCTGCTTCCGGGCGTGGCGTCGTCGCCGAAGCCCGAGATCGCATCCTGCCGCTGGCGCACGGTGACCCCCACGCGCGCGGACTGCTGCGCACGCAACTCCGCCTGGACCGTGGCGCGCGCGGCGTCCAGCTCGGGGGGGAGCTCGGCCGGCAGGCTGTCGATGGCCTGCTGGACCGCGGCGCGCGGCAGCGGCCACTGGCTGACCGTGAGAGGCAGGCCGCCGTCGTCCACCAGGATCTCGATGGCGTGGCGGCCGGCGAGGCTGGGCGTCCAGGGTACGGATGCCGCGAGGCCGGCGCGCGGCAGCACGCCGGCGAGCAGGAGCAAGAAGGTCGCGCAGAATCGCGCGCAGGCCCGGCGCGCTGGCGCACGGTCCGCAATGACGATATCGATCATTTCCACCCTGAGAATTTTTTTTGATCGGAGCAAAGGCCACGCATGGACAACCCTCGTCTCAGCCGCGCCGCGGATATTCTCACTCGTCGAACGCCTCGTACCTGAAGCGTTTCCGAATGATTCATTTCTCATTCTTGTCATCAACGCGCGCGACGCTGGTCGAGCGCCTGCAACGGCGCCTCGCCGCACTGATGTATCCGCCCGGCACGGGGCCGGAGGACTTCGCGCAGCCCGCCGGCGAGCCGGCCCTGCTCGCCGCGGACGCCCTGACCTGGCGCGTGTTCGCCAACCCGCTGGCCATGTTCGTGGGCGGCGTCACGGCCGTGCTGCTGGAGCTGGCCGAGCCGCGGGTTCGCACGGGCGTGTGGGAGCACACAGCCTTCCGCACCGAGCCCCTGGCGCGGATGCGGCGCACCGGCCATGCCGCGTTGATGACAGCCTACGGCCCGCGCAGCCGGGCCGAGGCGATGATCGCGCGCATCAATGCGGCGCACGCCCGCATCTGCGGACGCACGCCCGGGGGACAGCCCTACGCAGCCAGCGACGTCGAGCTGCTGACCTGGGTGCATGCGACGGCGGCCCACGGCTTCCTGCAGGCCTACGTGCGCTACGTGCGGCCGCTGTCCGGCCCGGAGCGCGATGCGTACTACGCGGAGAACGCCGCCCCCGCGCGCCTCTACGGCGTGCTCGAGCCGGTGTGCAGCGAGCGCGAGTTCGAGGCCTTGCTGCAGGCGATGCGTCCGCGGCTGGAGCCGTCCGCCATCGTGCTGGAGTTCCTGGACATCGTGCGGCGCATGCCGTTGCTGCCGCTGCCGCTGCGGGGCGTGCAGCGGATGCTGGTCGCCGCAGCGGTGCAGAACCTGCCCGCCGAGCTGCGGGCGCACCTGGGCCTGGGCGGGCGCGCGTGGCGCCTCGGCGCGGCCGGGACCTGGCTGCTGCGCAGGCTGGCACGTGCAACGGATGACCTCTCCTTGCCGACGCTGCCCGCCGTCGTCGCACGCCGTCGCGTCGCCGCATCGGCAGCCTCGCCCGACGCAGGCTCCGCGGCTCAGAGCTGAGGGCGGGGAGCGGCGCGGCGAAAAGAGAAAAGCCCCGCGGCCAGCTGGCGCGCGGGGCTTGCCGGCGAGCGCCGCGGCGGCGTCAGGCCTTAGTGCCGCCGCCCAGCAACGCGGCGACCTTGCGCTTGGACCGGATGTTGGCCGACAGCGCCGCGCGTCCCACCGGGGCCGAGGTCGTCGCCTTTTCCCACTCCGCCGGAGCCGACGACGCCGTGCTGGCCTCGTACGGGCGATCGAAGAACGGGTCGCGGTTCTTCTGCGGCGCCGGCGCGCGCGGCGGCAGGGCCGGGCGCAGCGCGATGGGCGGATCGCGGCGCGGTTCGTCGTCGAACTCGCGGCGCGGGGCGCGGCGCGGCTCGTCGTCGAAGTCGCGGCGCGGCGCACGGCGCGGGCGATCGTCGGCCACCTCGAAGGGCTCCAGCTCGATCTTCTTGTGGATCAGCTTCTCGATGTCCGAGATGTTGCGGGCGTCGTCGCGGGTGACCAGCGTGACGGCCAGGCCCGACGCGCCGGCGCGGCCGGTGCGGCCGATGCGGTGCACGTAGTCTTCCGCATTGAACGGCACGTCGAAGTTGAAGACGGCCGGCAGGTCGGCGATGTCGAGGCCGCGGGCGGCGACGTCGGTGCACACCAGCACGTCGACCTCGCCCTTCTTGAACGACGCCAGGGCCTTCAGGCGCTCGTCCTGCGACTTGTCGCCGTGCAGCGCCGAGGTGCGCATGCCGTCGCGCTCGAACGTGCGCGCCAGGCGGGCCGCGCCCAGCTTGGAATTGACGAAGACCAGGGCCTGCGTGATGGCGCGATCCTTCAGGATCTGCCGCACGACGTTGCGCTTGTCGTCGTCGGTGACGCTGTAGAAGCGCTGCTCGACGTTGGTGGCCGTGGCGTTGGCGCGCGCCACCTCCACGGTGACCGGATCCTGCAGGTAGCTGTTGGCCAGGCGCTTGATCTCGGGCGAGAACGTGGCCGAGAACAGCAGGGTCTGGCGCTGCTTGGGCAGGTAGCTGAGGATGCGCTGCAGGTCGGGCAGGAAGCCGATGTCGAGCATCCGGTCGGCCTCGTCGAGCACGACGTACTCCACCTGGTTCAGCACGCAGTTCTTGGCCTCGATGTGGTCGAGCAGCCGGCCCGGCGTGGCGATCAGCACCTCGACGCCGCCCTTCAGCTCCAGCGTCTGCGGCTTCATGTCGATGCCGCCGAAGACGACGGCCACGCGCAGGTTGGAATGCTTGGCGTAGGCCTTGATGTTCTGGGCGACCTGGTCGGCCAGCTCGCGCGTGGGCGCCAGCACCAGCGCGCGCACCGGGTGGCGCGCGGGCGAGACGCTGGCCGTCTCGTGGCGCATCATCTTCTGCAGCAGCGGGATGGAGAACGCGGCGGTCTTGCCGGTGCCGGTCTGCGCGGCGCCCATCACGTCACGCCCCTCCAGCACCAGCGGGATGGCCTTCGCCTGGATGGGCGTCATGAAGGCGTAGCCCTGATCGGCGACGGCGCGGATCAGCTTGGGATCGAGAGGGAGGGTATCGAAACGGGCCGGCGCGGGGGCGGCTTGTGGCTCGAGGGCGGGGTCCGTTTGAGCCGGGACCTGGGCTTGGGATGCTTCTGTCATGAGCCGCCATTATCGCTTGTACCGATGAAACCTGTCCTGGGGCCGTGCGAGGTCGCTCGGGCGGCCCACCGCGACGGGCTAGAATTCGCGCTTCTCCGACAGGCGTCTCCCCGCGCTGCAGGCGCCTCAAGCGCTGCCAGGCACGGGTTCGCCACCGACACCAGTTCAATGCCGACTACCCGCCTGCCGGCACCGCCGGTCGCCCTCCTCTCGAGCGGCGCGCTCCTCATTGCGCTCGCCAGCATGCTGGCTCCGGCCGCCGCGTTCGCCCAGTTCAGCGGCGACGCCACCAGCGACCTGACGACCATCAACAACGCACCGTCGTCGAATGCGGCGTCCACCCCGTCGACCACGCCCCAGTTGCGCCAGACCCAGCGCACGACCCGGGCAGGAGGCGACCAGCCGGAATCGCGCGGCCTGCCCTACCGCCCGCAGCCGTACCAGCCGAGCGAGTTCGAGGTCTACGTGCAGCAGCAGGCGGGCGCCGAACGGGCCCAGATGCAGGACGACCAGGGCGTGGCCCAGGGCCAGGCACGGCCGATCCGGCGCTTCGGCGCCAATCTCGTCGCCGACGACGCCATCGCCTCCGCCACCCAGGACCCGCTGCCCAGCGTGCCGGGCGACTACATCGTGCGGCCGGGCGACGAGATCAACCTGGCGATCTGGGGCTCGGTCGACGCCGACATCCAGGCCACCGTCGATCGCGCCGGCCGCATCAACGTGCCGCGCGTCGGCACGATCACCGTGGCCGGCGTGCGCAACGCCGACCTCGCCGACGTCGTCACACGCCGCGTCGGCCAGACCTTCCGCAACTTCCAGCTCAGCGTGACGCTGGGCCAGGTGCGGGCGATCCGCGTGTTCGTCGGCGGCTACGTGCAGCATCCCGGCTCGGCCACCGTCAACGGCCTGTCGTCGGTGCTGCACGCGCTCATGCGCGCCGGCGGCCCGTCGGCCGCGGGCAGCTTCCGCGACATCCACCTGCGCCGCGCCGGCAAGGAAGTGGCCGTGTTCGACCTCTACGACCTGCTGCTCAAGGGCGACCGCGACAGCGACCAGCTGGTGCAGCCGGACGACATCCTGTTCGTCGGCCCCGTCGGCACCCAAGTGGCCGTGCTCGGCAGCGTCAACCAGCCCGCCATCTACGAACTCAAGCCCACGGAGACGCTGGACGACGTGCTGCGCATGGCCGGCGGCTTCACGGCCGTGGCCGACCGCGGGCGCCTCACCATCGAACGCCTGGCCGACCGCGCCACCGGCAAGGTGACGCAACTGGACCTGCCCGCCCACCAGCGCGACGCGCTCGCCACCGGCGACGTCATCCGCGCGTACAGCGTCGTGACGGCGGCGCTGCCGCAGGACAAGCAGAACGAGCACGTGCGCGTGGAAGGCGAAGTGGCGCGACCCGGCGACTACATCCTGCCGCCCGGCAGCCGCATCGAGGACGCGCTTCGCGCGGCGGGCGGCATGACCTCCGCGGCCTATCCGTTCGGCACCGAATTCACGCGCGAGAGCGTGCGCAAGGTGCAGCAGGAAAACTATGAACGGGCCCTGCGCGACTTCGAGACGGACATCTCCAGGAACCAGGCCAGCCAGCGCGCGACGTCCACCGAGGAGATCAACGCACAGGCGGCCTCGGCGCAGGCGAACGCGCGGCTCCTTCAGCGACTCCGGGAGGTCAGGCCGACAGGCCGGGTCGTGCTGCAGCTTTCGCCGGACGCGACCGCGCTGCCCAACCTTGCGCTCGAGGACGGGGACGCCGTGAAGATCCCACCCCGCGGCACCTCGGTGGGCATCTTCGGCAGCGTGTTCAACACCGGCAGCTTCGTCTATGAACCCGGGCATTCGGCTCCGCAATACCTCGCGCTGGCAGGCGGGCCCACGCGCGGCGCCGACAAGCAGAGCATCTTCATGATCCGCGCCAACGGTTCGGTCATCAGCGCCCAGCAGGGCTCCTCGTTCTGGCACTCCGGCAACAACCTCAACGACGCGGTCGTGCAACCCGGCGACACGATCTTCGTGCCCGAGGAGCTGAACAAGTCGACCTTCGTGCAGGATGCGAAGGACTGGACGCAGATCCTGTATCAGTTCGGGCTTGGGTTGGCCGGCATCAAGAGCCTGGGGCTTTGAGAATGGTTCACGACAGTGATTCGATCATCCAGTCTTCGCACTCGTTCAGGTATTTCGCCGCGGGCGACGTCGCAGAAGACCAGAGCATTGACTTCGCAGTTTTGCTGGCTCCGGTCATGAATCGCTGGCGGGCCGTTGTGCTGGCTCTGTTCGCGGGAGGGGCAATCGCCTACGGCATCAGTTTCCTGGTGACGCCGCTATACGCGTCTCACACGACGATGCTTCCCCCTCAAGCACAGCAGAGCAATGCCGTCTCCGCGCTCGCGTCGCTGGGCGCGATCGGAGGTCTGGCCGCCGGAGGCATGAAGAGCCCGGTGGACCAGTACATCTCGCTGATGCAGAGCGAGACGGTCGGCGACAGGCTCATAGATCGCTTCGACCTGATGAAGGTATACGACCAGAAGTACCGCGACGCCACGCGCAAGCAGTTGCTGAAACGCGCCACCATCGTCGCCGGCAAGAAGGACGGGATGATCACCATCGAGGTCGAGGACTCAGATCCGAAGCGGGCGGCTGCGATGGCCACCCAGTTCGTCGAGGAATTGCGCCGCGTGACCGCGACCCTGGCCGTCACCGAGGCCCAGCAGAGACGCCTTTTCTTCCAGGGCCAGATGCTGGAGGTCAAGACGAAGCTGACGGACGCCCAGACCGCGCTGCAACAGAGCGGTTTCAACCAGGGCGCCCTGAATGCGGAGCCGCAAAGCGCGGCGTCCGGGTATGCGCGGCTGCGCACGGAACTGGCGACTGCGCAGGTCCGGCTCGCGACGCTCGAGAACTCGCTGGCGCCCACGGCGCCGGAAGTGCGCCAGCAGTCCGCGACCGTCTCCGCGTTGCAGGAGCAGTTGCGCCATCTGGAGAGCAGCGCCTCGACCGGCACCAACAGCCCCGACTACGTCAGCAAGTACCGGGAGTTCAAGTACGAGGAGACGTTGTTCGACATCATGGCCAAGCAATACGAGCTTGCCCGCGTCGACGAAAGCCGGGAAGGTGCGTTGATCCAGATCGTCGATCAGGCGCATCCTGCGGAACGCAGGTCATACCCGCGCCGCTTGTATTTCGCCGCGGCGGGTGCGCTGGCCGGTACCGTGCTTTTCGCGCTGTTCCTGGTGGTCAACGGCTTGCAGGCGCGCAAGCGGCGCGAGGTCTCCGCGGCCCCGACCGCCTGAAGCCCTGGCCGCCGGACCGCCACGTCGTCCGGCGCCTCCAGTCGCTCAGGAAGGCGGCGTCGCCTGCACGCCGCGCAGCATGTCGACGAAGCACTGCCCGAAGGTCTTCAGGCGCACGTCGTAGTCGGCTGCAATGGCCGCGGTGTCGATCGGGCGCGGGCCTTCGTCCAGGCAATCGCGCATGTGAGCGGCGAGCGCCGCCGGGTCGTCAGGCGAGAAGAAGCGGCCGAAGCGCGGCGCCTGCTCGCGATGGACGGGCAGGTCCGAGAGCAGCAGCCGCTGATGGAAGGTCTTGGCCTCCTCGACGGTCGTGCTCCATCCTTCGAAGCGCGACGGATTGATCACTCCACAAGCGTAGGCCATCAGGCCTTGCAGGTCGACATAGGGCACGATGCCCAGCACCCTGAACCGATCCTCGACGCCGCGCTGGCGGCAGTACGCCATCAGCTCCTCGAAGAACTGCGGCTTGCGTCCATCGAAGGTCTTGCCGGTGCAGGCGATCGTGGCATCCACGCCTTGCGCCTTGAGCAGCGCCAGCGCGTCGATTGCAAGGCGGTGGTTCTTGTTGCTCCAGAACTGGTTGGGCAGATAGAAATAGCTGCTCGGCAGCCCCAGGCGGCCCAGGAGTTCGTCGCGCGCCGGCAATCGGTCGAACGACACCGGATTGGAGACGAAGCGCAGCACATGTTTCGGCAGCGTGCACCACGGCGCGAAGCGCTCGAGATCCGCCAGCGCATCCTGGCTGCTGACGACGATGCCGGTGCCCTGGCGACAGGCCGCTTCATAGCGCCGCTCGGACCAGCGGATCTGCTTCGGCTCCCAGTATTCCGGCAGGTGCATGAACTGGAAGTCGCACAACCAGGGCAGCGCCGGGACGCGGCTGCGGGCCCCAAGGTGCATCGAGTGGGTGAGGATGTCGATGCGGCGGCGCACCAGGTAGCGCTCGAGCAAGGGATCCGAGTCGAGCACGCGCAAGGTGAACTGGCGCAGCAGCCATGACGGATGCATCCGGCTCATCAGGGGTGTTCGCAGCACCTCCAGCCACGGAAAGGCCTCCGGCAGCGACGTCTGCGTCGTCTCGCCGATGACCAGCACGAGTTCGATGTCCTTCGGCGCCACGGCGGCGAACGCGGTGAGCAGGCTACCGTAGTAGTTCCGGCCGCCAAGCCAGTCGCCATCGTTGAAGTTGTAGGCAATGGCCACGCGAATGGTCACAGGCGCCCCTCGAATCGCGGTTCCCGCGCCATGTCCGAATACCAATCGACATAGCGTCGAAGACCTTGCGCCAGGGCTACCTGCGGTGTCCAACCCAGCAATTGGCGGGCACGGAAGCAACTGGCGGTCAATCGATGAGGGTTGCCAGTGTGCGTCTCGCCCGAAAAATTGACCTCGCCGGATGCCAGCGCCAGTCCTGCCAGCGCCGTCAAGACCTCACGCGTAGTTGCCTTCTCGTGCCCGCCGTTGTAGACAGCGAAACGCGGCTGCTCCGCAGTTGCCGCCGCCGCCAGCAGGCGGGCCGCATCATCCACATGGATCCAGTCCCGCAATTCGTGCCCAGTGCCGAAGAAGCTGAACTCGTTGCGCTTGAACTTGTTGAGCGCGTCCCAGAGCAACTGCTTGCGCAAGCCCTCGCCATAGACCGAGAACAGGCGCACGCTGCTTGCGGTGACCCCGAAGAACCGACTGTATGAATCGCACAAAGTCTCGGCGGTCATCTTGTGGAAGCCGTATGGCGAGATCGGCGAGCGCACCGCGCTTTCGTCGATGTCGATGTCACCCTGGTCGCCGTAGACCGCGGCGCTGGACGCCATGACGACGCGCGGGGCTGCGTCGCCGCGGCAGCGCACGAACTCGAGCATGGCGAGCGTACTGTCCACCGATCTTTGATAGTCCTGCATCGGCTGCGCATACGAGAAAGAGACCGCTCCGCTGCCGGCACAGTGCAGCACCGCCGCGATGCGTTCGCCGTCCGCCGCCTGGCGCAGCGACTCCAGTGTGATGTCAGCATCGAACCAAGCCGACAACCCCCAGCGCTGGCGTTCTTCAGCCTGCCAGTTTCCATGGCCGATTCCGCGCACCGCGAATCCATTCCTCTCCATCTCACGCGCTACGCGCCGCCCGATGAAGCCAGCGGCGCCAAGCACCAGCGCGATTGGCCTGCCGGTCTTCTCGATATCAGTTTGGGTTTGCATGGAGTTCCTTTGTCTTCAATTCATCCGATCGGGGCGACTTCAATGTCGCAGAGCCTCAAGGTAGGCGGCCTCGCTCGGGAGGTTTTGCATGTGTCGGTGCAAAGCGGTCTCGCGCGCGGGCTCGTCCGTGGGGAGCGTCACCCAGGCTTTGGACGGCCAGTCGTAGATGCGAATGATCCGTGCCGGATGACCCGCTGCAAGGCACAGCGGCGGCAACGACATGCGCAGCAACGAGCCTGCGGCAACGATCGAGCCGAACCCGATCTCGACGCCACCCAGCACGGTGGTGCCCACGCCGGTCCAGGTGTTCACGCCCAGAATCATCGGGCCATACGAGGTGACCGCGGCTCGGGCGACGGTGCAGGTGGGGTCGTCGTAGAGATGCCCGGCCGCCAGGAAATTGCAGGACGCGCCGATCACCGCGTCGCGGCGCACAACGATGCTCTCGCCCGCTGAGAAGAAGCAGTGCTGCCCCACGAAGCAGCGCTCGCCGATCACAATGCGCTTGCCGGGTCCTTCGTCGTTGCAGTGGAAGTGCGTACCGCGTTCGACCTGGGCGCCCGCACCGATGCTGACGTGGCGCCAGCGGCGCGCGGTGACGCCGCGGGCGACGTAGGCATGCAGCCCGCCGGCTCCGATCCGACCAGCGAGGTCACGCGGGTTGCGGCTCCCGAACGCACGCGCGAGCCTGGAGCGCAGCGCGAACGGAAGCAGTGATCGCACGAGGGCGCGAATCGGTTCAGCCATCGACAAGGCCTTCAGGAATGGAGCGCCGCGGCGGGCGGCGCATCGACCGGCCCGGCCGGCGACCGCAGCGGGCGAATGATGTGGCGGCGGACATGGACATTGAACCAGAGCCCGCCGGGGAGCATGACCAGCCCGGTGGCCAGCGGCACGGAGGCCACGTCGAAGCCCGCGGATCGCAGCGCCAGGAACACGGGGACGAAGGCTGCGGCGGAAGCGAGCGCGAACAGCAACTGGATACGCAGCCGCTCGGTGGCGTTCATGAAGACCGCGCCAACATAGGCCACCAACTGGATGGCGACCAGGATCGAGAACGCCATCACGTCTTTCCCGGACACCTCGATCTGGCCATGACTGTAGACCGAGACAAAGGGGCGCACCACGAAGCCCGAAACGAGGAACAACGCGGCTGCGCCCGCGACGGCCACTGCGAGCAACCCCACCTGGATGCGGTGCAGACCGTGGGCGTCGCGCGCCTGCGCGTCGCGCGTGATGCGCGACCAGGCCACGACGATGACCACGTTGAACAGGGTCAGCGGGATCTGGTAGACCTTGTTGAGGATGTCGTAGCGCGCCGCGGCGGCCGGCGAGAAGTAGTCGTAGGACAGGTACGTTCCCAGGTTGAACAGCACCAGGCTGGTCATCTGCAGAATGAAGAACGCCGCGCCGATCCGCATCATCGTCATCACGTCGCGCGACGGCCGCACGTTCACGAGTCGCGCCAGGAACACCGCGTTGGCCAGGCCGGTCTCGCGCAGCGCGAGCCGCATCTGGAAGAGGCAGACGCCGGCCCAGAGCGTCGAGAAACCCACCGCCAGCGGCAGCATCGCGGGGCGTTGCCCCAGGCAGGCGACGAACGCCACCCACAGCACCGTCTGCAAGAACGCCGCCTTGAAGGTGACCCGCGTCATGCCGAGTCCCTGCAGGATGTTCGTGCCCACGCCGGTGGGCAGCATCAGGAACGCCGAGACGTACAGGAGCGCCGATTCCAGCGGATAGTCGCGCGCCACGGATACGTGACGCCACGCCACCGCGTACGCGACGATGAACACGAGCGCGATCACGCCAGTCAGGGTGATCGCCGTGGCGACGATCTGGGCGAGCGCCGGATCCGAGCGGTCGGCAGCGACGCGGTTGCGCACCACGATGCCGATGCCCAGATCCGACAGCTGGATCCACACCAACGCGGAGACGAGCGTCGCCCACGCGCCGTAGGACGTCGGCCCCATGTGGTGCACCAGCAGCGCCACGCTGAAGAACGTGCAGCCGATGGTGCCTAGCTTGTAGGAGAGCGAGGCCAGCGTCTCGCGCGACACGCTCATGGCCGGGCCGGCAACATCAGTTGCGCGAGCAGCTTGAATTGCGAGACCGGCGAGGCGCGCCAGGGATATCGCGCGCGGGCCGCATGGCGCCATCCCGCCGCCCAGCCGCGGCTGATCTTCGCGGCCCTCACGCCTGCACGCAGGTTGGCCATGTAGACCTCGTCGCGCAGGGAGTCGGGATAGCGATAGCCGGCGTCGGTCGCGGCGAACGCCTGCACGCGGCTGCTCCACAAGTCGACATCGTCGAGCCACTCGCGCGAGGCGATCGCCTGCGCGGTCGAGCCCGAGCTCCAGACCCGATAGCCGCAGACTACGTCGGGCACGAACACCGTCTGGCCCAGGAGCGTGGCGCGCTGGTAGAAATCGTTGTCGCTCGCGGTGACCTTGAACTCCTCGCCAAAACCGCGGAGGCGCTCGAAGACCTCGCGCCGGAACACGATGCCCGGCGGACGCGCGGGCACGCCCAGTCGCACGCGCTCGAAGCCCTCGGGGGACGCGAGCGCAAGCGCGGGCGGCTGCCAGGTACCGGTGATCCGGTCGCACTCGTCGATGATGTGGTGCCCGAAGAAGAAGATGGCCGCGTCGGGATTGGCGCGGATGGCCTGCTCGATGATCGCGAACGACGACGGGTAGTAGAGGTCGTCGTCGCCGGGCATCACGATCCAGTCGGCATCGATCGCCTGTGCAGCCCGGTTCCAGTTGCTCGCCGGGGACACCACCTGCGGCTGGACGACGAAGCCCACCGAGGGATGGCGAGCCTTGAATGCCTCGTCCAGGTACGCGCCGTTGTCGCTCACCACGACAGGCCAGTGCGCGTCGATCGAATCAAGCAGGCGCGCCAGCAGGTCGGGGCGCTTGTACGAGGGAACGGCGATTCCAAGCAGCGTGCCGGAGGCTGCGGCTTGCGCAGTCATGGCTTGGCGGAGTCGTCGCGCAGGCGCCGAAGCAGGCCCAGCCGGCCGGCATGCCATCGCAGCGTGCGCTCGATCGCCGCGCGAACCGGCACCGTCACCTTCACCCCGAGGCGTTGCCTTGCGTGGCGCAGGTCCGGGAAGAAATCGTGCGCCCGTCCGTCCGAGCCCGGCTGGCTCATGTGCATGAGCCGCGGCGACGGCGCGGTCAATTCGGCGACCTGGGCCGCCGCATCCGAATGGCTGAACGGCTCCTCGCCACCCAGGTTGTAGACCTCGCCATCGGCCCCGTCCAGCAACGCCTTCAGCAACCAGGCCGCGACATCGCTGCCATACAGGTAGCTCCGGCGCGTCGTTCCGTTGCGATGGATGCGGATGTCGTTGCCCGCGAGGGCGTCGCGCATGAAGTTGTTGAGTGCCCAGGGGGCATCGAGTGCCTGGTACGGGCCGACGAACGTGAATGCGCGCGCCGTGCTGGCCGGGATGCGGTATTGGCCCGCGAAGGCCACTACCAGGCTCTCCGCTGCGCGGCGCGACTCGGCGTACACGTTGTGGAAGCGCGTGAAATCCAGCGCGCCGATGTCCGTCTCGCCCAGCGCCCGGTCGGTCGGCGCGCCGCCGAGCACCAGGCCCGAGCTGACGTTGACGAAGCGATGCAGCGACTCGAGCCGCGCCGCCGCCGCCAGCGCGTGTCCGATGCCGTGGACGCCGGTCTGGAAGACCTGGGCTGGATCCGAGGCGTGCATCCGCGGGTCGGCGTTGCCCGCGGCGAAGAGAACCAGCGTGGTGTCGCGCGCCATTTCGAACGGCGAGCGCGCATCCACGGCCCGCACGCCGATGCCGTCACGCACGAGATGCGGGTGCGCCGCCGACCACGCGGAAACGCCGCGCGCCAGCAGGTCCACGCGGACGCGGCAACCGAGGTCGTCGTTGAGCGCCGCGACGGTTTCGGCGAGCCACGTGCCCACGAAGCCCGTGCCGCCGACGACGGCGATGCGATGGCCCGACAGGCGCGCCGCCAGGCCGGGCAACGCTCCGAGCGCCGCGTGGCAGTCCTCGCGAAGGGCGGTTTGTGGGCGGTCAACCATGGATGTCTCCCGCCACTGCCCGGGCCGACTTCAGCTGCAGCGCCACCTCGAGAATGAGGCTCTCCTGTCCCGCTACCGCATTGCGGCGCCCCAGCTCGAAGAAGATGTCTCGCGGGTCGATGCCGTGCTCGGCGCCGATGCGATTGACCTGCTTGATGAAGCCGGAGAACACCCCGGACATGCCGCTGACGATGCTCGTCGACGAGATGTAGGGCATCGACTTGACCATCTGCGCCTCGGCCAGATCCGCGGCGTCGAGCATCTTGTAGAGGTCGATGCCGGTCTCCCAACCCATCTGCTTGAACACGGCCACCAGCACCTCGAGTTGCGCGTTGCCCGCGCCCGCACCGAAGCCGCGCGCGCTGCCATCGATGATGGTCGCCCCGGCCTCGACGGCGGCCACCGAATTGGCGACGCCCATGCCCAGGTTGTTGTGCGCATGGAAGCCGACCGGGATGCCCAGCGAGTCGACCAGAGTGCTGATTCGCCGTGTCACTTCGGCCGGCAGGTAGGAGCCGGCCGAATCCATGATGACCAGGGCCTCGGCGCCATAGGCTTCCATCTTGCGGGCCTCGTCGGCGAGCACCTCCGGCGTGGCCATGTGGCTCATCATCAGCACGCCATAGACCTCCTTGCCGCTCTTGCGCGCGAAGTCGATGTGGCGTTGCGTGATGTCGGCCTCGGTGCAATGTGAGGCGACGCGGATCACGTCGACGCCGAGCTCGACCGCCATCGTGAGGTGGCGTTGGATGGTGCAGAAGCCCGGGATGGCATGGATCGCCATCTTGGACCGCGTGAGGTTCTCGCGCGCGGTGCGCAGGATCGTCTCGTCGCTCAGCAGGCACTCGCCGACGAGCATCGATGAGGCGCCCAGCCCGTTACCGTGGCCCACTTCGACGATGGGCACGCCGGCGCGATCGGCGGCGGCGCAGTAGGCCGCGAAGTTCTCCTGCGTGATCTGGTGACGCACCGCGTGGTTGCCGTCGCGCAATGTCGGGTCGCTGATGACGATTCGCTTGGTCATGTCGGTCACTCCCTGCCCTGGCGGGCGATGGTCTCGGCGATGCCGATCGCGGCACAGTTGATGATGTCGAGATTGCCCGCATACCGCGGCAGGTAGTCTCCGTTGCCGAGCACCTTGACGGTCGTCATGATGCGCCCGTCCTCGATGGTGGGCGGAACGGTCAGCTGGTAGCCAGGGACGTAGGCCATGATGCGCGCCATCATGCGGTCGACTGACGCGCGGATGGCGGCCAAGTCTGGATTGCGCACCTTGGCGTAGATGGTTGTCTGCATGTCGATCGGCGGACGCGCGGGATTCAGGATCAGGATGGCCTTCGCCTGGCGCGCACGGCTGAACTTGATCAACGCCTGTTCCGTCGTCTCGATGTACTCGTCGAGGTTGGCTCGCGTGGCCGGTCCGGCACTGCGCGAGGCGATGCTGGAGGCGACCTCGATGTAATCGATGTCGTCCTGCACCTCTGCTA
>JABCYW010000044.1 GCA_013289985.1 Betaproteobacteria bacterium | reverse complement strand
CATCCTGGCCCTGGTGGGTGCGGTGACGTTCGCGGTGGTCTTCGTCGAACGCGGCCAGCGCAAGATCCTGGTCAACTACGCGAAGCGCCAGGTCGGCAACAAGGTCTACGGCGGCCAGTCGTCGCACCTGCCGCTGAAGCTGAACATGGCCGGCGTGATCCCGCCGATCTTCGCGTCGTCGATCATCCTGCTGCCGGCCACGATCGTGAATTCGCTGGCCACCAGCGACAGCCTGCGCTGGCTGAAGAACATGTCGTCGGCGCTGTCCCCGGGCCAGCCGATCTACGTGATGCTGTACGCCGCGATGATCGTGTTCTTCTGCTTCTTCTACACCGGGTTGGTGTTCAACAGCCACGAAACGGCTGACAACCTGAAGAAGAGCGGTGCGTTCATCCCGGGCATCCGTCCGGGCCAGCAGACCGCGAAGCACATCGACAAGATCCTGGCCAGGCTGACGCTGGCGGGCGCCATCTACATCACGCTGGTGTGCCTGCTGCCCGAGTTCCTGGTGTTGAAGTACAACGTGCCGTTCTATTTCGGTGGAACGTCGCTGCTGATCATCGTCGTCGTCACGATGGATTTCTGGGCCCAGGTTCAGAGCTACGTGATGAGCCAGCAATACGAATCGTTGCTGACGAAGGCGAAGTTCAAGGGTTGATTTGAATTCGAGGCGTTCGTGACCATCTGGTCCGGTCGCTGTTGAAGTTGGGTTTCGCGCTCGCCTCGGGCTACGAGCGAAGCGAGTGTTTGAAGAGAGTCAAGGAGCAGACCATGAAAGTCTCGGCATCTGTCAAGAAAATGTGTCGCAATTGCAAGGTGATCCGCCGCAAGGGCGTCGTCCGCGTGATTTGTACCGACCCGCGCCACAAGCAGCGCCAGGGTTGAGTCTGCGGACCATAGAAGCATCACAAGGACACGCAAATGGCACGTATTGCAGGCATCAACATCCCGCCGCACAAGCACACCGAAATCGGTCTGACGGCGATCTACGGCATCGGCCGCACCACCGCCCAGCAGATCTGTGATCGCGCGGGCATCGCCTGGTCGAAGAAGGTCAAGGACCTGAACGACAGCGATCTGGAAAAGATCCGTGACGAGATCGCCAAGATGACCATCGAGGGCGACCTGCGCCGCGAGATGTCCATCAACATCAAGCGTCTGATGGATCTGGGCTGCTATCGTGGCATGCGTCATCGTCGCGGCCTGCCGGTTCGCGGCCAGCGTACGCGCACCAACGCTCGCACCCGCAAGGGTCCGAAAAAGGGTGCCCAGGCGCTGAAGAAGTGAGCTGCTGAGCTCGGCTGACGGAAATCTAGGAAAATCATGGCAAAAGCACCGAATACCGCTGCCCAACGCGTCCGCAAGAAGGTTCGCAAGAACGTGGCGGACGGCGTCGCGCACGTGCACGCATCGTTCAACAACACGATCATCACGATCACCGACCGCCAAGGCGGCGCGCTGTCGTGGGCTTCGTCCGGTGGCCAGGGCTTCAAGGGTTCGCGCAAGTCGACCCCGTTCGCTGCCCAGGTCGCTGCCGAAATGGCCGGTCGTGCCGCGCAGGAACAAGGCATCAAGAACCTCGACGTCAAGATCAAGGGCCCCGGCCCGGGTCGCGAATCGTCGGTTCGCGCGCTGGCTTCGCTGGGCATCCGCATCACGTCCATCTCCGACGTGACGCCCGTGCCGCACAACGGCTGCCGCCCGCAAAAGCGTCGCCGCATCTGATTCGAAGACCCGGCCGGATCCGTCCGGCCGAGCTCGAATAACAGTACAGAGCGCGCAGGCGTTTCCAGTACTGCTAGAATCCCAGGTTTCCTCGCAGCCGGCAATGGTCACTTGACCCTTGCCGGCTTGCATGTCTAGTGCGCCAGGCTTTCGCCCGGTGTTGCCAGGCAATCCCGAAGACCACCGTCTGAGCGCCATAACAACATTCGCCAGACTCGCGCCGTGCTGCATGCAGCGGGCGTCAGAAAACCATTCCTCAAGGAAAACAACGTGGCACGTTACCTCGGCCCCAAGGGCAAGCTTTCCCGCCGTGAAGGCACCGACCTGTTCCTGAAGAGCGCTCGCCGCCCGATCGGTGACAAGGTCAAGTTCGACTCCAAGCCTGGCCAGCATGGCCGCACCTCCGGCTCGCGCACGTCCGACTACGGTCTGCAGCTGCGCGAAAAGCAGAAGGTCAAGCGCATGTACGGCGTGCTGGAAAAGCAGTTCCGCAAGTACTTCGCCGAAGCCGAGCGCCGCAAGGGCAACACCGGCGCCAACCTGCTGACGCTGCTGGAATCGCGCCTGGACAACGTCGTCTACCGCATGGGCTTCGGCTCGACCCGCGCCGAAGCGCGCCAGATGGTGAGCCACAAGTCGATCACGGTGAACGGCCAGTCGGTCAACATCCCGTCGTTCCTGGTCAAGGTGGGCGACGTCGTCGCCGTGCGCGAAAAGTCGAAGAAGCAGCTGCGCATCGTCGACGCGATGAAGCTGGCGGAATCCATCGGCCTGCCCGCGTGGGTGTCGGTCGATGCGACCAAGCTCGAAGGCACCTTCAAGAAGGCGCCCGACCGCGACGAATTCGGTGCCGAGATCAACGAATCGATGATCGTCGAACTGTATTCGCGCTGATCCAAATTCGTGGCCGCGCTGCTCGCCTGGTGCGAGCGCCGCGGCCGCCGTCTCGTTGCGAGGCGCCGGGCCTTGCTCCGCGGATGCACAGGCTCCCGGCGTGGTCCATCAGCCTTATCGGTGTAACGAGCCGAGGGTATTGAGAGGAACAGGAAATACATGCAAACCAATCTGCTGAAGCCCAAAGCCATCAACGTCGAGCCGCTCGGCGGTCATCGCGCCAAGGTCACCCTGGAGCCGTTCGAACGCGGCTATGGGCACACCCTCGGTAACGCGCTGCGCCGGGTGCTGCTGTCGTCGATGGTGGGTTACGCACCGACCGAAGTCACGATCGCAGGCGTGCTGCACGAGTACTCGACGGTCGACGGCGTGCAGGAAGACGTCGTCCACGTGATGCTGAACCTCAAGGGCGTCGTGTTCCGCCTGCACAACCGTGATGAAGTCACGCTGGTGCTGCGCAAGGAAGGCGAGGGCCCGGTCACGGCCGGCGACATCCAGACGCCGCATGACGTCGAGATCGTCAACCCCGAGCACATCGTGGCCCACCTCGCCCAAGGCGGCAAGCTGGACATGCAGATCAAGGTCGAGAAGGGCCGTGGCTACGTTCCGGGCAACATGCGCCGCTTCGGCGACGAGACGACCAAGGCCATCGGCCGCATCGTCCTCGACGCCTCGTTCGCGCCGGTTCGCCGCGTCAGCTACGCCGTCGAGAACGCCCGCGTCGAGCAGCGTACCGACCTGGACAAGCTGGTCATGGAAATCGAGACCAACGGCGCCATCTCGCCCGAGGAAGCGATCCGTTCGTCGGCCAAGATCCTGGTGGAACAGCTCGCCGTGTTCGCGCAGCTCGAAGGCAGCGACATCGCCGCGTTCGACCAGCCGGCCCCGCGCACCGCCCAGTTCGACCCGATCCTGCTGCGTCCGGTCGACGAGCTCGAGCTCACGGTCCGTTCGGCGAACTGCCTGAAGGCCGAGAACATCTACTACATCGGCGACCTGATCCAGCGCACCGAGACCGAGCTGCTCAAGACCCCGAACCTGGGTCGCAAGTCGCTCAACGAAATCAAGGAAGTCCTGGCTTCGCGCGGCCTCACGCTGGGCGCGCGTCTCGAGAACTGGCCTCCGCAAGGTCTCGACAAGCGCTGATCCGCTCGTCAAGACCGCTTTTGCAGGTTCCCCGCTGCCGGGCCCGTCGCAACACGACGGGCGCCGAGTGCAAACCCCCGGTACCTGATCCGGCCGGGGTTCAATAAAGACACCAAAGGAAATCACCATGCGCCATCGTCACGGCCTCCGCAAGCTCAACCGCACCTCGTCGCACCGCCAAGCCATGTTCCGCAACATGGCCGTCTCGCTGCTGCGCCACGAAGCCATCAAGACCACGCTCCCGAAGGCCAAGGAACTGCGCCGCATCGTCGAGCCGCTGATCACGCTGGCCAAGGAACCCACGCTGGCCAATCGCCGCCTGGCTTTCGACCGCACCCGCGATCGCGAAATCGTCTCGAAGCTGTTCGACGTGCTGGGCCCGCTGTTCAAGGCGCGTCCGGGCGGCTACACCCGCATCCTGAAGATGGGCTTCCGCAACGGCGACAACGCGCCGATGGCCTTCGTCGAGCTCGTCGAGCGCTCGCACGACGGCGAAGCCGTCACCGACACGTCGGAAGGCTGAGCTCGCGCGCCCGCAAGGGCGTCCGTATCCTTCAGACAAAGGCCGGCACTCGCCGGCCTTTTTCATGGGGCCGGCGCTCCGCGGCGCCTGCGTGCGGCCGCCGCCACGAGCAGCAGGCCGACGCCCATCGTCCAGGCCGGCCCCGCCTCCGGCACGGGACTGACGGGCGGATCGTCCGAGTACGCGATGGCCGCCACGTCGCCGCCGAACAGGCCGCTGATGGCGGCGCCGGTATCGTTCTCGTAGCTGAGGCTCACGAAGGTCGCCTCGGTGTCGTTGGCGGCCCCGAACAGGCCCAGCGCGAGCGCGTCGAAGCTGATCCGCGCCCATTGCGGGCCGCCGCCGTTCTCGTCGCTGATGGACAGCAGCAGGCCGCTGTCGGCGAACTCGTCGGGGCTCGCCCCCGAGGTCGATGCCGTGGCGGAGACCTGCGCCGTGATCGTCATCCGCGTCCAGGGCGCGAGCGTGAACAGGGCGGCCGAGACGCCGTTGACCAGCCCGACGGTGCCCTGGCCCGTCTCGCCCGGGCCGGCGCTGCCGGCGAATGCCGAGGCGTGCACGCCCCCGCCGCCGCCGAAGACGTCGCCGGCCAGCCGGGCCGACCCGCCGGCGAGAGGCGAGTCCGGCGTGCTGGTCGATACCGGGCCGAAGGCGAGTCCGCTCGAGGCCGAGGTGGCCACGCTGGACGGTGGGGTGCCCACCATCAGGTCGCTTTCCGATGTGCTGCCGCCCGCGCCGGCGAAGCTGACGGCCGGCACCGCGCCGGGCGCGACGGCGAAAACGGCTACCCGCAGCCCGGTGACGTCGATCGATGCCGTGGCATCGGCGCACGCCGACGGCGCGGCGATGCACGTCAATGCGCCCGCCAACGCGGACAGGAAACCTCTCCAGATCGTTGCTCGACTCATGACCAGGCCGCCAGGGCGCCAGGTCCGCTGCGGCCTCGAATGCAGGGCAGGGGACGTGCCCTCGAAGGCCGGATGCACCTGCACACGACAGGAACGCGGCCATGCCGCGACAATAGCGGTCTCTCCAGGAACGACTCGGCCGCGGCCGGCTCCCACCCTTCATGATCCAACTGCCATCGCTGCGTGCCGCCTGGGCGTTGTTCGCCCTCCTCCTGACGCTGCTCGTCGCCGGCCCCGCCCGCGCCGCCGACGATTTCCTCGACCCCGACCAGGCCTTCATGCTGTCGGTGCGCGTGCTCGACGCCAGGCGCGTCGAGCTGAGCTACAAGGCCGCCCCCGGCTACTACCTCTACCGCGAGCGCTTCAAGTTCGCCTCGCCCGACGCCAAGCTGGGCGAGCCGCAGATCCCGCGGGGCAAGAAGCACTACGACACCGCGCTGGAGCAGGACGTCGAGACCTATCACGACGGCGTCGTCGTGGTGCTGCCCATCGTCTCCGCGGGCAAGTCGTTCACGCTGAACGCCACCCACCAGGGCTGTGCCGACAAGGGCCTGTGCTATCCGCCCCAGCCGCGCACCGTGGCCGTCACCATGAAGGCCTTCGGCGCCGATGCCGACTCCGCCAGGGTGGTGCCAAACGCCGATGCCGACGCGGCCGCGCCCGCGGGCGTCGTCGCGCCGGTCACCGCGCCGCCGCAGGGCAACGTGAGCGTGGGCAACACACCGTTGCCCGATCCGCTGCGCAGCGTGGTGATGGGCGCGGGCGTCGCCGAGCGGGCCGGCGCCCCGGCCGCGCCCGCGGCGAACGGCCCGGAGAACCCGGGCGAAGGGCAGCCGGCGCCCGCCACGCTGGAGTCGCGTTTCCTGGCGGCGCTGAAGGGCGGCGGCGCGATGCTGATCCTGCTGCTGGCCTTCCCCATCGGCCTGCTGCTGTCGCTGACGCCTTGCGTGCTGCCGATGCTGCCGATCCTGTCGTCCATCATCGTGGGGCAGGGTACCGCCGTCACGCGCGGCCGCGGCTTGCTGCTTGCCACGAGCTACTCGCTGGGCGTGGCGCTGGTCTACGTGGCGCTGGGCGTCGCGGCCGCGCTGGTCGGGCACGGCCTCAGCGCGTTCCTGCAGAACCCGGTCGTGCTGATCTCGTTTGGCGCGCTGCTGCTCCTGCTGTCGCTGTCGATGTTCGGCGTCTACGAGCTGCAGCTGCCCAGCGCGCTGCGCGACCGCCTCACCACGGTGAACTCCGGCCTCACGGGCGGCCAGCTCGGGGGCGTGTTCGCGATGGGCGTGCTGTCGGCGCTGATCGTGAGCCCCTGCATCACCGCACCCCTCAGCGGCGTGCTGCTGTTCATCGCGAACACGGGCAGCGTGGCCCTGGGCGGCTCGGTGCTGTTCCTCATCGCCGCCGGCATGAGCGTGCCGTTGCTGGTGGCCGGGGCGTCCGCCGGCGAACTCGTGCCGCGTGCCGGTGCCTGGATGGAGCGCGTCAAGCAGTTGTTCGGCCTGCTGCTGATCGCGGTGGCGTTCTACATCGCCGGGCCCGCGCTGCCCCATGTCGTGCCGATGCTGGCCTACGGCGCGCTCCTGATCATGGCGGCCACCACGGTCGGCGCGTTCGACCCGCTGGCCGCCGCCACCCAGGTCAACGTCCGCCTCGCCAAGGGCTTCGGGCTCGTGCTGGCGGCCGTGGGCGCGCTCGTGCTCTACCAGGTGCTCGTCGGCACGCCGGCGGCGTCGGCCGGCGCCGGCGTGTCCGCCGCGTCGACCGCCGGCCCGCGCTTCGACCGCGTGACCAGCGTCGCCGAGCTCGACCAGCGCCTGCAATCCGCCGGCCGCCCGGTGATGCTCGACTTCTACGCCGACTGGTGCGTCTCGTGCAAGGAGATGGAGTCGCAGACCTTCGTCGACCCGGGCGTGCGCGCCAGGCTGGACAAGGCCGTGCTGCTGCGCGCCGACGTTACGGCCAACTCCGACGAAGACCGCGCGCTGCTCAAGCGCTTCCACCTGTTCGGGCCGCCCGGCATCATCCTGTTCGACGCCCAGGGCCACGAGCTGGAATCGGCGCGCGTGGTGGGTTTCCAGGACGCCGCGAAATTCAGCGGCAGCCTTGCGGCGGCGGGCCTGTGAGGCTGTCGCAGATCGTCTTCTCGCAGGGTTTCGGCGCGCGCCGCGCCTGCGAGGGCCTGGTGGCCGGCGGCTTCGTCGCGATCGACGGCGTGGTGCACGACGATCCGTTCGAGGACCTGGCTCCCGAGGGCCTGGTGCTCAACGTCGAAGGCAAGGACTGGCCGTACCACGCCAAGGCGCTGATCGCGCTGAACAAGCCGGCCGGCTACGAGTGCTCCAAGAAGCCCAAGCACCACCCGAGCGTCTACAGCCTGCTGCCCGCGCCGCTGCTGCGCCGCGACGTGCAGAGCGTGGGGCGCCTCGACGAGGACACCACGGGCCTGCTGCTGTTCACCGACGACGGCCAGCTGCTGCATCGCTGGACCTCGCCCAGGCACCACGTGCCCAAGATCTACGACGCCTCGTGCAAGCACCCGGTGACGCCCGACCAGATCGCCCGCCTGCTGGCCGGCGTGGTGCTGCTCGACGACCCGGAGCCGGTGCGCGCCATCGCCGCCGAACCGTGGGACGGCGCCGCCGACGGCCTGCACGGCATCCGCCTGACGCTGGCCGAAGGCAAGTACCACCAGGTCAAGCGCATGATGGCCGCGGTGGGCAACCGCGTCGAGGCGCTGCACCGCAGCCGGTTCGGCAAGCTGGCGTTGCCGGCCGAGCTGAAGCCGGGCGCGTGGTGCTGGCTGCCCGGAACCCAGGTGGTCGTCGACTGAGTCGATACGGCGGACCGCAATTCGCCGCCCCGGAAGCGCAAAGCTTCACGGCAGGGCCGCCGCGCTCGGCGGCGCGGCTTGCCAGTGCCGCGGGCGCCCGGCTATGCTGGGCCGCGGAATCCCCGTTCCGCTGCACCAGCGGTACCCTCCCACGACCATGCGCCTGCCGCGATTCCCGCCGATTCGACGTCTGGCCGTGATCGGCTTGGCCGCGCTATGCGGCTGCCAGCCCGAGCCGCCCATCAAGGTGGGCTTCATCGGCGGGCTGTCGGGGCGCGTTTCCGAGCTGACGGTGGACGCCCGCAACGGCACCCAGCTGGCCATCGAGACGCTCAATTCGCGGCCCGGGGCGCGCTATGAGCTGCGCAGCCACGACGACGGCCTTTCCGCCGACAAGGCAGCGGCCGTCATCGACGCCGTCGCCGACGAAGGCGATGCCTTCGCCATCGGGCCGATCATCAGCACCGTCGCCAAGGGCATGGCGCCCGAGGCGTCCAGGCACCATCTCGTGCTGATCAGTCCCACCGCCAACTCAGACGAGCTGAGCGGCATCGACGACTGGTTCTTCCGCGTGATCCCGCCGGCCGGGCCCGGCGCCGACCAGATGGCCGAGGCCGCCATCGCGCGCGGCCTGAAGTCGGCCGCGGTGATGGCCGAATGGCGCAATCGCATCTACAGCGAGAGCTTCACGAAGCGCTTCGACGCGCGCTTCCAGGCGCTGGGCGGCTCGCCGCCCCAGGTCGTCCGCTACGAGACCGACCGGAACCCCGACTACGCCGGGATCGCCACCCGGCTGCTCGCCTCGCACCCCCGGATGGTGCTGCTCGTGTGCAGCGCGGTGGACGCGGCGATCGTGTCGCAGCAGCTGCGCCGGCTCGACCCGGCCGTGCAGATCGTCATGTCGTCATGGTCCGCCAACGCGCAGTTGCTGCAGCTGGGCGGCCGCGCCGTCGAGGGCGCGATCGTCATGCAGGTGCTGGATCTCGACAGCCAGGAGCCGGCCTACATCGACTTCCGCAAGCGCTTCATCGACCGCTTCGGCAGCACGCCCAGCCAGGCCGCGGTGCTTTCCTACGACGCCACGATGCTGGGCGCCGAGGGGCTGCGCCGCAGGACCGGCAGCCAGTCGCTGCGCGACGTGCTGCGCGCGCCGGGATCGTGGCCGGGCCTGCAACAGCCGCTGGTGCTCGATCGCTTCGGCGACAGCGTCGGCCGCTTCCACCTGAGCGAGGTGCATGGGGGACGCTTCGTGATGCTCCCCGCCGCGCCATGAAGACCGAGCGCCCGCCCCTGAAGCGCATCCTCACGCGCCAGTACGTGCTGCTGGCCTGCGTGCCGCTGCTGCTGGTGATCGTGCTGTGGAGCGCGGTGGCGATCCCGCAGGCCTTGCGCGACATCGAGGCCGAGAACCAGCGCACCGCGCTGCTGGTGCGCGCGCAGGTGGAGCTGCTCATCGCGGCGCCGCGCGAGGCGGCCGCGCGCGCGGCCACGCACGTGCGCCCGGGCGCGAGCGAGTCCGAGATCCGCGCCGCGCTGAGCGATGCGCTGGACGAGGCGCAGTCGCTCGAGTCGGCGATCCTGCTCGATGCGACGGGCGTGGTGGCGATCGCCGAGGTGCGGCCCGGCACGCGCGTCGGCAAGCAGGACTGGGAAGGCCTCGACCTCTCGCGGCGCCCGTTCTACGAGCGCGCCAGCGTGGCCACGGCGCCGGTCTGGTCCAGCACCTTCCTGTCGCCGCTCACCGGCAACATCACGGCGGTGGTGGTGGCGCCGGCCGACGGCCGCCTCGTGGTGGCCGACCTGTCGCTCGACAAGATGGCCCGCCAGATCAACGTGCCCGGCAACGGCGACCTCGCGGTGATCGTGTTCGACAGCCTGGGCCGCGTCATCGTGCACCCCGACCAGGAGCGCGCCAGCTGGCAGGAGAACCTGAGCCAGGTCGATCTCGTGCACCGTGCGCTCAAGGGCTACTCGGGCGCGGGCGAGCTGGAGATCGATGGCAAGCGCTGGCTCGCCACGGTGGCGCCGGCGTCCACCACGGGCTGGTACGTGCTCGTCGCGCAGCCGCGCGCCGCGATGTTCGCGCCGGTGGAGCAACTGGCCGGCGTCATCGGCATCGCGGTGCTGGTGGTGCTGGTGATCGTGGCCGCCATCGCGTTCAAGCTGGCGCAGCGCCAGGCCGACAGCTACCGGCAGCTCGTGAGCGCCGCGGCCCACCTCGTCGACGGCAACCCCCGAGGGGGCCCGGAGCCCGGCGAGCCTGGCGTCGAGCTCGGCAGCGAGGAGGTACACGCCTTGTGGATGCAGCTGCGCCGGCTGCTCGATCGCGCCAAGGACCAGGAGCGCACCGCGCGCCATGCGCAGGCCGAGCTGCAGGCCCTGCTGGACGCCGCCACCGAGGTGGCCATCATCGCGGTGGACGCCCACCACGTGGTGCGGCTGTTCAACCGCGGCGCCGAGAAGATGCTGGGCTACCGCGCGTCGGAGGTGCTCGGCGAGCCGTGCCCCCTGGCCGTGCACGACCCGGTCGAACTCGCGCGCCGCGCCGAGGAACTCGCGATCCAGCTGAAGCGCCCGGTGAGCGGCCGCGAGGCCATCACGGCCGTGGCCGAGCGCTTCGGCTACGAGGTGCGCGACTGGACGTACATCCGCAAGGACGGCTCGCGCCTGAGCGTCTCGCTGGCCGTCACCGCCGTGCGCGCGTCGCTCGCCAGCGTCGGCGCGCCACTGGGGCCGCGCGAGCGCGACGTGGCCGACAGCGCGGTGGTGTTCGCGCCGGGCAGCGGCATCGCGTCGCCGGGCAGCGGTCCGCTGGGCTTCCTGTTCGTGGGCACCGACCAGTCGGAACGCGTGCGCTCGGGCGAGCTCGAGCTCGCGCGGCGACGCGCCGAGGCGGCGAGCCAGGCGAAGTCGGAGTTCCTCTCGCGCGTGAGCCACGAGCTGCGCACGCCGATGAACGCGATGCTGGGCTACGCGCAACTGCTGCAGCTGGAGGAGGACCATCCGCTCGACGGCCACCAGCGCGAGCGCGTCGCCCGCATCGAGGCTGCGGGCTGGCACCTGGTGACCCTCATCAACGACGTGCTGGACCTGTCCACCATCGAGTCCGGCAACGCGCGCATCCAGATGGCCGATGTCGACGTGACGCTGGTCATCAACGAGAGCATCCGCCTGCTCGCGCCCCTGGCGGCGACCGCGAAGGTGGCTCTCGCCGTGGCACTGCCGCAGCACCTGCCGCGCGAGGCCTGGAGCGTGCGGGCCGATGCCACGCGCCTGCGCCAGGTGCTGGTCAACGTGATCGGCAACGCCATCAAGTACAACCTCGAGAACGGGCGCGTCGACGTGCAGGTGCATGTGCGCAGCCCCGCCGACGGGGCCCCGGACGGCGACGCAGGACGCCTCGTGATCGAGATCTCGGATACGGGGAGGGGCATGACGGCGACGCAGCTCGCGCGCCTGTTCTCGGCGTTCGACCGCCTGGGCCTGGAGTCCAGCCAGATCGAGGGCACCGGCATCGGCCTGGTGATCAGCCGCCGCCTGATCGAGCGCATGGGCGGCGACATCGCCATCGACAGCCGCCCCGACGTGGGCACGCGCGTCACGCTCACGCTGGGCCGCGCGCGGGGCGTGCCGCTCGTCTCCGGCAGCGCGCCGGCGCATGCCGCGCTGCCGAGCGGCGCCGGCGGCCAGATCGTCTACGTGGAGGACAACCCGATCAACGCGCTGCTGATGCAGGAAGTCATCGCGCAACGCCCCGACTGCACGCTGCACCTCGCGGTGAGCGTGCGCGACGGCATCGAGATGGTCGACCGCCTGCGTCCCGATCTGGTGCTGGTGGACCTGCACCTGCCCGACGGCTCGGGCCTGGAGGTGGCCGAATGGATGCGCAAGATGCCCGCGCTCGCGCACGTGCCGGTGGTGGTGGTGTCGGCCGACAGCACGCAAGCCCAGCGCGACGCCGCCACCGTGGCAGGCGCGCGCGCCTACCTCGCCAAGCCGATCCGCCTCGCCGAGACCCTGACGCTCATCGACGAGCTGCTGCCGCGTTCGAGCTGAGCGCCTTTACGCAGATTCATGGCACGCCGCGTGACAGGCTCACCCGTTTCATGCCATAATAGCTTTCTCAGTCGCGGGGTGGAGCAGTCTGGTAGCTCGTTGGGCTCATAACCCAAAGGTCGTTGGTTCAAATCCAGCCCCCGCAACCACCGCATTACCGAGGTGAAAACCTCGAAAGCAACGCCCACTTCGCAGTGGGCGTTTTGCTTTGTGGCCCATCTGTGGCCCGCCAGAATTTCCAGAAGACTCGAATTGACCATTGGGCTTGTGGCCTAGATCTATCCTGGCTTGGGCGCGCTTCTGCGAATCAGTTTCGACCAGTGGCGTTGGAGTTGACGCACATCAGCGCTAGGTCGGCGATCAGGGCGTCGACGATGCCCGCAGACCAACCGCAGCCTTCGCAGCCGTGGCAGCATAGCTTCCGTCTTTGGGGCGCGCGGCCAGAAGCTTGGCGCGTATCGGCTGTGCCTTTCCTGTGCGAACGCTCTACGCTCTGACTGACTACATTGACTCGGTGAAACGCCATTGACCTGATAGGGGTTTGACGGCGGGGTGCATTTTGCGCAAATTGGACGGCTTGTGGGGGTACCCGCATGCGAAAGTCCATTGGAAATCCGTATGGAAATCTTCGACGCATTCCATCTCGCGCGAATGCAGTTTGCATTCACCGTGTCATTTCACATTGTCTTTCCGGCAATCAGCATCGGAATGGCGAGCTTTCTTGCGGTGCTGGAATGGCGTTGGCTGAGTACCGGGGATCACGTCTTCAAGACGCTGTTCCTGTTTTGGTCGAAGATCTTTGCCATCGGTTTCGGCATGGGGGTCATCTCCGGCGTGGTGATGGCCTATGAGTTCGGCACCAATTGGAGTGGATTCTCGCGGGTCGCCGGCAACATCACCGGCCCCTTGTTGACCTACGAGGTTCTGACGGCCTTCTTTCTCGAGGCTGGGTTTCTTGGCGTCATGTTGTTCGGGTGGCAACGCGTGGGGCCGCGAGCGCACTTCTTTGCAACGCTCATGGTGGCCGCCGGAACGCTTATTTCGACGTTCTGGATACTGGCTTCCAACAGTTTCATGCAGACACCTCAGGGATTTGCGCTTGAGAACGGGTTGATCGTGCCTGTCGACTGGTTCAAGATCGTCTTCAATCCCTCGTTCCCCTACCGCCTCGCGCACATGACCATCGCGGCGTTCATCGTCGCGGGCTTCATCGTTGCTGCATGCGGCGCCTGGCACCTTCTGAAGGGGCGCCGGGACAAAGCCGTCAAGATCAGTTTCTCGATGGGGCTGTGGATTCTTCTGCTGCTCGCACCAATTCAAATCCTCGTGGGTGACGCCCATGGATTGAACACGCGCGAATATCAGCCCGCCAAGATCGCTGCCATCGAAGGCTTGTGGGAGACGGAAAAGGGGGGGACGTCCCTCAATCTCGTCGGTCTCCCGGACATGGACGCCGAACAGACTCGATACGCGCTGCAGGTTCCCCACCTCGGCAGCGTCATCCTGACGCACTCCTGGGATGGCGAGATTCGCGGCTTGAAGGAGTTCCCGGCGCAAGACCGGCCGTACTCGCCCATCATCTTCTGGTCGTTCCGCGTGATGGTCGGACTGGGCATGCTGATGCTCCTGACTGCTGTCCTCGGCCTGCTCCTGCGCAAGGCCGGGCGGCTCTACGAGGCACGCTGGTTCCAATGGCTGGTGCTCTTGATGGGGCCGTCCGGGCTTGTCGCGCTGCTAGCCGGCTGGATCACCACCGAGGTCGGGCGACAACCGTGGACCGTCTACGGTGTGCTGCGCACCGTTGACTCCGTTTCGCCTATTGGCAGCCAGCAGGTGGGCGTGTCGCTCCTCATCCTCGTTGTCGTCTACGTCCTCGTCTTTGGAATGGGCGCCTACTACATGATGAAGCTGATGAGGCGTGGGCCTTCGCTCGAGTCCGAGCACGTTGACGATCCAGAGTATCCGGGCCTCAGCAATAGGGCACTGTCGCAGTCGTTCCGCTAGCCGAAGGAGGGCGAGGCCATGCAAGTCGATCTACCCATGATCTGGGCTGCCATCATCGGCCTGGGTGTCTTCCTCTACGTCGTGCTTGACGGATTTGACCTGGGCATTGGCCTGCTCTTTCCGTTCTTTACCGAGGAGAAGTCGGATCGGCAAGTCATGCTCAACACCGTCGCACCTGTCTGGGACGGCAACGAGACATTCCTCGTACTGGGCGGCGCAGGACTCTACGGCGCGTTCCCCGTCGTGTACTCGACGCTGTTGCCCGCCAACTATCTGCCGCTGATCCTGATGGTCATCGGGCTGATCCTTCGGGGCGCGGCATTCGAACTGCGCGTCAAGTCGAAGAGAACACAGGCACTTTGGGACCTGGCCTTCATCAGCGGGTCTGCCCTGGCGGCCTTCTGCCAAGGCGTCGTCCTGGGCTCCCTCCTGCAAGGCATCCGGATCGTGAATGGTCAGTTCGCCGGCGACCCGTTCGGCTGGCTGTCCGCGTTCAGCGTCTTCTGCGGCATGGGCGTGCTGGTGACCTACGCGACCCTCGGCTGTGGCTGGCTCATCTACAAGACCGACGGCGAGCTGCAGCGAAAGATGCGACGTCTCATGCTGCCACTCGTGAGCGTCTTGTTCGCAGTCGTCGCGCTCGTGAGTCTGTGGACCGTGCTGGGCCTGCCCGCCGTGGCAGCCCGTTGGTTCGGCAGCGGGAACCTCGTGTGGTTCATGCCCGTGCCGGTGCTCGTCGTCGCTTGCGTGTTCGGGATCTTCCGCGCCGTTCGCCGCAAGCACGAAGCGATGCCGTTCCTCCTGACGCTCGCGATCTGTTTCCTCGGCTTCACGGGACTGGTGATCAGCATCTGGCCAAACATCGTGCCGCCATCGTTATCCATCTGGGACGCGTCGTCCAGTCATTCCAGCCAGGCCTTTACGCTCGTCGGAACGGTCATCGTGCTGCCCGTCATCCTCGTCTACAACGCGATGCAGTACCGGGTGTTCCGGGGGAAGGTGCGCGAGAGTGACGCTGGCTACCACTAGGACCAAGCGGGGCTCCTCCTCCCCGGCTCCCGGCGGAGAACGTCGTCGGTTCAACCCCTTGCCATGATCGTCAAACTCGCACGGTTCGGCCCGCCAGACTTGAGCCAGATTGGAAAGGAGCGGCGATGTCAAAAGTCGATCGAAGTCAACGCCATGCGCGGCTGAAGCGATTGCTTTGGTTCGTTCTCCTCTGGATCTTCGGCGTCGCCGCAGCCGCGTTGCTGACACTTCCTTTCCATCTGCTCGTCGTTTCAGCGATGCGGATGTAAGGTGCGGCCAGCCCGATACCGTGACGGAATGCGCACGTTCGCGCCTTCGCACCTCGCCCGCACGCCCCTCGCGCACCACCACTGATCGCTACACTGCCGGCGGCAGTCGGCGTGACGTTCGTCGCGACGGGTGCGGCGCCGTTTCGAGACGACGGCGCCTCGGAACGTCAAACGAGCAAGATTGCCATGACTGCATCCAGATCCGCCCTCCGCGGCAGCCTTGCGCTGGCCTGCGCCTTCGCCTGCCAGGCGGCGTGGGCGCAGCCGCCGGCGCCGCTGGCACCGGGCGCCGCCTCGGCCGCCGAGCGCGCGCAGCAACAGACCGACCGCACGATGTACTGGATCCGGGTGCTGGCCGCCAAGCCCGCCCCCACCAAGGCCGCGCCCAGGCCGGTCGCCGCCGCGCCGGTGCCACAGGCCAGGCCCCCGCTCGAGGCACGCGAGAAGATCAAGGTGGCCGCGGCGCCGGCGCCCGTGGCCGCGCGCACGAGCGCCGACGCGGCGAGCCCCGCGCCGGCCCTGGTTGCGCCGGCCGTCGCCGAGGGCTTGTCCGACCCGGCCGCCGACGCCCCCACCGATGCGCTGGCCGTCCCGGCCTCCGCGGCGCCCGAACCGGGCGCTGCGCCGCCTCCGGCCGAGGAGCCTGATCCCGGCCTCGTCCGGGTCAAGCTGGTCCAGCCCGACTTCCCCACCGCGGTGGTGACCCGCATCCGCAAGGGCAGCGTCGAGGTCCGCTTCGAGGTCGAGCCCGGCGGCACGGTGGTGGACGCCGAGGTGGTCAAGAGCCCGCACGCCGGCCTCGGCAGGGCGGCCGTGGAGGCGGTCAAGCAGTGGCGTTTCCAGCCCACCGCCAAGAGCCACACCGCGCTGGTGAACCTGGTGTTCGACGTCGACAAATGAGCCGGCCTCCGCCTCCGGCGAGTTCGCCAGGGCGATCGATCACGCGACCCGCGCCGGATGGCGCCTGAACCAGCGATCGACCTGCTCGATCAGGTCGAGCCAGTGGCTGGGATGCCATTCGAAGCTGTGGTTGTCGTCCGGGTAGCGCACCAGTGCCGCGTCCACGCCGCACAGCTTCAGCGCCGTGAAGTACATCTCCGACTGTCCGATCGGCGTGCGCGCGTCCTTCTCGCCGCACAGCACGATGGTGGGCGTGCGCACGTGGGCCACGCGTGAAAGCGGCGAGCGCTGCCAGTAGTGCGCGTGCATGCCCTCGGCCCACGGCGGCGCCGGCGCGCGGAAGTAGCCGAAGTAGTCGGGGCGGTCGACCGTGAGCGTCTGGCTGATCCAGTCCATCACGCCGTAGACGACGGCCGCCGAGGCGAAGCGCTGGCTGTGTCCGATCAACCAGCTGGTCAGGACGCCGCCGGCCGATTCGCCGGCCACGTGCACGCGCTCGCGCGCGATGCCGCCGCGGGCGACCACCTGGTCGACGCAGTCGAGCAATTGCAGTTCGCCCGGGCCCGGGAAGCCCGGCTCCAGCAGGTCGGTGAACGCCTCGCCGTAGCCCAGCGAGCCGGGTGGGTTGATCATCAGCACCGCGTAGCCGCGCGCGGCCCACACCTGCGGCACGATCGCGAAATCGGGGCCCCAGGCGAGGTAGGGGCCGCCGTGCAGCCACAGGATCAGCGGCACCTCGGCGTCGGCCGGGATGTGCGCCGGCCGCAGCAGCCAGGCCTGCCACTCGCGGCCGGCCTGCTTCGTGGGCAGCCACAGTTCCTCCATGGCCGCGACGCTGCGGCCTTCCAGCCATGCCGACTCGCGCGTGAGCACCCTGTCGAGGCGGCCGTCGGCGGCCAGCAGCGCCACCTCGTCGGTGCACGTGCGGCTGCCCACGAGGCAGGCGATGCGGCCATCGCGTGCCACCGACAGGCCCTTGGCGTACAGCGCGTAGCCGGACGAGGCGCCGCCGCCGATGTCGCGATTGAGCGTCGTCCATTGCCCGGCCAGCGTCACGCGCGCCAGGCAGCCGGCGCCGCGATCGATCAGCAACGTGAGCAGGCCCGAGCTGTCGGGCAGCCACTGCACGCCCTGGTCGACGTCGAGCGCCTCGGGATGCGGCAGCGCGACGATCTCGCCGCCGTGGCGCGGCATCACGTGCACCACGCTGGTCTGGAACGAGGCCTGGCGATTGCGGTAGCCCACGAAGGCGATCCAGCGGCCGTCGGGCGAGACCGTGGCCCGGCAGACGGGGCCGCCGAACTCGGTCAGGCGGCGCACCGTGCCGTCGGCCACGTCGAACTCGACCACGTCGGCCTCGACGACCGTGCGTGGGTCGAGCGGGCCCTCCTGCGGCTGGTGGCGCTGCATCGACATCACGATGTGGCGGCCGTCCGGCGCCCACGAGATGCGGCCCGCGAGGCCCAGCTTGGTGACGTCGACCAGCGGGCCGCCGTGCTCGAACGGATCGTGGGTGAACTGCCTCAGCTCGCCCGTGGCGGGCGTGAACAGGAAGATCTGGTGATGGCCGCCGGGCTGGTCGCCGTCGTGGCCCTCGACGCGCCGCACCAGCGACTCGCTGTAGATGCCCGGCGCGCTCCATTGCGGCGTGCGCAGCGCCTCCCAGGCCGGCACCGGCACGTCCGCCGGCGCGGGCGGCACGCGCTTGACGAACGCGAGCCGGCGGCCGTCGGGCGACCACGCGAGCCCGCTGGGCGGCTCGGACAGCTGCAGCAAGGTCTCGGAAGCGCCACCGTCCGGCGTCCAGCGCCGGATCTCGAAGCGGCCCTCCGACGCGGTGACGAAGGCGAGGCTGCCGCCGTCCGGCGCCCAGCGCGGCTGGCTGCCGCGGCCGAGCTCCGACGGCAGGCCCGACGCGGTGTCGACGACGCCGACCTCGCTGGCCCAGCCGTCCGTCTGCACGTCGGCGCGCATGCGCACGAAGGCCACATGCCGGCCGTCCGGCGCGATCTGCGGGTCGCCCGGCAGGCGCAGGTTGAAGTGGTCTTCCGCCACGACGGCGGATCTCGAGGTCTCGCTCATCGAGCGTCTCCGGGAATGGCGGGGGCGAGGGTGGCGCGGGCGTGCTCGCGCCGCGCGCTGCGCCAGGCCAGTGAAAGATGGATGAACAGCAGGAGCCCGAGCAGCTTGACGAGCAGCATCGCGAACTTGAGCGACTCGTGGCCGAAGCGCGGCTCCAGCAGGTCGCTGAACAGGCCGATCAGCAGCGGGCCGCCGCCGTCGCCCAGCAGGGTGAGCATCAGCAGGAACACCGACGCCGCCAGCACGCGCATCGAGCGCGGCACGCTCGCGTGGATCATCGACATGACCGGGCCGTTGGGCATCGCGCCGAACATCGTGGCCGCCACGTGCGCGGCGAACGCGAACTTCAGGCTGGGCGCGAACAGCACGCCCAGGATGCACGGGAACGTGAAGAGGTAGGTGATCATGCAGAAGGGCAGCAGCCGCTCCTGCTTGCCCGAGCCGATCCAGTTGCCCAGCAGGCCGCCCAGCAGCAGCCCGAGCAGCGCGCCGCCGGCATAGGCGCCGCCGAAGAACGCGGCCGCCTCGTCGGGCGAGAGGCCGAACTGCCGGTTGTAGAAGCTGGGCATCCACTTCGACAGCCCCGACACCGCGAACGAGGCCCAGCTGAAGCCCAGCATGATGTGCACGAACGCGCGCCGCTTCCACAACCCGCGCAGGCCGTCGGCCCAGTGCAGGTCGGGCTCGTCGGGCACGCCGCCTTCGTCGAGCGTCGCGGTCTCCGACGAGCTGCGATCAGGCACCAGCCAGCGCTGCAGCAGCGCGGCGAGGAGCACGCCCAAGCCGAACACGGCGAACGCTGCGCGCCAGCCGTGGTGCACGCCCACCCAGCCGCCCACCACCAGCGGCAGCGTGTTGCCGAGGAAGTCGCCCGCGGTGTAGACCGACAGCGCGCCGGCGCGCCGCTTCGGCGGGAAGAAGTCGCTCACCAGCGCCTGCCCCAGCGGCCATGCCGCGGAGGGGCCGACGCCCGCGAACAGGCGGGCGGCGATGAGCTGCCAGAACGCCGTGCAGCCTGCGGTGAGCAGGTTCGCGAGCCCGCACACGAGCATGCTCAGGCTCAGCACCAGCGAGCTGCCGCGCCGCGAGGCCCAGTGCGAGATGGGCAGCGCGAGCAGCGCGAACGAGACGGCCGAGCCGTAGCCGGACAGCAGCCCCAGCTGGCTGTCGGAGTAGCCGAACTCGGTCTTGATCAGCGGCAGCACGGCGGCCAGCACCGTGCCCCCCGACTGCGCCAGCGCGTTGACCAGCGTGAGCACCGCCAGCACCGTCCACGGATGGGGCGCGCGGCGCGCCGTGGGAGCAGGGATCATGGACGGCGACGATACCCGCTCGGCCGGGCTAGTAGTCATAGCGCAGGCTGACGCCGATAGTGCGCGGCTTGATCGGGTACCACTCGGTGTAGTTGACGGCGCCCGGGTTCTGGTAGGTGGAGTAGTTCACCTGCGCGGCCGATTGCCCGCGTCGATCGGCCACGTTCTGCACGTAGCCGGTCAGCTCCCAGTTCGACCAGCCGAAGGCCAGGCGCAGGTCGGCCGTGGTGTAGCTGGGCAGCACCAGGTCGGCGTCGATCTGCGCGTTGCGCTTGCCCACGTACTGCAGCACGCCGGAGAGCGACGCGTTGCTCTGGAACGGGCCGGCGAAGTGGTATGTCGCATCCAGCGTCGACTGCAGCTTGGCCACGCCCGGCAGGGTGGTGCCGGAATCGACGGGCCGGCCGCTGGCCGAGTCGAACGAGGCGCGCAGCCTGGCGTCCGTCACCGCCAGCGAGCCGTTGAAGCTGAACTCCTGCGTCGGGCGCCAGGCGAGCGCCGCCTCGAAGCCGCTGGAGCGCGCCTTGGCCGCGTTGGTGATGATCACGAAGCCGTCGGCGTTGGTGGTCTGCATCTGGATGTTCTTCCAGTCCAGCATGAACAGGCTCAGGTCCAGCGACACTTCCTTGGACGGCTGCAGCCGCAGGCCCGTCTCGTAGTTCCACAGCGAGTCCGACTTGTAGGGCAACGAGCCGATGGTGTTGATGCCGCCGTAGCGGTAGCCGCGCGACGCGGTGGCGTACGCGGCCACCTCGGGCGTGAACTGGTAGCGCGTGCTGAACTTGGGCGTGGTGCCGTTCTCCTTGCTGTTGAACTCGGTGTAGGGCGCGCCGAAGTTGGAGCGTGCGAAGTCCACCGTGGTGCGGAAGTAGCGCGCGCCGGCGCCCACCGACCACTGCGGCGTGATCTTCCAGTCCAGGTCGGCGAACAGCGAGTTCTCGGTGGCCACGCCGCGGCGCGCGGTCTCGAAGTAGATGTCGTCGGGCAGGTTCACGGGATCGTTGGCGCCGGGCAGCGTCACCAGTTCGCTGCGGAAGAACACCGCGCGCTGGTGGAACGCGCCCACCAGCCAGCTGAACGCGCCGGCCTCGACCGGCGCCAAGCGGATCTCCTGCGTGAACGAGTGCGAGTTGCGGCGCTCGAAGTTCAGCGCGCGGTCGACCTGCGGGTAGGGGATGCCGCCGTAGATCGTGAAGTCGGGCACCAGCAGGTAGCTGAGGTCGTTGTCCTGGTTGCGCGTCTTGGTGGTGTAGCCGGTGAGCGAGGTCAGGCGCAGGCCGGCCACGTCCCAGTTGGCCTGCACGGAGCTGAGGCTGAACTTCGACAGGATCCGCGCGTCGGTGGGCGCGGCGATCGTCAGCGCGTCGTCCGACGGGCTCGTGCCGCCGTCGCCGCCCTGCTTGCTCTGCTGCGTGGAGTAGCTCGCGGCGATGTCGAGGTCGCGCGTGGGCTTGAGCGCGAGGATCACGCGGGCCGATTCGGCGTTGTTCGCGTTGATGTCCTTCTTGCCGGTCTCCACGTTGTCGATGTAGCCGGGATCCTTGCGCCTGGTGACCACCATGCGCAGCGCCGCCACGTCCTTGGACAGCACGATGTTGGCCATCGTGTCCGCGTTGAAGCCGACGCCGCCGTGCGACACGCTGGACGCGCCGGTGAGCACGCTGAAGGCGTTGGAGCGCAGGTCGGGCCGCGCGTAGAGGTAGCGCACCGCGCCGCCCAGCGAGGCCGAGCCGTACAGCGCGCCCTGCGGCCCGCGCAGCACCTCCACGCGCTCCAGGTCGAAGGGCACGACGTCGGGCGTGGAGATGTAGACGTACGGGTCGGTGACCGGCACGTCCTCGATGTAGAGGCCCGTGGGCGACTGGCCGAAGACGACGTTGTCGGACACGGTGTTGGTGCCGATGCCGCGGATGCTGATCATCGCGCCGTCGGCGTTGTCCTTGCTGAACTGCACGCCGGGGCTCAGCTTGAACAGGTCCTCCGCGTCCATCGTGCCGAGCTGCTCCAGCTTCGCGCCGGAGATCGCGGTGACGGTGCCGGCCACCTCGCTCTGCAGCTGCTTGCGCTTGCCGGCGGTGACCTCCACGCGCTGGATGTCCTCCACCGGGGCGACCTTGGAGGGCGCCGCGCCGGAGGCCGCGGGCGCGGCGTCGGGCGCGGCCGCGGTCTGTGCCGAGGCCGACAGGCCCAGCGCGGCGCTGGCGGCGAACACCGAGCAGTTGCGGGCGAGGCGGCGATTCATTCGAGTCTGCGTCTTGCTTTTGGACATGAAGCTTTCCATGATGGCGAGAAGGTGGGGATTCCATCGCGATGGCTTGCAAAACGTTCCGCATCGCATGGCCCCATGGTATGAATGCCGTCATCACGCTGAAATATCCCGCCCGGGATACGCCCCACACGCCGCCGCGACCCTGCCCGACCCGATGAAGATGCCTCCCGCTCCCGCACCGGACGCCCCGCGCCGGCGCAATCGCCTTGCCGTTGCCCTCGACGCGGAGGGCGTCGACCAGCTGCGCGCCATCACCGAGGCCGTCGGCCGCCCCGAGTTCTACGCCGCCGTCGTCGGCTTCCTGCGCTCGCTGATCGACGCCGAGGTGGGCATCGCGCTGCACTACTCCGCCGACAAGCGCCCGCAATACGTCGCCATCCAGGCCGCCGCCGCGCTGCGCCGGGGGGCGCGCGAGGCGGTCTACATCGACGGCCCCTACGTGCTCGACCCGGTCTACCAGCTGTTCCAGCGCGGCCAGGCCGACGGCGCCTATCCGATGTCGTCCTACGTGCCGGACGACTTCTACGAGAGCGAGTTCTACCAGTGCTTCTTCCGCAACACGCGGCTGGTGGACACCATCGACGTGCTGTGGCGCATCGACGCCCGCGGCTCGATCGCGCTGTGCCTGGGCCGCGAGGAGGGCACGCCGCCGTTCGCCGAGGCCGAGCTCGCGCTGGTGCGCCACGTGCTGCCGCTGGTGTTCGCCGCGATGCGCCGCCACCACGACATCGCGCTGCCGGCGCCGCACGACGAGGACGACCGCCTGGTGCACCGCAAGGTGGAGAGCACGATGGCCAACTTCGGCGCGTCGCTGCTGACCCGGCGCGAGCGCGAGGTCGTCTTCTACATGCTCAGCGGCTATTCGTCCGAGCAGACCGCCGAGCGCCTCAACACCGCCGAGGGCACCATCCGCAACCAGCGCAAGAGCATCCACCGCAAGCTCGAGACGAGCTCGCAGGCCGAGCTGTTCTCGCTGTTCATCCAGTGCATCCCGTTCGCGGAGCCCGATTCCGACGTCGATCCGCTGGTGCGGTTCCAGGGGCCCAAGGTCGCCACCGACTGAGGGTCATCCCGTATGCCAGGACGGCTATGGCCGCGCGCCGCGCCCGGCCCTAGCATGGCGCCACGATGACATCGAATCCCGATTTCCACGCCGGCTTCGCGCCCGGCTACGAGCAGGCGCGCCAGGCCTGGCTGCGCGCCGTCTTCTCGCGAGGCGGCAGCGTGCACGGCGAGCGCCATCCCGGCGCGGGGCCGGACGGCGAGCCGCTCTGGCAGGAGCTCGCCGTGTTCGGCGACGCCGACGCGCCCAGCGTGTTCGTGGTCGTCTGCGGCACCCACGGCATCGAGGGCCACGCCGGCTCGGCGGTGATGCGGGCGTGGCTGGAGGAGGGCGGGCCCGGGTCGTTGCCGCGCGGCGTCGGCGTCGTGCTGGTGCATGCGGTCAACCCCTGGGGCATGGCGCACTGGCAGCGCGGCACCGAAAACAACGTCGACCTGAACCGCAACTTCATCGCCTTCCCCGGCGTGCCCGCGCCCAACGCGGGCTACGCCGAGCTGCACCCGCACCTGATGCTGGCCGACTGGAGCGAGGCCGAGGTCGAACGCGCCTTCGCGGCGATGGACGCGTTGCGCGCCCGCGTGGACGAGCAGGCGTTCTCGAACGCGTTCAACGGCGGCCAGTACCTGCACGCCGACGGCATCTTCTACGGCGGGCACGCGGCCGAATGGGCCAACCTCGCGCTGCGGCGCCAGGTGGCGCGCCACCTGGGCCGCGCGCGGCAATGCGTGCTGGTGGACCTGCACACCGGCATCGGCCCGTACGGCCAGCCCTTCATGATCAACTTCGACGCGCCGGGCTCGTTCGGGCGCGAGCGCGCGCGCGAGACCTGGGGCGACGCGGCGCTCAGCGGCGCGGGCTCCACCCACGCCGCGCTGGCGAACTTCCAGGGCCTGATGATGGATGCCTTCGTGGAGGCGTTGCCGGGCTGCCGGATCTCGGCCACCGCGGTGGAGTTCGGCACGCTGGAGCGGCGGCGCATGCAGCGCGCCCACCTGGCCAACGCGTGGATGCGCCGGCAGGCGCACGACTCCGACGCGCTGCGCCGCGCGGGCGCAGAATATCGCGAGGCCTTCATTCCCTCCGACCCGGCGTGGCGCGCCTCGGTGCTGCGGCACGGCGTCGCGCTGTGTCGCCAGGGCCGCGACGCGGTCGTCGCTTCCCATCGAACGCTGCCGTGAACACCTCGACCGACCTCTTTCCCGGCTTCGCCCACCATCGCGTTCCGGTGGACGACGACGTCGCCATCGATGCGCTCGTCGGCGGCACCGGCGATCCGCTGCTGCTGCTGCACGGCCATCCGCAGACGCGCGCGATCTGGCACAAGGTGGCCGCGCGCCTGGCCGAGCGCCACACGGTCGTGCTGGCCGACCTGCGCGGCTACGGCGACTCGTCAAAGCCGGCGGGCCTGCCCGACCACTCGAACTACTCGAAGCGGGCGATGGCGCGCGACCAGGTGCGCCTGATGCAGACGCTGGGCCTGGACGATTTCGACATCCTCGCGCACGACCGCGGCGCGCGCGTGGCGCACCGGCTTGCCGCGGACCACCCCGAGCGCGTCGGCCGCATGATCCTGCTGGACGTGGCGCCGACGCTGGCGATGTACGAGCAGGTCTCGCGCGAGTTCGCCACCGCGTACTGGCACTGGTTCTTCCTGATCCAGCCCGCGCCCTTGCCCGAACGTCTCATCGAGGCCGACCCGGCCGCGTACGTGCGCGAGGTGATCGGGCGGCGCGGCGCGGGCATGGCGCCGTTCACGACGGGCGCGCTGGCCGAATACGAGCGCTGCATGGCCCTGCCGGGCGCCGCGCACGGCGTCTGCGAGGACTACCGCGCCGCCGCCGGCATCGACCTGGCGCACGATCGCGCCGACCGCGACGCGGGCCGGCGCATCGCCACGCCCACGCTGGTGCTGTGGGGCCGCGACGGCGTCATCGAGAAGTGCTTCCGGCCGCTGGACGAATGGCGGCGGGTCGCGCAGGACGCGCGCGGCGAGGCGCTGCCCTGCGGCCACTACATCGCCGAGGAGGCGCCCGAATTGCTGCTGGAAAAGGCGACCGCGTTCCTGGGCGAGGCGCGACGATGAACGCCGCACGAACGCTTTACCGCAAGCTCGTGGAGAGCCACACGGTCGCCGTGCTCGACGAACAGAACGTGCTGCTGTTCTGCGACCTGCACCTGATGAACGAGTACACGAGCCCGCAGGCCTTCGCGGGCCTGCACGAGCAGTCGCGCGCGGTGCTGGTGCCGGGCCAGAACGTGGCCACGGTGAGCCACGTGATCCCGACGCATCCGGGTGCCCATCGCGTCATCCGCGATCCGGCCGCCGCGCTGCAGGCCAGCAACCTGAAGCGCAACTGCACGCGCCACGGGATCGCGCTGTTCGACACCAACGACGCGCTGCAGGGCATCGAGCACATCATCGCGCCCGAGCACGGCATGATCCGCCCGGGCATGGTGGTGATCTGCGGCGACAGCCACACCACCACCTACGGCGCGCTCGGGGCGCTGGGATTCGGCATCGGCACGTCCGAGGTGGGGCACGTGCTGGCCACGCAGGCGCTGGTGTACCGCCTGGCTGGCGACATGCGCATCCGCGTCGACGGCAGGCTGCCGACCGGCACCACGTCCAAGGACCTGATCCTGATGATCATCGGCCGCATCAGCGCCCAGGGCGCGCGCGGGCACGTGGTGGAGTTCTGCGGCAGCGCCATCGCCGCGCTGTCGATCGAGGCCCGGTTCACGCTGTGCAACATGGCGGTGGAGGCCGGTGCGCGGGGCGCGCTCGTCGCGCCCGACCAGGCCGCCGTCGACTACGTGCTGGCCCGCGCCCCCGATATTTCGGGCGACCTGCGCGAGCGCGCGCTCGCGCACTGGGCCACGCTGCGCAGCGACGACGGCGCGCGTTTCGACATCGAGCACCGCTTCGACGCCTCCGACGTCGCGCCCCACGTGACCTGGGGCACGAGCCCCGACCAGGTCATCCCCATCGACGGCACGGTGCCGGCGCCGGAGGGCGCACGGGGCGCCGGCACGGAGCAGGCGCTGCGCTACACGGGCCTGCGGGCCGGCATGTCGCTGGAAGGCCTGGCCGTGGACCATGTGTTCATCGGCTCGTGCACCAACGCGCGCATCGAGGATCTGCGCGAGGTCGCCGAGGTCGTGCGGGGCCGCCGCGTCGCGCACGGCCTGCGGGCCATGGTCGTGCCGGGATCCGGCGCCGTGAAGGCGCAGGCCGAGGCCGAGGGCATCGCGCAACTGCTGGTCGACGCCGGCTTCGAATGGCGCCTGCCCGGCTGCTCGATGTGCCTGGCGATGAACGACGACATCCTCGCGCCCGGCCAGCGCTGCGCCTCCACCACCAACCGCAACTTCGAGGGCCGCCAGGGCCGCGGCGCGATCACGCACCTGATGAGCCCGGCGATGGCGGCCGCGGCCGCCGTCACGGGCCGCATCACGGACATCCGCCGACTCACGCCCGGGAGGCCTGAATGAGCGACGCCACGCACCGCATCGAGGGCATCGCCGCGCCGCTGCCGATCGCCAACCTCGACACCGACCAGATCATGCCCAAGCAGTTCCTGCATGGCATCGACAAGAAGGGGCTCGCCCGCGGCGTGCTGTGGGACCTGCGCTTCACCGGCGACGGCCAGGCGCGGCCCGGCTTCGTGCTGAACCGGCCCGAGTACGCCGCCACGCGCATCCTGCTCGCAGGCCCCAACTTCGGCTGCGGGTCGAGCCGCGAGCACGCCGTCTGGGGCCTGCAGCAGTACGGCATCCAGGCCGTGATCGCCTCGGCCTACGGCGAGATCTTCTGGTCGAACGCGATGAACAACCGCCTGCTGGCCGTGCTGCTGCCGGAAGACCAGGTGCAGGCGCTGATGGCGGAGTCCGAGGCCGCCACCGAGCCGCTGGCGCTGGCGATCGACGTCGAGGCGATGACCGTGGCGTCGCCGACCCGGACGCTGCCCTTCGCGCTGGGCGATCGCCACCGCGCGATGTTCCTGAAGGGCACCGACATGATCGGCGCCTCTCTCGAGCACCGGAGCGCGATCGAGGCCTTCGCCCGCCGCCATTGGGACGCGCAGCCGTGGGTGAAGGACGTCGCGGCGCGGACGCGGGCGCGGCTGGACGGCCGCACCGGCGATTGACGCGGGCTCAGTGCCCGGTGGTCTTGACGGCCGACGGGTTGACGCGCGTGTTCTGGTCGGCGATCCCGCGGGCGATCTGCTGGGCATCCCACGAGTCCTTGTTTTCGGGCTCGCACACCGTGTGCTTCATGTTCGTGCCCACCTGCTCCTCGCGGTGGCACACCATCTTGACGTCCGGCGCGGATGCCGCGGCCGCGGGGGCGGCCGCGCTCGCGACGGCGACGGGTTCGGGCGCCGCGCAGGCGGCCAGGAGCAGCAGGGAGGAGATCGCGATCAGGTGGCGCATGGCTTGTCTGGGGATGTATTGAGGATGCGGCCGGGGCCAGGTCGGCAACGAGCGTGCGATCCGGTGCGTCGAGCATTCAAGAATACAGGCAGCGCGGCGCCCCGGCAATTTGGGATTGCCCGGCCGGGCGCGCGGTGCGATCCGCCAGGCCCGGCGCGGGGACTATCTCAGAGCATCGCGACGATCGCCTTGCCGCCCGCGGCCGCGGCCATCACGGTGCCGCTGGCCACTTCCGACAGGGCCTCGCCAGTGGCCGACAGGCCGACCTCGGCGTAGTGGCCCAGCGCCTTGCCCACCGACTCGACCGTGGACACGACCTCGTGCGCGCCGTCGACCATGGCGTCGACCGCCGCCTCGCCGGCGTGCCAGGCGCCGACCGCGAGGTCCTCGACCTCGCTGGCCACGCCGGTCGCCGCGCTGGCGACCGTCTTGCTGCCCGCCACGGTGGCGTTCACCGCCGTTTCGCCGGCCTGCTGCAGCGCATGCAGCGCCCTGCCGCTGAGCGACACCGTCGCGCTGACGCCATCGCTGGCGGCCGCGGCGACGCCCGCGAGCGCGGCCGTGACGCCGGCGGTGACCGATTCGGCGCGCGCCGACGGGGCGGAACTCGCGGTGGAAGGGGTGCTGGTGGTGATCGTGGAAATCGACATGGGGCGAGCCTCGGGAATCTGCGGTCGACACCCTGGCCAACCATGCACCGATGCTAGGCCGGCGCGCCCGTTCCGGACGCCCGATGAACCGGGCAAAACGGGGCGGCGATACCTCGCGAAAACAATGTGTCGGCCTTGACATGGCGCCGCGCACGCCGGCGACACCTTTGCCGGGACGACACGATCAGGCCGCGGGACGGTCGAAGACGACCTCCACCGCCAGGCCCCGCCCGCCGGCGGCGGTGCGCAGCCGCAGCGAGGCGCCGAGCTGGGAGCAGAACTCCTTGACGATGGCCAGGCCCAGCCCGCAGCCGTCCGATTCGCGGTCGTCGATGCGGTAGAAGCGCTCGAGCACGCGGCCGCGCAGCGATTCGGGAATGCCGGGCCCGTTGTCCTCGACGGTGAGCGTGACGTTGTCCGCCGCGACGGCCACGCGCGTGGTCACGATGCCGCCGGGCTGCGTGTAGCGGATCGCGTTGTCCACGAGGTTGGTGACGATCTCGTGCAGCGTCACGGCGTGGCCGCGCACGGCGACGTCGGTGTCGGTGCACTCGAAGCCGAGGTCGATCCGCTTGCTCTGGGCACGGCCGGCCATGTCCACCAGCACCTGGTGCACGACCTCGTCGAGGCGCCCCTGCTGGTCGTGCAGATCTTCCGGCGCGTGGGCCTCCGCGCTGGACAGGGTCAGCAGCTGGTTGACCAGCCGCACCGACTGCTGGACCGTCTGGCGGATCGCCGCCAGCGATTCCGTGCGCCCGGCCGCGTCGGAAGCGCGCACCGCGTAGCTGACCTGCGTCGTGAGCAGCGTCAGCGGCGTGCGCAGCTGGTGCGCGGCGTTCTGGATGAAGGTCTGCTGCACGCTGGTGTGGTGCTCCAGCCGCATCGCGTAGCCGTTGATCGCGTCCACCAGCGGACTCAGTTCCACCGGCACGGCGCCGATCTCGAGCGCCTGCAGCGAGCCCGGGCGACGTGCCAGCACCGCGTCGCGCAGGCGCAGCAGCGGCTTCAGGCAGCTGCGCAGGCCCAGCCAGACCAGCAGGGCCACGAGCGCGAGCGTCGCGAGCTGCTGCGCCATCGCCTGCATCCACAGCGAGTCGGCCAGCGCGGAGCGGCCCTGCAGGGTCTGCGCGATCTGCACGCGAACGGGCTGGATGCCCGTCTCGGTGAGCACCGGCTGCAGGTAGACCACGGCCCGCACCGGCTGGCCGCGCACCTGCGCGTCGAAGAAGTGCGAGGTCTCGGGCTGCAGCATCGCCTGCGACAGCGCGAACTCCGGATAGCCGGTGACGGTGCGGCCGTCGCTGGTGACGACGCGGTAGTACACGTGGTCGAGATCGCCCGACTGGAACAGCTCCAGCGCGGCCGGCGGCACCGGATCCTGGATGCTGCCGTCCTCGAAGCGCAGCTGCTCGGCCACGATGCGCGCGGAGCCGAGCAGCAGCCGGTCCTGCACCACCGTCGCGACCGCCTGCGCGTTCTGGCGGCTGACGACGCCGTCGAAGAGCACGGCGCCGGCCAGCGGCAGCATCACCCACGCGAGCAGGCGACCGCGCAGGCTATGCGCCATGGTGCACCGGCCGCAGCAGGTAGCCCAGGCCGCGCAGCGTGACGATGGTGGCGTCGCTGCCTTCGAGCTTCTTGCGCAGGCGGTGCACGTAGATCTCGATCGCGTCGGCCGACACGCCGTCGTCGAGCGACGGCAGGCTCTGGCCGAGCATCGCCTTCGAGACGGTGGCGCCCACCTTCAGGATCAGCACCTCCAGCACGGTGCGCTCGCGCGGCGTCAGCACGAGCGGCTTGCCGCCCAGCGTGAACTCGCGGCTGCCGCCCAGGTAGACGAGGTCGCCGCACGCGATCTGCGGGTTGGACACGTGCGCCGACCGGCGCAGCAGCACGCGGATGCGCGCCTCCAGCTCCTCCACCTCGAAGGGCTTGGCCACGTAGTCGTCGGCCCCGTGATCGAGCTCCGTGACGCGGGTGCGCGTGCTGTTGTCGGCCGTGAGCACCAGCACCGGCGTGGCGTTGCCGCGCTCGCGCAGGCGGCGCAGCACCTCGTGCCCGCCGAGCTTCGGCAAGGCCAGGTCCAGCAGCACGAGGTCGTATTGCTCGGTGCGCAGCATGAAGTCGGCCGCCTCGCCGTCCTCGACGCACTCCACCGCGTACTGCTGCTTGCGCAGCGTGCGCGACAGCCAGTCGGCCAGCACCTTGTTGTCTTCGACCAGGAGGATGCGCATGACAGGGCCTCAGCGCGCCGCGAGTGCGAATTCCGTGGTGAACGTGCGCGAGAGGTCGATCGGCTTGCCCACCACCGTGCGCTCGGCCTGCCGCATCACGCGCAGCACGTTGGCCGGACCGCCGGCCGGCATCACGCCGTCGGTGGTGAACATGGCCTTGCTCTGTTGCAGCGTGCTCACGTAGAGCGCGCGGTCGCCGGCCATGTAGCTGGGCGGCAGCTGCGCCGCGATGTCCTGCGCGCTGTGCGTGGCGATGTAGCGCAGCGACTTGACGAGCGCGTTGACCAGGCGCTGCACGTCGTCGCGATGCGTGCTGATCCAGGGCGTCGACATGTACAGGCAGGCCGCCGGGTAGAGCCCGCCCAGCTCGCCGGCGGCCGCGCCGGGCGTGCGCAGGTCCACGAGCAGGCGGGCGTCGCCCGACTTGAGCAGCCGCGACAAGGTCGGCTCGGTGGTCATGCCCACGTCGATGCGTCCCGTGCGCAGCGCCTCGGCGAACGCCTCGCCCGAGCCGACGCCGGCCACGCTGATCTCGCCCTTGCTCACGCCGTGCGAGCCCGCGAGGTATTGCATCAGCAGGTGCGTCGACGAGCCCAGGCCAGTGACGCCGAGCGCGTGGCCGCGGAAATCGGCCGGGGAGCGGATCGCATCGCCCAGACGCGTCGAGACGACCACCGCCTCGCCGGGCGCCTGGCTGAACTGCACGACCGCCTGCACGAACTTGCCCTTGGCCTGCAGGTCGATCGTGTGGTCGTAGAAGCCCACGACGCCCTGCACGCTGCCGGTGAGCAGACCGTCCTCGGCGTGGCCGCCGGAGGTGTCGCTGAGCACCTGCACGTCGAGGCCCTGTTCCTTGAAATAGCCCAGGCGGTCGGCCAGCGCGGCGGGCAGGTAGATCTGCTTCTCGATGCCGCCCACCATCAACTGGATGGTCGCGGCACGCACGGGCGCGGAGCACGCGAGCGCGCAGGCGGCCGCGGCCAGCGCGCGCGCCAGGGCCGATCGCAAGGTTGTTCCGTTGTCTCTCATGGCGTGCCGCCAGTCGTTGTTCGTGCTTGTCTCCACTCCGAATACTACGGAGGACGCACGCCGATGGCACGCGTGTCGTGCACGTCGTTGTATGGGCGACTACGTGATTTCCCTCGGCTAATTCTGCTGAAAGCAAACGGAAGGGTAGGCGCTCGTAGCCTCCTCGACTGACGGGTGGACGCCATGACGTCCGGGCCCGCAACAACGGAGACAGACCTCATGAAATTCGCCCTTTCGCGCCGCACGGCGTTGCTCGCGGCCGCCGCCGCACTGGCCTTCTGCGCCGCCCCAGCAGCGCTCGCGCAGTCTACGCCCATCGTCATCAAGTTCAGCCACGTCGTGGCGCCCGACACGCCCAAGGGCAACGGCGCGCAGCGCTTCAAGGAGCTCGCCGAAGAGCGCACCAAGGGCCGCGTGAAGGTGGAGCTGTACCCCAACAGCCAGCTCTACAAGGACAAGGAGGAGATGGAGGCGCTGCAGCTCGGCTCGGTGCAGATGCTCGCGCCGTCCCTGGCCAAGTTTGGCCCTCTCGGCGTCAAGGAATTCGAGGTCTTCGACCTGCCGTTCATCTTCAAGGACCAGGCCGCGTTCCGCGCGGTCACCGACGGCCCCGTCGGCGCCGACCTGTTCCGCAAGCTCGAGCCCAAGGGCATCAAGGGCCTCGCGTACTGGGACAACGGCTTCCACATCATGAGCGCCAACCGGCCGCTGCACGACGTGGCCGACTTCAAGGGCCTGAAGATGCGCATCCAGTCGTCGAAGGTGCTCGACGCCCAGATGCGCGCGCTCGGCGCCATCCCGCAGGTGATGGCCTTCAGCGAGCTCTACCAGGCCCTGCAGTCGGGCGTCGTCGACGGCACCGAGGGCGTGCCGTCGAACTTCTACACCCAGAAGATCTACGAGGTGCAGAAGAACATGACGCTGTCGTACCACGGCCACCTGGCCTACGCCGTCATCGTCAACAAGAAGTTCTGGGACGGCCTGCCCGAGGACATCCGCACGATCCTCGTCGGCTGCGTCAAGGACGCGACGACCTATGCCGACGCGCTGGCCGTCAGCGAGAACGCGATGGCGCTGGACAAGATCCGCGCGAGCGGCAAGACCACGATCTACACGCCCACCGCGGCGGAGATCAACGAGTGGAAGAAGGCGCTGATGCCCGTGCACCAGGAGATGGCCGCGCGCGTGGGCCAACCCACGATCGACGCCGTCTACAAGGCCGCGGGCTTCGTCGCCCCGAAGTGAATTCACCACACCCGAGCCCCCGCCGTGGGGCGACAACCACTGGAGACATGAGATGAAGAAGTTTGCAATGCGCGCCAGCGCGCTGGCCGCGCTGGCGCTGTGCCACCCCGTGTTCGCGAACGAGGTCGACGACCTCAAGGCCGAGATCGCCGCGCAGAAGGCCGCCGAGGCCGCGCAGAAGGCGCGCCTTGACGCGCTGGAGGCGCGCCTGAACGCGATGTCCGCGCAGCAGGCCGCCGCACCGGCCAAGGCCCCGGTGGTCGCCAAGGCGCTGCAGACCGACCAGAACGGCGTCAAGATCATCGACACGCCCGCCGGCGTCTCGCTGTACGACAACGGCAACACCAGCCTGCGCATGTACGGCTTGGTCGAGGCTACAGGCAGCCATGCCAACCACCAGACCGCCGGTGGGGGCTCCGCAACCGGCATGCAGGTCGCCTGGTTCAGCGGCAATCGCCTGGGCTTCGACGCCGACCACGCGCTGGCCATCGGCGATCAGATCGGCCTGCCGGGCCTGAAGGTGATCTCCAAGCTGGAAACCGAGTTCGAGCTGCCCACCGGCGACATGGACACCGGCAACGTGTTCTTCAACCGCGACGCCTGGATGGGTTTCTACAGCGACGACCTGGGCAAGGTGACTGTCGGCCGCCAGAACACGCTGACGCGCGACTTCACGGCCAACTGGGGTGACCCGTACGGCGGCGCCGACGTGTCCCTGAAGGAAGGCGGCTACTCCAACGTCAACAACTTCAAGCAGTTCATCTTCTATTCGGGCGGCGCCAACGGCACCCGCCTGAACAGCGCCATCGAGTGGAAGAAGAAGTTCGGCCAGCACATCGTCGCCGGCGTGGGCTTCGCGTTCGGCTCGCAGGGCAACGGCGGCAGCGGCGACGTCGGCAACGGCGGCTCGACGCCTGGCGACTTCAAGAAGGGCCAGACCCAGGAAGTGTCCATCGCGCTCAACGCGCTCGAAGTCGGGCCCGGCCTGCTCAGCGCCAACGTGTCGTACGACCGCGCGAACGTCAACGACCTGATCCACCAGTCGGAGCTCATCGGCGGCAACTACCGCATCGGCATGTTCCGCGTCAACGGCGGCTACGTGCACTACACGGCGGAACAAGGCGCCGCCAACAGTGCCGGCAATCGCACCGACAACTCGTGGACGGTGTCGATGAGCCTGCTGCCGACGCCGGAGAACGAGTTCGCCCTGGGCTTCAACGAGATGAAGGGCAAGAACGCGGGCTTCAGCGGCGGCGGCAATATCCTGAATCCGTTCGGCAACACGGCCGGCGTGACGGCGACCGCCGCCGACGGCTCGAAGAAGGCGATCTTCGGCTCGTACATGTACCACGTCGACCGCCAGCTCGACGTGTACTTCGCGGCTGATCACTTCAAGGTCGACGGCGGCTGGGTGATCGGCGACGCGCAGGGCAACGGCAACCACTTCGGCGCCGGCCAGGCCTACAACAACGAAACCGAGGTTGCCGTCGGCGCGCGCTACAAGTTCTGATGCGCATCGGGGCGCGCGGCGGGCCGGCCGCGCGCCTTCACGCCAGCTTCTGGCGATAGACGAATCGAAGACCGGGCCGGCCGTCCAGCCGCCCGGCCAGCGCCACCTCGCCGCCCAGCGCCGAAGCCGCACTGCGCACGATCGCCAGCCCCAGGCCGTTGCCGCTCTGCTGGCTGCCCAGGATGCGGAAGAACGGCTCGAACACGCGCTCGCGGACGTCTTCGGGGATGCCCGGGCCGGTATCCTCCACGGCCACGATCGCGACGTCGTCCTCGACGACCAGGCTCACGTCCACCCAGCCGCCATCGGGCGTGTAGCGCACCGCGTTGTCGATCGCGTTGCGGATCAGGGCATGGGCGTGATGGCGGTCGCCGCGCACCTGGGCGCGGTCGAGGCGGATGCAGCCGAGGTCGATCCGGCGCGACTCCGCGAGCGCCAGCGTCTCCTCGATCGCCGAGCGGATCACCGCCTCCAGCGCTATCGGCTCGTCGACCGGGTCGGCGCCCTGCACGCGCGCGAACTTCAGCAACTGCTCGACCAGGTCGGAGATGCGGGCCAGGCCGCGCTGCAGCGACTCGAGCCGCTCGCGGGCATCGGAGGGCAGCTCGACGTGGCCCAGGTTGTCGGCCTGCACGCGCGCCGCGGCGACGGGCGTGCGCAACTCGTGCGCGGCATCGGCCACCATGCGGCGCTGCTGCTCCAGCACGCCGCTCAGGCGCGCGAGCAGGCCGTTGAGGGCCAGCACCAGCGGCAGCGCCTCGGCGGGAACGCCGGCGGTCGGCAGCGGGCGCAACCGGTGGCCGTCGCCCTCGTCGAGCTCGCGCGTCAACGCGGCCAGCGGCGCGAAGCCCTGGCGCAGCAGCAGGTGCACGATCAGCAGCAGCAGGGGCACCAGCACCAGCGTCGGCACCAGTGCCGTCACCGCGCTGTCGCGAGCCGCCTCGTCGCGCACGCGCTGGCGCTGCGCCACGCCGAACCACTGGCCGCCGGCGTTGCGCGCCACCATCACGCGCCATTGCACGTCCGCAGGCTGGAGCGACTGCAGGCCCTCGTGCAGGGTGACCGGCAGGAACACGTCCAGCCATTGATCGGGGTTCACGTTGCCGCTGCCGAGCGCGCGGATGACGAAATGCGTCTCGGCGTCCTCGCGATCCTTTGGCCGGAACGTGGCCGCGGGCGCCGTCGCCGCCTGCGTGGCGAGCGCGGCGGCCACCTGCTGCAGCTGGGTGTCCTGCAGCTCGTTGGCGTCCTCGAAGTTCAGCCGGAAGGTGACTACCGCGGTCGCCGCGCCCATCACGACGATCGCCGCCGACAGCCACAGCGACAGGCGCTTGCGCAGCGAGCGGTTCATCGCGCCGCCCCGGCGTCGCGATCGACGCGCCAGCCCAGGCCGCGCACGTTGCGGATGCTGTCGGCGCCCAGCTTGCGCCGCAGGCCGTGGATGATGACGTCCACGGCGTTGCTCTCCACCTCCTCGCCCCAGCCGTAGATCGACTGCTCGAGCTGCGCGCGCGAGAGCACCGCGCCCGGGCGCAGCATCAGCGCCTGCAGCAGCGCGAACTCCCGGTGCGAGAGGCCCAGCGACGTCGAACCGACGATGGCCAGCTTGGTGGCGAGCTCCAGCGTCACGACGCCGTTGGTGAGCGTGGAGCTGCTCGCGCCCTTGCTGCGGCGGGCCAGCGCGCGCATGCGCGCGAGGAGCTCGCCCACCGCGAAGGGCTTGCCGAGGTAGTCGTCGGCGCCGACGTCCAGGCCCTCGATGCGCTGGTCGACCGAGTCGCGCGCCGTGATGATCAGCACCGGCGTGGCGTCGCCCCGGGCGCGCAGGCGGCGCAGCACCTCGATGCCGTCGCGTTGCGGCAGGCCCAGGTCCAGCAGCACCAGCTCGTAGCCGGGGGTGTCCAGCGCCGCCGACGCGGTGGCGCCGTCGACCACCCAGTCGACCGCGTACGAGGCGTCGTGCAGCGCCTGCTGCACCGCCGTGCCCAGCATCTGATCGTCCTCCACCAGCAGCACCCGCATCCATCGCTCCAGGTCTTCGAGGCATGCACTCTAGCGCGAGAGGTTTAGCCGAGAGTTAGCCGGCGCCAACCGCGTCCTTGCATTAACAGGCATTCAGGGTTCGTTCACCCTGGCGTTAGGCGAGCGGCCCAACATCCGCCCCGTAACACCGCCAAGACTCAATCACGACAGGACGACGAACCATGACAACCCGAGACAAACTGCTGCTGGGCCTCTCGCTGGCCGCGCTGCTGGGCTTCGCGCCGGCGGCGCAGGCGGCGGACAAGATCACGCTGATGGTGGGGGGCTACGAGAAGATCATCTACCTGCCGGCCAAGCTGGCCGAGCGCCTGGGCTACTTCAAGGACGAGGGCCTCGAGGTCGAGCTGCTCAACGAGGGCGCCGGCGTCGACGCCGAGAACGAGATGCTTGCCGGCGCGGTGGAGGGCGTGGTCGGCTTCTACGACCATTGCGTCGACCTGCAGACCAAGGGCAAGTACATCGAGTCGATCGTGCAGATGGCGCATGCGCCGGGCGAGGTCGAGCTGGTCTCGAACAAGTACCCCGCCGTCAAGGGCATGGGCGACCTCCGGGGCAAGACGCTGGGCGTCACGGGCCTGGGATCGTCCACGAACTTCCTCACGCAGTTCCTGATGGTCAAGGCGGGCGTGCCGGTGGGCCAGTTCACGTCGTCGCCGGTGGGCGCCGGCTCGACCTTCATCATCGCGATGCAGCAGGACAAGATCCAGGGCGGCATGACCACCGAGCCGACGATCACGCGGCTGGTCAAGACCAACCAGGCGCGCGTTCTGGTGGACCTGCGCACGCGCGAGTCCACCAGCGCGGCTCTGGGCGGCACCTACCCGGCCGCGTCGCTGTACATGACCACGTCCTGGGTCGAGACCCACAAGCCCATCGTGCAGAAGCTCGCCAACGCGTTCGTGAAGACGCTGCGCTACATCAACACCCACACGGGTGCGCAGATCGCCGCCCAGATGCCCAAGGACTTCTTCGTGGGCGACCAGGACGGCTACATCAAGGCGCTCGACAGCGGCAAGGGCATGTTCACGGCCGACGGCGTGATGCCCAAGGGCGGCCCCGAGACGGTGCTGCAGGTGCTGTCCACGTTCTCGCCCAACCTGAAGGGCAAGAGCATCGACCTGTCCAGGACCTACACGACGGAATTCGTGTCCAAGGTGAAGTGATCATGGCGCCGCAACCGATTTCCCCGGTCGCGGGCCAGACGCCCGCCATCGAGCTGATCAACGTCAGCCGCCGCTTCCTGACGCCCGACGGCAAGTCGATGACGGCGATCCGCGATTTCACGATGACCGTCGAGCGCGGCGAGTTCGTCGCCGTGGTCGGGCCCACCGGCTGCGGCAAGTCGACGACGCTCAACCTCGTGACGGGCCTGGCCAAGCCGTCGTCCGGCGAGGTGCGCGTGATGGGCGGGCCCGTCGACGGCATCGACCCGCGCATCGGCTTCGCGTTCCAGACAGACGCGCTGTTCCCCTGGCGCAACGTGATCGACAACGTCATCGCGGGACCGCTGTTCCGCGGCATGGAGCGCGGCAAGGCGATCGAGCTGGGCCGCAAGTGGCTCGCGCGCGTGCACCTGTCCGCGCACGAGACCAAGTATCCGCACCAGCTGTCGGGCGGCATGCGCAAGCGCGTGGCGCTGGCGCAGACCTTCATCAACGAGCCGCAGATCCTGCTGATGGACGAGCCGTTCTCGGCGCTGGACGTGCAGACCCGCGTCGTGATGCACGACGAGCTGCTGTCGCTGTGGTCGCAATCGAAGGCCTCGGTCGTGTTCGTCACCCACGACCTCGAGGAGGCGATCGCCCTGGCGGACAAGGTCTACGTGCTCACCGCCGGCCCCGCGACCGTCAAGTCGGTCTACCCGATCGACATTCCGCGGCCGCGCGTGGCCAGCGAGATCCGCTACGAGCAGCACTTCATCGACATCTCGCGCACGATCTGGAACGACCTGCGCGACGAGGTGACCCGCGGCGCCTCGCGCGCCGAAAGCCTGGTCACGGAGGCAACAGCATGAGCGACACCGCCCTGAAGACCCCGGCCGCGCTCGCCCGCGGCACGTCCGCGGCGGAGATCGAGGCGGCCGCAGCCGCCGCCGCCCTGCGCCGCAAGCGCCTCGTCTATTTCTGGCGCTACCTGATCCTGGTCGTCTTCCTGGGCGGCTGGGAGCTGCTCGCGCGCACCAGGCTGATCGACGAGTTCTTCTTCTCGAGGCCCACCGAGATCGTGGCGCGGCTGTACACGTGGACCACCGAGGGAACGTCCGAAGGGCCGCTCTGGTACCACCTGTGGGTGACGATGGAGGAGTCGGTCCTGGGCTTTCTCACCGGCGCCGTCGCGGGCGTCGTCGCGGGCATCGCGATGGGCCGCAACCGCATGCTGGCCGATGTGTTCTCGGTCTACATCAAGGTCGTCAACTCGATCCCGCGCGTGGTGCTCGCGCCGATCTTCATCATGATCTTCGGCCTGGGCCTCACGTCCAAGGTGGCGCTGTCGTTCGTGATGGTGTTCTTCGTCGTGTTCGCCAACGCCTTCCAGGGCGTGCGCGAGGCCGACCGCAACCTGATCGCCAACGCGCAGATCCTGGGCGCGAAGGACTGGCAGCTGACGCGCTCGGTGGTGATCCCGTCGGCCATGAGCTGGATCTTCGCGTCGCTGCACGTGAGCTTCGGCTTCGCGATCGTCGGCGCGATCGTGGGCGAGTTCGTCGGCGCGCGCTACGGCATCGGCCTGCTGATCAACGTCGCCAAGGGCTCGTTCGACGCCGCGGGCATGTACGCCGCCATCGTCATCATCATGGTGGTGGCGCTGGCCGCCGAGTACCTGATGACGCTCGTCGAGAACCGCCTCGCCAAGTGGCGCCCCGTGGCGCTGGTCGACCAGCCTTGAAGTGCCCGGCTCCCGGTGGCCGCACAATGCGCGCACCGGGATGTTCCACCTCCAGCTCGATCGGCGTCATGACCCTCGCGCGTCCCTTCTGGCTCATCGTCGTCGCCGCCGGCCTCGCGCTCGCGGGCGCGCCGGCGGCCCACGGTTTCGACGATGCGAACCCGGCGCTGGCGGCCGCTGCCATTTCCGGCCGCGCCTACTACCGGGTCAGCGACTTCGAGAACGCCGCGCGCCGCCTGCAGATGGAGACCACGCTCGCCGAGAAGGCGGCGCAGCCGCCGTCGGAGGAGACGCTGCGGATGCTGGCCGAGTGCTACGAGCGGCTGGACGACATCACCGGGCAGACCTGGGTGCTCGAGAAGCTGGTCACGCACTATCCGAAGCCGCGCTACTGGTCGCAGCTGATCGCGCGCACGCAGCGGCGCCAGGATTTCGGCGACTGGCTCGAACTCGACGTGCTGAGGCTGCGGCGCGAGACCGGATCGCTGCAAGGCCCGGACGACTATCTCTCGCTCGCCACGCTGGCGCTGCGTTCGGGCTTTCCCGCGGAGGCGAGCGCGGCGCTGGACCAGGGCTTCGCCCACGGCGTGCTCGGCTCCGGCGCCGATGCGGCGCGCCAGCGCGGCCTGCGCGACGAGGCGGCACGCCAGTCGGCGGAACTGCATCGGGCCGTCGACGGCCCGCAGGCGGCACGCGACGCGGGCGCGGCGGCCGGTGGCGAGGCGCTCGTCCAGCTCGGCTACGTGTACGTGACCTATGGCGAGTACGAGCGCGGGTTGCCGCTGATCCAGGCCGGCCTGCGCAAGGGGGGCATCGACAGGCCGCAGGACGCGGCCATGCGGCTGGGCATCGCCTACCTGCAGGCCGGGCGCAATGCCGACGCGTTGCAGACGCTGTCCACGGTCACGGGCGTGCACGGCGCGGCCGACCTCGGCCATCTCTGGTACCTCTATGCGTTGCGGAACTCGATGTGAGCCCGCGCTCAAGGCCGAGCATGAACGCGTTTTAACCTTCGTTTCAGTCTCTCTTCATCGTCTGTTCTCAATATGCAGCTACTCGCCCGAATTCGAAGACGCGAGTCCGCTGACACCACCGAAATCGAAGCCCGGATTCCAATGACGAACCGGGCTCATCAGGAGACACCGTGAAGAACCCCGCGCAACGCACCCTGTTGGCCACCTTGATCGCATCGGGCCTCGGGCTGGGCCTGGACGCCGCTCCGGCATTCGCCGCCGACGACGCCCCCACGACGGCGCCGGCCGCGCCGGCCGCCGTCCTGGACGCTCCCCAGCAGGTCATCGTCACGGGCTCCAACGTGCCCACCACGCGCGACGCCGTTGCCGTCTCGGTGATGGAGATCAGCGCGGAGAAGATCGCCAATTCCGGCGTCAGCCCCAACGTGCTGGAGCTGCTGCGCAAGGCGATGCCCGAATTCCAGGGCCGCGGCAACACGGGCGCGTCCAACGCCAACAACACCAACCAGAACACGGCCGGCGGCGCGCAGGTGCAGCTGAAGAACCTCGACACGCTGCTGCTGGTCAACGGCCGCCGCGTCGCCATCAGCGCCATCGCCGGCATCGGCGGCAAGGCCTTCGTCAACGCGAGCCAGATCCCGGCCTCGGCGATCGAGCGCATCGAGATCATCTCCGACGGCTCGTCGGCGATCTACGGTTCGGACGCCATCGGCGGCGTCGTCAACATCATCCTCAAGTCCAACTACAGGGGCTTCGACTTCGGCACCCGCATCGGCCACGCCG
>JABCYW010000043.1 GCA_013289985.1 Betaproteobacteria bacterium | reverse complement strand
CACGGCGAGGCGGGGGAGCTTGTTTTGTGAGGTTAAGGAGGAGGAGGCCGCAGGCCGACGGGGGACACGAACAAAACAAGCTCCCCCGGTGAGTCGTGCCTGACCCGGCGCGCCCCGCAAACCAACGCGCCCCGCACATCGACGATGTGGCGCGATCAGAACCGCGACGACACGCTGAGCCCGCCGCGCACCTCCTGCGAGGCGCTGCCCGAGAGGCTGCGCGACACGATCACGTCCACCTCCAGCGTCTTCGAGGCGGTGAAGGCGACGCCGGTATCCACGTTCAGCAGCGACGAGTCGCTCTGCGTCCGGGACAGGGCCTGGCCCGCCAGCTCCACGAAGCTCTGCAGCCGCGGCGTCCACGACTTGCCCAGCGTCACCGCCAGCACGCCGGCGGCGTAGTGCCTGCCGTCATCGCCGCGGTCGCGGTAGACGCCCTGCATCACGCCCAGCGACAGCTGGCTCGGCAGCTCCCATTGGGCCGTGGCGCGCAGCGACGGGCGCACGTTGCCGTCGCGAAACGCCGGCGAACCCATCGTCGTCTCGACGTCGGCCAGCCACGCCACGCCGGGCATCCAGCCGGCATCGCCGCCGCGGACGCGCCAGCGCGCGCCCAGCGACACGTCGCTGAAGCCGCGCAGGCGGCGCATGCGGTCGTTGGCCGATTCCAGCGGCGGCGCGTCGGCGTTGCCGGTGGCCGCGGCGCGCAGCTCCATCGTCTGGCCGGGATGGCCGGGGACGTCCAGGGACGCGAAGCGCGACGTGACGTGCGAGGCGGCGTGCTCGTGCGGTCCGGGCAGCAGCGGGAAGACGGGGTCGAACTGCCATTGGCCGAGGCCGACAACGGCGGGCGAATCGAGGAAGTCGGCGTGCGCGGCCGACGCCTCGCCGAGCGCATCGGCGCGCGCGGCGGCCATCAGCAGCGCCGTGGCGACGGCGCGGGGAGCTGCGGAGAAGGAGGGCATGGCGAACGACCAACCATAGGAGCGGATGGCTCATCTTGAGGCGGCCGTTGCGCGGCGAAGGGCGCATGAGCCGCGCGATTGCGGCCCAGTTCTCAGCCCATGATGACCTGGAAGCTGTGCTCGTAGGCCGCGGTGAGCGAGTCCAGCCGCTGCACCAACGTCTCGCTCGCCTGCACCAGCGTGCGCCGGCCCGCGCCCGTGCCGCTGGCGCCGACGCCGCCCAGCAGGCGCAGCCATTCGTCGCGCACCTGCGCCAGGGTCGTGCGGATCTCGGGCGAGGTCAGCGGCGCCTGCTCCAGCTCGCGCTGCGCCTGCTCGAAGGCATCGAGGGCCGCCTCGTGGCGCCGCAGCAGGGCCTGCGGGACGTCGTCGCCCGCCAGGGCCGCCGCGGCGAGCAGGCTCTCCTTGGCGATGCGCTGCACCCGCATGCGCTGGCGGCCGCACTGGTTGACGATGTGCAGCGCGCGCCGGCCGGCGGCCTCCTGCAAGGCCTCGGTGAGGCGCTCGGCGGCGTCCAGCATGGCCGCGGCGAGGGCATCCACGTGGCGCAGCGTGGCCGCGTCCATGCGCGGCAGGTCCAGCGCCTGGGCCAGCGCGTGCCAGCACGACCGCGTGTGTGCGAAGGCCGGCTGCGCGGCGGTGTCCGCGCACTGCTGCATCAGCATCTCGAGGTTGTCGCGCACGCGCTGCGTCGACTGCGCCTTCAGCGCGGCGGTGTCGCGCGTGGCGATGCGCAGCAGCTGTTGCGCGGCCAGGCGCACGAGGCGTTGCGACAGCATGCGCAGCTGGCCGGCGCGGTTCATCGCGTCGGCCCAGCGCGCGGCCTCGCACACCGCGCGCGAGAGCTCGCCCAGGCGCAGGTTGACGCTCATCGCCGCGCCGCGCAGCAGGCGGAACGCCTCGTCCTCGCCGAGGCCGCGCGCGGACATCAGCACGCCCTTGGCGCGATCCACCCACTTGCGTTCGTCGAGCTGCTCGTGCGCGCGCGCGGTCGCGTGACGCAGCGCCTGGTCGTGTTGCTGGCGCGCGCGCGCCAGCGCGAGCGCGGAGGCCACGTCGACCGGGGCGATGCGGCCATCGTCGTCCATGCGCAGCATCTGCCAGTGGTGGACGCCGCACGCCACGGCGAGCTCGGCGTCCTCCTGCGCGACCGGCCGCGGCGGCGTGAGGAGCAGCACGCTCAGAGGCGGTTCGCCGCCCCAGCTCGACAGCGTCGCCACCAGCCCGGGCGTCACGCCGGCGGCCAGGCAGACGAGCTGCGTCGCCGATCCATCGTTGGTGCATTGCACCAATCTGTTGCCCTCGCATGGGGCGCCCAGGTGCACGCCGGTGCGCGCCAGCGCGTCGCGCCACGCCGCCTCGGCGGCGGTGGTGAGATCGAGCAGGAGGGCGGAATTCATGGGTGTTCGCAGGGTGGCGCCATGGCGGAATGGCTTGCCTGACGTCCTTTCCGCTTGCACGGTCCGTGCCGCGAAATTTCCGGCATGGAGCTTGCATGAGAAGACACGCGGTGCAACGACGCACCGCCCGTGAAGTGCATGCGGCCCCCGGGCCGCCGATCGCCACGCGAGCGCCCTGCTCGACGTCGCGGCCCGCACGATGCCTCGTCGCATCGGCCTTCGCCGGTTCTCATTCGCTGCCGTCCGGATCCGCTTCCGCGCACGCCAGCCCCCAGCCCCTATTTCCCACGTCCATCGTCCCGCAGGCGCGCGCAGCGCCGGTGCGGCCGTTGCCTTCCCACTCCACAGGATGAAGCCCGCCATGACCCACTTCAGGAAATTCCTCCGGACCGGCCACGCGCCCACGCTGTTCGCCGCGTTCCTGTACTTCGCGTTCTCGTGCTGCACGTGGGTGCTCAACGGCGCGATGGCGCCGTTCATCAGCGAGTCCTTCCACCTGAGTCCCGCGCAGAAGGGGCTGATGCTGTCGGTGCCCATCATCGCGGGCGCGCTGTTCCGCTTCCCGCTGGGCGTGCTGTCGCAATACATCGGCCGCAAGCGCGCGACGCTGGTGGAGATGAGCCTCATCTCCGTCGCGATGCTGCTGGGCTTCTTCTTCGTGGACAGCTTCAACGCGCTGCTCGCGATGGGCGTGCTGCTGGGCGTGGCCGGCGCGAGCTTCGGCGTCGCGATGTCTCTGGGCTCGGGCTCGTTCCCCGCGGAACACAAGGGCCTGGCGATGGGCATCGTGGGCGCGGGCAACGTGGGCACCGCGGTGGCCGTGCTGATCGCGCCGCCGCTGGCGCAGTGGCTGGGCTGGCAGACGGTGTATGCCGTGGCGGCCGTCGCGATGGCCATCCCGATGGCCGCGGTGATCTTCATGGCCAGGGAGCCCACCGACATCGACCCGCACGCCGGCCTGCGCGAGCAGCTGGCCTGCCTCGTCGAGCGCGACGGCTGGGCGTTCAGCCTGATCTACGCCGTCACCTTCGGCGGCTTCATCGGCTTCATCAGTTTCCTGCCTTCCTACTACCACGACCAGTTCGGCGTCAGCAAGGTGCAGGCGGGCCAGCTCACGATGCTGACGGCCTTCATGGGCGCGGCGATGCGCATCGTCGGCGGCTGGCTGTCCGACCGCTTCGGCGGCATCAACACGCTCACCGTGGTGCTCGCGACCGTGGCCGTGGGCCTGGCGTGCTGCGGCCTGGCCACCGGTTCGCTGGTGCTCACCACCGTGCTGCTGGTCGGCTGCTTCGCGGCGCTGGGCGCGGGCAACGGCGCCACCTACCAGCTGGTGCCGCTGCGCTGGCCGCTGACCACGGCCGTCGCCGGCTCGATGATCGGCGAGCTCGGCGCGCTGGGCGGCGGCCTCGTGCCGAGCACGATGGGCCTCGCCCGCCAATACCTGGGCACCTATGCCTGGGGCTTCGCGTTCTTCGCCAGCTTCGCGCTCGGCACGCTGGTGCTGCTGCGCACCCTGCAGTCGTCCTGGACGGGCAAGTGGGTCGCGGCCGGCGGCCGCGCCCATGCCGCCGTCGCGCTCGCGCCCGCGCACGCCGAACCGCGGGGCGTCGCCCCGGCCGAACTTGCCGAGGCGGCCTGAATCATGAAGAAGATGAAACTGGTGATGATCGGCAACGGCATGGCCGGCGTGCGAACGCTGGAAGAGTTGCTGAAGATCGCGCCCGACCTGTACGACATCACGGTGTTCGGCGCCGAGCCGCACCCGAACTACAACCGCATCCTGCTGTCGCCGGTGCTCGCGGGCGAGCAGACGATCCCCGAGATCGTGCTCAACCCGCTCGCCTGGTACGCGGACATGGGCATCACGCTGCACCTGGGCAAGACGGTGGCGCAGATCGACCGCGTGCGCCGCGTGGTGCGCGCGGCCGACGGCACCGAGGCCGCGTACGACCGCCTGCTCGTCGCCACCGGCTCGACGCCGTTCATCCTGCCGGTGCCCGGCAAGTCGCTGGACGGCGTGATCGGCTATCGCGACATCGCCGACACCGAGGCCATGATCGCCGCCGCGACCAAGTACCGGCACGCGGTGGTGATCGGCGGCGGCCTGCTGGGCCTGGAGGCCGCCAACGGCCTGATGCTGCGCGGCATGAAGGTGACCGTGGTGCACATCGCGCCGTGGCTGATGGAGCGCCAGCTCGACGACGTGGCCGGCGGCCTGCTGCGCAAGTCGCTGGCCGATCGCGGGCTCGATTTCCTGATCGGCGCGCAGACCGAATCGCTGGTGGGGGACTCCGATGACGGCAGCGCCGGCCGCGTGAAGGCCGTGCGCTTCAAGGACGGCACCGAAGTGCCGGCCGATCTCGTGGTGATGGCCGCGGGCATCCGCCCCAACACGGCGCTCGCCGAGTCGGCGGGCCTGCATTGCCAGCGCGGCATTGCCGTCACCGATACGCTGCAGACGGTGACCGACGCGCGCATCTGGGCGGTGGGCGAGTGCGCGGCGCACCGTGGCATCGCCTACGGCCTGGTGGCGCCGCTGTTCGAGCAGGCCAAGGTGTGCGCCACGCACCTGGCCGAGTTCGGCATCGGGCGCTACCTCGGCAGCCAGGTATCCACCAAGCTGAAGGTGACTGGCATCGACCTGTTCTCCGCCGGCGACTTCATGGGCGGCGAGGGCTGCGACGAGATCGTGCTGTCCGACCCGCAGGGCGGCGTCTACAAGAAGCTGGTCATCAAGGACGACAAGCTGGTGGGCGCCTGCCTGTACGGCGACACGGTGGACGGCAGCTGGTACTTCAAGCTGCTGCGCGAGGGCCGCTCGGTCAGCGACATCCGCGACCGCCTGATGTTCGGCGAATCCAGCCTCGGCGACGCCGGCCACCAGGGCCAGAACAAGGCCGCTGCGATGGCCGACGCCGACGAGGTGTGCGGCTGCAACGGCGTCACCAAGGGCACGATCTGCAAGGCGATCAAGGACAAGGGCCTGTTCACGCTGGACGACGTGCGCAAGCACACCAAGGCCAGTGCGTCGTGCGGCTCGTGCACGGGCCTCGTCGAGCAGATCATCATGGCCACCGCGGGCGGCGACTACTCCACCACGCCGAAGAAGAAAGGCCTGTGCGGCTGCACCGACCACTCGCACGGCGACGTGCGCGAGGCCATCCGCCAGCTGCACCTGCTGACCATCGCCGACATCCAGCGCGCGCTGTCCTGGCGCACCCCGAACGGCTGCTCGTCGTGCCGGCCCGCGCTGAACTACTACCTGATCAGCACCTGGCCCAAGGAGGCCAGGGACGATCCGCAGAGCCGCTACATCAACGAGCGCTCGCACGCCAACATCCAGAAGGACGGCACCTACTCGGTGATCCCGCGCATGTGGGGCGGCGAGACGACGGCGGCCGAGCTGCGCCGCATCGCCGACGTGGTGGACAAGTACAAGATCCCCACGGTGAAGGTCACCGGCGGCCAGCGCATCGACCTGCTGGGCGTGAAGAAGGAAGACCTGCAGGACGTGTGGAAGGACATCGGCATGCCCTCGGGCCATGCGTACGCGAAGGCCTTGCGCACCGTCAAGACCTGCGTGGGCAGCGAGTGGTGCCGCTTCGGTACGCAGGACTCGACGCAGATGGGCAAGGATCTCGAGCGCGGCCTGTGGCGCATGTACGCGCCGCACAAGGTGAAGCTGGCCGTGTCGGGCTGCCCGCGCAACTGCGCGGAGTCGGGCATCAAGGACGTCGGGATCATCGGCGTGGACTCCGGCTGGGAGCTCTACGTGGGCGGCAACGGCGGCATCAAGACCGAGGCCGGCCAGTTCTTCTGCAAGGTGCGCACGTCCGACGAGGTGATGGAGGTCAGCGGCGCGTTCCTGCAGCTCTATCGCGAGGAGGGCTGGTACCTGGAGCGCACCGTGCACTGGATCGCGCGCGTGGGCCTGGACAGCATCAAGCAGCGCGTGCTCGACGACGTGGCCAACCGCAAGGCGCTGTGGGAGCGCCTGCAGTTCGCGCTCGACGGCGAGCCCGATCCGTGGTCCGAGCATGACAAGGCGGCGGTGGACGCGCGGCAGTTCATCCCCCTGGTGCCGGCGTGAGGAGACAAGAATGAGCGACTGGAAAGCAATCTGCCGCGTCGACGACATCCCCCAGTTGGGCGCGCGCCGCGTGCGCCGGCCGGCCGGGGGCGATGTCGCGGTGTTCCGCACCGCCGACGACCGCGTGTTCGCGCTGCTCGATCGCTGCCCGCACAAGGGCGGCCCGCTGAGCCAGGGCATCGTGTTCGGCGAGCACGTGGCGTGTCCGCTGCACAACTGGGCCATCTCGCTGGTGGACGGCGAGGCGCGCGCGCCCGACGTCGGCTGCGCCACGCGCTTCGCGGTGCGCGTCGACAACGGCGAGGTGAGCCTGCTGGCCGGCGAGCTCGCCACGCTGGCGCTGGAGGGGGCTGCCGCCGGTACGCACGATTGCGACAGCGAGCGCGCCGCGCGCGATGCGATGCGCAAGGTGATCGCCATCGTGAGCGCCTGACCCACGCGTATGGCCGCGCCCCGGATCATCCCCATCGCGCCGGACGTCGGGTCGCGCGAGACGCGCTCCACCTGCCCGTACTGCGGCGTGGGCTGCGGCGTGCTGATCCGCACCGAGGGCGCGCAGATCGTGGACGTGCGCGGCGACCCGGATCATCCGGCCAACTTCGGCCGCCTGTGCACCAAGGGCAGCACGCTGCACCTGACGGCCGCGCCGCACGTGACGGCGCAGGCGCGGCTGCTGCAGCCGATGCAGCGCGCGCGGCGTGGCGCGGCGCCCGTCGCGATCGGCTGGGACGATGCGCTGGCGACGCTGTCCGACCGCATCGTCGAGACGGTGCAGGCGCACGGGCCGGACGCGGTCGGCCTGTACATCTCGGGCCAGCTGCTGACCGAGGACTACTACGTGTTCAACAAGCTCGCCAAGGGCCTGCTGGGCACCAACAACGTGGACACGAACTCGCGGCTGTGCATGTCCAGCGCGGTCGCCGGCTACAAGGCCACGCTGGGCATGGACGCACCGCCCACCTGCTACGAGGACTTCGCCGACGCCGACCTCGTCTTCATCACCGGCAGCAACCTGGCCTGGGCCCATCCCATCCTGTGCCGCCGGCTGGAGGACGCCAAGGCCGCGCGGCCCGGGCAGAAGTGGATCGTCGTCGACCCGCGCAGGACCGAGACGGCGGCGATGGCCGACCTGCACCTGCAGATCCTGCCCGGCAGCGACGTGGCGCTGGCCAACGGCCTGCTGCACCTGATGCTGTGGGAAGGCTTCACCGACAACGCGTACATCCGCGCGCACACCTCCGGCTTCGAGGCCTTGCGCGAGCGCGTGCGCGAATGCACGCCGCGCGAGACCGCGCGCGCCACGGGCCTGCGCGAGGACGACCTGCTCACCGCGGCGCGCTGGTGGGGCGCGTCGGGCGCGGTGCTGTCGCTCTATTGCATGGGCCTCAACCAGAGCGCGCAAGGGACCGCCAACAACGGCGCGCTGATCAACCTGCACCTGGCCACGGGCCAGATCGGGCGCCCCGGCGCCGGCCCGTTCTCGCTCACCGGCCAGCCCAACGCGATGGGCGGGCGCGAGGTGGGCGGACTCGCGAACCTGCTGTCGGCGCACCGCGACCTGGCCAACCCGGCGCATCGCGCGGAGGTGGCCGCGCTGTGGGGCGTGGACGACGTGCCGGCCGCGCCGGGCAAGACGGCCATCGAGATGTTCGAGGCCGCGGCCGACGGCGAGATCAAGCTGCTGTGGATCGCCTGCACGAATCCGGCGCAGTCGATGCCCGACCAGGCCACGGTGCGGCGCGCGTTCGAGCGCGCCGAGTACGTGGTGCTGCAGGAGGCCTTCGCCACCACGGCCACCGCGGCCTTCGCCGACCTGCTGCTGCCGGCGTCGACGTGGGGCGAGAAGAACGGCACGGTCACCAACAGCGAGCGCCGCATCAGCCGCGTGCGCCCCGCGGTGCCGCCACCCGGCGCGGCGCGCGACGACTGGCGCATCGTGGTGGACGTCGCGCGCCGCGTGGAGCAGCGCCTGCGCCCGGGGCGCGGCTCGCTGTTCCCGTTCGACGACGCCGAGTCGGTGTGGAACGAGCACCGCGGGACCACGCGCGGCCGCGACCTCGACATCACGGGCCTGAGCTACGCGCTGATCGAGCGCGACGGCCCGCAGCAATGGCCCTTCCCCGAAGGCGCGACGCGCGGCCTGGCGCGGCTCTACACCGACGGCCGCTTCCCCACGGCCGACGGCCGCGCGCGCTTCTTCGACGCCGAGGCGAAGCCGCCGGCCGAGCCGCGCGACGCCCGCTTCCCGTTCTCGCTGACCAGCGGGCGACTGCGCGACCAGTGGCACGGCATGAGCCGCACCGGCACGCTGGGACGCCTGTTCGGCCACGCGGCCGAGCCGTCCGTCGACCTGTGCGCGCAGGACATGGCGCGCCTGAACCTCGCCGACGGCGACCTGGTGCGCGTGGTCTCGCGGCGCGGCGAGCTGGTGCTGCCCGCGCGGCGCAGCGCGGCCCAGGCGTCGGCGCAGGCCTTCATCGCGATGCACTGGGGCGAGGAGGTGCTGACGGGCCGCGGCGCGTCGGCGGATGCCTTCGCCGGCGTCAATGCGCTCACCACGCCCGCGTCCTGCCCGCAGGCCAGGCAGCCGGAGCTGAAGCACTGCGCGGTGCGCATCACGCGCGCCGGCCTCGGCTGGCGCCTGCGCGCGATGGCGTGGCTGCCGCAGGCCGAGGCGCTCGCGCGCCGCGAACGCCTGCGGCCGCTGCTGGCGCAGTTCGGCTACGCGGCCTGCGTGCCCTTCGGCCGCGAGCCCGACACGCGGGGCCGCCTGGGCCTGTGGCTGGACGTGGCCGACCTCCAGGCGCCCGACGAGCTGGCGCTGGCTGGCCTGCGGGCCGAGCTCGATCTCGCCGCCGAAGCGATGCTGGATTATCGCGACCCGCGCACCGGCATGCAGCGCGGGCTGCGCGTGGCGCGGGATGCCGAAGGCGCCGAGCGCTTGCAGGGTTTCTGGATCTGCGGCACCGACGCGGCCGACAACGCGGTGTCGCAATGGTGGCGCGAGACGCTGGAGGCCGACGCCCCGCTGGAGATGCCCGCGCGCCGCATGCTGGCCCCGGGCGCGCGCGAGCGTGGCGGCGGCGCCGCCGCGCCGGCCAGCCCGCAGATGTGCACCTGCTTCAACGTCAGCGTGGCGCAGGCCGAGTCCGCGCTGGCCGCGGCCACCGGCGACGCCGCGCAACGCATCGCGCAGACGCAGGCCCAGCTGCGCTGCGGCACCAACTGCGGCTCCTGCCTGCCGCACCTGCGCCGGCTGGCGCAGGAGCAGATCACCCTTGCCGTCGAGGCCTGACATGACTCTTGTCCATCATCCCGTCCATCTCGTCGGCGCCGGCCCCGGCGACCCCGAACTGCTCACGCTCAAGGCGCTGCGCGTGCTGCGCGAGGCCACGGTCGTGCTGGTCGACGACCTCGTGGGCGACGGCGTGCTCGAGCTCGCGTTCGACGGCCTGGCCGCGCGGCCGCGCCTCGTGCACGTGGGCAAGCGCGGCGGCTGCGCGTCGACCCCGCAGGAGTTCATCGAGAAGCTGATGGTGCGCGAGGCGCTGGCCGGCGAGAAGGTGGTGCGGCTGAAGGGCGGCGACCCGCTGGTGTTCGGCCGCGCCGGCGAGGAGATCGCCGCGCTGCGCGCCGCCGGGCTCGAGGCGGTGGTCGTCAACGGCATCACGTCGGGCCTGGGCGCCGCGGCCGCGCTGGGCATCGGGTGGACGGATCGCCGCGTGGACGCGCGTGGCGTGCTGCTGGTCACCGGCCACACGCGCGAGGACTCCGACGGCCAGGACTGGGAGGCCATCGGCCGGGCCGCGGCCGCGGGCGTGACGCTGGTGGTCTACATGGGCATCTCGCAGATCCGGGGCATCGTCGAGCGGCTGCTGCGCGTGTTGCCCGCCGACCTGCCCGCGGCCGTCGTGCAGCACGTGGGCAGCGAACGCGAGCGCTCGGCGCGGGCGACGCTGGGCGGGCTGGTGGACGTCGTCGCCGCGCACGGCTTCGGGAGTCCGGCCATCCTGCTCATCGGGCGGGTCGCGGAAGAGGCGCGGACGGCCGCCGCTTCGCGGATGACATCAATGTATATCACGTCATGATATAAATCGGGCTCCGATTTTCCGAGCCCGCCCATGACGAAGTCCGCGCAGAAGCCCCTGGCCAAGGGAGAGTTCGAGGCGCTTTCCGATTTCCGCTTCCAGCTCCGCCGCTTCGAACGCTTCACCGAAGACGCCGTGCAGGCCTTCGGCATCACGCCGCTGCAGTACCTGCTGCTGCTGCACGTGAAGGGCTTTCCGGGCCGCACCTACGCCACCGTGGGCGAGCTGGCGCATCGGCTGCAGGCCAAGCCGCATGGCGTCGTCGCGCTGGTCACGCGCTGCGAGGAGCACGGTTTCGTCGAGCGCCGGCCCAGCCTGGTCGACCGGCGCCAGGTGGAGATCCACCTGCTGGCCGAGGGCGAGCGCGTGCTGGCCCATCTCGCCGCGCTGCACCGCACCGAGCTGCAGACGCTGGGCGACGTGTTCAAGGTGCCGCGCATCAATGACTGAGGCATGACTGTTCTGCGCCTGGCGCAATGGCTGCGCACGTTCGTGCCCGCGCCGGTGAACGTCTCGCGGCGCGAGATCGCGCTCGGCTGCCTGGGCGCGCTGTTCGGCGTGTCCTGCGCCGCCTTGCTCAGCCACCACATGCTGGCCGGCTTCAACCCGTGGTTCATCGCGCCGATGGGCGCCTCGGCGGTGCTGCTGTTCGCGGTGCCGGCCAGCCCGCTGGCGCAGCCCTGGTCCATCATCGGCGGCAATGTCTGCGCCGCGCTGATCGGCGTCACCTGCGCGGCCCACGTCGACGACGTCGCGCTGGCCTCCGGGCTGGCCGCGTCGCTGGCCATCGCCGCGATGTTCGCGCTGCGCTGCCTGCATCCGCCCAGCGGCGCCGTGGCGCTGACGGCCGTGCTGGGCGGGCCGGCCGTCCGTTCGCTGGGCTACGCGTTCGTGCTGTGGCCGGTGGCCATCGATTCGTTGCTGCTGCTGATGGCGGCCCTCGTGTTCAACGTGTCCGCGCGCCGCCGCTATCCGCACCAGGCCGCGCCGCCGCCGCCGGCCCACCTCACGCGCGACGCCACGCCCACGGCCCGCATCGGGCTGACGGTGCAGGACCTGGACGCGGCGCTGCGCGCTCGCGGCGAACTGCTGGACGTGAGCCAGGAAGACCTGGAGGAACTGTTCATCGAGGCCGAGACGCTGGCCTGGAAGCGCCGCTTCGGCAGCATCCGCTGCGAGGACGTGATGTCGCGCGACGTCGTCTCGGTGCAGCCTTCCACGCCGGCGCAGGAGGCCTGGCGCCTGATGATCCGGCACGCCGTGAAGGCGCTGCCCGTGGTGGACGAGCAGCGCCTGCTGCTGGGCATCGTCACGCTGCACGACTTCTTCGTCGGCCACGAGACGGCGTCGGCGTCGGCGGGGCAGGGCGCCTGGTTCGTCGGCGACATCATGACGCGCGAGGTGCTCACCGCGCGCCCGGGCCAGGACCTGGTCGACCTCATGCCGGCGTTCTCCGACGGCGGCCGCCATCACCTGCCCGTGGTGTCGGACGACGGCCGGCTGGCCGGCATGGTGACGCAGTCGGACATGGTGGCCGCGCTCTTCCGTGCCGGACTGGAACGCCCCTGGCCTGTTGCCTGAAAACGGTTTCATGTCGATTTTTGCTGCTGCCGGGCAACTGCCTTCCGGGCTTTTGCCGGGAGTAGTGGCAAGATTCGTCCACGTTGCGGGCTCCGGATAGGGCCCGGGGTATCAATGTGGCCAGCAGCCGGTGCGGATGGCCCGCGCGGGCGCAGACAAGAATTCCATGACCAAGACCTATGTTGTTTCCGGATGCGGCATGAAGTTCGATGCCGCGCTGTGGCCCGTGCCGCCCGGCGTCGAGATCCATTTCTACTTCCAGTGCATGCGCGAGCCGCAGTTCTACAAGACGCGCACGATCCTGGACAAGCTGATGCTGGACGTGGGCATGTTCCCCGACCGCGTGGCCACCACCGGCGAGATGATCCCCAGCCACTTCGTGTGGGCGCACGCCGCCGAGCAGCCGCCGTCGGGCGTGTTCCGCCGCCAGACCGGCAACCTCGCGATGGACCTGTCGGGCACCGACGCGACGCATCCCGTGGCCTTGAGCCATGTGGTCAAGACGCTGGCCGCCGAGCGCAGCCGCAGCACCACGATCATCCATTGGATCGTGCGCGAGGACGAGAGCCCCGCCGACCCGGCCAGCCTCGAGTGCCTGTACCCCGCGCGCCTTCGCAACGGCGTCTACGACAGCGAGGAATCGGCCCAGGTGCCGCTGGCCGAGGTGCTGGCGCCCACGCAGCCCGTGCCGCTGTCGGCCGTCGGCCCGGGCCCGCTGCGGGAATGGCCCGGCGTCAGGCGTCGTGCGAATACACGATGAAGCCGTGGTGCCTGGCCACCTTGTCGTAGAGCAGCCGGCCCGCGGCGTTGGTGTCGCGCGTCTGCCAGTACACGCGCTTCGCGCCCACGTCGCGCGCTCGCGCGTAGACGTCCTCGATCAGCGCGCGTCCCACGCCGCGTCCGCGCGACTCGGGTGACGTGAACAGGTCCTGCAGGTAGCACACGGGCTCGATGCGCGAGGTGCTGCGGTGGAACAGGAAGTGCGCCAGCCCCACGAGGCGTCCCGCGTCCTCGGCCACCAGCCCGAACACCGGCTCGCCCGCGTCGAAGAAGCGCTGCCACAAGGTGTCGGTGATCTCGCGCGCCAGCGCCGTTTCGCCCGCGCGGCCGTAGAACGCGTTGTAGCCCGCCCAGAGCGGTTCCCAGCCCGCGCGGTCGGACGCCTCGATCGGGCGGACGGCGGTCAACGCGTGCAGCTCGGTTGCGGCACGTCCTGGCACACGACCGTGCCGACCCCGCTGACGCCCTTGCCGCCGGCGGCGCGATGGGCGTCGAAACACGCCTGGGCCGCGGCGTACTGGGCCCAGGCGGCGGCGCAAACGGATGCCGCGGTCTGCTGCTGCGCGGGCTGACTCCGTGGACGGTAGCGCTGGGCGGCCGAAGAGGTCGGCTCCGCGAGCTTCTCGCGCGCGGCGTCCAGGCTGGCCTCCGCGGCCGCCTGTTCCTCGGCACTGTCGCCGCCGCCCGGCACGCTCAGCGTGGACGCGGCTACGCCCGAGGCGGGGTGGTCGCCGTAATGGACGACGCCCTTGCTGTCGGTCCATTTGTAGACGTCGACGGCGTGGGCAGAGCCGCATAGCGTGGCGGCGACGAGGGCGAGGGCAGGGGTGAGCTTCATGGCGCGGGATCCGTCATGCGATCTGTTGCGTGCATTGTGCGCGTTGGAATTCGTGTGCGAGCACCAACGCTGTCGCTCAGGCCGCCGGGGCCTCGACCCGCCCGCGCTCGCGCAACTTCATCGTCAGTCCGACCGGCGCCATCGCCAGTTGCAGCAGCTCGCGCGGCGGCCGCCCGTCGACCGTGCCGACGGAGGCAAGCTCGAAATTGCCCAGGAGCACGGCCAGCGCCATCTTCATCTCCAGCAATGCCAGGTAGCGTCCCGGGCAGATGCGTGGCCCGGCACCAAATGGCATCGAGATGCGCTTGGCCGAACTGGCAGCCGGCGACGCATCGTCCAGCCAGCGTTCCGGCTCGAAGGCCGCGGAATTGGTCCAGTGACGCTCGCTGGTGGCATCGCGCCGCATCACGCCGATGACGATCATGCCCTCGGGAATGTGCACGTCGCCGAGCGTCGTGTCGCGCAGCGCCTCGATGCCGGTCTGCGGCGCCACCGGCTTCAGTCGCATGGCCTCGTGCGCGCAGGCCTCCACGTAGTCGAGTTGCGCGATCTGGTCCAGCGTCGGCACCGGACTGTCGCCGCACACGCGGCGCACCTCGTCGATGGCACGCGCGAGCGTCGCCGGATTTGTCCACAGCAGGTGGATCGTCCATGCCAGCGTGTTCGCCGTGGTGTCTTCGCCGGCGAGGAGCATCGTGAGCACGTTGCCGGCCACCTCCCGGTCGGTGATGCCGCTGCTCGGCTCGTCGGCGGCCACCAGCATCGCCTCGAGCAGGTTCTGCGGATGCGCGCGCAGCGACGCATCGGCCGCCATGCGCGCCCGCGCCTGGGCGATGAAATCGTCCACCGCCTCGCTGACCTCGACCACGCTGTGTCCGAGGGCCTTGTCGTCGGCCGACGGGAACCAGCGCCAGGTCGGCAACGGCGCGAACAGGCGCCGCGACAGCGCCGGGAAGATCCGGTTCAGGTGCCGCTGGATGACGTCCTCGTCCGAGCCCAGCGTATCCACCTCCGCGCCGAACGCCAGGCCGGCGATGGTGTCGACCGTGTAGCGCATCAGGTCGGCCTGCAGGTCGATCGTGGCGCCACGGCGCGCGGCCTGCCTCCAGCGCGCCACCAGCCGCAGCGCCACGCGCTGGAGCGACGGGAAGTAGCTCTTGACGTGCGCCGGGTCGAAACTCGCCATCACCATCCGACGCTGGCGCTTCCAGTCGTCGCCGGTTGCGCCGAAGACGCCGCCGACCAGCCCCATTTCCTTCCAGATCTGCTCGAAGCGGGTGGTTCGGCGGAATCCGTCGGGCCTGTCGCGCAATGCCGCCGCTATCAGGGCGTGGTCGCCGACGACCACGACGCGGCGACTCCCGAGCCGCAGCTTGAACACGGGGCCGAAGACATCGCACCAGTGCTCGAGCTGCAGGTGCATGCGCGTGGAATCGATCTGCAGCAGGTTGCCGAAGATCGGCAGGCCGCGCGGGCCCGGCAGGTCGCCGTACTGGCGGAGCGTCCTTGGCGACTCGGTGGGGGGCCGTGACGTGTCCATGGGTGTCGGCGCCGCCTCGCGGCCGCGCATTGATGCAGCAGAACGTGGATGTTGCCTGAGCGGCGGGCGGCCCGCCAGATGCCATCCTGTCGCCGGTCGCCGCTTCTAGGTGATCGCCTTGTCCACCAGCGCCTGCGCCTCGTCCAGCAGCCGCTTCAGGTGCGCCTCGCCTTCGAAGCTCTCGGCGTAGATCTTGTAGATCTCCTCGGTGCCCGAGGGCCGCGCCGCGAACCAGCCGCTCTTCGAGCTCACGCGGATGCCGCCGATGGCCGCGCCGTTGCCCGGCGCGGTGGCGGTGACCTCGGTGATGGGCTCGCCGGCGATCTCCCGGGTGGTGATCGATGCCGGGGCCAAGGCCGCGAGACGTTTCTTCTGCTGCGCGTCGGCCGGCGCCTCCACGCGGTCGGACACGGGCCTGCCGAGTTCCTGCGCCATCTTCTCGTACAGCGCGCCCGGGTCGCTGCCGGTCTTCGCGGTGATCTCGGCGGCCAGCAGGGCCAGCGTCAGGCCGTCCTTGTCGGTCGTCCACGACGTGCCGTCGCGGCGCAGGAACGCGGCGCCCGCGCTCTCCTCGCCGCCGAAGCCCAGGCTGCCGTCGGCCAGGCCCGCGGCGAACCACTTGAAGCCGACGGGCACCTCGATCATCCTTCGTTGAAGCCGCTGCGCCACCAGGTCGATCATGCGCGACGACACCACCGTCTTGCCGATGGCCGCCTGCTCGCCCCACTGCGGGCGGTTGCGGAACAGGTAGGCTATCGCCACCGCCAGGTACGCGTTGGGCTGCATCAGGCCGGCGCTGCGGGTGACGATGCCGTGGCGGTCGTGGTCGGTGTCGCAGGCGAACGCGACGTCGAACTGGCTCTTGAGGTCGACGAGGCGGGCCATCGCGTACGGCGATGACGGATCCATGCGGATCTTGCCGTCCCAGTCCATCGTCATGAAGCCGAAGGTGGGGTCGACGACGTCGGACACCACGGTGAGGTCGAGCCGGTACTGGTCGGCGATGCGGCTCCAGTAGTGCACGCCGGCGCCGCCCAGCGGGTCGACGCCCAGGTGGATCCTCGAATCGCGGATGGCGGCCATGTCGACCACGTTGCCGAGGTCGGCCACATACCAGCCGAGGTAGTCGTGGCGATGCGTGGTGGGCGCGGCGAGCGCCTTCGCGTACGTCATGCGCCTGACGCCCTCGAGATCCTTCTCGAGGTAGGCGTTGGCAGCGGCCTGCACGCCCTTGGTGATGTCGTCGGCGGCCGGGCCGCCGTTGGTCGGGTTGTACTTGAAGCCGCCGTTGTCGGGCGGGTTGTGCGAGGGCGTCACCACGATGCCGTCGGCCAGGCCCGACGTGCGTTCGCGGTTGTGCGTGATGATCGCGTGCGAGACGGCCGGCGTGGGCGTGTACTCGTCGTTCATCGCGAGCATGGTGTCCACGCCGTTGGCGGCCAGCACCTCCAGCGCGCTGCGCAGCGCGGGCTCGGACAGCGCGTGCGTGTCGATGCCGATGAACAGCGGGCCATCGATGCCCTGCGACTTCCGGTAGTCGCAGATCGCCTGCGTGATCGCCAGCACGTGGCGTTCGTTGAACGACGCGTCGAACGCGTTGCCGCGGTGGCCCGAGGTGCCGAAGGCGACGCGCTGCGCGGGCTCCGCCGGATCGGGAACGATCGAGTAGTACGCGCTGACCAGCTTGGGGATGTCGACCAGGGACGAGCGCGGGGCCGGCTTGCCGGCGAGGGGAGAGATGATCTGGGCCATGGGGTCTTCAGGTGGTGCGGCGTTGACGATAGCGGCGGATCAGCGCGTTGGTGGAGCTGTCGTGCGCCAGTTCGGGATCATGCGGGCTCCGCAGCTCGGGAATCACCCTGGAGGCCAGCGCCTTCCCCAGCTCGACGCCCCATTGATCGAACGAGTCGATGTTCCAGATCGCGCCCTGCGTGAACACGCTGTGCTCGTACAACGCCACCAGCTTGCCCAGCGCCGCGGGCGTCAGCGCATCGATGAGGATCGTGTTGCTGGGGCGGTTGCCCTCGAACACGCGGTGCGGCACCAGCTCGGGCGCGACCCCCTCGTCCTCCACCTGCTTCGCCGTCTTGCCGAAGGCCAGCGCCTCGGCCTGGGCGATGAGGTTGGCGATCAGCAGGTCGTGCTGGCCGCCGATGGGTGACAAGGCGGTGCAGAAGCCGATGAAGTCGCACGGCACGATGCGCGTGCCCTGGTGGATCAGCTGGTAGAACGAGTGCTGGCCGTTGGTGCCGGGCTCGCCCCAGACCACCGGCGAGGTATCGGCCTTCACCGGCTCGCCATCCAGCGTCACGTGCTTGCCGTTGCTCTCCATCGCGAGCTGCTGCAGGTAGGCCGGAAAGCGCTTCAGGTACTGCTCGTAGGGCAGCACGGCCAGCGTGGAGAAGCCGAGGAAGTCGTTGTTCCACAGCGAGAGAAGGCCCAGCAGCACCGGCAGGTTCTGCGCCGGCGGCGCGCTGCGGAAGTGCTCGTCCATCTCGTGGAAGCCGGCCAGCATCGCCTCGAAGTTCTCGGGGCCGATGGCGATCATCGTGGACAGGCCGATGGCCGAGTCCATCGAGTAGCGGCCGCCGACCCAGTCCGCGAAGCCGAACATGCTGGACTCGGCGATGCCGAAGGCCTTCACGCCGTCGGCGTTGGTGGACACCGCCACGAAGTGCCGCGCCACCGCGTCATCGCTCCCCAGCTGAGCCACCAGCGAATCGCGCGCGGCCTTGGCGTTGGTCATGGTCTCCAGCGTGGTGAAGGTCTTGGACGACACGATGAACAGCGTCTGCGCGGGATCGAGCCCGCGCGTGGCCTCGGTGAGGTCGGTGGAGTCGACGTTGGAGACGAAGCGGAAGTCGAGGTCGGCGTGGGCGTAGTGGCGCAACGCCTCGCAGGCCATCACCGGGCCGAGGTCGGAGCCGCCGATGCCGATGTTGACCACGTGCCTGATCCGCTTGCCGGTGAAGCCGCGCCAGCGGCCGTCGCGCACCTGGTCGGCGAACGCGGCCATGCGGTCCAGCACCTCGTGCACGCCGGGCACCACGTCCACGCCGTCCAGCACGATCTGTTGCCACCTGGGCGAACGCAGCGCGATGTGCAGCACCGCGCGGTTCTCGGTGGTGTTGATGCGGTCGCCGCGGAACATCGCGGCGATCTTGTCCTGCAGGCCGCAGTCCTCGGCGAGCGCGACGAGCAGCTTCAGCGTCTTGTCGGTGACGCGGTTCTTCGAGTAGTCGAGGTAGAGGCCCACGGCCTCCAGCGCCAGCCGCGTGCCGCGCGTGGCGTCCTCGGCGAACAGCTCGCGCAGGTGCTTCTTCGCGATCTTCTTCTGGTGGCTGGCCAGCGCCTTCCAGCTCGCCTTCTGCGTCAACGTCCTGCTCATCGGGCATCCTTCTTCGATGGGTTGCCGCAGCCGCTCTCGGGCACCGGCGCCTGCCAGCCGCCGCCGGCCGCGGAAGAGGTGGCTGTGTCTGCGTTCATGGAAGATCAGGCTTTCTTTTCCGCGTGCCCGCCGAACTCGGCGCGCATCGCGGACAGGATCTGGTTGGCGAAGGTCGCCTCCCCGCGCGAGGAGAAGCGGTCGTACAGCGCGGCGCTGAGCACCTGGGTGGGCACGCCTTCGTCGATGGCGGCCTGGATGGTCCAGCGGCCCTCGCCGGAGTCGGACACGCGGCCGCCGAACGTCGACAGCTGCGGATCGGCCACCAGCGCCTTGGCGGTGAGATCGAGCAGCCACGAGCCGACCACGCTGCCGCGGCGCCACACCTCGGCCACCTGGGGCACGTCGATGTCGAACTGGTAGTACTGCGGCTCGCGCATCGGCGCCGTCTCGGCGTCGGCGGCGTGCTGCTGCTGGCCGATGTTGGCGTGCTTGAGGATGTTGAAGCCCTCGGCGAACGCGGCCATCATTCCGTACTCGATGCCGTTGTGCACCATCTTCACGAAGTGGCCGGCGCCGTTCGGGCCGCAGTGCAGGAAGCCGTTCTCGGCGTTCGACGCCTCGCCGGTGCGCCCGGGCGTGCGCGAGGCCGCGTCGAAACCCGGCGCCAGCGCCTTGAAGATGGGCGTGAGGTGGTCGAAGATCTCCTGCTCGGCGCCCACCATCAGGCAGTAGCCGCGATCCTGGCCGGCGATGCCGCCGCTGGTGCCGCAATCGACGTAGTGGATGCCGGCGTCCTTGAGCTTGCTTGCGCGGGCCATGTCGTCGCGGTAGTAGGAGTTGCCGCCGTCGATGATGATGTCGCCCGGATCCAGGTGGGCGATCAGGTCGGCCAGCACCTTGTCGACGATGGCGGCGGGCACCATCATCCAGACGGCGCGCGGCCTGTCCATCTTGCTGGCCATCTCCTGGAGCGTGGCGGCGCCGACGGCCCCGGCGGCCACCATCTTCGCGACGGCATCGGGGTTCGGATCCTGTGCCACGCACTGGTGGCCCTGGCTCATCACCCGGCGCGCCATGTTCGCGCCCATCCGTCCGAGACCGATCATTCCGAGTTGCACTGCTGTCTTTCGAAGTTGAGTGCCGTGATCATCGCGCACGGATGAGCGGAAGGCGAGGATGCGGGCATCCGGGGCTTTCAGCAAGTGCCATGCCCAACGGCCGAGCTCGAAAGCCTGCCGCAAGCGGTGGTTCCGCCGGGTGCGTGGATTGCCGTCGAGCGGGGCCGCCGTTTGCGTCACACTGCAGCGGACAGGCCCCGAACCGGAGCATCCGACATGAACGAAGAGACACTGAAAGCCACCGCCGCCGCCCTCACCGCCGACGGCAAGGGCTTGCTGGCGATGGACGAGAGCAACCCCACCGCCGACAAGCGCTTCGCCGCGCTGGGCATCCCGCAGACGCCGGAGATGCGCCGCGCCTACCGCGACATGATCGTCACCGCGCCCGGGCTGTCCGAGTCGATAGGCGGCGCCATCCTCTTCGACGAGACGATCCGCACCAGCACCTTCGCCGATGTCCCGTTCGCGCAGGCGCTGGCCAAGGCGGGCATCGTGCCGGGCATCAAGGTGGACGCGGGCGCCAGGCCGCTGGCGCTGCACGACGGCGAACTCGTCACGGAGGGCCTGGACGGCCTGCGCGAGCGCCTGGCCGAGTACTCGAAGATGGGCGCGCGCTTCGCGAAGTGGCGGGCGGTGATCACCATCGCCGATGCCAAGGGCGCGCCTTCGGGTGGCTGCTTCGAGGCCAACGCGCAGGCCCTCGCGCGCTACGCCGCGCTGTGCCAGGAGGCCGGCATCGTGCCCATCGTCGAGCCCGAGGTGCTGATGGACGGCGCGCACGCGCTGGCGCGCTGCGCCGAGGTCACCGAGCGCGCGCTGCACTTCGTGTTCGACGCGCTGCGCACCCAGCGCGTGCTGCTGGAGGGCATGATCCTCAAGCCCAACATGGTGGTGCCGGGCCTGAAGTGCCCGGTGCAGGACAGCGTGGAGGACGTGGCCGACGCCACCGTCCGCCTGTTCCGCCGCGCGGTGCCGGCGGCCGTGGGCGGCATCGCGTTCCTGTCCGGCGGCCAGTCGGCGCCCGCCGCGTCGGCGCGCCTCAACGCGATGCACGTGCGCCATGGCGACCAGCTGCCGTGGCCGCTGGCGTTCTCGTTCGCCCGCGCGATCCAGGATCCGGCGATGAAGGCCTGGGCCGGCAGGAAGGAGAACGTGGCGGCGGCGCAGAAGGCGCTGGTGGAGCGCGCGCGGCTGAACCGGCTGGCAAGGCGCGGCGAGTACACGGCGGCGATGGAGACGCCGCGCTGAGGGTCAGGGAAACCCGGGCCGCGCCGGCGTGGCCTCGGGCAGCACCCGCAGCACCGCCTGCGGCGTGAAGCTCTCGATCACCACGCGCCCGCCGCGGGCCACCACGTGGCGCTGGCCGGCCTCGATGAAGTAGTCGTTGGCGTCGCCGGTCTGCGTCAGCCAGATGCGACCCGACTGCACCGCGATGCAGGCGCCGGCGGGCAACCTGGCCGCCAGCGTGGCGTGGGCGGCCAGGCGAATGGCCGTGTCGCGGGCCTTGACCGGGCGGCGACCGAGGGACGGGGCGAGGCGGAGGGTGGTGTCCATGGCATCGATTCTGGGCGCCGGAGCGTTCGCGCGACAGTCACAACGGGACACGATCCGCACCCATACAGACAGCCTGGCTGGCTGCCTGTGTCGGTCGAGGTTCGCGCCATCTGTACTGGTCTGCACATCCGTCTCGCAGACAGAATGGGGCATGCTTGCCGAAGACACCAAGTACCTGCAGATCGCCCAGACCCTCGCCACATCGATCCGCGGCGGCGTGCTCGCCCGCGGCGAGCGCCTGCCGTCGCTGCGCGACCTGGCCGCGCAGCACGGCGTGTCGCTGTCGACGGCGGTGCAGGCCTATCGCGCGCTGGAGGACATGCGCCTGGTGGAGACGCGCCCGCGCTCCGGCTTCTTCGTGGCCGCGCGGCCGCCGCGCCCGCCGGTGCCGGAGGCCACGCAGCCGCCGCCCGATTCGCGCGAGGTCGACATCGACGCGCTCGCCGCCCACACGCTGCGCTTCGCCCACGAGCAGGGCTACATCTCGTTCGGCGCGGCCAGCCCCAGCGACGAGCTGTTCTCGGTGGAGCGCATCCGCCGCACGGTGATGCGCGCCGCGCAGCGCCATCGCGCGGTGCTGTGCGAGTACGCGCTGGGCTCCGGCCACGACGAGCTGCGGCGCGCCGTGGCGCGCTACGCGCTGCGCCTGGGCTGCCAGCTGAAGCCGCGCGACATCGTCGCCACCAACAGCTGCCTCGAGTCGATCACGCTGTGCCTGCGCGCCGTCACGCGGCCGGGCGATATCGTGGCGCTGGAGTCGCCCACGTACTTCGGCTTCCTGGAGATCCTGCAGAGCCTGCACCTGCGGGCGCTGGAGATCCCCACGCACCCGCGCGACGGCCTGTCGCTGGACGCGCTGGAACTCGCGCTGGACACGCAGCCCGTGAAGGCCCTGCTGCTGTCGCCCACGCTGTCCAACCCGATGGGCGGCAGCCTCCCCACCGCCGACCGCAAGCGGCTCGCGCGCCTGGTGAGCGAACGCGGCATCGCGATGGTGGAGGACGTGCTGCACAACGACCTCGCCGAGCAGGAGGAGCGGCGCCGCGCGGTGCGCTCGTTCGACCCGACCGGCCATGTGATGCTGTGCGGGTCGTTCTCCAAGACGATCGCGCCGGGGCTGCGCGTGGGCTGGGTGGAGGCGGGCCGCTGGACCGAGCCGGTGCGCCGCATGAAGATGGCCACGAGCGGATCGCAGACGACGTTCGTCGAACTCGCGATGGCCGAGCTGCTGGGCCACACCGGCAACGAGGCCGGCTTCCGCCAGATGCGCCACACCATCGGCGTGCGCGTGGACGAGGCGCGCCGCCTGATCGCCGGCAGCTTTCCCAAGGGCACGCGCGTCACCGACCCGGCCGGCGGCTACGTGCTGTGGGTGGAGATGCCGCGCGTCGTCGACTCGCAGGCGCTGTTCACGGCCTGCCTGGCCGAACGCATCGCCATCGCGCCGGGCACGCTGTTTTCCGCCAGCGACCGCTACCGCCACTGCATCCGGCTGGGCGTGGGCGGGCGCTGGGACGACGCGCAGCGGCACGCGTTGATGCGCATCGGGGAGCTGGCGCGGGCGCTGGTGGCCGCGGCGCCGGCACTGCCCGCCGCCGCCTGAGTTCAGCGATCCCGCGCGAGTGCCGACTCGACGAGGCAGCGTACCTGCTCGCGCAGGGCCATGCCCGACGCCTCGAACATGCGTGGGAACAGGCTGATGGCCGTGAAGCCGGGCAGCGTGTTGACCTCGTTGATGAACAGCTGGCCTTGCGCGTCGAGGAAGAAGTCGACCCGGGCCAGGTCGCGGCAACCCAGTACCTCGAAGGCCTCGCGCGCGAGTTCGCGCAGGCGCGCGGACGTGGGCGCGTCCAGGCGCGACGGCACTTCCAGCGTCGCGCCGTCCCGCGCGAGGTACTTGGCCTCGTAGTCGTAGAACGGGTGCGCCGCGGCGGTGACGATCTCGCCCACCACCGAGGCGACGGCGTCGCCGCGCACCTCGATCACGCCGCACTCCAGTTCGCGTCCCTCGATGCGGCGTTCGACCAGCGCCGTGTCGCCATGTTCGAGCGCGGCGGCTAGCGCCAGGGCGAGCGACGCCTCGTCGTGCGCGGGATTGGCGCCGATGGACGAACCCAGCGACGACGGCTTGACGAACAGGCGCGGGCCGAGGCGTTCGCTCAGCCAGGCGTAGCTCGGGGCGGCGTGGCCGCGCCGATGCAGGCGATAGGGCACCACGGGCAGGCCGGCCTGCAGCAGCAGGCGCTTGGTCACCTCCTTGTCCATCGTCGCCGCGCCCGCGAACACGCCCGCGCCGACGTAGGGAACGCCGCAGGTCTCGAACAGCCCCTGCAGGCGGCCGTCCTCGCCGAACGGGCCATGCAGGGCGGGCAACGCGACGTCGATGCGCGGCAGCTCGCCGGCGATGTCCGACGGCTCGCAGGCCATCAGCTGGCCGCCGCGCCCGGGTACCAGCGCGACCGCGCAGGCGCCCGTCTCGACGCGATCCGGAAAGGCGCCACCGGCCAGCGGCATGTAGCGCCACACGCCGCCGCGCTCGATGCCGATCGGCACCACCCGGTAGCCCGCATCGAGCAGGGCGGCATGCAGCGTGGCCGCGGAGCGCAGCGACACGTCGTGCTCGGCGGAGCGGCCGCCGAAGAACAGGCCGACGGTGATGGCGGCGGTGGTGGCCGGCGTGTCGCTCGAGAGTTCGAGCGGGATCTGGGTGGAATTCAAGTCGCGTCCTTCGTCGTGGTCCGGCCCGTACCGCAACGGGCCGCATGTCCAGGACGATAGCCACGCGGACGCCCGCGCGCCGGGCGACTTCGCTCACGGCGCCGTGAGCATTTTCTCCGTCGAGAACTACTTGCCGAGCAGCCTGCGCGCGCGCGCCACGACGTTGTCGGCGCTGAAGCCGAACTCCCTCAGGAGCACCTTGGCAGGGGCCGACGCGCCGAAGTGGTCGATGCCGACGACGTCGCCGGCCTGGCCCACGTAGCGCTCCCAGCCGAGCGTGGCGCCGGCCTCCACGGCCAGGCGCTTCGTCACGGCCGGGGGCAGCACCGTGTCGCGGTAGGCGGGCGGCTGCGCGTCGAACAGGTCCCAGCTGGGCATCGAGACGCAGCGCACCTTGATGCCGTCCTGCCCCAGCGTCTCGGCCGCGGCCACGATGAGGCCCACCTCGGAGCCGCTGGCCATCAGGATCAGGTCGGGCGCGGCGTCGCCGGCGCCGCTGAGGATGTAGCCACCGTTGACCAGGCCGGTGGCGGCCGGATGCCTGCTTCGATCGAGCGTGGGCACGTCCTGGCGCGTGAGCACCAGCAGCACCGGGCGATCGCGCATGGTGACGGCCACCTTCCACGCGACCGCGGTCTCGTTCGCGTCGGCGGGCCGGATCACGGTGAGGCCGGGGATCGCGCGCAGGCTCACCAACTGCTCGATCGGCTGGTGCGTGGGGCCGTCCTCGCCGAGCGCGATGCTGTCGTGCGTGAACACGTGCAGCGCGTGCAGCTTCTGCAGCGCGGCCAGGCGGATCGCCGGGCGCATGTAGTCGGAGAAGATCAGGAAGGTGGAGCCGTACGGGATGAAGCCGCCGTGCGCGGCCAGTCCGTTGACGATGGCGCCCATCGCGTGCTCGCGCACGCCGAAGTGCAGGTTGCGGCCGGCCCGGCTGGTGCCGCCGTCGTCGGCCCCTTCGACCTTCTTCGCGTCGGCCGCGGGCGCGGGGCCGAAGTCGCCGAGTCCGACGAGGTTGGTGAAGGTGGACGGATCCAGGTCGGCCGAGCCGCCGAACAGCGACGGCAGCTTCCTGCCGATCGCCGCGAGGATCTGCCTGCCGGCGACGCGCGTCGACAGGCCCTTGGCGTCGGCGGGGAAGGCGGGCATGTCCGCGTCCCAGCCCTCGGGCAGCTCGCCCTTGAGGCGCGCCTCCAGTTCCTTCGACGAGGCGGGAAAGGCCTTCGCGTACGTGGCCATCCGCCGGTTCCACTCGGCCTCGGCCTTCTCGCCGGCCAGCTGCGCCTCGCGGAACTTCGCGGCGGCCGCGTCGGGCACGTGGAACGCGGGCGACTCGGGCCAGCCGAGCCTGGCCTTGGTCGCGGCGACGTCCTTGTCGCCCAGCGGCGAGCCGTGCGCCTTGAAGCTGTCCTGCTTCGGTGAGCCGTACCCCAGGTGGGTGCGCACGAGGATCAGGCTGGGGCGGGTCGTGTCGGCCACGGCCGACTGCAGCGCGCGGTCGATCGCGTCGACGTCGTTGCCGTCGGCCACGCGCAGCGTCTGCCAGCCGCAGGCCTCGAAGCGCTTCGCGCGATCCTCGGTGAAGGTGATGGCGGTGCCGGCCGACAGCGTGACCTCGTTGTCATCGTAGAGACACACCAGCTTGCCCAGCTTCAGGTGGCCCGCCAGCGACACGGCCTCGGACGCCACGCCCTCCATCAGGTCGCCGTCGCTCACGAGCGCCCAGGTGCGGTGGTCGACCACCGGGTGGCCGTCGCGGTTGTAGGTGCCGGCCAGTTGCGCCTCCGCGATGGCCAGCCCTACCGCATTCGCGAGCCCCTGGCCCAACGGCCCGGTGGTGACCTCCACGCCGGCCGTGTGGCCGCGCTCGGGGTGGCCGGGCGTCTTGCTGCCCCATTGACGGAACTGCTTCAGGTCGGCAATGGTCAGGCCGTAGCCGGTCACCTGCAGCAGGCTGTACAGCAGCGCCGAGCCGTGGCCGGCCGACAGCACGAAGCGGTCGCGGTCGGCCCACAGCGGGTTGGACGGATGGTGCTTGAGGAAGCGGGTCCACAGCACGTAGGCCATCGGGGCGGCGGCCAGCGGCAGGCCGGGATGGCCGCTGTCGGCGTTCTGCACCATGTCGACGGACAGGAAGCGCAGCGTGTCTATGCATTGCTGGTCGAGCGAATCGGACATGGAGATCTTTCGGCTTTGAAAAGCGGGTATGGGGCTTGCTCAGCATTGAAGCGAACCGGAGGCTCGAGCGGCAAGCCGCTTGCCCGCGCAAGGCCGCGTTCATTTTTCGTTCATGAGTCTGATCCGATTGCAAAGGCCCTGACGCCGATGGCTTCCCTTCTCAACGATGTGGTCTTCCTCGTCGACGTGGACAACACGCTGCTCGACAACGACCGCATCATCGCGGACCTGCGCGACCACCTGATCCAGGAGTTCGGCGTCGCCTGTTCCGGCCGCTACTGGACGCTGTTCGAGAAGCTGCGCGACGAGCTGGGCTATGCCGACCACCTGGGCGCGCTGCAGCTTTATCGCAAGGACGTCGAGGGCAAGGGCGTGCACGCGCAATCGCTGCTGCAGATGTCGAGCTTCCTCGTCGACTACCCGTTCCAGGATCGCGTGTTCCCGGGCGCGCTCGACGCGCTCGCGCGCATGGACAAGCTGGGCCCCGCGGTGATCCTGTCCGACGGCGACGTCGTGTTCCAGCCGCGCAAGATCCAGCGCTCCGGGCTGTGGCGCGCCGTCGAGGGGCGCGTCCTGATCTACGTGCACAAGGAACTGATGCTCGACGAGGTCAGGCGCACCTTTCCGGCGCGCCACTACGTGATCGTCGACGACAAGCCGCGCATCCTCGGGGCGCTGAAGGCCGCGTGGGGCGACGACGTCACCACGATCTTTCCGCGGCAGGGCCATTACGCGCTCGATACGATCGAGGCCGCGAAATACCCGACTCCGGACATCGTCGTCGACCACATCGGCGACCTCGCACGCACGAATATTGCCGGGTGGTTTCCTCCAGGAGCCCCCCATGACAACGCCAACACGACAACTGCATGATCTGGGGCAAAGCCTCTGGATCGACAACATCAGCCGCGAGACCTTGCGCGACGGTTCGCTCGCGCGGCTGATCTCCGACTTCTCGGTCACCGGCCTCACGTCCAACCCCACGATCTTCGAGAAGGCGATGGGCGAGGGCGACGCGTACGACGACGCCATCGCGCTGATGGCGCGCGACGGCCGCTCCACCGAGGACCTGTTCTTCGCGCTCGCGGTGGACGACCTGCAGAAGGCCGCCGACCTGTTCGCGCCCATCCACGCGGCCACGAGCGGCGTCGACGGCTGGGTGTCGCTGGAGGTGTCGCCGCTGCTGGTCAACGACACCCGCGGCACCATCCAGGCCGCCGCCAGCCTGCACGCGCGGGCGGCGCGCAGGAACCTGTTCATCAAGATCCCGGGTACGCCAGAGGGTATCCCGGCGATCGAGGAGGCCATCTACCGGGGCATCCCCATCAACGTGACGCTGCTGTTCTCGCGCGAGCAGTGGCTGGCCGCGGCGCAGGCCTACATGAAGGGCATCGAGCGGCGGCTGGATGACGGCAAGTCGCCGGTGGTGGAATCGGTGGCCTCGCTGTTCGTCAGCCGCTGGGACACGGGCGCCAGGGACACGGTGTCGGAGCAATACCAGAACCGGCTGGGCATCGCGATCGCCATGCGCACCTACAAGGCCTGGCGCGACCTGCTGGCCTCGGGACGCTGGAAGAAGCTCGCGGCCGCCGGCGCGCATCCCCAGCGCCTGCTGTGGGCCAGCACCGGCACCAAGGATCCGAAGGCGCCGGAGACCCTCTACGTGGAGGCGCTGGCCGCGCCGGACACCGTGGACACGATGCCCGAGAAGACGCTGAAGGCCTTCGCCGAACGGGGCCGCCTGGGCGATCCGATGCCCGTGGACGGCGGCGGCGCGGAGCAGACCATCGCCGAGATCCGTCGCGAAGGCGTGGACATCGAGGCGCTGGCCGAGAAGCTGCAGAAGGACGGCGGCGACGCGTTCAAGAAGTCGTGGAGCTCGCTGATCGGCGGCCTCGAGGAGAAGGTCACCAGACTGACCGTGACCTCGCCGAGCTGAGCCGGGATGCGGGCGCACGCGCGCCCGGCCTGATCAGTGCGCGGCGGGCTGGAACGCCGGATCGCTCATCTGCCACAGCGCGAACGACCACAGGTCGGCCAACTGCTGTTCATATTGCAGGTTGCTGGAGCCGATGCCGTGGCCGGCGTCGTAGTCCACGCGCAGCAGGATCGGCGCCTTGCCGGCGGTGGCGGCCTGCACGCGCGCGGCCATCTTGGCCATCTGCCAGGGCGCGACGCGCGGGTCGTTCGCCCCGGTGGAGAACAGCGTGGCCGGGTAGGCGACGCCGTCGCGCACGTGCGCGTAGGCGCTCATCGCGTACAGGCCGTGGAAGCCCGCCTCGTCCTTGACCGATCCCATCTCGGGCACGTTGGGCGGGCCGTTGGGCTCGGTCTCGAAGCGCAGCGCGTCGGAGATGCCCACCAGGTCCAGGATCACGCCGAACAGGTCGGGGCGCCAGGTGAGCGCGCCGCCCACCGTGATGCCGCCCGCGCTGCCGCCCTGGCCAGCCATGCGCGAGGGCGTCGTGTAGTGCTGATCGACCAGGTACTGGCCACAGGCGATGAAATCGAAGATCGTGTTGAGCTTGGTCTTCTTCTGGCCGGCCAGGTGCCAATCGTCGCCGTACTCGCCGCCGCCGCGGATGTGCGCCACCGCGTAGATGCCGCCGCGCTCGAGCCACGCGAGGCGGGTCGGGCTGAAGCCGGGATCCTGCGAGTTGCCGTAGGCGCCGTAGCCGCTCAGGATGGTCGGATGGCTGCCGTCCATCGCCAGGCCCTTGCGATGCACCAGCGACAGCGGAATCCGCGTGCCGTCGTAGCTCGTGGCGAAGACCTCCTCGCTCTCGAAGCCGGAGACGTCCGTCCGGGATGCCGGCGTCAGGTTGGTGGCGGTCGATTGGCCGGTGGCCGGATCGTGGAACACGAACTCGGTCGCGCGCAGCCAGCCGCGCACGCCGATCAGCGCGCCCGGCATGGCGATGTCGGTGGCCGCCGGCTCGGCGTTGCCCTCGAAGGGCGTGGGCACGGCGTGGCTGTGCTTGCCGTCGAACGACACCTGGCGCACACGCGTGATGGCGCCGTCGCGCTCGCGGGCATAGATGCCGTCCTGGGCGAGCGCGAAGGTCGTCAGCACCGCGCGGCCCTGGGGAATGACCACCGTGGCGTGGGCCAGGTCCGGATGCGCCAGCGACGTGGCCAGCAGCCGGAAGCGCGGCGCGTCCTTCTGCGAGAGCACGAACAGGGTCTGGCCGTGGAGCGCGAACTGCGTCGCGCCGTCGGCGGCATCGGCCACCTTCTTCCAGGGCGTGCGGTCGTCCGCCACCTGGGCCAGCGGCGCGACGTAGACCGTGGCGGGAGCGTCGTCCATGTTGTGGTTGGCCACGGCCACCGCGTACGGCGAGTCCGGCGACAGCAGGATGTAGGTGCCTTCGCCCTCGGGCACGTCCAGGCCCGGCTTCACGCCCCGGCCGAACACCACGGCGTCGCCGTCGCCGTTGGCGTGGGCATCGACGTGGTGGAGGTAGGTGCGCGCGTTGAACTTCGTCTCGTTGGCGTCCGTGTTCGGGCCGGCCGCGTTGTAGCGCATGTAGAAGAACGACTTGTTGTCAGGACGCCAGCCGATCGCGGCGTCGGTGGTGCGATCTATGGCCTCGGCGCGCACCTTGCCGGTGGCCACGTCCAGCACGTGCAGCACGCCTTGTTCGGAGCCGCCCGCCGAGATCTCGTAGGCCAGCAGCTTGCCGTCGTTCGACGGCGTGTACGAGCCGAGGGCGTAGTGCGTCGAGGTGCCCTTGCCCAGCTCCGCCGGGTCGACCAGCAGGTGTTCCTCACCGGCCAGGCCGTCGCGGTAATAGAGCTTGGGCAACTGTGCCGACGGCTCGGTCACCTCGTAGAAGTAGCGGTTGCCGCGGCGCACGAAGCCGCCGCGCCGCAGGTCGGCGTTGAGCAGTTCGTGGATGCGCTGCTGCAGCGCGGCGTGGCCGGGCAGCGCGTCCAGCCTGGCGCGCGTGGCGTCCGCCTGCGCCTTCATCCAGGCCTTCACCTCGGGGTCGGCGAGGTTCTCCATGTAGCGGTAGTTGTCGACGACCCGGGTGCCGTAGTAGTCGGTGGCGACCGGACGGACCGGCGCGACGGGCTGGGCCTGCGCGGCGGCCAGGGCGGCGGCGGCGAGACCGAGGGCGAGGGTGGCGCCGGCGCGCAGCGTGGCGAAAGGTCCGGGGATGGGCATGGGCCTCTGGCTCCTGGGTGAAGGGGTGCGAGAGTCTATCGCCACGGATCGTGGCAACCCGAGCGCGTGGGCGGTCGACAGGCTAGGGCCTGTTCACACTAAATGCGTGCCCGCGTGACCCCCAGAAAGCCTGCCTTCAAGGCGCGAGCGCGCCGACGTGGTGGCCCCACGGCAAGCGCTCGCAACGCGGAAGGCAGGCTTTCTGGGGGATCACCCGCAGGGCCGGTCGCCTGCGAGGCCCCAGGCGTCGTTGGCCGCTCCTTGCGGGCGTCCAGCCCGCCGCGTCGCGGCCGTCTAGCCTGGGGCCTCGCAGGCGGCCGGCGCGGGCACGCATTTAGTGTGAACAGGCCCTAGACACTAGGGGGGACGCGGCGAATGTCCGCTGCGCCTACACGCAATTGTCACGATCCCGGTTTAAGATGGCTCCATCGCAGGTACAGAACCGGCCGCACATTGGGCGGAACAACGGGAACCCGTCACCCAGTAGCTGCAGACCGTCTTCGTGACCCGTCACGTTGTCCGGAAGTCAAAAGCCCTCCTCGCGAGGGCTTTTCCTTTGGTGCGTCAGCAGATCACATCCGCGGCCACGACCGCATCGCCGTGCGCACCGTCGCCATCAGGCTCTCGTGCGTGGCGCCGTCCTTGGCCTGCATCGACATGCCCTGGTAGATGGTGGCGTAGAAGTTGGCCAGGTCCTTGGCGTCGGTGTCGGCCGGCAGTTCGCCGCCGTCGATGCCGCCCTGGATGCGGCGGCCCACGCTGGCGATGGCCTCGGTGCGGCGCAGCAGCAGCGCATCCTGCACGCGCTCGGCCGCGGCCGAGCAGTTGGTGGCGGCCATCACCACCATGCAGCCCTTGGGGTGGCACGGCTGGGTGAGTTCGTTGGCGGCCTCGGTGAGCCAGCGCTCGATGGCGCCGCGGGCCGTGGGTTCCTCCACCAGCGCGCGCGCGCCGGCGCTGCCGTAGCCCAGCGCGTAACGCTCGATGGCTTCGAGGAACAACTGCTCCTTGTCGCCGAACGCGGTGTACAGGCTGGGCGGCGTGATGCCCATCGCGGACGTGAGGTCGGAGATCGACGCGGCCTCGTAGCCGCGTTCCCAGAACACGTGCATGGCCGTCTCGAGGGCGGTGTCGCGATCGAAGGACAGCGGACGGCCGCGCGGCTTGCGCGGGGCCTTGTTCGACCTGGCGTCGGGTGCCTCGGCGACGGCGACCGCTGCGGCGCCATCGCCTTCCAGCGACTCATTCGTCTTTTTCATAGCGTTCAGTACGAAAACATGTTGACGTGCCCTTGAGGCTTGGCTACATTGTGCCATATGTCGTAGCGATCGCTACGATAAAACTTTCCCGGACGGACAGCAAAAAGCCAGGCACTGCCTGGTTGAGCCGCTGCTTTGTCCAAAAGTTCCCAAGTACTCACTTCCAGTCACATACGCCAATCCAGGAGTTCTCATGAACCAGGTTCCGCTCCAAGCCCGTCGCCGCCTCTGGGTGGCCGGCACCACGTTGACGGCACTCGCCGCCGTCATTGCCACCGTGGTCCTGTTCCAGTCCGGCCCCGCGGTGGCCACGCCGTCGCCCGCCGCGCAGGCCACGCCGGTGTCCGTCGCCACCGTCGTGCAGAGCGACGTGGCGGCCTGGAACGACTTCTCCGGCCGCCTCGAGGCGGTCGAGCGAGTGGACATCCGCTCGCGCGTCGCCGGCACCGTCCAGGGCGTGCACTTCCGCGAGGGCGCGCTGGTCAAGGCCGGCGACCTGCTGCTCACGATCGACCCGGCGCCCTACCAGGCCGACGTCGACCGCGCCGACGCCCAGGTGTTCGCCGCGAAGTCGCGCTTCGTCAACGCGAAGAGCAACTACGAGCGCTCCAAGCAACTGCTGCAGGATCACGCGATCTCGCAACGCGAGTACGACGACAGCCTCAACGCGCAGAGCGAGGCCGATGCCAACCTGCGTTCCGCGCAGGCGCAGCTGCAGACCGCCGAGCTGAGCCTGGGCTACACGCAGGTGCGCGCGCCGGTGTCGGGTCGCGTGGGCAAGCTGGAGATCACCACCGGCAACCTCGTGGCCGCCGGCCCGGGCGCGCCGGTGCTCACCACGCTGGTCAGCGTGAGCCCGATCTACGCGAGCTTCGACGCCGACGAGCAGGTGGTCACGCGCGCGTTGCGCGAGCTGCCGGCGGGTGCCAGCGCGCGCGCGCAGATCGAGAAGATCCCGGTGCAGATGGGCACGGTGGATGACACCGCCACGCCCATCGCCGGCCACCTGCAGCTGGTGGACAACCAGGTCGACGCCCGCAGCGGCACGGTGCGCGTGCGCGCCGTGTTCGACAACGCGGACGGCGCGCTGATGCCCGGCCAGTTCGCGCACCTGCGCATGGGCGCGGTCAAGGCCGAGCCCGCGCTGATGATCAACGAGCGCGCGGTGGGCACCGACCAGAGCAAGAAGTTCGTGATGGTGGTGGGCTCCGACGACAAGGCCAACTACCGCGAGGTGACGCTGGGCGCCAACGTCGACGGCCTGCGCATCGTCACCTCGGGCCTGAAGCCGGGCGAGCGCGTGGTCGTCAACGGCCTGCAGCGCGTGCGCCCCGGCGCCTTGATCGCGCCGCAGATGGTCGCGATGAAGACCGCCGACGACACCAAGAACTGATCGCCAAGAAGAAAACACACGGCCTGGCGTCGTCCGACGACGCCGGGCCGAGCATTCCCTGCCCTCCCGGGAGCACCTCGTGAACCTCTCCAAATTCTTCATCGACCGGCCGATCTTCGCCGGCGTGCTGTCGCTGCTGATCTTCCTCGGCGGCCTGATCGCCGTGCGCGGCCTGCCCATCTCCGAATACCCGAACGTCGTGCCGCCGTCCATCGTCGTACGCGCGAACTATCCGGGCGCCAATCCGCAGGTGATCGCCGAGACGGTGGCCACGCCGATCGAGGAACAGATCAACGGTGTCGAGGGCATGCTCTACATGAGCAGTCAGGCGACCACCGACGGCCTGATGACGCTGACCGTCACCTTCAAGCTGGGCACCGACCCGGACAAGGCTCAGCAGCTCGTGCAGAACCGCGTCGCGCAGGCCGAACCGCGCCTGCCCGAGGAAGTGCGTACGCTGGGCATCACGACGATCAAGGCCTCGACGGACCTGACGATGGTCGTGCACCTGCTGTCGCCCACGGGTCGCTACGACATGACCTACCTGCGCAACTACGCGGTGCTCAATGTCAAGGACCGCCTCGCGCGCGTCCAGGGCGTCGGCGACGTGCAGCTGTTCGGCTCGGGCGACTACTCGATGCGCGTCTGGCTGGATCCGCAGAAGGTGGCCAACCGCGGCCTGTCGCCCAGCGACGTCGTGGCCGCCATCCGCGGCCAGAACGTGCAGGCCGCGGCCGGCATCATCGGCGCCTCGCCCAACCTGCACGGCATCGACGTGCAGCTGTCGGTGAACGCTCAGGGCCGCCTGCAGACCGAGGACGAGTTCGGCGACATCATCGTCAAGACCAGCCCGGACGGCGCCGTCACGCGCCTGCGCGACGTCGCCCGCGTCGAGCTGGGCGCGGCCGATTACTCGCTGCGGTCCCTCCTGGACAACAAGGAGGCCGTCGCGATCCCGATCTTCGCGGCCCCCGGCTCCAACGCGATCGCCATCTCCGACGGCGTGCGCGCCGAGATGGCCGACCTGCAGAAGTCCATGCCCGACGGCGTGAAGTACGAGATCGTCTACGACCCGACGCAGTTCGTGCGCGCCTCCATCGAATCGGTGGTGCACACGCTGCTCGAGGCCATCGCGCTGGTGGTGCTGGTCGTGATCCTGTTCCTGCAGACCTGGCGCGCGTCCATCATCCCGTTGCTGGCCGTGCCGGTGGCGGTGGTGGGCACGTTCGGGATCATGAGCCTGTTCGGCTTCTCGATCAACGCGCTGAGCCTGTTCGGGCTGGTGCTGGCCATCGGCATCGTCGTCGACGACGCGATCGTGGTGGTGGAGAACGTGGAGCGCAACATCTCTAGCGGACTGTCGCCGCGCGACGCCACGTATCGCGCGATGCGCGAAGTGTCGGGCCCGATCATCGCGATCGCGCTGGTGCTGGTCGCCGTGTTCGTGCCGCTGGCCTTCATCACCGGCCTGACGGGCCAGTTCTACAAGCAGTTCGCGCTGACCATCGCCATCTCCACGGTGATCTCCGCGGTCAACTCGCTGACGCTGTCGCCGGCGCTCGCCGCGCTGCTGCTCAAGGGCCACGACGCACCCAAGGACGCGCTGACGCGCGGCATGGACCGCGTGCTGGGCCGCTTCTTCGGCGCGTTCAACCGCGTGTTCCACCGCGGCGCCAACGCGTACAGCGGCGGCGTGACGAAGGCGATCTCCAAGAAGGCCGTCATGTTCGGCGTGTACCTGGTGCTCGCCGCGTCGACGCTGGGGTTGTTCAAGGCCGTGCCGGGCGGCTTCGTGCCGCCGCAGGACAAGCAATACCTGATCGGCTTCGCGCAGCTGCCCGACGGCGCAACGCTGGACCGCACCGAGGCGGTGATCCGCAAGATGGGCGACATCGTCGCCAAGCAGCCGGGCGCGCTGCACGCCGTGCAGTTCCCGGGCCTGTCGATCAACGGCTTCACCAACAGCTCGAACTCCGGCATCGTGTTCGTGGCGCTGGACGACTTCGACAAGCGCAAGGGCGCCGCCTTGAGCGCCGGCGCGATCGCGCAGCAGCTGAACCAGCAGTTCGCCGGCATCCAGGAGGCCTTCGTCGTGATGTTCCCGCCGCCGCCGGTGCAAGGCATCGGCACGACGGGCGGCTTCAAGCTGGAGCTGGAGGACCGCGGCTCGGTGGGCATCGCCGGCATGGACGCCGCGCTGAAGGCCTTCATGGCCAAGGCCTACGCCACGCCGGAGCTGGCGGGCATGTACTCGAGCTTCCAGGTCAACGTGCCGCAGCTGTACGCCGACATCGACCGCACCAAGGCGCAGCAGCTGGGCGTGCCGGTGACGGACATCTTCGACACGATGCAGATCTATCTCGGCAGCCTCTACGCCAACGACTTCAACAAGTTCGGCCGCACGTACTCGGTGCGCGTCCAGGCGGACGCCGCGTACCGCGCGCGCGCCGAGGACATCGGCCTGCTGAAGGTGCGCTCCACCACCGGCGAGATGGTGCCGCTGTCGGCCCTGATGAAGGTCACGCCCACGTTCGGCCCCGAACGCGCGATGCGCTACAACGGCTTCCTCGCCGCCGACGTCAACGGCGGCCCGGCCCCCGGCTACTCGTCGGGCCAGGCCAAGGACGCCATCGCGCGCATCGCCAAGGAGACGCTGCCCCCGGGCGTCAGCTACGAGTGGACCGACCTGACGTACCAGGAGATCCTCGCCGGCAACTCCGCGGTGCTGATCTTCCCGATCTCCATCCTGCTGGTGTTCCTGGTGCTGGCCGCGCAGTACGAGAGCCTGACGCTGCCGCTGGCCATCCTGCTGATCGTGCCGATGGGCCTGCTCGCCGCGATGACCGGCGTGTGGCTCACGCACGGCGACGACAACGTGTTCACGCAGATCGGGTTGATGGTGCTGGTGGGGCTCAGTGCGAAGAACGCGATCCTGATCGTGGAGTTCGCGCGCGAGCTGGAGTTCGCCGGACGCACGCCGCTGCGCGCCGCGATCGAGGCCAGCCGCCTGCGCCTGCGCCCGATCCTGATGACCTCGATGGCGTTCGTGATGGGGGTGCTGCCGCTGGTGCTGTCGACGGGCGCCGGTTCGGAGATGCGCCACGCGATGGGCGTCGCCGTGTTCTTCGGGATGATCGGCGTGACCGCGTTCGGCCTGTTCCTCACGCCGGTGTTCTACGTGCTGCTGCGCGCGCTCACGGGCAACCGCCAGCTGAAGCAGCACGGCGACGTTCCGCACGACGTCGAGGCGCCCGGCGTGAATGTCGACCACGGCCACGGCGGCGGCTTCGGCGTGCAGCCGGTGCTGGCCGCGCCGCGCCATCAAGACGAATGACGACGCGGACGCGTCCTCAACGACAAGGATTCATCATGACCTCGCTTCTCAAGACCTCGCTGCTCCCGCTCGTGGCCGCGCTCGTGCTGGCCGGTTGCGCCGGCGCGCCCTTCACGCCGGCCGCAGCGCCCGCGGCACCGGTCGCCTTCAAGGAAGACGGCGCCGCCCGCTTCGCCAACGTCGGCCCCGCGGAGGCGCAACCGCGCGGCGCGTGGTGGACGGTGTTCTCCGACCCGGTGCTGGACGACCTGGTGCTGCGCGCCGCGGCCAACAACACCGACCTGCAGCAGGCCGCGGCCCGCGTGCAGGCGGCGCGCGCGCTGTTGCGCGACGCGCAGGCCGACCTGCTGCCCCAGGTCAACGCGTCGCTGGGCGCGTCGCGTGCCACCATCCAGCCCGGCCTCGGCGCCGCGCCCGGGCAGGCGTCCAACCTTGGCACGACGGGCCTGGCCGCCTCGTGGGAACCCGACTTCTTCGGCAAGCTCAGCAAGGCGAAGAACGCCGCGGCGCTCGATGCGCAATCGCGCGAGGCCGCGTTGCAGAGCACGCGCCTGGTCGTGCAGTCCGACGTGGCCCAGGCCTACTTCGAGCTGCGCGCGCTCGACGCCGAGCGCGAGATCGTGCGCCAGACGGTGGCGGCCTACGCCGACACGCTGCGCCTGACCGAGCGCCGCTACCAGGCCGGCGACGTCGCCGAGCTGGACCTGGCCCGCGTGCAGGCCGAGGTCGCGGCCACGAACTCGCAGGCACTGGCGCTGGATCGCGAGCGCGCGTTGCACGAGCATGCGCTGGCCGTGCTGCTCGGCGAGCTGCCGACGCAGTTCTCGCTGGCGCCCGCCGATTGGAACGGCGCGCTGCCGGGCGTGCCGGCCGGCGTGCCGAGCACGGTGCTGGCGCGGCGTCCCGACGTCGCCTCGGCCCAGCTCGCGATGCAGGCCGCCGAGGCGCGCGCCGGGGTCGCGCGCCTGGCCTGGTTCCCCGACGTCTCGCTCACCGCCAACGGCGGCTACGCGTCCACCGACATCGGCGACCTGTTCAAGTGGTCGGCGCGGGCCTGGGGCGTCGGCGCGCTGCTGTCCCTGCCGGTCTTCGACGGCGGCCGCCGCGAGGCCGGAATCCAGACCGCCAACGCGCAATGGGACATCGCCGCGGCCACCTACCGCGAGCAGGTGCTGGGCGCGTTCCGCGATGTCGAGGATCAGCTCGCGTCGCTGCGCCTGCTGTCCGACCAGGCCGGCGCGCAGAAGGTGGCGGTGGATGCGTCGACGCGCGCGACCGTGTTGTCCGACGCGCGCTATCGCAACGGCCTCGTGAGCCAGCTCGAGCTGCTCGACGCGCGCCGCAGCGAGCTCGCGAACCGGCGCGTGGCGGTGCAGGTGCGGGCCGCGCAGTACCAGGCCACGGTGGGCCTGATCCGCGCACTGGGCGGCGGCTGGGGGCAGGGGACGGAGGGGTCTGGCTCCGCAGGTGCCTGACCCCCATCGTGGACAAGGGCGCCTCGGCAGATGATCGGGGTCAGGCACCTGCGGAGCCAGACCCCTTGCAGACCCCCTTGCCGCCTCGGCTTCGCAAAGCGTCGTAACGTAGCCGCATGTCCTCGATCTCGTCCCCCAAGTTCCCCCCGCTGTCCGTCCTCGACCTCGTGCCCGTGCAACAGGGCGCCACGCCCGGCGAGGCGCTGCGCCACAGCCTGGCGCTGGCGCAGCATGCCGAGGCGCTCGGCTTCACGCGCTACTGGGTCGCCGAGCACCACAACATGACCGGCATCGCGAGCGCGGCCACGTCGGTGGTGATCGGCTTCCTCGCGCAAGGCACCTCGAAGATCCGCGTCGGCTCGGGCGGCGTCATGCTGCCCAACCACTCGCCGCTGGTGATCGCCGAGCAGTTCGGCACGCTGGCGTCGCTGTATCCGGACCGCATCGACTGCGGGCTCGGCCGCGCGCCCGGCACCGACCAGACGACGGTGCGCGCGCTGCGCCGCGATCCGCGCGCCGCCGAGAACTTTCCGGAAGATGTGCAGGAGTTGCAGGCGCTGTTCCAGCCCGCGCGCCCGGGGCAGGCGGTGCAGGCAGTCCCGGGCGCCGGCCTGGACGTGCCGCTGTGGATCCTCGGCTCCAGCACCTACGGCGCGCAGCTGGCAGCAGTGCTGGGCCTGCCCTACGCGTTCGCGTCGCACTTCGCGCCCGACGCGCTCGTGCAGGCGATGGCGCTGTACCGCGAGCTGTTCAAGCCGTCGCAGCAACTGGCCAAGCCGCACGCGATGGCGGGCGTCAACGTGATCGTGGCCGACACCGACGCCGAGGCGCGGCGCCTGTTCACCACGCACCAGCAGTCGTTCGCCAACCTGCGCCGCGGCCGGCCCGGCCCGCAGCAGCCGCCGATAGCCGACATCGACGCCTACTGGTCGCCCGCCGAGAAGCAGATGGCCGAGAGCATGCTGGCGTGCTCCGTCGTGGGGTCGCCCGAGACGGTGCGCCACGGGCTCGAGCGCTTCGTGGCATACAGCGGCGCCGACGAGCTGATGGTGGTCTCGGCCATCTTCGATCCCGAGGCGCGCAGGAAGTCCTACAGCCTGCTCGCGGAGATCGCCGGACTGCAGCCGCGCTGAGTTAGTGTCCTGTCCCGCTATACCTGCGGCAAATTGGCTTCAAACAGGCCAGGGCAGCGTTGCAAATCCTCGCCGTACCGCCCGGTACGTCTGCGGTTTGCGCCTTGCCCTGACCTGTTTGAAGCGCAATTTGCTTTTCGCAGGTATAGCGAGACAGGACACTAAGCCGCCAGCCGGAAGCGTTGCACCGTCGCGGCCAGTTGCTGCGCCTGCAACTTCAGGCTCTCCGCGGCGGCGGCCGATTCCTCCACCAGCGCGGCGTTCTGCTGCGTCACCTGGTCGAGCTGCGACACCGCGGTGTTGACCTGGCCGATGCCCTGGCTCTGCTCGGTGGCCGCGTGGGTGATCTCCGCGATGATGGCCGAGACGCGCTTGGCCGCGTCCACCACCTCGTTCATCGTCGCGCCGGCGTCGCCGACCAGCTTCGTGCCCGCCTCCACGCGGTCGACGGAGGCGCCGATGAGGCTCTTGATCTCCTTGGCCGCCGCCGCGCTGCGTTGCGCCAGCGAGCGCACCTCGGTGGCCACCACCGCGAAGCCGCGGCCCTGCTCGCCGGCGCGCGCCGCTTCCACGGCCGCGTTCAATGCGAGGATGTTGGTCTGGAAGGCGATGCCGTCGATCACGCCGATGATGTCGGCGATCTGGCGCGACGAGCCGTTGATCTCCTCCATCGTGGTGACGACGCGGGCCACGACCGCGCCGCCGCGCATCGCCACTTCGGCCGCGGTGGCGGCGAGGTCGTTGGCGGTGCGCGCGCTCTGCACCGAGTTCTGCACGGTGCCGTTCATCTGCTCGATCGACGCCGCCGTCTGCTGCAGGCTGGACGCGGCTTCCTCGGTACGCGACGAGAGATCCATGTTGCCGTCGGCGATCTCGGCCGAGGCGATGCCGATGCTGTCGGTGGAGGTGCGGACCTGCGACACCAGCGTCCTCAGCGAGCCCTGCATCGAGGCCAGCGCCTTCAGCAGGCGGCCGGTCTCGTCGCGGTCGTGCGACTCGATCGTGTCGGTGAGGTCGAGCGCCGCGATGCGGTGGGCCGCGTCGACGGCGCGCCGGATCGGACGCGTGATGCCGCGCACCAGCCAGGCGGACAGCAGGCCGCCGAGGACCAGCGAGGCGGCGCCGAAGACGATCAGCGCGAGGCGTGCCGTCCGGTTCTCGGCCTGGATGCTGGCGCCGGCGCGGTCGATCGCCTCGGCCTGCAGCGCGCCGAGGCGGCGCAGGGCGTCCTGGTACTTGATGGAGGCCGGCAGGTAGGTGGTGTCCAGCAGCTTGCGCGAGCCCTCGGCGTCGCCGGCCTTCTTGGCCGCGGAGACGGCGTCGCGCGTGGCCACGTAGTCCTTGCGCACGTCCTGGATCTCGGCGAACACGGCCTTTTCCTCAGGTGTGTCGATCAGCCTGGAGACCTTTTCCTGCAGTTCGCTGGACGACCTGGTCGTCGCCGCGGCGTCCGCCGCGAAGAAGTCGGCGAGCGCCGGGTCGGCGCTCACCGCGATGGCGGTCGTGCGGCGCACCGACATCGCCACGTTGCGGTACCACTCGGCGACGAGACGCTCGGTCGCGATGTCCTGTTCGACGATGGTGCGGGTCTGGCTCGCCGATTCGTTGAGCGCCCAGGCGCCGTAGCCGGAGCCGACGAGCGCGAGGCAGAGGGTGAGGCCGAAGGCGGCGGTCAGGCGGCGCCCGAGGGACGGTCCGGAGGTCGAGGAAGGGGTCATGGGTCGGGTCCGATGGGGCGCAGCGGTCCTCGCTGCATCCCTCCATATCGGCAGCCCGGCGAACTTGAGTAGTGATTTCTGTACCGATCCTTGCGGACCCCCGGGGGGGCTTTTCCGTCCGTCACGCGGTGCGCCGGGCGCCAATCACCGCTTCGGCGGTTCCTTGTTGGAGTTCATGACGGTGGCAAAGGTCTGGCCGCCGCTCGCCACGCAATCGGGCGCGGGCCCGTCCCACTTGATCGGCACGCCCGTCAGCAACGGCCGGACGAGGCGCCACGGCCAGAAGCCGAAGTGCTGCGCGCCGTTGTACTTGATGACAGCGTCGGCGCCGGCCGCCTTCGAAGTCTCGACGAAGCGGGGCAATTCGTCGAGGACGCTGCCGTAGGTCTCGCGAGAGGTCTTCACCGGGGCCAACGCCGTGTACTTGGCGTCGCCGCCGGGCGCGCCGCCGTACAGGCAGAAGCCCGCCAGCTCGGGCTTCATCTTCGCCAGGCGCGCCGCCTGGTTGGCGGACACCGACGCGGCGGCCTCCGGTGGCGTGGCGCCCGCGGGCGCCGAGGCGGCGTCGTCGGCGGCGCGCGCGGTGGCAAGGCACGACATCGCCAAGGCGATGGCAACGATTGACTTCATGGGCTCCTCCCGAATGGATGAGCGCGAGTATCTCAGCCCGCCGCGGTCGCCGCCGCGCGGGTTTGCGCGCGCAGCCGCGCCGTCGACGCCCACACGTGCTCGTGGTCGAACGCCGAGGCCATCGCGGCGGCCAGCAGCATCACGGCGCCGAAGGCCCACAGGCCGGGGCCGGCGATGACGCTGGCCAGGCCGTTGAGCTTCACGAAGGCCACCAGCACGCCCAGCATGAGCACCTCCACCATCACCCACGGCCGCACGGCCTGCATCGCGCGCAGCACGACGTCGAAGCCCGGCGGCTGCTGGCCCGCGCGCAGCGCAAGCAGCACGTAGGCGACGGCGGCCATCTCCACCAGCGGGTTCAGCAGCGTGGTGAACAGCACCAGGCCGCACATGAACCAGGCGCCTTCGTCGTAGAGCGTCCACGCGGCCTCCCACAGCGTGGTGCTGCGCATCTGGCCCTGGATGTCGATGGCCATGATGTTGTTCGTGTGCGCCACCAGCAGCATCACGAGGCCGCCGAGCGCCAGCGACAGCGGCAGGTCGAAGGTGGCGTGGCGCGCCAGGCCCAGCGTGGCGCCGCAGCGCCGGCATTCGTAGTGGCGGCCGGAGGGGACGAGGTCGTCCGTCTCCTCGCCGATGCCGTCGACGCTGGAACGCCGGTGCAGCGCGTCGCACTCCTCGCAGGCGATCAGGTCGTCGCGCAGCGTGGCCACGGGGACG
>JABCYW010000042.1:35000-42451 GCA_013289985.1 Betaproteobacteria bacterium | reverse complement strand
CGCCAAGCTCGACTTTTCGGAACTGGTCATCTCCAACGGCGGCGGCATGGCGGTGCAACAGGCCACGGCGGAACGCTGGCTCGGGATCACCGGTTGCCCGGTGGTGGAGGGCTACGGCCTGTCGGAGACCTCGCCCGTGGCCACCAGCAACCGGCTCGACCGGCGCGAGTTCACGGGCACGATCGGCCTGCCGATTCCCTCCACCGACATCGCCATCCGTGACGACGACGGCGCCGACCTGCCCTATGGCACTCCGGGCGAGATCTGCATCCGCGGCCCGCAGGTGATGGCCGGCTACTGGAAGCGGCCCGACGAGACCGCCAAGGTGATGACCGGCGACGGATTCTTTCGCTCGGGCGACATCGGGGTGATGGACGAGCAGGGGTATGTGCGCATCGTGGACCGGAAGAAGGACATGATCCTGGTGTCCGGTTTCAACGTGTATCCGAACGAGATCGAGCAGGTGGTCAACCTGCATCCGGGCGTGCTCGAGTGCGCGGCCATCGGCGTGCCGGACGAACGATCCGGCGAAGCCGTGAAGTTGTTCGTCATTCGCCGCGATCCGGCACTTGCCGAGGCCGATATCGCGGCGTATTGCCGCGAGAATTTCACGGCGTACAAGCGTCCGAAGGTCATCGAATTCCGCGACGAACTGCCCAAGTCGAACGTCGGCAAGATCCTGCGGCGCGAGTTGCGCTCTCCTGCTTCCTGAAGGGTCCCGCCAGCACCGTGCCAGCCATCGCGTCTCCCGTCCCCGCTCCGGCCGCGATGCCTGCACCCGCGACCGGCGAGCCTGGCACGCTCGCGTTGGCGTTGCGGCGCGCATTGGGGCTCACCCTGCTGGAGCGCGGCTGGCTCTCTGCCAACCAGGCGGTCTTCCACGCCGCGGGCGGGACGCCGGCCACCGTGGTCGACACCGGCTTCAGCAGCCACGCCGACCAGACCATGGAGCTGGTCGACCATGCGCTGGCGGGCGAACCGCTGGGCCGCATCGTCAACACCCACCTGCATTCCGACCACTGCGGCGGCAACGCGGCCCTGCAGCGACGCGGTGGCCTGGAGACCTGGATTCCCGCGCGCAGCGTCGCCGCGGTCCGTCAATGGGACGAGGACAGGCTGAGCTACCGGCTCACCGACCAGCCCTGCCCGCGCTTCGTGACCGACCATGCGCTCGTGCCGGGCGAGCGGATTGTGCTGGGCGAGGCGGCCTGGGAGATCCATGCCGCGCCGGGTCACGACATGGACGCGGTGATGCTGTTCGAGCCGCAGACACGCACGCTGATCGCGGGCGACGCGCTATGGGAGGAGCGGCTCGCCATCATCTTTCCCGAGCTCGAGGGCAAGGACGGCTTCGGGCCCACGCGCGCGACCTTGTCGCTGATCGAGCGCCTCAGCCCGCGCACGGTATTGCCCGGGCACGGGCGCCTGTTCGACGACGTCGGAAGGGCGCTGGCCGCCAGTCGCGAGCGCGTGGCGGCGTTCGAGCGCGCGCCGGAGCGGCATGCGCAGCATGCGGCTCGGGCCCTGCTGATGTTCCATCTGCTGGAGGTGCGCGAAGGCGGCTTCGACGAACTGGTGGACTGGATGTGCCGCACGCCGATCTACCGGACGGTGGCTAGTCGCGCGGGCATGGACGAGGCGCGCGCCGCTGCGTGGGCGTCGATGCACTTGCGTCGGCTCGTCGACGACGGCGCGCTCGTCGAGCACGATGGACGCGTGGCCGTGCGGCCGCAGGCGCAATAGCGTGCGTGCCATGGCCAATCCGGACGACACGACGATCCCGGGCGAGGATTTCATCGATACGCTCGCGCCGGCGCCGCCGATCGCGCCGGCGGTGGAGCTGCGGATGCAGTCCGATGCGCCCGATCGTCTCGTGTTCTTCTTCAGCGGCTTCGACCCGAAGAGCGCGACGTTCTATCACCGGCTGTTCCGCAGTGGCATCTCGCAGCGCAACGCCGCGTACGACGAGACGCTGGCGCTGGGCAAGCGGCACCGCATCGGGCGCTGGGCATCGGTCTGGACCTCGCTGTGGCGCGGCGCCTCGTCGGCGTTGGGCGGTCGTCCCGTGACGATGCGCACGCGCGTGCATTTCATGCGCTGGGACGACATCGTTCGGCGCCACTGGCGGCGCGCGCCGATGACGCTGGCGCGCGACTACTGGAACGTCTACGCGGGCGGCCTGACGTCGGGCGTGCTGATGCGCGTGTGGCGCGCGGCACCGGCAGCGTTCTGGATGGCCATGTTTCCGTTGCTCGTCGGCGTGCTGTCGGTCGCGGCGGGCGTGCTGGTCGTGGGCGGACTGCTCGCCGCGAGCGGCCTCGTTCCGCTGTTCACCTCGCTGGTCGTCGGCCTGGTCGTGGGCGCGCTCGGCTGGCGCCTGCTGGCGGCCTGGGTCGACTGCGAGTGGCTGTTGCGCCTGTACGCGTTCATGCGCGAACAGGCCATCGGCGAGGTGCCCGCGCTCGAGGCGCGGCTGGACGAGATGGCGTCCCGGCTCGTGGAGGCTGTCGAGGCGCGGATGCGGCAACCCGGTGCGGCTCCGCTCAAGGAGATCATGGTGATCGGCTACAGCTCGGGCACCATCATGGCGGCGACGGTGCTGGCGCGCGCGATGCCCAAGCTGGCGGACGTCGTCGACAGCCGCCGCACGAACAAGGGCACGACGCTGTCGCTGGTGACGCTGGGGCAGTGCATCCCGATCGCGGCCGAGTGGCCCGGCGCCGGGCGCTTCCGGCATGACCTCGACGTGTTGGCCGAGAGCCCGATGCTGACGTGGCACGACTATTCCGCGGCGTCCGATCGCGCGGCGTTCTGGAAGGCGCCGCCCTGGCCAGAGCCCGCCCAGTTGAAGGGCTACCAGGCGTCTCCGCCGTTCAAGGCCGCGCCGGGCGCTCTGCGGTTCGCCACCATGCGACGCAGCCGCCGCGAGATGCACCTGCAGTACCTGCGTCCACCGCGCGGGCGAAGCGAAGGTGATTCATACGACTTCTTCGTGCTGGCCTGCGGGCCGCAGACCTTGGCCGAACGACACGCCCGGGCGAAGCCGGCAAGCGACCTGCGGGGCTGATTTCACGCCTCGGGCGAACGTCGCGAAGGCGTGGTCGTCGGTCCCGCACCTGCTGCGCGAGGAAGCCGACCTGTGGGCACGCCAGGGAGCGTTGCTGTTGGCGCTCAACTGAGGCGTTTGCTTCTCGCCAACACAAACGCCCGGCATGCCGGGCGTTGTCGTTGGTGCTGCGGGAAGTATTCGCGGGCGGCTACCGAGGCCTATTCGCCGGTGCGGCGACTATTCGCGCGCTCATATTTCCGCGCCCACAAAGCAAAACGCCCGAGCTATTGCTAGCTCGGGCGGTTGGCTTGATATTAGCCTGACAATGTCCTACTTTCACACGGGAACCCGCACTATCATCGGCGCAGAGGCGTTTCACTTTCCTGTTCGGGATGGGAAGGAGTGGGACCACCTCGCTATGGTCATCAGGCTTAACTGGGTGCCTGGTCGTCACATGACGGCCAAGCCAATTCAGGGAATCGAATCTATTATGATTGCTGCCAACAGAGGGCAAACACGCTTTGACGGGCTGTCGCGGATCGGGATCACGGCGACATGCGTCAAAGTTATAGGGTCAAGCCTCACGGGCAATTAGTATCGGTTAGCTTAACGCATTACTGCGCTTCCACACCCGACCTATCAACGTCCTGGTCTCGAACGACCCTTCAGGGGGCTCAAGGCCCCGGCAAGACTCATCTTGAGACGAGTTTCCCGCTTAGATGCTTTCAGCGGTTATCTCTTCCGCACTTAGCTACTCGGCAATGCCACTGGCGTGACAACCGATACACCAGAGGTGCGTCCACTCCGGTCCTCTCGTACTAGGAGCAGGCTCTCTCAATCTTGCAACGCCCACGGAAGATAGGGACCAAACTGTCTCACGACGTTTTAAACCCAGCTCACGTACCTCTTTAAATGGCGAACAGCCATACCCTTGGGACCGGCTACAGCCCCAGGATGAGATGAGCCGACATCGAGGTGCCAAACACCGCCGTCGATATGAACTCTTGGGCGGTATCAGCCTGTTATCCCCAGAGTACCTTTTATCCGTTGAGCGATGGCCCTTCCATACAGAACCACCGGATCACTTTGTCCTACTTTCGTACCTGCTCGACTTGTCAGTCTCGCAGTCAAGCACGCTTATGCCAATGCACTATCACCACGATTTCCGACCGTGGCTAGCGTACCTTCGAACTCCTCCGTTACACTTTGGGAGGAGACCGCCCCAGTCAAACTGCCTACCATACACTGTCCCCAACCCGGATCACGGGCCAAGGTTAGAACCTCAAACACACCAGGGTGGTATTTCAACGTTGGCTCCATCAGATCTAGCGACCCGACTTCAAAGCCTCCCACCTATCCTACACAGATCTGTTCAAAGTCCAATGTAAAGCTACAGTAAAGGTTCATGGGGTCTTTCCGTCTTTCCGCGGGGAGATTGCATCATCACAAACATTTCAACTTCGCTGAGTCTCTGGAGGAGACAGTGTGGCCATCGTTACGCCATTCGTGCAGGTCGGAACTTACCCGACAAGGAATTTCGCTACCTTAGGACCGTTATAGTTACGGCCGCCGTTTACTGGGACTTCAATCAAGAGCTTGCACCCCATCATTTAATCTTCCAGCACCGGGCAGGCGTCACACCCTATACGTCGACTTTCGTCTTTGCAGAGTGCTGTGTTTTTATTAAACAGTCGCAGCCACCGATTCTTTGCAACCTCATTGGGCTCCATCCGCGAGGGACTTCACCTACTAAAGGCACACCTTCTTCCGAAGTTACGGTGTCAATTTGCCGAGTTCCTTCTCCAGAGTTCTCTCAAGCGCCTTAGAATACTCATCTCGCGCACCAGTGTCGGTTTGCGGTACGGTCGTCTATAGCTGAAGCTTAGTGGCTTTTCCTGGAAGCTGGGTATCACTCACTTCGTCTGCAAGCAGACTCGTTATCACTCCTCACCTAAGCCCGGCGGATTTGCCTACCAGGCATGGCTACAAGCTTGAACCGGGACATCCAACACCCGGCTGAGTTAACCTTCTCCGTCCCCACATCGCACTATAGATCGGTACAGGAATATTGACCTGTTTCCCATCAGCTACGCATCTCTGCCTCGCCTTAGGGGCCGACTCACCCTACGCCGATGAACGTTGCGTAGGAAACCTTGCGCTTTCGGCGAGAGGGCTTTTCACCCTCTTTAACGCTACTCATGTCAGCATTCGCACTTCTGATACCTCCAGCAGACCTCACGATCCACCTTCACAGGCGTACAGAACGCTCTCCTACCACTTGCAATAAATTGCAAATCCGCAGCTTCGGTAACTGGCTTAGCCCCGTTACATCTTCCGCGCAGGACGACTCGATCAGTGAGCTATTACGCTTTCTTTAAATGATGGCTGCTTCTAAGCCAACATCCTGACTGTTTTAGCCTTCCCACTTCGTTTCCCACTTAGCCAATTTTGGGGACCTTAGCTGGCGGTCTGGGTTGTTTCCCTCTTGTGTCCGGACGTTAGCACCCGGTGCACTGTCTCCCAAGCTGTACTCATCGGTATTCGGAGTTTGCAATGGTTTGGTAAGTCGCCATGACCCCCTAGCCATAACAGTGCTCTACCCCCGATGGTAATACTTGAGGCACTACCTAAATAGTTTTCGGAGAGAACCAGCTATCTCCAGGTTTGTTTAGCCTTTCACCCCTATCCACAGCTCATCCGCTAGTTTTGCAACACTAGTCGGTTCGGACCTCCAGTGCGTGTTACCGCACCTTCATCCTGGCCATGGATAGATCACCTGGTTTCGGGTCTACACCCAGCGACTTGGACGCCCTGTTCGGACTCGGTTTCCCTACGCCTCCCCTACTCGGTTAAGCTTGCCACTGAATGTAAGTCGCTGACCCATTATACAAAAGGTACGCAGTCACCTTGCGGCTCCTACTTTTTGTATGCATGCGGTTTCAGGATCTATTTCACTCCCCTCCCGGGGTTCTTTTCGCCTTTCCCTCACGGTACTTGTTCACTATCGGTCGATTACGAGTATTTAGCCTTGGAGGATGGTCCCCCCATATTCAGACAGGATTACACGTGTCCCGCCCTACTTGTCGTGCACTTAGTTCCACAGAAGTCTTTTCCTGTACGGGGCTATCACCCGCTATGGCCGGACTTTCCATTCCGTTCCAGTAAGTCGTCTGCTAAAGAGCACAGGCTGTTCCGATTTCGCTCGCCACTACTTTCGGAATCTCGGTTGATGTCTTTTCCTCGAGCTACTGAGATGTTTCAGTTCACCCGGTTCGCCACAGTGGCCTATGTATTCAGCCAAAGTTACTCCTTGCGGAGTGGGTTCCCCCATTCGGAAATCTCCGGATCAAAGCTAATTTGCCAGCTCCCCGAAGCTTATCGCAGGCTATCACGTCCTTCGTCGCCTGTAATCGCCAAGGCATCCACCACATGCACTTAGTCACTTGACCCTATAACTTTGACGTCTCCCGACTAAGGAGACATCGTCAAGGACTGAAATCACTGACTGGATAGTCAGTATTTGAGTATTTCGCGTTTGCCTATCAAATTCGTCGTATTGCTACTTCGAAGATGAATATATCTGTTGACGCAATCATAATATCGTTGACGGCACGGTGCCGGCGGGCCTTTACCCCCGACGGCTTTCCGTCAACGATTTCGATTCGATTCCATGAATTGTTAAAGAGCAACAGCCACTTGCGTGACAGACCGAAGCGGCCCGTCCATTGCTGGACAGCCGCTTGGGTCTGTGACGTGGGCAACAGTGAACAGCCGATGCTGTGTCGAAGTGTGGTGGAGGATGTCGGGATCGAACCGACGACCCCCTGCTTGCAAAGCAGGTGCTCTCCCAGCTGAGCTAATCCCCCACGATGTTTTGACCGTGTGGTGGGCCTGGTTGGATTCGAACCAACGACCCCCGCCTTATCAAGACGGTGCTCTAACCAACTGAGCTACAGGCCCACGGTGTTCGTTCATGCTGTTGAGAGCGTAACGTTCGACTCGCGGGTCTGTCCGCGTGTATGCGTTGACGCTCGCACGCGCACTTCCACTGTTGTTGTCTAAATAAACAGCCGATAAGCGTGAGCGCAAGAACTTGAGTGCGTTTTTTCCAGAAAGGAGGTGATCCAGCCGCACCTTCCGATACGGCTACCTTGTTACGACTTCACCCCAGTCACGAACCCTGCCGTGGTAATCGCCCTCCTTGCGGTTAGGCTAACTACTTCTGGCAGAACCCGCTCCCATGGTGTGACGGGCGGTGTGTACAAGACCCGGGAACGTATTCACCGCGGCAAGCTGATCCGCGATTACTAGCGATTCCGACTTCACGCAGTCGAGTTGCAGACTGCGATCCGGACTACGACCGGTTTTCTGGGATTGGCTCCCCCTCGCGGGTTGGCGACCC
>JABCYW010000042.1:0-32500 GCA_013289985.1 Betaproteobacteria bacterium | reverse complement strand
CGACGCGCTCCATCTGCTGGGGCGTGCGGTCGAGCTGCTTGTCGGCGCCGATGTCCACCGTGCGGATGGTGACCGGCAGCCCGGCCAGCGACCGCACCACCTTGCTGTAGGCCTCGTACTGCTCCTCCTCGCCGGGCAACCGCCCCGCGCGGTTCATGAACAGGAACTCGCTGCGGAACAGGCCCACGCCCACGGCGCCGGCGTCCAGCACCGCCTGGGCGTCGCTGGGCAGCTCGATGTTGGCCAGCAGCTCGATGGGCAGTCCGTCGAGCGTGACCGCCGGCGTGTGGCGCAGGCGGTCCAGCCGCGCCCGTTCGAGTTCGACCTGGCGTTGGCGGAAGCGGTATTCCTCGAGCACGATGGGAGAGGGGTTGACGATCACCACGCCGGCGTCGCCATCGATGATGATCCAGTCGTCCTGGTTGACGATGCGGCTTGCCTCCCGCGCCCCGACCACGGCCGGGATGTCCATGCTGCGCGCGACGATCGCCGTGTGCGAGTTGCGGCCGCCGACGTCGGTGACGAAGCCGGTGAACACGCTGCGCCTGAATTTGAGCATGTCCGCCGGGGCGATGTCGTTGGCCACCAGCACCAGCGGGTCTTCGCCCGCGAAGTCGCGCGGGCCGTGGGGCGCCGCGGCGTCCAGCGCGTCGCCCCCGAGGCGGCCCAGCGCCGTGATGACGCGCTCGACCACCTGCTCCAGGTCGGCCTTGCGGTCGCGCAGGTATTCGTCCTCCATCTCGTCGAACTGGCGCGCGATCACCTCCAGTTGCGACGACAGGGCCCACTCGGCGTTGTAGTGGCGCTCGACGATCCATTGCCGGGTGGCCTCGGACAGCGAATCGTCCTGCAGCAGCATCAGGTGGACGTCGAGCAGCGCCACGAGCTCGTCGTGCGCGTCCTCGGGCACGTCGCCCTTCAGCGCGGTGAGTTCCTCCACCACGAGGTCGCGGGCGGCGCGCAGGCGACGGACCTCGCTCTCGATCATCCCGGGCTCCACGTAATAGTGGGCGACGTCGACCCGGCTCGATGCGACGAGCACCGCGCGGCCGATCGCGACACCGCGCGACACGGGCAGACCGAACACCTGAATGCTCACGAAACTCCTCCGTGGAGCGGCGGCTCGCCGCAGCGGCGTCCGACCTGCCCATCCAGGCAATGTAGCAGCCTCAGCTTGCGGGGACGATGCCCTGGGGCATGCTCAGCACCCGGTTCGGGTCGACCGCCTTCTTGACCTGCTGCAGGCGCGCGTAGTTGGCGCCGTAGTACGCGGATTGCCAGTTCGCGAGCAGTGGATCGAGGTAGTTGACGTACGCCCCTCCGGTGCTCCAGGCCGACATGGCCGCGCGCATCCCGTTGGCCCAGCCCGGGTCGTAGGGATGGCCGGTGACGTCGGCAGAGGCGTACTCCACGCTGAACAGCGCATCGCGGTGCGGGAAGGCCGTCGCGTCGGAGGCGACCCGGCCGAGCGCGCCGCCCATGTGGTCGAAGATGTAGGACCCCACGCCGTTGGCCTGCGCCAGCGCGGTGGCGGCGTCGATGAGCGCCTGGATGCCCGCGTCGGCCAGGGGCTGCGAGAAATAGTCGGAGCTGAGTACCTCGGCGTAGCGCTGGATCGTTCCCGTCGAGGAATACGCCTGCAGGCTGCACTGCGCGACCGATCCGGCGGCGCAGGAGCCGAGCGCGACGTCGTGGTAGCTCTGCTGCACGAGCGTGGGCGACGAGGCGGGCGTCGCGCCGGTGGACGCGAGGAAGGCGTTCCACCAAGGCGTCATGTACGCGGCGCTGCCCAGGCAGTACGCCGTCACCGTGAACATGCCGTTGCCCTGCCAGATGCCCACGTAGATCTGCGCCCAGATGTCGTCGGGCAAGGATCGGGGCCAGGCTTGCCAGGCGTTGAACACCGCGGCGAAGTCCCGTGTCAGGAACGTGGTTTGCGCGACCGTGATGTCCTGCGTCGGATGCGTCCGGATCGTGAACGCCGTGGCGATGCCGAAGTTGCCGCCGCCACCGCCGCGGATCGCCCAGAACAGGTCAGGTTCGCTCGTCTCGCTGCAGGTGCGCAGCTGGCCGTCGACGGTGACGATGTCGGCCGACACGAGGTTGTCGCAGGTCAGGCCGAACTTCCGATCGAGCACGCCGATGCCGCCGCCCATCGTGATGCCGGAGATGCCCACGGTGGGACAGGAGCCCGACGGAATGCACACGCCCAGCGCGATCAGCCCTGAGTAGACCTCGGCCAGGCGCGCGCCGGCCCCGATCGTGGCCGTGCCGTCGCCGTTGGCCGTGACCGAGTTCAGCGCGGTGACGTTCAGCACGACGCCGGTGGTCGTCGAATAGCCGGCCCAGCTGTGGCCACCGCAGCGCGCCGTGACGGCCAGGCCCTTCTGCTGCACGAAGGCCAGCGCGGCCTGGATGTCGGCGACGGAGCCGCAGCGCACGACGGCAGCGGGCTTGATGCCGTCGTAGAGCGTGTTGGCGAGGAGGCGCACGCTGTCGTAGGCGGCATTGGAGGGCAGCACCAGCGAGCCTTGCAGGCGCGAGGCGAGCGGCCCGAAGTCGATGCCGCCGCTCACCAGTCCGCCGGGCGGGCTCGGCGGGGATGCGGTCGACGATCCCCCGCCGCAGCCCGCCAGCAACGCGGCGAGGCCGCCGCCACCTGCCCGAAGGAAGTGCCTGCGATCCACTCGTGTTCTCCCGCGCGCCTGCCGCGCCGCCGGATTCTAGGAGTCGATGCAGGCCTGCAGGGCCGACGCGCGCCAGCGGAACTCGCCCTTCTGCGGAGTCACGCCGCGGTCACCAACGATTCACGGCGGCGTCATCCCCGATCGCGACCATCGCCTGCATATAGTTCGGGAGAAACCCATGAGCGAATCGATCGATGCGAGGGTCGCGGCCACGTCGAGGTCGCTGGAAGGCCTGCGTCGCCCCGATCGGCCGGCGGGCCGCACGCAGCGCTCGCACGTCGCGCCGACCCTGCAGGTGGTCTGGGCCCGGCACCTGGACGACGTGCGTGCCGCCCAGCGCCTGCGCCACCAGGTGTTCGTCGACGAGATGGGAGCCCAGGCGACGCCCGCGCCCGGCGCGCCTGCCGGGCATGACGTGGACCTGTTCGACGAGTTCTGCGAACACCTGCTCGTGCGCACCGTGCCGGGCAACGACGAGCCGGGCGAGGTCGTGGGCACCTACCGCGTGCTCACGCCCAGCGCCGCGCGCCGCGCCGGCAGCTTCTACAGCGACACCGAGTTCGATCTCACGCGCCTGCGTCCGCTGCGCGACCGGATGGTGGAGCTCGGCCGCAGCTGCGTGCACCCCGACCATCGCTCGGGCGTCGTGATCCTGGCGCTGTGGGGCGCACTGGCCCAGTTCATGGAGCACAACGCCATGGAGACGGTGATCGGCTGCGCCAGCATCTCGATGCGCGACGGCGGCCATTGCGCCGCGAGCCTGTGGGCGCGCCTGCGCGAGACCCACCTGGCCTCGGTGGACCTGCAGGTGCGACCGCGCGTGGCGTTGCCGGTGGATGACCTCGACCAGTCGCTGGACGTGGAGCCGCCCGCGCTCATCAAGGGCTACCTGCGCATGGGCGCGAAGGTGCTCGGCGCGCCGGCCTGGGATCCGGAATTCAACACGGCCGACCTGCCGATGCTCACGCGCGTGGCCGACGTCCCCGCGCGCTACCAGCGCCACTTCCTGGCCTGAGCCAGGCGGGGCCTTACTGGCCTTCGCCGAACTTGTCGTTGACCAGCGCCGTGATGGCGTCGGTGGCCTGCTGCTCGTCCGCGCCCTCGGTCTCGAGCTCGACCTCGGACCCGAGCCCGGCGGCCAGCATCATGATGCCCATGATGCTCTTGGCGTTGACGCGGCGGCTGTTGCGGGTCATGAACACCTCGCACTTGAAGCTGCTGGCCAGCTTCGTGAGCTTGGCGGAGGCGCGGGCGTGAAGGCCCAGCTTATTGCTGATGACGAGCGTGGTTCGGATCATTCGAGAGCGGGGATTGGACCTGGTTCTGCGGACGCGTCTGCGCCACCTGCATGACGCCTTGCGAGGCGCCGGAGACCGCGCGGGCGACCAGCGCGTCGAGCGGCTCGCCGAGATAGCACAGCGAACGCCACAGCATCGGCACGTTCACCCCGGCGACCACGCGCACGTTGACGCCGTCGGACAGCCGCTGCGCGACGTTGCACGGCGTGGCGCCGAAGACGTCGGTGAGCACCAGCACCTCCGGGGCGTTGAGCCGGACGAGCGCCTCGCGCGCGAGGGCTTCAACGGCTTCGGCCGACATCGTCGGCTCGACGTCGATGGCCTCGAACAGATGGCCCTTTTCGCCATAGCAGTGTCCCGCGACGGACAACAGCGCCGAGGCGAGGGGGGCATGAGCGATCAGCAGTACAGCGGCCACGTGAGGGGAATCCGAGCGTCTCGGGACGACGCAAACGCACGATTATCGGCTGGGAAGTTCGGCAAACCTAATACGCACTGTCCGCATGCAGGGGCACTCGCCGCTTTTCGCGGTTGTTTTGCACGCTTGCCGGAGCTCGGCGCATCGCCATGAAGCTCAATTGGGGCCGGCCACCGGCTTTTCCAGGTCGAATCGGAGACCCTCCTCGAACGGCTTGAGGGCCGCCTCGGGCAACGACTGTCCCACGGCGCTGGCCTGGAACACTCGCGTGCCGCGCGCGAACACGCGGATCGCTTCGTCGACCCTTGCGCCGTCGGGACGCTGGCCATGCAGATGGACACTGGAGTTTCCTGAAAACGGGGTGATCCCGCCCAGGTTCAACGCGCCAGCGCGCACATCGGACGACCGGATCGCGGCGACGGCACTGTCGCGCAGGGCGAACAGCACGGCGTCCACCCGTGCCGGGTCGCCCACGTCGGCGGTCGCCACGCCGTAGGTGACGCCGCCGGCCTCGCAGGACAGCATGAACAGCTTCAGCGGCACGCCCGCCACGGTCACGTCGCGCTGGAAGCGCCCCGGCCGGCAGGGGAGCTCCGTCACGAGCTGGGTGTCCGGCAGCGCAACGCTGCGCCAGTCCCAGGTCGGCGTGCACGCGCAGGCCCCGGCCAGCGCGATCGCGCCGAGGAAGGTGCGGAAAAGCGTCATCGAGCGCCCATCAACGGGTGTATCCGAATGTTTTCCAGCAAGCATCTGGTCATGATGGCTCAACAGGCGCGAGGGACGTCGCGATTCACCCTCCTGGGGGATGGAATGTCCGCCCAACGCTGGGCAACATGACAAGCATTCACAATCGATACCGTTTGTAACCTGTGCAACCGCGGGCGCACAATGCGGGTCGACCTCTGGCGTGACTCGCGCTGTGCGAAGGAGGGTTCCCATGACAATCACACTGGCCTCGAGCCGAGGCACCATGACCGACCAGGCGTCCGACAAGCCTCGCCCGGAACCCGACGAAGGCCACTGGCGCGAGATCATCGGCCAGATCGGCACCGAGGTGGGCCTTCCGCTGTCGGCCGCGCTCGAGCGCGTCACCGTGCTCGCCACCACCGGCAAGATCGACCGCGCCGGCCTGCGCATGCTGCGCGACGAGATCGAACGCGCCCGCCGCGCCGGAATGATCGGCCAGCAACTGGCCCGCTTCGCTTCCGGCCGCATCCGCCAGTCGCCCGAGCAGATCAGCGTCACGCAGATGCTTCGCGAAGTGCTGCTGCAACGCAACCGGGAGGCCTCCGCGCGCCAGATCGAGATCAGCCAGGCGCTGAAGCCGGCCGAGGTGGTGGTCGACGCCACGTTGCTCTACGCCCTGATGCAGGCCGTGGTGGACTGGAGCCTCGACCTCGCGCAGAAGAAGCTCGAATTCAAGCTCGACATCAAGGCCTGGCCGCCGTATGCCCGCCTCACGGTGCGATTCGCGCATGCCAGTTCCGACGCCACCGATCGCCTCACGCCGCTGGGCACGCCGCTGCCGTCGCTCGACTCGATGTCGTGGCGCCTGGTGCAGCAGATCTCGTGGACGCTGGGCCTGGCGATGGAGCGCAGCGTGTCGGAAGACGAGACGACGCTGACGATCGAGTTCCCGCGCACCATCCATGACGAGATCGAGGGCGTCAGCGTGGTCGAGATCGACCAGGGCTTCGGCGTGTCCGACAACTCCAAGCCGCTGGCAGGCAGCCACGTGCTGGTGGTGGCCGGCGGGCGCGAGATGCGCTCGCTGATCAAGGAATCGATCCGCCACATGGGCCTGCTGGTGGACTTCGTCAACGGCGTCGAGGAAGCCGAAGAGTTCTGCCGCGACGCGCTGCCGCACGCGATCGTCTACGAATCGGTGCTGGCCGGCGATCGCTTCCAGAAGCTGCGCAACGGCATCTCGGCCGAGATGCCGTCGTTCGTGTTCATCGAAGTGGCGCCCGAAGGCGGCGCGCTGCAGCTGTCCACCAACAGCCCCGACAACGGCGCGCGCATCGGCCGCGACGCGGTGATGCAGTCGCTGCCGTCGGCGCTGATCTTCGAGCTGTCTCGAACGATCTGAGCCCCCGGGCACTGGACCGCGGTTCAGTGCCCGCCGAACACGGCCTTCAGGATCGCGCTGCCGGTGCCCACCGGATCGGCGCGGATCTTCTTCTCTTCCTGGCCGATCATGAAGAACAGGCCGTCGAGCGCCTTGCGCGTGACGTACTGCTCCACGTTGGCGTCCTCCGGCTTGACCAGGCCCAGCGACGAGCCCTTGCTCGCCACAGCGTTGTACTTGGCCGCCAGCGACACCTTCTCGGTCTGCGCCGTCACGATGGGCAGGAATTTCTCGCCCAGCGGCGCGCGCGTCTTCGTGGCGAAGAAATCGGTGACCGAGGTGTCGCTGCCGCGCACGATCTTCACGGCATCCTCCACCGACATCGAGTGCACGGCGTTCAGCAGCAGCGGCTTGGCCTCGGGCACCGCCGACTCGGCCGCGCGGTTCATGGAGTTGACGAGGTCGTCCACCTTCTGCTGCTGGCCGAGCATCTTCAGCATCGACTCCGCGCTCTTGAGTGCGCCCGGCAGCGGGATGCGCACCTGCGGGTTGTCGAGGAAGCCACCCGGCTTGCCGAGCAGCGACACGGCGCTGTCGGCACCGCGTACGAGCGCCGCGCGCACGCCGGAGGCGGCCTCCGTCTCGCCGAGAGCGAAGGCGTTGGCCGCCTCGCCCAGCAGCGCGAGGCAGGCCGAACGGGCCAGGAAGAGCGTGGCAAGGGCGGGCGTAAACTGACGTCGTTGCATGTGGAACCCCATGAAGTTCGTTTGCGCGTTCGCCCCGCCCGCCATCGTCGCTCTGGCGTCCGCCGTCGGGCTCGCGTCGCCCATGCTAACGGCTTGCAGCCGCGTCGAACAAGCGCCGGCGCTGTCGTACACGCTGCTCGACGGCCGCAGGAGCGACCTCTCCGCCCTGCGGGGCCACGTGGTGCTGGTGAATTTCTGGGCCACCGACTGCGCCCCCTGCGTGGAGGAGATGCCCGCGCTGGTGGCCAACTGGCGCCGCTATTCGCCGCAGGGTTTCGAGACACTGGCCGTGTCCATGCGCCACGACGCGCCCGCGCTGGTGGCCAACTTCGCCGAGGCCCGGGCGCTGCCGTTCGGCGTGGTCATCGACAACACCGGCGAGATCGCGCAACGGCTGGGCAACGTGCAGTTCACGCCGACGTCGCTGCTCATCAACAAGCGCGGCGAGATCGTGCGGCGCTGGCTCGGCAAGACCGACTTCACGACGATCGGGCCGCTGATCGCCGAGCTCCAGGACGAGTCCTAGTTCGCGGGGCCCATGTCCAGGCCGGCATGCTCGGCCTGCTTGTCGGCGTGGTAGCTGGAACGCACCATCGCGCCGACCGCCGCGTGGCTGAAGCCCATCTCGATGGCCTTCTGCTCGAACATGCGGAAGGTGTCGGGGTGCACGTAGCGCGCCACCGGCAGGTGGTGGCCGGACGGAGCGAGATACTGGCCGATGGTGATCATGTCGATGTCATGCGCGCGCATGTCGGCCATCACCTGCAGGATCTCCTCGTCGGTCTCGCCCAGGCCCACCATGATGCCGCTCTTGGTGGGCACGTCGGGGTGCGCCGCCTTGAACTTCTTGAGCAGGTTCAGGCTGAACTGGTAGTCGCTGCCGGGACGGGCCTGCTTGTACAGGCGCGGCGCCGTCTCGAGGTTGTGGTTCATCACGTCGGGCGGAGCGGCCTTGAGGATCTCCAGCGCGCGCTCGTCGCGGCCGCGGAAGTCGGGCACCAGCACCTCGATGCGCGTCTCGGGCGAGAGCTCGCGGATCTGGCGGATGCATTCCACGAAGTGGCCGGCGCCGCCGTCGCGCAGGTCGTCGCGGTCGACGCTGGTGATGACCACGTACTTGAGCTTCAGCGCGGCGATGGTGCGCGCGAGGTTCTTCGGCTCGTCGACGTCGAGCGGATCGGGGCGGCCGTGGCCGACGTCGCAGAACGGGCAGCGCCGCGTGCACTTGTCGCCCATGATCATGAACGTGGCCGTGCCCTTGCCGAAGCACTCGCCGATGTTGGGGCAGGACGCCTCCTCGCACACCGTGTGCAGGTTGTGCTCGCGCAGGATCTGCTTGATCTCGTAGAAGCGGCTGCTGGGCAGCGCCGCGCGCACGCGGATCCAGTCGGGCTTCTTCAGCTGCTCCGCCGGCACGATCTTGATCGGGATGCGCGACGTCTTGGCCTGCGCCTTCTGCTTGGCGCTGGCATCGTAGGCGGGCGTGGCGACGTCGGGGGAGTTGGCTTCGGTGGACATTCGGTGCGAGCGTGCGGCTCGAAAATCGGCTGGTGAGAGGTCAGCGCGCGAACTGCGCGCGGAGGCGGCGGCCCAGCGCGTCGGCCACCGTTGCCCGGTCGGCAACGACGCCCAGTGTAGCGAGATCGATTGTTTTCAGCCCGGCATAACCGCAGGGGTTGATCCGATCGAAGGGTTGCAGATCCATGGCGACATTCAGTGCGACGCCGTGATACGTGCAGTGGTTGCTCACTTTCACACCCAGCGCGGCGATCTTTCCCAGCCCCCGGAACGGGTCGTGCGCCGGCCGGTCGCCGCCCAGCGCGGCATGTCCGAACGGGTCGGCCAGCTTCACGTAGATGCCCGGCGCGCCCGGGACGCGATGCCCCGTGACGTCGAAGTCAGCCAAGGTGCGAAGCACGGCCTCCTCGAGCCGGAACACGTATTCCTTGACGTAGATGCCCAGGCGCCGCAGGTCGACCAGCGGGTAGGCCACCACCTGGCCGGGCCCGTGGTACGTGACCTGGCCGCCGCGGTTGGTCTGGACGATGGGCACCTCGCCGGCGTCGAGCACGTGCTCTGCCTTGCCGGCCAGGCCTTGCGTGAAGACGGGCGCGTGTTCGACGAGCCAGATCTCGTCGGGCGTGTCGGCAGTGCGTCCGGCCGTGAACGCCTTCATCGCGTCCACGCTCGGTTCGTAGGGCGCGCGGCCGAGGTCACGCAGCACGGGCAGGACGGGCGAGCCGTCCGGGGCCGTCGAGGTCATCGGGATCGGATCCAGGCTGGCGCGGAAATGCGCCGGATGCCTGATTTTAAGGCACCGACCCCGCCGCCGTTCAGGACGGGGTGATCTGCTTGAGCTTGAGCAGTCGCTTGAAGTCGCGTGTCGCCTTGAAGGCCTCGAACTCGGCATCGATGGCGTCGCGGTCGACCGTCTCGAGCTTGCGCGCAAGGCAGGCCAGCACGAACGCGTGCTCGTCGCCGTACTTGTTCACCGACCAGCCGATGCCCCCCGAGTTCGGGCACCCGGGCCAGAAGGCGATCCAGCGCCAGTCCGGATATTCCTTCTCCTCGCGGCGCCGCACGGCGTGCACGAGCCGCACGCCCACCACGCCCGAGGTGTTGCGAGTGGTCATCCGGTTCTTCATGCCGATGGGCGGCGGTAGCTCGGCCAGGGTCACCTTGACCCATTTCCGGGCCGCGGTCTCGGCCTTGGTCCAGGTGCCGAACTGTTTCAGCGTGAAGTTCTTCTGGTGCAGCTTTTTCTGCCGAACGATGCGCGCCATCACGCACTTTTCGGTCTCGTTTCTGGTGAGATGCATGAAGCCTCTGAGAGTCGCTTCTCCACCTGGCCATCACAGAACGATCTTGACCATCGGATGCGCGGTCAATGTCCGGTACAACTCATCCAGCTGCGGACGGCTGGTGGCTGTGACCGTGATCGTGATGCCCAGGTAATTACCCCCCTTGCTGGGTCTGGTCTCCACCGTCGTGTGATCGAAATCCGGATCGAACTGCCTGGCTACCTGCACGATCGCGTCGACGAACCCCTCCGCGTGCGGGCCCATCACCTTGATGGGGAATGCGCTGGGATACGTGATCAGCGATTGTTCGGGAGGAATCTCGTGCATGGCGGACCAATGGGTTCAAATGGATTGCGATTGGATCGCACGTTGGTATGCCTGGTGCAGACGGGCATAAACCGGACCCGGCCGCCCGCGCAACGCGCCATGGCCAACGTGCTCGCCGTCGAGACGCGTGACGGCGACGATTTCCTTCGAGGCGGAGCTCAGGAGCACCTCGTCGGCCGACCGGACGTCGGCCTCGCTCACCGGGCGCAGGTTGAACGCCGTCCCGGTCTCTTCGCACAGTTCGCGCAGCAGTTCGATGCGCACGCCGGCCAGCACCCGGCCGTCCGGCGCCGGCCCGAGCAGCGCGCCCTCGTGCACCACCCATACGTTGCTGGACGCGCCTTCCGTCAGCCAGGGGCCGCCGGCCTCGTCGTCGCGCAGCAGGATGGTTTCGTCGGCGGCCTGGTCGGCCGAGATCTTGCGCGCCAGCACGTTGCCGAGCAGCGAAGTGCTCTTGATGTCGCCGCGCTGCCAGCGGAAATCGCGCGCCGTGACGCAGGCCAACCCCTGCAAGCGCTGCGCCGGCGTGGGAAGCGACCGCTCACTCGTGGTGACAAACACCGTGGGCGTGAGGCCGACCGGCGCGATGTGGGAACGGAGCGCGACGCCGCGCGTGACCTGCAGGTAGACCAGCTGGTCGCCCGCGGGGAACGCGGCGATCACCTTGCGCAGGCGTGCCAGCCAAGTCTCGCGATCCAGGTCGACCTCGATCTCCAGCTTGGCCAGGCTGCGCTCGAAGCGCGCCAGGTGGTCGTCGAACCTGAACAGCCGGCCCTGGTAGACCGGGATGGACTCGTAGGCGCCATCGCCGAACAGGAAGCCACGATCCATCACCGAGACCTTGGCCTGGTTCAACGGGAGGAACTCACCGTCGAGGTAGCACAGCGTGTCGGGCAAGTGGTTCATGGTCGGAAGCTCCTGGGCGAGCCGCGGCGCGCATGGCGCCGGGGCACTGGAAACCCAAGCGGGGGACGGAATCGATGCGGGCTGTCCATCGCTCAGGTCACAAGACTACTTGATCCAGAGGCGGATGGCATCCCATGCGCGCCCGAACAGGCCCGCCTGGGGCACATCTTCGAGGACCGTGAGCGGAATCGTGGCAATTGCGGCCCCTGCGGCGGTAGTCACCCTGAGCGAGCCGACGCGCTGGCCCTTGGCGAGCGGCGCCACCAGCGGGTCGGTGCGCTCCACCACGGTCTTCAGGCGATCGCCCTCGCCCTTGGGCACGGCCACGAAGATGGCCTCGGCGCTGCCGAGCACCACCTGCGCCTGCGTGCCCTTCCACACCGGCACGGGCGCGCCCACCGGCTTGCCGGCCTCCACAAGGCGCACGTCGTCGAAGGCCGTGTAGCCCCAGTTCAGCAGCTTCTGGGCCTCGTCGGCGCGCGCCTCCTTGGCCGCGGTGCCCATCACGATGGCGATGAGGCGGCGCTTGCCGTTCGGGAAGTCGCGCTGCGCGCTGGCGAGCAGGCAGTAGCCGGCGGCTTCGGTGAAGCCGGTCTTCATGCCGTCCACGCTTGGATCGCGCCGCAGCAGGATGTTGCGGTTGTCCTGGCGGATGTTGTTGAACTTGAAGTCGCGCTGCGAGTAGTAGTGGTAGTACTCGGGGAAGTCGCGAATGATGTGCTGCGCGATCGCCGTGAGGTCGCGCGGCGTGCTGCGCTGGCCGGCCTCGGTGAGGCCCGCCGCGTTCTTGAACGTGGTGTTCTTCAGGCCCCAGGCCTGGGCCTGGCGGTTCATCATCGCCACGAAGGCGTCGACGCTGCCGCCCACGCCTTCGGCCAGCGCCACGGCCGCATCGTTGCCCGAGTCGACGATCAGGCCCTGCAGCAGTTCGTCGACCGTGGGCGTCATCGTGGTGTCGATGAACATCAGCGAGCCGCCGCCCTTGCGCTCGGCCCAGGCACGCGCCGACACGGGCATCTTCTGGTCCAGCGCGAGCTTGTGCTCCCTGAGCGCCACGAAGACCAGGTAGGCCGTCATCAGCTTGGTGAGCGAGGCCGGGTCGGCTGCGGCGTCGGCGGCGCGCTCGGCGAGCACCTGGCCGGCGTTCATGTCGATCAGCAGGTACTCACGCGCGGCGATCTCGGGGGGCGGCAACGCCTGGGCGAACGCGGCGACGCCGGCGGTGGCCAGGCTCAGGAGGGCGAGGAGTCTTTTCACGGCGGTGCCGACGTCACTCGGCGAAATTGCGGAGAACCAGCGCCTTCAGGAGCATCAGCTGGCCATGGAAGAAATGCCCCGCGCCGGGCACGACGACCACCGGAAGCGCCTGCGGGCGGGCCCAGTCCATCGAGGCGGACAGCGGGACGACGTCGTCGGCCTCGCCGTGGATCAGCAAGGTGTCCTCGATCACGGGCGGGACATGATGCTTGACGGTGGACGGGGCGATTAGCACCATCCTCCGAGCCTTCTCGGCCTCGGAAAGTTTCGCGGCAGCGCTCGCGGCCACGTAGCCGCCGAACGAGAAGCCGCCCAGCACCAGCGGCTCGCCGGCCACGCGGTGCGCGGCGATCACCGCCAGCGCGTCGTCGACCTCGCCGCGGCCCTCGTCCCAGGCGCCGGCCGACTGGCGCACGCCGCGGTAGTCGAAGCGCACCACGCGCCAGCCGCGCTGCACCAGCGCGCGCGCGACCGTCGTGACGACCTTGTTGTCCATCGTGCCGCCCTGCAGCGGATGCGGATGGCAGATCACCGCGAGGCCGCGCTGCGGCAGGTCGGTGGTGGTGTCGACCGCGATGCTCAATGCGCCCGCGGGCCCGGCAATCTCGCCGCGCTTGGTGAAGGTGTTCATGGCTCAGCGGCCGACGTCAGGGGGCAGGAGCAGACGTTCGACCGGCTTGCCGTTGACGAGGTGCGAGTCGACGATCTCGTCGATGTCGGCCTTGTCGACGTACGTGTACCAGGTCTCGTCGGGGTAGACGACGGCCACCGGGCCGCCGGCGCAGCGGTCGAGGCAGCCGGCCTTGTTCACGCGGATGCCGCCCGGGCCCGCGAGTCCCGCCTGCTTGACGCGCGACTTGCAATGGTCGAAGCCGGCCTGTGCACCGACCAGCGCGCAGCTGTCCTCGCCGGGCTTGCGCTCGTTGAGGCAAAAGAAGATGTGGTGCTTGTAGTACATCCGCGCATTGTAGGAAGCCCCGGCCGCCGGGCTGCCTGACGTGGCTTCAGGCCGGGCGGTCGGTGCGTGCCAGCCGCCTGAACAGCGCGGCACCGGCGGCGAACGGCCACAGCCAGCCCACCCAGTGCGCGAGGCCGTGGAAGTGGATGAACCGGCCCTGCTCCCATTGCTGCAGGCTCTCGGCGTAGTACGGGTCGGCAGATGCCTGGGCAACCAGCGCCACGCTCACCGACAGCGCCACCAGGCCCAGCGCCGCCGCCGGCCGCTGCCCGATGAACACGAGCGCCAGCGCCACCACGCTGCCCAGAGCGAGGCCCGCGGGCACGGTGGAGGTGACCCAGCCCAGCGCATGCACCGGGCCGAAGTTCAGCGCCGCCGACAGGGTGTTGGACGCCAGGCCCACGATCACGGCCACCGGCACCAGCACGGCGCGCCGCCAGCCGGGCCGCATGATCGCGAACGCCACCATGCACGGGCCAAGCAGTCCCAGCGCGACGGCGAAGCCTTCCGCCGCCTTGGACATCGGCCCGGAGTTCTCGCCCAGGCTGGCCCACAGCCAGTCGAACCACGAGGCCAGCGGATGGTCGTTGAGCAGGTCGTACGCGGCCTCCTGCAATCGCTCCCACGAAACGCCCTGTCCGAACGGCACCGTGCTGGGATACAGGAAACCCACCGGCCACAGCACCAGCAGCGCGATCGTGGCGCCGCTGTGCGGCAGGAACCAGCGTTCGCGCAGCGTCGACCAGCGCACCCCGGCGCCGGCCGAATGCACCGCGATCGCCAGGCTCAGTCCCGCGGCGGCGCCGAGCGAGTTCAGCGTCCAGTCCATCAGCGACGGGTAGCGTGTGGGCAGGAAGTGCTGGGTGAACTCCATCACCCACGACAGCGCCGACGAAAAGACGCAGGCGATCAGGCCCGCGGCGAACGCGCTGCGCCCAAGCCGCAGCGCGCTGGCGTAGACCAGGGCGCCGAGCGGCATGTAGCCCACGAAGTTGGACCAGTCGTCGAAGCCGATGTGGTACCGCGGCCAGGGCGGCACCAGCAGCGCCGACAGCGGCTGGCCGGCCGGCCAGAACCAGCCGCTGAACGGATACAGGCTCGCGTAGACCACGAGCCCGGTGAAGACGATGGTGAGCGTGAGCGCCGAGCTCTCGCGCGGATGCGCCGACGCGCCCGCGGGCAGGCGCGGAATGCGCGCGGGGGCGCGGGCGGGCGGGGCCATGCGCCGTCGCTCAGAACGGCTTGACGACCACGAGGACGACGATGGCGGCGAACAGCAGCACGGCCATCTCGTTGAACACGCGGAACCAGCGCTCGCGGCGGCGGTTCTCCAGCTTCTCGAAGCTGCGCAGCATGCCGCGGCACATGTGGTGGTAGCCGATGGCCACGACCACCAGCAGCAGCTTGGCGTGCAGCCAGCCCATGTGCAGCCACGCCGGCTGCATGGCGACGAGGATCACGCCCAGCGCGATCGCGCCCACCATCAGGAAGCTGGCGAAACGGTACAGCTTGCGCGCCATCAGCAGCAGGCGCTCACGCTCGGCGTGGCTGTCGCTGGGTACCTGCGTCAGGTTGACGAACAGGCGCGGGAGGTAGAACAGCCCCGCGAACCAGCTGGACACGAAGACGATGTGCAGGGCCTTGACCCAGAGATATCCGCTCATGGGAGCCCATTATGAGTGGGCCCGGCGCGGTCATCCCGCGCGAAGCCGCGGGATCCATGCCGGGACGGCGGCGTCTCCTGGCGGAAAAGAAAGAGCCCCGGTATCCACGAGTGGACGACCGAGGCTGCAAAGCCTTGACGCTGTCATCACGCAAGGCACCTGCTCAGGGAGGAAAAGCAGGGGACAATGTCCTCACGGACACCATCCACTCTGGAATGTATCAGATGATGCGGCTTGCGCGACAGCAAAACTGCGCATCCGCAGCGGCGAAATACCCGCTTTTTCCTGTCAGAAGGCTATCTCCCGTGTCTCTCCTGCCCCCGTTTCCCGCCAGCCGTCCGCGCCGCATGCGGCGCGACGCCTTCAGCCGCGAGCTGATGCGCGAGCACCGCCTGAGCGCCGGCAATTTCATCCTGCCGGTGTTCGTCATCGACGGCGAGAATCTTGTCCAGGACATTCCCAGCATGCCCGGCGTGCAGCGCATGACCATAGCCCGCCTGCTGCGTGTCGCCGAGGAATGCGTGGCGCTTGGCGTGCCGGCGCTGGCCCTGTTCCCGGCCATCGAGCCCTCGCTCAAGACGCCCGACGGCGCAGAGGCGCTGAATCCCGACGGCCTGATCCCACGCACCGTGCGGGCGCTGAAGAAGCGGTTCCCCGAACTGGGCGTGATGACCGACGTGGCGCTGGATCCGTTCACGTCGCACGGCCAGGACGGCCTGCTCGACGAGACCGGCTACATCGTCAACGACTCCACCGTGGCCCAGCTCACCCGCCAGGCCCGCGTGCAGGCCGAGGCCGGCGTGGACATCGTCGCCCCCAGCGACATGATGGACGGCCGCATCGGCGCGATCCGCACGATGCTGGAGGCCGACGGCTACCTGCACGCCCGCATCATGGCCTACAGCGCCAAGTACGCCAGCGCCTTCTACGGCCCGTTCCGTGACGCGGTCGGCTCCGCCGCCAGCCTCGGCAAGAGCAACAAGAAGGTCTACCAGATGGACCCGGCCAACTCCGACGAGGCCCTGCGCGAGGTGGCGCTGGACATCGCCGAGGGCGCCGACATGGTGATGGTCAAGCCCGGCATGCCGTACCTCGACATCGTGCGGCGCGTGAAGGACGAGTTCCGCATGCCCACCTACGTCTACCAGGTGAGTGGCGAGTATTCGATGCTCAAGGGCGCCGCCATCAACGGCTGGATGGACGGCGAGGCCGTGATGATGGAATCGCTGCTGGCGTTCAGGCGCGCCGGCGCCGACGGCGTGCTCACCTATTTCGCGCTGGAGGCGGCGCGGGTGCTCAGGCGCGGCTAGGCATACGGATCCGCGAAGCCCAGCCCGCCCAGCACCTCCGTCTCGCGCGCCTCCATGCACGCGGCCTCGGGGCCGTCGTCCTCGTGGTCGTAGCCCTGCGCGTGCAGCGTGCCGTGCACCAGCAGGTGCGCGTAGTGGGCGGCGATCTCGATGCCTTGCGCCTTCGCCTCGCGCTCGACCACCGGCGCGCATAGCACCAGGTCGGCCTCGATCTCGGGCTCCTGCACGTAGTCGAACGTGAGCACGTTGGTGGCGTAGTCCTTGCGGCGGTATTCGCGGTTGAGCGCGCGGCCTTCGTCCTCGCCGACGATGCGCACCGTGATCGCGGCGGGCAACTCCAGCCCTGCGCGGATCCAGCGGGCGACCTTGTGGCGCGGCAGCAGCGCGCGGTGCGTGGCGTCGGCGAACTGCAGGCTCAGCTGCAGGCCGGGGAGCGGTGCGCGGGCCATCAGGAACGTCCTCCGCGACTGCTGCGCCTGCCTTCCTGGAACGTGGCCGTGGCGGCCGGCGCGGCCGCCGCGCGTTCGACCGGGGCGTCCGGCTCGCCGCGCGACGAGGCGGCCTCGTAGGCCTCGACGATGCGCGCGACCAGCGGATGGCGTACCACGTCGGCGGCGCCGAACCGCGTCATGGCGATGCCCTTGACGTCGCGCAGGATCTCCGACGCGTCGGCCAGGCCGCTGCGCGCGCCGCGCGGCAGGTCCACCTGCGTCAGGTCGCCGGTGACCACGGCCTTGGTGCCGAAGCCGATACGGGTGAGGAACATCTTCATCTGCTCGGGGGTGGCGTTCTGCGCTTCGTCCAGGATCACGAACGCGTGGTTCAAGGTGCGCCCGCGCATGAACGCGAGCGGGGCGATCTCGATGGCGCCGCGCTCGAAGGCCTTGGTGACGCGCTCGTAGCCCATCAGATCGTGCAGCGCGTCGTACAGCGGGCGCAGGTACGGATCGACCTTCTGCGACAGGTCGCCGGGCAGGAAGCCCAGGCGCTCGCCGGCCTCCACCGCGGGACGTGTCAGCACGATGCGCTGCACGCCGGCGCGCTCCAGGGCGTCGACGGCGCAGGCGACCGCGAGAAAGGTCTTGCCGGTGCCGGCCGGCCCCAGGCCGACGGTGATGTCGTGCGACAGGATCTGGCGCAGGTACTGCACCTGGTTGGGCGTGCGGCCGATGAGATTCGCGCGCCGCGTGTGCAGCACGATCTCGCCGCCGGCCGCGGCCTCGACGGGCGCCACCGGCCTGGCATGGCCCTGGATCACGTCGCGCTGGGCCTCGTAGAGCAGCAGTTGCAGCTGTTCCTCGTCGATCGGGCGGCCGCTGCGCTCGTACAGCGCCTCGATCAGCGCCAGCGCGCGCGGCGCCTGCAGCTTGCCGCCCTCGACGCGGAAGTGCTCCTGGCGACGGCCGATGACGACGTTCAGGCCCTGCTCGATCGCGCGCAGGTTCTCGTCGAGCACGCCGCAAACATGGGCAATGCGTTCGTTGTCAGGTGGGGAGAAGGCGCGGCGGACGATCACGGAATTGGCGGGCGTTTGCTTCGTTGAATGTCAGTGATTGTCGGCGGAACAGATAATCGCCGCATGATCGGACGTCTCACGGGCATCGTCGCGGAAAAAGCGCCCCCGCAAATCCTGGTGGACGTGCAGGGCGTCGGCTACGAGGTGGACGTGCCCATGAGCACGTTCTGCAACCTGCCCGGCCTGGGCGAGCGCGTCACGCTGCTCACGCATTTCGTGGTGCGCGAGGACGCGCAGCAGCTGTTCGCCTTCCTCACCGGCGAGGAACGCGCCACCTTCCGGCTGCTGATCAAGATCTCGGGCGTCGGGCCGCGCACCGCGCTGGGCGTGCTCTCGGGCCTGTCGGTGGGCGACCTGGCCGGCGCCGTGGCGCGCCAGGAAGGCGGCCGGCTGCAGAAGGTGCCGGGCATCGGCAAGAAGACGGCCGAGCGGCTGCTGCTGGAGCTCAAGGGCAAGCTGGGGCCGGAACTGGCCGGCGGCGGCGCGACCATCGCCAACGACGCGCAGGGCGACATCGTGCAGGCGCTGATCGCGCTCGGCTACAACGAGAAGGAAGCGGCGATGGCGATCAAGGGGCTGCCCAAGGACGTCGGAGTGTCCGACGGGATCAAGCTGGCCATGAAGGCGCTGTCGTAGGCCTCAGTTCTGGCGCGCAGTGGCCTTCACGTCCACCGTCTGGCGCTTGCCCTTCGCGTCCTCGACGACGAGCTTGATCGGCACCACGTCGCCGGCCTTCAGCGGCGCCTTCAGGCCCGTCAGCATGATGTGCAGGCCGTTCGGCTTGAACTCCACCGGCTTGCCGGCGGGCAGCGGCAGCGCGTCGACGCCGCGCATCTTCATCATCTCGCCCTCCATCTTCATCTCGTGCACCTCCACCGAGGCGGCCACGGGCGAGCTGGCGTCCACCAGCTTGCCGCCCTGGACGGACGTGATCGTGAGGTAGGCGGCGCTGGTGGTCTGCTGCGGCACGGTGGCGCGCACCCAGGGCTTGTCGACGGTGACCTGGGCGTGGGCGGCGCCGGCCAGCAGGGCGGCGGCGAGGAAAAGGACGGATTTGTTCATGGCGGGAATCGTACGCGAGCCAAGTTGGAGCGCCTGTCGCCCCGAACGTTCCGGCCGGCGTCATAATCACTGCATGTCCATACAGACCGACGATTTCGGGCCCGCCAATGCTGGCGATCCGCGACCTGCGCGGGTCGTCGGCGCCAATCCGGCATCGCCCAACGAAGAGGCGATGGAGCGCGCCCTGCGGCCCAAGCGCCTGGACGACTACGTTGGCCAGGTCAAGGCGCGCGAGCAGCTCGACATCTTCATCGGCGCCGCCCGCAAGCGTGCCGAGTCGCTCGACCACGTGCTGCTGTTCGGCCCGCCCGGCCTCGGCAAGACCACGCTGTCCCACATCATCGCGGCCGAACTGGGCGTGAACCTGCGCCAGACGTCCGGCCCGGTGCTGGAGAAGCCCAAGGATCTCGCCGCCATCCTCACCGGCCTCGAGCGCAACGACGTGCTGTTCATCGACGAGATCCACCGCCTGTCGCCGGTCGTCGAGGAAATCCTGTATCCGGCGCTGGAAGACTTCCAGATCGACATCATGATCGGCGACGGCCCCGCCGCGCGCTCGATCAAGCTCGACCTGCAGCCGTTCACGCTGGTGGGTGCCACCACGCGCGCCGGCATGCTCACCAACCCGCTGCGCGACCGCTTCGGCATCGTCGCGCGGCTGGAGTTCTACACGGCCGAGGAGCTGGCGCGCATCGTCACGCGCTCGGCCGGCCTGCTGGGCGTGCCCATCGACCCCGACGGCGCCCACGAGCTCGCCCGCCGCTCGCGCGGCACGCCGCGCATCGCCAACCGCCTGCTGCGCCGCGTGCGCGACTACGCCGACGTGAAGGCCCAGGGCCGCATCACCGTGCCGGTGGCCAACCTGGCGCTGGCGATGCTCGACGTCGACCCGCAGGGCTTCGACGTGATGGACCGCAAGCTGCTCGAGGCCATCGTGCACCGCTTCGACGGTGGCCCGGTGGGCCTTGACAACGTCGCCGCGGCCATCGGCGAGGAGTCGGGCACGATCGAGGACGTCATCGAGCCCTACCTGATCCAGCAGGGCTACCTGCAACGCACGCCGCGCGGCCGCATCGCCACCGTCGCCGCCTACCGCCACCTGGGCCTGGCGCCGCCCGCCCGCGCGGGCGTCGACCTGTTCGGGCAGCCGCCCGAGCTCTAGTCGGTGCGCGCCGCCAAGGCCGCGGCCACCGGCATCCGGTCGGCCGATTCGTCGAGCGTCGGCGCGCCCACGTCCAGGTGGCTGGTGTCGTTCCAGCCCACCAGCGTCAGGCCCGAGCTGGTGTGCAGCAGGCGATTGATGGCGGCGTTGTCCAGCGACCAGATGCGCGGCGCGTCCAGCGGCACGCGGGCGGCGGCGCGATAGAGGCAGTCGAGCACGCCGCCGTGGGCCACCAGCACCACGGTCTTGCCGGCGTGGCGCTCGGCGATGCGCAGCGTGGCCTCCACGCAGCGCGGGTAGAACACCGTGAGCGACTCGCCGTTGCCCGGAGCGAACTCCGGGTCGCGGCTCTTCCAGCGCGCCGACTGCCCGGGCCAGCGCTCGGCCACCTCGGTGTGCGTCATGCCCTGGAAGCTGCCGAAGCTGCGCTCGCGCAGGCCGGGGTCGAGCTCCAGCGGGACGCGGTTGAAGCCCGCGATGGCCTCCGCGGTCGCCTTCGCGCGCGCGAGGTCGCTGCTGACGACCACGTCGGGATGGTCTTCCGCGAGCCAGTGCGCCGTGCGGCGGGCCTGTTCGCGGCCGCGCTCGTTGAGCGGGATGTCCAGCTGCCCCTGCAGGCGGGCCTCGACGTTCCAGGCGGTCTCGCCGTGCCGTACCGCGATCAGTCGCGTCGCTTCCCCATGGCTCATGCAATCGGTCTTTCGTCAGAAGCTGTGAAAGGTTGCTCAGGCGCCCCAGACGATGGGCTGCTTCTCGGCCAGGGCGCGCCTCATCATCTCCACCATCGGCCAGACGCGCTGGCGCAGGCTGACCGCGTCGGCCTTGGGTGAGGCGTCATCGCCGTCGTCGGCGGGCCTGGGACTCTCGGCCGCGACCGCCGCCTCCAGCGCGCTCATGGCGGCCGCCAGCTGGTCGACGTCGATGATGCCTTGCGGCGCCGCAGGCTTTCCGATGAGCGACAGCACGCGGTCGCCCACCGGCTGCGTCATGATCAGGTCGCCGGTGGCCTTGCTCTTGAACTTGTACATCATGGTGTGTTGCCCAAATGAAAGCGGCCAAGGAATGCCTTGGCCGCGATTGTCCGCGATGTGCCCGACGGTTCGCGCGGAACCCGGGGGGTACTTCAGCGATTGCGGCGGACGCGCACCACTTCCACCAGCGCGATGACGGCCGCGCCGACGGCGGCGGCGATCAGCAGCGACTTGATCGGCTCGTCCTTCACGTAGCCGCGCGCGGACTCGACGGCCTGCTGGCTGCGGTCGCGCAGGGCGGCGGCGCGCTCGCGGGCGGCGTCGTAGCCGTCGCTCGCGCGGTCGCGAGTACGCTGGCCCACGCGGGCCAGCAGCGGCCTGGCGTCGCCGTACACGCTGGCCAGGCCGTCGACGGCGCTGTCGATGGCGGCGTGGGCGTCGCGTTCCGCGGCCTTCAGGGCGGCGGCGGCGCGATTGAAGTGCTCGGAGGTGGTGGCGGAGGTGTTGGACAGCGAGGTTTCGGACATGGGAACTCCTGGAGGGTTGGATTTCTTCGCCACGACCGTGGTTCGGCCTGGGCGCTGACAAGGCCGTTTCAAGTCTGCGCGGCACGCCGGCGCTTCGCGGTAGGGCCGGGACGTGCCTGCATGTCGGGCAGCCACGGGCCACGGCGTAGGACGGCGACTACAGGGCAATCAGCATGCGCGCTCAAAGGTCGCGGTGGCGCCAAGACCGCATCGCCGACGCATGTTTGGACCTCGGTTCCCGCTCGTCAGTGCGAGCGCTCCCCGGGTTCGCGCGACGACAGCGCGATGCAGAACGCCACGAGCTGGTCGATGTCGCGCGACTTGTCGAACACGCGATCGGCGCCGCTGGCCTGGCAGCGCGCGTGCATCTCGTCGGTGGCGTAGTTGCTGAGCACCACCAGCGCGGCGCCCGGACGTTCGCGGCGGGCCGCCGCGATCACGCCCAGGCCGGAGCCGGTGCGCAGGAAGATGTCGATGATCACCAGGTCGCAGCGCTCGCCGCCAGCCCGCAGCCACTGGACGGCGACGCTCTCGTCGGCCGCCGTGCCCACCACGTGCACCGGAGCGAGTTCTTCCAGAGCAGCGACGAGGCTCTCGAGGACGATGACGTTGTCCTCCACCACGTAGACGTCCAGCGCGCGCGGGGGCGTCTCGCGATCGCCCGGGCGCGCGCGCGGGGCCGTGCCGGCGGCCTGCGCGGAGATGCTCCGGGCGTCCATCACCGGCTGGCCGGGCCAGGGGCGCGGACGAGAAGCAGGCTGCGAGGACGGGAGACGGACATGGGGCGCGGCTTTCGCGGGGAACATTGACGACACCCCGAGGATGCGCCGATTGTTCGGCGTTGGCTGCCGGCCGGCTTCCCGACCGGCTGTAGTGCCTGTCCTACGTGTGCCGCAACGTGGCGGCGGGAAGATCAGAATCTCCACTGGCAGCTTCCTGCCGCACCGAGGAACCCCATGAGCCCATCCGCCACCCCTCCGTCGCCGTCCACGCCCGCGGCGCCCGCGCCCGCGCCCGCGCCCGCGCCCACGCCCACGCCCACGCCCACGCCCACGAGCGAGGGGCATGGCGAGGATCTCGATCTCGAAGAGGACGTCGCGCCCAACCTGGGCGGCGAGGATCAGATGCAGGACGCGTAGGCGTCGCGCTCAGAGGCTGCGCTGCGAGGCCGGCCTGCCCAGCCAGGATTCGAGCGCGGGGTCTTCCATCCACTGCCCCAGGCGGCGCCCCTGGACGCCGTCGCAGCCGGCCGCCATCAGCGCGGCGCACTGCGGCTCGGTGTCGGCGCCGACGGCGTGCACCTCCAGCCGCATCGCGTGGACCAGCTCCACGAGCGCCGGTACCCAGCGCGACTCGGCGCCCGCGCCGGCGCAGGCCTGTGCCAGCGCCGGGTCGAGCTTGACGCCGGCGAACGGCAGCTTCTGCAGCGCCGCCAGCGAGCTGGTGCCCGCGCCGAAGCCGTCGAGCAGCACGCGGATGCCCTGGCGCGCCAGCGAGCGCACCGCCGCCAGCGCGGCGTCGGGATCGGCCTGCAGCGCGGATTCGCCCACGTCGATCTCCAGGTCCTGCGGCGCACAGCCGGCGGCCTCCAGCGCGGCAGCCACGCGGCGCGCGTAGCCGGGCTGCGTCAGCTGCCAGTCGGACACGTTCACGTTCAGGCGCAGCGCGTGGCCCGCCGCGCGCCAGCGGCGCTGCTGCAGCAGGCCGTGCTCCAGCACCCAGTCGTCGAGCGCGCCGACCAGGCCGCGCTCCTCGGCCACGCCCATGAACTGGCTGGCGGCCACCTCGCCCAGCTCGCGGTCGCGCCAACGCAGTTGCACCTTCAGCGCCACGGCCAGGCCGGTGCGGGTGTCGAAGCGCGGCTGCGCGGCCAGGCGGAAGCGCCCTTCCTCGCCGGCCCGCAGCAGGCCCGCCTCGACGCGGTCGCGCTTGCGCTGCCAGCCCTCGAAGCCGAACTTGTGCAGCGCGAACGTCGAGCGGCTGGCCTGCTGCGCGCGATGCATCGCGATCTCGACGTGGCGCAGGATCTCGTCGCCCGACAAGCCGGCGCCCGGATAGGTGCCGATGCCGATGGCCACGGGCACGCCGGCCACGCTTTCCTGGGCCTCGATCAGGCGACGCGCGGCGGCCTCGGCGGCGGCCTCGCTGGCGTAGTCGATCAGCACGCCGAAGCGGCTGCCGCCAAGGCGGGCGCAGTAGTGCGGCAGGCGCATGGCGCCGCGCACCTGGGCCGCCAGCTCCGACAGGCGGCGGGCGCCCGCGGCGCTGTCGCCGCCCTCGCCGAACAAGGCGTCGCGGTTGAACTCGATGCACAGCACGGCAAAGCCCGCGCCCTGGCGCCCCGAGCGCAGCGCGTCTTCCAGCGTCAGCAGGAAACCGGTGCGATTGGGCAGGTGGGTGAGCTGGTCGATGCCGCGGTGGCCGGGCTCGCGCGGCGCGCCGGCACGGTGCGGGTTCGTCTCGCGGAACGAGAACACGCGGCCGATGGGCCGGCCCTGGCTCCACTGCGGCTGCGCGTGGCGCTCGATGACGGCGCCGTTGACCTGCGCGACCTCGTCGTGCGCCTCGGCCAGCGTGTGGGCGTAGACGTCCTCCAGGCGGCGGTCGTACGCGTCGACGTCCATCACGTTCATGCGCATCCACTCCTGCACCGCGCGGTCGTCGCCCGCATGCAGCACGCCGTCGGGCAGCGCCCACATGCGCGCGAAGCGGCGGTTGAAGGCGCGGATGCGGCCGTTCAGGTCGGTGACGAGGATGGCGTCGGCGGTGGCCTCCAGCGTGGCGCGCAGCTCGGACAACGCGGTCTCGCGCTCCAGCTCGATGCGGTGCTCGCGGCTGCGATCGCGCACCTGCACGAGGAACAGCGGGCAGCCGCCGTCCAACCACAGCGGCGCGATGCGGCGCGAGACCGCGCAGATGCGCCCGCTGGGCAGGTTCAGCTCGGCGTCGCTGTCGAGCACCGCGACGACGCCGCAGCGCACGCCGTCCCAGTAGGCCATGTCCTCGAGGTCGGCGACGGCGTCGTCGGCGTCCAGGCCCTCGAGGTCGGTGCGCTCCAGCAGCTCCTCGGCCTCGACGTTGGCGGCCAGGATCCGGCCGTGCGCCGCGTCGACGATCCATGCGGCATGGCCCATCGCGGCGAGCGCCGCGAACATGCCCGACAGGGGCTCCCTGGCCGGGACCTGCGCCAGCAGCGGCGGGTTGGAGGTCATGCCTCCGCCTCTTCCCGCACGTCCTCCTTCGGCGTGCTTTCCACGTCGAAGAAGTACGAGATGCGCTGGCGCGGCTTCAGGTAGTCGACGGCGCGCGTGGGAAGCTGCACCGGCTTCAGGCTGCGGCGGATGCCGACCTGCGGGGTCTTCTCGAGGTCGAGATGGACGGCCTCCTCGAGCGCCACGGCCGGGTCGTAGACCAGCACGCGCGGCTTGAGCGGGTGCGCCGCGTTGACGGCCATCACCATCGCGAAGCGGTCGTCGCTCAGCTGCACCACCGAGCCGGGCGGGTAGATGCCCATCATCTTGATGAAGCCGGACAGCAGCGTCTCGTCGAACTTCGAGCGGCACTGCGCGAACAGGCGCGACAAGGCCTCGTGCGGCGTGACGGACTGCGCCGGCGACGCGGGGTTGCACAGGTTGTCGTAGCGATTGACGAGCGCCACGATGCGCGCCGGCAGCGACATGCGCGGCAGCATCAACGCGCTGGGAAAGCCGCTGCCGTCGGCCAGCTCGTGATGCTGCGCGATGACCAGCTGCGCATCGGCCGACAGGCCCATGCGGCGGCCGAGGATCAGGCCCTGGGCCACGTGGTCGCGATACAGCGCGGCCTCGCCGGCATTGAAGTCGTCGCGCGCCAGGCGCACGCGATCGGGCAGCGCGATCTTGCCCACGTCGTGCATCAGCGCGCCGACGCCCAGTTCCATCAAGACGTTGGCGGGCACCGCCAGCTGGCGGCCCAGCATCAGGGAGACCACGGCCACGTTCAGCGAATGGGCGGCGTGGCGGTCGCTGGCCATCTCGCCCAGCACGCGCAGGCAGGGCTCGCCCTCCACCAGCATCTTGTCCAGCAGCGCCCTGGCGAGCTGCTGCGCGTCGGCATTGGCCTGCACGGGGTCGGTGAGCACCTTGTCGTTGGTGCGGCGCAGGTCGCGGCAGGCCTCGGTGAACTGGCGCTCGCAACGCGCGGCGATCTCCATCTGCGCGCTCAGCGCCAGCCTGGCCAGCTGGCGGGCGTCCAGCGCCTTGGGCGCCTCTTCCTCGACGTGCGACGGGGCGACGGGGGCTTCGCCGGCGGCGGCCGCGGGTTCCTCGATGTCGCTGCGCTCGGGACTCCACGTCAGGCCGGACAGGCCCAGCGCGCGGATCGTCTCGATCTGCTCGCTGGTGGTCAGCTTGAAGCTCGACAGCGGGAACGGATGCGACATCCAGCCGACGTTCAGGTGAACGAACATGCCGATACGCAACGCACTCGCTTGGATGGGGGTCGTCATTCGAATCTTCCTTGCCGGCCGCCGCCTGCGGCCGGTTCTAGTCTCTCGGTTGAATCGGCCAGTTCCCTGCCCGACTTGAGCGGACAGATCTCCCCATATGACGTTGGCGCACCGAAAACGCGCAAAATCCGGCTCGCAGGTGCCCATTCACGAATAAATGTTCTGCCTGCGAACAAATTCGACACTTCGAGAGACGCCCTTCATGACCGACGCCTTCATCTGCGACGCGCTGCGCACTCCTTTCGGCCGCTACGGCGGCGCCCTGTCGGCGGTGCGCGCCGACGACCTGGGGGCCATTCCAATCCGCGCGTTGCTGGCGCGCCATCCCGAACTCGATCCCGCGGCGATCGACGACGTCCTGTACGGCTGCGCGAACCAGGCCGGCGAGGACAACCGCAACGTCGCCCGCATGAGCGCGCTGCTGGCAGGTATACCCGTAGATGTACCCGGCGTCACGCTGAATCGCCTGTGCGGCTCGGGCCTGAACGCGGTGGGCAGCGCGGCCCAGGCGATCCGTGCCGGCGAGGCCGGCCTGCTGCTGGCCGGCGGCGTGGAGAGCATGAGCCGCGCGCCCTTCGTGATGCCCAAGGCCACGTCGGCGTTCGCGCGCGAGAACGCGCTCTACGACACCACCATCGGCTGGCGCTTCGTCAATCCGCGGATGAAGGCGCAGTACGGCGTCGACTCGATGCCCGAGACGGCCGAGAACGTGGCCGACGACTTCGGCATCGCCCGCGCCGACCAGGACGCGATGGCGCTGCGCTCGCAACTGCGTGCCGTCGAGGCCCAGAAGCGCGGCTTCTTCGACGCCGAGATCACGCCCGTGACGGTGCCGCAGAAGAAAGGCGACGCCCTCGTCGTGGCCAGGGACGAACATCCGCGCGAGACCTCGCTGGAAGCGCTGGGCAAGCTGAAGCCCATCGTGCGCCCGAACGGCACCATCACCGCCGGCAACGCCTCGGGCGTCAACGACGGCGCCTGCGCCCTGCTGCTGGCCAGCGCCGGCGCGGCGAAGACGCACGGCCTGACGCCGCGCGCCCGCGTGCTGGGCATGGCCGTGGCGGGCGTCGCGCCGCGCATCATGGGCATCGGGCCGGCACCGGCATCGAAGAAGCTGCTGGCCCGCCTGGGCCTGACCATCTCGCAGATGGACGTCATCGAGCTGAACGAGGCCTTCGCCGCGCAAGGCCTGGCCGTGCTGCGCCAGTTGGGCGTGGGCGACGACGATCCGCGCGTGAACCCGAACGGCGGCGCGATCGCGCTGGGGCATCCGCTCGGCGCCAGCGGCGCGCGCCTGGTGACGACCGCCGTCAACCAGCTGCACGCCACGGGCGGCCGCTACGCGCTGTGCACGATGTGCATCGGCGTGGGCCAGGGGATCGCGCTGGTCGTGGAACGGGTCTGACCCGCTGCCGGCTCAGGCCGGCGGCTGCCAGAGCTCGACCCGGTTGCCTTCCGGGTCGGTCACCCAGCCGAACTTGCCGTATTCGGACACCTCGGTCTTGTCGTCGACGGCGCAGCCCTCGCGCTTCAGCACCGCGAGCAGCGCGTCGAGGTCGGCCACCCGGTAATTGACCATGAACGGCGCGCCGCGCGTGCCGCCGAAGTAGTCGCTGTCGGCCGGGAAGATGCACCAGGTGGTATGCGAGGCCAGCGGGGATCTGCCGCCGGCGGGCTGCGTGGGCGCCGGCGGGAACGCGAGCCCGCCCCAGTCCTGCACGTCCAGCCCGAGGTGGCGCTTGTACCAGGCCCGCAGGCCCTCGGCGTCGCGCGCCTTGAAGAAGACGCCGCCGATTCCGGTCACTCGCTGCATCGCTTCGCTCCCGTCGGGTTGACTAGCGCGGCCGGTAGATCACCACCGTGCGCGCCATCTTGTCATGCCAGCCCTGCTTGCGCGCGTCGAAGGCCACCCAGGCCAGGCCGGCGAACAGCGGGATCGTCGAGATGAAATAGCCGACATAGCGCGCCAGCGCCTGCCAGAAGTCCACCGGCGCGAAGGTCTGGGCATCGACCACGGTCGCGGAGATCGCCAGCTTGCCCGGCGTCGCGCCCTTCATCACCCAGAACGCGATGATCGCGCCGCCCAGCGGCACCCAGTTCACGACGAAGCCGAGCACGCCGCGGCCGTCCGTCCAGCCGTCGCCGAACACATAGACCGCCACCGGCGTCACGACGAACATCACCAGGATCAGGTCGAGCAACCCGGCGGCCACGCGGGCCCAGAAGCCGACGTAGCGCACGCCGTCGACGGCGCGATCGGTGCCGGCCGAGATCGCGGTCGCGCTCACGACGCCGTGCCGGCGCGGCGTTCGCGCACCGCCTTCGCGAGGCTCGCCAGCAGCGGCTCGGTGTCGGCCCAGCCGATGCAGGCGTCGGTGATGGACACGCCCCAGGCCGGCGCCACGCCCGGCTTGAGATCCTGACGGCCGTCGGCCAGGTGGCTCTCGATCATCACGCCGGTGATGCGCGGGTCGCCGCCGGCGATCTGCGCGGCCACGTCGGCGCCCACGTCGATCTGGCGCTGGTGCTTCTTCTCGGAATTGGCGTGCGAGAAATCGATCATCACCTGTTCGCGCAGGCCACGTTCGGCGAGCGCGACGCAGGCGGCGGCCACGTCGGGCGCCTTGTAGTTGGGTGCCTTGCCGCCGCGCAGGATCACGTGGCAGTCGGCGTTGCCGCGCGTCTCGAAGATGGCGGCCTGGCCCATCTTGGTCATGCCCATGAACGCGTGCGACGCGTTGGCCGCGAGGATGGCGTCGGCCGCCACCTTGATGCCGCCGTCGGTGCCGTTCTTGAAGCCCACCGGGCACGACAGGCCCGAGGCGAGCTGGCGGTGGCTCTGGCTCTCGGTGGTGCGGGCGCCGATCGCGCCCCAGGACACCAGGTCGGCGATGTACTGCGGGCTCAGCAGGTCGAGGAACTCGGTGCCGGCGGGCAGGCCGATCTCGGCCACGTCCAGCAGCAGCTGGCGAGCCTTGCGCAGTCCTTCGTTGATGCGGAAGCTGCCGTCCAGGCGCGGATCGTTGATGTAGCCCTTCCAGCCGACCGTGGTGCGCGGCTTCTCGAAGTACACGCGCATCACGACGAGCAGGTCGTCGGCGAGCGCGTCGGCCACCACCTTCAAGTGGCGCGCGTACTCCAGCGCCTGGTCGTGGTCGTGGATCGAGCACGGGCCCACCACCACGATCAGGCGGTCGTCGGCGCCGGACAGCACCTTGGCCAGTTCGGCGCGCGCGCCCTCCACCAGCGACACGGCGCTGTCGGGCGCTGGCATGTCATCCAGCAGCAGGGCCGGGGAAATGAGCGGGCGCACGGCGCCGATGCGCACGTCGTCGACGCGGGTGGTGTCCAGCGTCGTGCCGAGTTGCACGCCGACCTCGCGGTCGTGCCGCCAATCGTCTGGGAGAGTCATCGCCAAAGCTTTCGGGTTCCTGCCGGCATTGCGGCAAACGCTCGATTATCGGGCACCCGCGGCTTCCGGGGCGATGGCTTCCACCTGGACCACCAGATGCACGTCGTCGCTGACGAAAGGCTCGCCGAAGGTCGCTCCGAAGTCGTGGCGCTTCAGGTCGCCCGTGAAATCGCCGCCGCAGACCTCGCGCTTCAGGCGCTCGTCGCGCCGGCAGCCGAACGACTTCGCGTAGAGGGACAGCGGCTGGCCGACGCCGCGCAGCGTGAACTCGCCGCGCACTTCCTTGACGCCGCCCGCGGCATCGAACTGGAACCGCGTGGCGACGAAATACGCCTCCGGGTACTCCGCGGCGGCCAGCAGGTCGGGCTCGCGCAGGCGCGCGTCGAGCACGCGCATGCCGGTGTCCAGCGTGGCCACGGGAATGCGCAACCGCAGGTCGCCTGTCTTCGCGCCGCGATCCACCGTCACCTCGCCCGTGACCGGGCCGATGCGCCCGCGCAGGGTGGAGGTGCCGAAGTGCAGCACCTCGAACGTGACGAAGGTGTGGTCGGGATCCAGCTGGTAGGTGACCGGGCCCGCAATGGACTGCGCCAGCGCGGGCGCGAGGCCCGGGCTGGCGCAGGAAAGCACGAACGCCGCCTTGAGGGCGGCGCTGCCGAGCTTATTGCTTGACGGCTTCAACCTGGATGACCAGATGCACGTTGTCGGGGAAGCCGTAGTTCAGGCCGTAGTTGACGCCGTACTGGCTGCGCACGATGGTCGTGTCGAAGTCGCCGCCGCAGACTTCGCGCTTGATCATCGGGCTGTTGTAGCAGTTGTAGTTCTGCGCCTTCAGCACGACCGGGTTGGTCTTGCCGTTGAGGGTCAGGTTGCCGTCGATCTCGCTGACCTTGTCGCCGTTGAAGGTGAACTTGGTGGCCACCAGGTGGGCCGTCGGGTTGACGGCGACGTTGAGGATCTCCTCGCTGGAGATGTGCTTGGTGAACGCGGCGGTGCCGGTGTCCAGCGACGAGGTGTCGACGGTGACGTCCAGCGAGCCGGTCTTGGCGGCCTTGTCCAGCGTCACGGTGCCGCTGGTCTTGTTGAAGCGGCCGCGGTTGGTGGACGTGTTGAAGTGGCCGATCTCGAACGTGGCGAACGTGTGGCTCGGCTCGATGGCGTAGGTGGCCGATTCGGCGTGGGCGGCAGCGGCGAAGCCGAGGGCGGCCAGGGCCGCGATCAGGGAAATCTTCTTCATGGGGAACTCCAGCGGGTCAGGAAATGAGAGATGGAAGCGTCCCGGCGCTGACCCGCACCACCGGCTGCCGCCCCGCGAGGGGCAAGGGGGATTTCTTCAGGCTGTCAGAGCGGCGCCACGCCGGTCAGGGCGATCTTGAACTTGACCGCGACCTCGTCGGCCAGCTGCGACGTGTCCGTCCACTCGCCTTCGCCGATCTTGAAGTCGTTGCGCTTGATGGTGAACGTGCCGGTGGCGGTGGTGGCCGCGCCGGCCTGGGTCAGGGCGATGGGCACCACGATGTCCCTGGTGGTGCCCTTGACGCTCAGCTTGCCGGTGACGTCGTACTTGCCGCCGCCCTTGGCCTTGATCGCGGTGGACGCGAAGGTGGCGTTGGGGAACTTGGCGACGTTGAACCAGGTGGCCTTGGGCACCTCGGCGTCGGTCTCGGGCGAGCCGAACGACGCGCTGCCGGTGGCGATGGTGAAGGCCACCTTGCCGGCCTCGGGCTTCTTCGGGTCGAAGGCGATGTCGGCCGTCCACTTGGCGAACTTGCCCTCGACGGGAACGCCCATCTCCTTGATGGCGAACGTGATCTGGCTCTGGGCCGGAACCACCGTGGCCTGCGCGAAGGCGACGCCGGTGAAGGCCAGCGAGGTGGCCAGGACGAGGGCGATGCGAATCTTGTTCATGGTCGTTCTCTGTTGCGGGTAAGGGTCAGTCGCGGCCGGGCATCATGCGGCGGACGAGGCCGTCGCGGTCGATGACCATGTGCTTGAAGACGGCGGCCACGTGCAGCGCGACCAGCGCGAACAGCACCCAGGCCAGGTCGCCGTGCCAGGGCTTGATCGCCTCTGCCAGGTCGTGGTCCTTCGGCACGAAGTCGGGCAGCGGCAGCACGCCGAACAGCACGATGGGGAAGCCCGCGGCCGAGCTGTACGCCCAGCCCACCAGCGGCACGGCGAAGAACAGCGCGTACAGGCCCCAGTGCGTGGCGGTGGCCGCCGTGTGCTGCCACTTCGGCGCCGGCAGGTCGGCCGGCGGCCGGTGCGTCAGGCGCCACAGCAGGCGCAGCGCGGCCAGCAGCAGGATCGTGGCGCCGGCCCACTTGTGATAGTTGTAGAGCTTCAGCCGCATCATCGACATCGGCAGGTCGGCCATGTACAGCCCGACGCAGAAGTTGCCGGCGATCGCCAGCCCCATCAGCCAGTGAAGGAGGATCGCGGTGCCGGTATAGCGGGTGGCGGGCTTGGTGAGTGTGGTCATGTTCTCGGCTCGGATGCGGCGTGGCGGAGGAAGGAGCGGCGTTGCATCTTGAAGGGCAGTGTCCCGGGCCTGGCGGGGCGGCGGGTTGAGCGTGATTGATGCCGCACTTCAGTTGGTTTGAATGGTAGATCAGGCCCTCAAGCCCCTACAACCACCCGAGATCCCCGGGGCGGAGCGCCTCGAAGGCCGCCGCCTGGACGGCCGTCCAGCCCGCCCCGGTTGATTCCTGTCCGGCATCGATCGGTTCGATCAATCCGCGGCGAACCGCGAAATCCAGCGTTGCGAGCGCCGCGTCGGTGGTGAGCTCGCCCGCGGCCGCGCGCGCCAGGGCCTCGGCGACGGGCATCAGGCGATGCTCGGCGACCTCGCCGTCCACGTTGCGCGGCACCCGCCCCGCGGGAAACGCCAGGTCGAACACGTGCAGCCGTTCGTGCTGGCGCCC